>JAGWAR010000003.1 GCA_021296325.1 Alphaproteobacteria bacterium
CTGCATCGCAACGGTCGTCAACACGACGGAAGACCTTCGCCTCACCTGCAAGTGGCAAAGGGTGTAGCCCCCAGGGAGGCCGGAACATGGCCCGCGTCGCCTTCATCGGTCTTGGAGTCATGGGATACCCGATGGCAGGCCATCTGGCCCGTGTCGGCCATGAGGTAACGGTCGCCAATCGCACGCAGGCCAAGGCGGCGACATGGATCGGCGAACATCCGGGAAGGCTTGCGAAAACCCCCAAGGAAGCGGCCGCAAACGCCGATTTTGTCTTCACCTGCGTCGGCAATGACGCGGATTTGAGAAACGTCGCCCTTGGCAAGGACGGCGCCCTCGCCAGCATGACGGAAGGCACGGTTTTCATCGATCACACGACGGCCTCGGCCCAGATCGCCCGCGAGCTTGCGGAAAAGGGCCAGGCGGGCGGGATCGGCTTTCTCGACGCGCCGGTTTCGGGCGGCGAAGCGGGTGCCAGGCAAGGCCTGTTGAGCATCATGGCAGGGGGGCATGAAGGCGATTTCGAACGCGCAAAACCCGTCATGGCGGCCTATGGGCGCACGATCGAGCACATGGGCAACGCCGGCAGCGGCCAGCTGACGAAAATGGTAAACCAGATCTGCGTCGCGGGATTGCTGGAGGCGTTGGCGGAAGGGCTGGATTTCGGAGAACGCGCCGGCCTCGACATGGAAAAGGTCCTAAGCGTCATCACGAAGGGCGCCGCCCAGTCCTGGCAGATGGAAAACCGGTCCAAAACGATGCTGGAAGGCAAATTCGATTTCGGTTTCGCCGTGAAATGGATGCGGAAGGATCTGGACATCTGCTTTCGCGAGGCGGAAAAGACCGGCGCCACGTTGCCCGTTACCAAGCTCGTTGAGCGTTTCTACGCGGAGATCGCCGAGATGGGCGGCGAACGATGGGACACATCGAGCCTGATCGCGCGGCTCAAGCGCGGCGATTAACGCCTAGTTCGCCCCGTCAATCCGGAAAACGATCGGAATATCGAGCGCCGCCGTCACCGGAACGCCACTGCGTTGGGCCGGGACGAAACGCCATTTCTGCACCGCATGGCTCGCCGCCTCGTCGAGAAGCGCGTGGCCACTTGATTCCACCATCGTCACGTTGAGGCTTTCGCCCGCCGTGCCGATCAGGACGCGCAACACGACCCTGCCTTCGATGCCCTGCTTGCGAGCCCGTTTCGGATAGACCGGCTTCGGGTTGGCAAGCAGCCTTGGTGCCACGCTTGGCCCCTGCTCCGATGCCTTGGCCGCCGCCTCGCTGGCAACCGACGCGCCCGCCGCCGGTACAAGAGCGGCCATTTCCTCCACTTTTTCTTTTACCGGCAACGATTCAGGTTTTTGTGGCGGCGGCGGTGGCATCGGGGTTTCCGCCTTGGCCTGGCGAACGGGGACCGGCGGCTTCCGGGCGGGGGCTGCTTCGGCTTTTTGCGCCTGCGACGGGGCGGCGTCGAGAGGGTCGCGGGCCGCGTTCTCGACCTCGCCGCCCGAAAGTTCCGCCATGATCTCGACCTCGATGCCGACCGTATCGGCAATCCGGGGCGGCGCGTAATCCACGGAAAAGAGAACCGCACCAAGAACGCCCGCATGCACGACGGCGGAGGAAAAAAAGGCGATGAGCCGGACGGGCGGGATCGTCATGCCTTCCCCCCACCTTCGTCGAGCCCGGTATCGAGGCGGCACCACGGCAACAGGTACATGGTGCCGTCACGTTCTCCGAATTCCGCAACGATGCCGTAGGCCTCCTTCAGGTTCGATGGCGTCAACACCGCTTCCGGCGCGCCATCCGCCATCACGCGCCCCGCGTGCAGCAGCAGCAACCGGTCGCAGAACCGCGCCGCCAGCGCCAGGTCGTGCAAGACGACAAGAACGCAGGCGCCCCGTTTTGCGATGTCGCGCAGCAGTTCCATGACCTGCAACTGGTGGAACGGGTCGAGCGAGGCGACCGGCTCGTCCGCGAGCAGAAGTTTCGGCTCGGAAGCAAGGGCACGGGCCAGCATGACGCGGACGAATTCGCCGCCGGAAAGCGTGGTGACCGTGCGGGTGGCGAGGTGCAGCGTCCCCGTCCAGCGCAACACGGTTTCGATACGTTCGAGATCGGCACCGGCAAGCTTCTGCCAGGGGTCAAGGTGGGGCAGCCGGCCCAGGGCGACAAGGTGGCGCACCTCGAGCGGCCAGTGACTGACAGCGACCTGCGGAAGGTACGCCATTTCCCGCGCATACGCCCGGCGCGAAAAAGCGTGGAGATTATCGCCGCGGAAGCGCACCTCGCCCGTCTTCGCCGGCAACAGATTCGCCAGCACCCGAAGCAGCGTCGTCTTGCCGGCGCCGTTCTCGCCGATGAGCCCGATAAGCTCACCCTCTTCGGCGGCAAGGTCGACGCCATCCAGGATGACGTTGTTCCCGAAGGAAACGGCGAGATCGCTGCCTTCGATCAGCTTCATCGCATTTCTCTCCGGGTTTTCAGGATGAGGTAAAGAAAGAAGGGCGCACCGATCATCGCGGTCAGCACACCGAGCTTGAGCTCGAGCCCCGGCGAAAAGACACGAACGGCGATGTCGCCGGCCAGCAACAGGATGGCACCGCCAAGCGCGCTGACGCCAAGCAGGCGCGAGGGTTGATGCCCCACCAGCGGGCGCAGCAGATGCGGCACGACGAGGCCGACGAAGGCGATGACGCCGGTGACGGAGACCGCCGCCCCCACCGCAAGGGCGGTGCCGACGATCACGGCGAAGCGCACCCGCGGCAGATGGAAGCCAAGCGTCGCCGCCGTTTCCTCGCCAAGGGAAAGTGCGTCCAGTGCGCGGCCCGTTCGCAACAGCAACACCCAGCCAATAGCCATGAGGGGCGCGACGAAGGCGACGTGATTGAAGCTACGATCCGCCACCGACCCCAAAATCCAGAAGACGATCTCGTAGGCCGCATAGGGGCTGGGCGCGAGGTTGAGCGCAAGCGAGGTAAGCGCGGAGGCGAAACTACTGATCGCAACGCCCGCGAGGATCAGCGTCAGGATGCTGGCGTCCCTTCCGGCGATTCCATAGATGAGAAGGACGACCAGCAGCGCGCCGGCGATGCCACCCATGGGCAACGCCAGAAAGAAGGCTTCGGCGAAACCGAAATAAAAGACGAGGACGGAACCGAGGGCGGCGCTACTGGAAATGCCGATGAGGCCGGGCGCGGCCAGCGGCTTGCGAAGCAGCCCCTGCAGCGCCGCCCCGGCGAGCCCGAGGCTGCCGCCGACCAGGATGGTGAGCAGCGTGCGCGGCAGGCGGATTTCGGCAAGCAGGATCGAGATGAGCGGCGGGCCGTCGGCAAGCATGCCCTTCGCCGCCGCCAGAAGCGGAACCTCGACCTTGCCAAGCGCCAGCGAAAAGGCGGCCAAGACCAGCAACGCCATCACCAGCAGGATGACGAGGGGGTAAAGCGGCGCCGGTTTCGTAATGGCGGGCGTTGGCAGGGCGGTTTCCGTCATGGCTTGGCCTCCGCCAGATGTTCAACCCATTCCGCCGTGAAGGGACCCCAGCAGGTCCAGATGCGGCGCGGCACCGATACCGTCTTCGTCTGTCCCTGAAGGTAGCGGAAGGCGGGATGCCGGAGCGCCATGCCGGCAAGGGAAGGCCGTTCCGGCGTGTCATGATCGAGGATGATCATGTCCGGCTGGCTGATCAAAAGCCGTTCGAGGGAAAGATTGCCGAAGCCTTCGATGCCGAAACGGCCGGCCAGGTTTTCAATGCCCGCCATGCGCATCACGTCGTTGATCAGCGTCCCCTTCCCCGCCGTCAGGCCGTTGGCGAAATAAATCGCAGCCAGCGGTTTCGGCCCTTCGTTGCGGGACGCAACGACCTTGATCCTTTGCATCATTTCGGCGAGCAACGCCTCGCCGCGTTCCCTGACGCCCAGCAGCTCTGCCACTTTGAGAAACTGGGTGCGGATGTCATCGATCGAGCGCGGCTCGGCAAGCTCGACGACGCGCACCCCCTTGCGCCGAAGCATGCCGACCGTCGAGCGCGTCGTGTAGACCCCGGCCAGCACGAGATCCGGCTCCAGCGCCAGCACCTCGTCCGCCGTTACGTGGTTGATGTGAAAGGTCCTGGCGCGGTCGGCGTAGTAGGATTCGCCGGGGTCGAGGGCGTAGTAGCTCAGGGAGCGGATGCGCTCGGGCTCGGCCAGCAGAAGCAGCAGCTGATCGGCGCACAAATTGATGGAAACGACGCGCGAAGGCCTGACATCGGAGGCAGATGCCGGGCCCGCCGCAAGGGCCAGGACCATGGCCATCGCGGCAAGATTGCGTATTTGCCTCCATGCCGGCATCAGAAAGCTTCCAGCGTCTTTCTTACGCCGAGGAAGAAGCCGAAGCCCGGCTGTTCGAAACCGTCCGGATCCTCGTAATGTTTGCTGAAGAGGTTCTCGATCCGGCCAAAGGCCTGCCACCCTTCGGCCACGTCGTAGGACGCGGCAAGGTCGGCGACCACGTAGCCGCCATCCTTGATCCGCCCGAAGGTCAACGCGTCGATGTCGTGGCGGACGCCGATATAGGTGGCGGCGAAGTTGAGGGCGAGCGGCGCAATCGGGCGATAGGCAAGGTCAATGCCTCCCTTGTGCAGAGGCCGGCGCAACAATTCCTGACCGGTCGTGCCGTCTTCGGCCCGCGTATAGGCATAGTTCGCCCCAAGCTCGAGATTGTCTAGCAGCTGTGCCGTGATGCCGATCTCGATCCCCCGCGTGTCCCCCACGCCCAAATTGACGTTGGTCGTCGCCGTGCTTGAGATGAGATTCTTGATTTCGTTGTCGTAATAGGTGAAGGCAACCGTGATGCGGTCAGCATAGAGGGATTGGTCAAACCCGACTTCCCAGCCGCGGCTGACTTCGGGCTTGAGGTCGGGATTGCCCGTAAAGACGCCGAAACCGGAGATCGAGGAGCCGAACAGCTGGACCAGTGCCGGCGCCTTGAAACCCTTCGCATAAGCGCCGCGCAGCTTCGTGCCCGTCTCGCGGTGAAGATAGGCCGGCGCGAAGCGATAGGTCATCTCCGAGCCGAAGCTGTCGTGATCGTCGATGCGAAGGCCGACCGTTCCGAAGAAGCGGTCGTCATAAGCGATCTGGTCCTGGACGTAGATCGCGTTTGTCTGAACGTCCGCCTTCGCCGAAGAGGAAAAGGGACCGAACGCGCTGGTCGAATTGAGGTTCGTTTCGATTGCGTCTTCTTCTGTTTCCAGGCCGATCGTCACGATATGGCCTTCGACAAAGCGGAAATCGTTCTGAAGCTCGAATTTCAACTTCTCGCCAAGGTTCTTGTCGCGGAGGAAGTCGGCCCCGTTGACCGCGTCCAGATCGTCCCGCGTGATGCGATTGTAGTCCGTGTAGGTGATGGCGAGGCGATGCTCGCTTCGGCCTTCAAAGAGTTCGAGCTTTGCGTTGCCGCCGAGGAACAGGCGATCTTCTTCGCCGTGGCTGTCATTGTCCGCCTGGATCGGGAAGACGTTGAGGTCGAAGTCGTTCCGAATGTCCGTGAAACGCCCCGTGAAGCGGAGCGACAGAATATCGGAAGGCCTCACCCCGAGATTGGCCGAGAACGTCGTCTCGTCCAGGCCGTCGTCGTCCTTCGTGCTGCCGGCCGGCGTGAAGCGCGTCGGCGCAACGGAGATGCCGTCCGTATCCGTCCGGTCAAGCGAAACGGAATAATCGAAAATCGACTCCGAGCCGCGCACGCTGAGCGCCTGATTGAACGTATCGAAGGAACCCGCCTCGGCCATCAGGCTGACCTTTGCCGGGCCCGAGCCGCGTTTCGTAATGATGTTGATAACGGCGCCGATCGCGTCGGAGCCATAGAGCGTACCCTGGGGCCCGTGGAGGATTTCGATCCGCTCGACGTCGTGGACCGGCACGCTGGCGAAGTTCATGCGCCCATCCGTCGTGCTGGGATCGTTCATCTCGATCCCGTCAAGCAGGATGAGGGTATGGTTTGCCCTTGAACCCCGGCTGAAGATGGCCGTGTTCTTGCCGGGGCCGCCATTGCGGATGACACTCAGGCTCGGCACGGTTCGCAAGGCATCCCCGATCGAGCGGTATTGCCGGCGTTCGATGTCCTCCGCCGTGATGACGGTCATCGAGGATGCGATCTGCTCCTTCGGCGTTGCGATTCGCGTCGCGGTGACGACGACATCGGGAAGGACCGTGGGGGCTTCCGATTCGGTGTCCTCCTCTTCCGCGGTTGCGGGAGCCGCCCCAACCGCCATTGCGACACATACGGCCCAGAGGGCGGCGCGCCCAAGCCAAGGACGCGCTTTCGATTTTCTCGTGTTTTCCGGTAACATCGGCATTGCAGACTCCGTCTGTGTGAGTGGGTTTTCCCGTTCACGGGAGAGCCCGGCCCGGCAAGGTGCCCGGGTTCTCCCGCCTTTTCGTTCGGTCGCGGCGAAGGTCGTTCGGCCGGAACCATCGACGATGGGTCTGCTGCCCCCGATGAGTCGTGGCAAAGCGAGAGCGGCCCGCCGAATCCGGCGGTCTCTCTCAATCGAAAGATGTAAGGGTCGTGAAAAATACATTCGCACCGGATTCCCGTTGCCGACAACATCCTTCAAACGAAGCCATGTCACCGTCTACGGAAATCCGCACCCGTCGGGGTAACCCCGCCCAACGGCTGGTGACACTCGACGGTAGGTCTCCTGGCTTGCGGATATAGGCTTTAGCGCGTCCTGCCTTCCCAGTTTCCCAGTGGCTTTTATGGACGCAGCCTCCGCTCACAGTTGCGGGGGCAGCCACGGCATTGGCCGGTTATGGCCTCACCGTGTTCCCTTGTTATCCCCGAAAACGGGGAACCGTCGAAAAGGAGCTTAGCGAATTTCCCGGCACTTCTCAACCAAAGACACGCCCCGTCCAGAATGCCGGACGGGGCGCGCTGAATTTCGACTTTACGCTTTCTGGAAAGCGTAAAGGAAAATGCCTAAGCCGATAGCTCTTCGTATTGTTTTACGAATTCACCAGCCAGCGAACGCAACACCAGCTTGATCTGGGTCAGGATTTTCTCGCCCTCGCCGTCCGTCGTCATCTTGGCGTAATTCGATCCGAAGGAACTTATCCAAGGTCCGGGCGATTCTTTGATATGAACGGAGATGATGTTTTTGGCACCGTCCGCCTCGACCATGACCGCCAAGGCAACGTCACAGATCGATTCGGCCATGAAAACACCGTAGGCGTGACATTTGCCGGAAAATTTCTGTAGTTGCATCGAGGTAATGGTCGCACCTTGCGGCATCGCGGCAAGCAAATGCCCAAGGAGATAATCACCGATGGAAATCGTGTGGTATTTGTTCGAAAGGTTGTCGGACATGTATTCGAAGGTGGCATTGCCAAACGTGGAACGGTCCGCCATCGAGATCTTATCCATCATCGGAGCGGCGCCCGGCACCTGCTGCGCCGTCGGTTGTGGAATGTTGACCTGGGTCGCCCGGCCGCAACCAACGAGAGCCGTGGCCAAAACGAGGACCGCCAAAAGTCTGCTGTAATTTTTCATTTCCCCCCCGTGCGAATGCCGAATCGGGGTAAACGGCCCCGATCATCAAGCAGATTTGCCAGTCTAGCTGCGAATCGCGGCCAGGAGAACCCACCTTGTACCCGATCCGGGAGGACAAAACGCGCGTTCGGTGGCATATTTTTCTAAGGGTAGCCCGATGACCGAAACCGCATCCACCATCACCTGCCCGGAATGCGGGCACACAAAGACCGAGGCGATGCCGACGGAGGCTTGCGTCTATTTCTACGAATGCGGAACCTGCGGCGCGCTTCTGAAGCCAAGGAAGGGGGATTGTTGCGTCTTTTGTTCCTATGGGTCCGTCCCCTGCCCGCCCGTCCAGGAAGCCCGGGCCGGGCGGGAGACCTAGGCGCCAAGGACGGCGAGCGCCGGTTTGGGGTGCCTTTAGCTCTTTCTTAAGGCGCATACGGTAGTAACTGCAGACGGAGAAGTGGGCCATTTGAAGGGGACACTCGACCGTGCATACGCCGATGAAAAGCGAGAAGGCATTCCTCTGCACGCCCGCGGCCAAGAGGCCGTCGGCGAGAAGGATGGGCTGCGCCCATCCTTCGGGGGGTGCCCGGTGACTCCCTACGAAATCCTGCAACTTCTTCGCAAGCATGAGAAATGGCTTGCCGGCAAGGCCGATGGCGAGCGCGCGGATCTGAGCCAGGCCGATCTGTCGGGCCTGGACCTTTCCAAGGCGGATCTGCGGAAGGCGCGCATGAATGGCGCCGTTCTCAAAAACTGCAACCTGACCGGCGCCAATCTGGAAGGCGCCAGCCTCTACGCGGCGAATCTGTCCGACTGCATCCTGAGAAAGGCGAACCTCACGAAGGCCGATTTACATGGCGTCGATCTCAAGAAAGCCGACTTGACCGAGGCCAATCTGGAAGGCGCCGACCTGCGGGAGGGCCGGATGTTCGACATGAGCTAGGGGGACGGCTGGAAAGCCGTCGGCAGCAACCTCGGGCAATCCGTCCTGAACGGCGCTATTTTGAAAAACGTCAACCTCACCCGCGCTAACATGAAAAAGGTGTCCGCCCTGGATGCCGACATGTCGGGCGCGACGCTGGTGGGCGTCAAACTTCAGGAATCGGATCTGAAAGGCGCCAATCTAAGCAATTCAAACCTTGCAGGCGCCAATCTCGGGAATACGGACCTGTCCAACTGCAATTTCGACGCGGCCAATCTCACCCGTGCCAACGTGGCAGGCGCAAACCTTGCCAACGCCAATCTGGAAACGGCGAACCTGATGGACGTGGAGATGGCGCTTTCCCATGTGAAGAACGCCAAGCTTCCGCGCACGCCCCCGAAGGGCAAGCGGCCGATCCAGGTTGTGCTGGAGGACCATTTGCGCTGGATCGAAACCCGGGGCAAGGAAGGCGAACGGGCCAATTGCGACGGCTACGACCTTACCAATCTGGACCTTTCCGGCATCGACCTCAGCGGCGCCAGCATGAAAGGGGCCGACCTGTCTCGCGCCGATCTTCACGGCTGCACGTTCGAGCTTTCCGACCTGTCCCGCGCCACGCTTCAGAACACGAATCTGGAAGGCGTGAACATGGCCGGGACAAACCTGACGGAGGCCGACCTGACCGGCGCCAATTTTCATGGGGCGCGGCTTGTCTCGGTCGAGCTTCGCGACCAGGCGGGGCGCTCCACGGGACGAATGTGGCCCACCAATTTGAGCCGGGCGGCCCTGCTGGGCGCCTGCCTCGCGGAATCGGACCTGACGGGGGCCAACCTGCGCGGGGCCGATCTGCGCGGGGCCGATCTGCGCGGGGCCAACATGGCCGGGGCGGCCGTGGAAGGCGCCAATCTGGAGGGCGTGCAGTTCAAGGGCGTCATCGCCTTCGACGGCGTGATCGAGGACGTCGCAAAGCAAAAGCGGGCGGGTTAACCCTGATAGACCCCGTCGGACGGCGCGTCCGATTTCCATAAAATTTTTCGAAAATTTGATTCCCTCTTGCCAGGGAACGGCGTCGATTGGCCGTTTCGCTGAACTATTTCGTTAAAGCAAAAAATTTTATCTAAATTCAAAACAAATTCTAACCAAATCCGAATCGAAAATTATTGAAAGCTTTATTCGATTTAAGGTTTCTTCTCGTTAAGTGAGAAGGAGTGGGCACGAGGCAAACACGGTTTCCTTTCTGTTAAGCGAATTAGGAAGATCGCTTTTTTCGAAGGTATGGAACCAAGTAGGTGTGACATGTCTCCAAAGGACATCATACGGCTGCTGCGAAAGCACGAAAGGTGGCTACAAGGCAAGGTCGGCGGCGTACAGGCCAACCTTTCGAACATGAACCTAACCGGGTTGGATTTTTCCTATTCCAACCTGAGTCAGGCCGAGCTTAACAGCACCAACCTCAAGCGCAGCAATTTGAACGGCGCCAACCTTTCGGGTGCGCATCTGCCGGCGGCCGACCTTTCGCTCGCCAATCTGATTCACGCGGACTTCACCGGCGCACACATGCAAGGCGTCAACCTGCACAAGGCCGTTCTCAAGCGCGCCAAGCTTGAGCTTGCGGATTTGCGGGAAGGCCGCGTTGCCGCCTGGAGCGAATCCGGCGACTGGAAAGCCATGTCCATCGCGGCCGATCTCAGCAACGCCGTCTTCGACGAGGGCGAACTGACCGATGCCAATTTGAGCGGCGCTGATATGCGCGGAAGTTCAGGCAAGGACGCCAACCTCTCCGGCACCATCCTTACCGGTGCAAAACTGGACAACGCCGATTGGAAAAAGGCGAACCTGACCCAGGCCAACCTTACGGACGCAAGGCTTGTGGAAGCGAATTTCGCCGGCAGCAATTTCAACGCGGCGACCCTTGTCCGGGCCGACGTTCACGGAACCGATTTTTCGAACGCCATCCTCGATACCGCCAATCTCGAGGATGCGCCGATCGAATTCGCAAAACTGCAAGGCGCAAAGCTTCCGGCGTCATTCAAGAAGCGGGCCAAGCCGCTGCAGAACGTCCTCAGGGATCATCAGCGCTGGATCGAAACCCGGGGAAGAACCGGCGAACGGGCCATGCTGGACGGCTATGATCTGAGCGGCCAGAACCTGTCCGGCATCGATATGAGCGGCGCCAGCCTCCGCGGGGCGGACCTTTCCGAGGAGGATCTAAGCACCGGCACCTTCGAATTAACAGACTATTCTTACGAATATGGAAGGCGCGCGGCTTGCCGGCGCCAATCTTCTGGAGGCCAATTTAAGCGGGGCAAACCTTCACAACGCCCAGCTGATTTCGATCGAGCTTCGGGATTCCATCGGCAAGCGTACGGGACGGATGTGGCCGTCCAACCTTACGCGCGCAACGCTGATCAATACCCGGCTGGCAGGCGCCAATCTTACAGAAGCCAACCTGACCGATGCCAATATGCACGGCGCAGATCTTGACGGCGTGACTTTTGCCGGAGCGGGCATCCGCGTGGCTCCGGCAGAGCCGGAAGGCTACGGAAATTCGGCCTCGTGAACACGAAACCCATGAACAACCATCAAGCCTACAATTAGGTGAAACGTGTCCCCTCATGAAATCATACGGTTGCTTCGGAAGCACGAGCAGTGGCTGCAAGGCAAGCCCGAGGGTGCGCAGGCGGATTTTTCCAAGCTGGATCTTTCCGGCCTGGACCTTTCCAGCGCGAATTTGAGCCGGGCAAACCTGAATGGCGTGTCCCTGAAAAACTGCAACCTGACCGGCGCCAACCTTGAGAACGCCAATTTGTACGCGGCCGAATTTTCCTATTCGACGCTTGCGCATGCGAATCTCAAGGGCGCCGACCTGCATGGCGTAAATTTCTACAAGGCCGACCTTAGCGGAGCCAGCCTTGAAAAGGCCGATCTGCGGGAGGGCCGCCTCGCCGTCATGACGGGCAAGGGCACCTGGCAGGTCGTCGGCAGCAACCTTGGCCGCTCGATCCTGGACGAGGCCACGCTTCGGGGCGCCAACCTGACGCGTACCGACATGAAGGCCTGCTCGGCAGTTGGAGCCGATTTTTCCGGGGCGACGATGGTCGGCGCGCGCATGAAAAACGCCAATTGCGAAGGCGCTAACCTGAACCATGCCAACCTTTCGGGCGCCAATCTTGGAAATGCCAATCTGAAAGGCTGCAATTTCAGTGGCGCCACGCTGGTCCAGACCCACGTGACGGGCGCCGATTTCTCAAACGCGAATCTTGAAACCGCCAATCTGGTGGACGTGCCGCTGACGCTTGCAAAAGTGACCAAGGCGCGCCTGCCGGCCACGCCGTCGGAGCGGAAAAAGACGATCGAGGCCATCCTCGAGAGCCACATGAAGTGGGTGAAAAGCCGGGGCAGCATGGGCGAACAGGCCATCCTGGACGGCTATGACCTGAGCTGGCTCAACCTCGCCGGCGTGGACTTGAGCGGCGCCAGCCTGAAAGGCGCCAATCTTTCGGAAACCGACCTGCATGGCGGGATTTTCGAACTGGCCGATTTTTCCGGGGCTGCCCTTCAGGGCACGAATCTGGAAGACGCCGTCCTGTCCGGCGCCAGCCTTTCGGAAGCGGACCTGAGCGGCGCCAATTTGCGCCGGGCTCATCTGCATCCGGTGGAATTGCGGGATCAAAACGGCATCTCGACCGGGCGCACCTGGCCCACCAACCTCTCGCGGGCGGCCCTTCTGGAAGCCAATTTGAGCGGCGCCGACCTCACATCGGCGAATCTGACCCATGCCGATTTACGCGGCGCGGACCTGCGCGATGCCAGTCTGAAGCAGGCGATCGTCGAAGGCGTGAACATGGAAGAAGCCTATTTCGGCGAAGATGGAAAGAGGGCCGCCGCCGCGGCGTCCTGACCACCATCCCCCCTGTGCCCTGACCCGGCCGGCGAACACGGAACGCCGGCTTGTATCCCGGCGAAAAGCCGTTCACGCTTCGTGGATGCCTTTCCGGGAGAGCCTTCATGCGCATAAGCCCCCTGCCCTGGCTTGAGCCGGTGATCGCCCACCGCGGCGCAAGCGGGGTGGCGCCGGAGAACACCCTGGCCGCGATCCGCCGGGCGGGCGAGCTTGGCGCCCGCTGGGTGGAGGTCGACCTTCGCCGGACCGCGTCGGGGCCTTTCGTGCTCATGCACGACGCCACCCTCGATCGCACGACGAACGGCACGGGCCTGGTTTCGGAAACGCCTTGCGAGGCGATCGCCGGGTTGGACGCCGGCGGCTGGTTCGGGTCGGACTTCGCGGGCGAGCCGGTACCGACACTGAATGCCTTTATGGCGCTTTGCGGCGAGCTTGGGCTGGTAGCCAATATCGAGATCAAGGCGGAAGCCGACGCGGACGCGGTTGGTTATGCCGCCGCCAAGGCCCTGCTTGAAGGCTGGCCGGGAACGCTGCCGCCGCCGCTGATCTCAAGCGATTCGCCCACCCTGTTGCGCGCCGTCGCGAAAATAGCGCCCGATTTTCCCCGTGGCCTCATCGTAACCCAGGTGCCAAGCGAAGCCGTGCTCAACGAACGCGCCTGGGGATGCGTTTCCGTGCACGCCAGCGATACGTTTCTTACGCGGGCCAAGACCGCGTTGCTGGTCGCCAGTGGCTACGCCGTGCTGGTGTACACGGTCAACACGCCGGCGCGCGCCCGAACGCTTTTCGGCTGGGGGGTCGATGCCATCTTCACGGACCACCCGGAGCCGGCGCGCTGGCAGAACGGCTAGCGGCCGGCTTCGAGCAAAAACCCGATGGCAAGCAGCGTCAACAACCGCCGCGTGCGGGCATCGATTTCCTTCTGTGTCCCATCCCCGGACGCCGCACCCGCATCCGACGTCTCTCGCCGCGCCCGCAAGGGTGGCCGCGTATCGGCGGGTGGCGCCATCGCGGTTAGAGCCGGCGGTTCGACGGCGGCTTCGCGTGCCAGCGTGAAACGGGGATGCTCCAGGGTTACCAGAGCGACACCGGTAAGCCCCAGCAAGAAGGCGCCGAGCGCATGGATGCCGATCTTCCGACCAGGAAATCGCATCGTCATCATCTGCCTCCTTTGATTCCCGGAGTGCAGGGTAGCGCGACCGCCCTAAGGAAAAATTAAGTAATACATTGATTTTATTGATTATTATCGTCTTTTGCAGAAAAGATGCGCGACGTATTTAGCAGGTTTGCCGTGCAAATTCGCGGCGAATGCGCCGAAGCCAGCGTTTCCGCCCATCACGCCCCCTGCCCGAATGGTCCGAACATGGATTCGGCAGGACCGGCCGTGACCGGCCGGCCGGAAAGGTGGCGGTTGATCCAGGCCGGCAGTTTCGGCGCCGGCATTGGATGGCCGATGCCATAGCCCTGGGCCAGATCGCAGCCAAGCTCGGTCAGAAAATCCCGGGCGGGCCCGGATTCGATTCCCTCGGCAACGACCGTGACCCCGAGTCGCTCGGCCAGGTAAATCAGGGACTGCACGATCGCCACGTCGCTCATGTTCGTCGTGATGTTGGCGATGAAGGACGGGTCGATCTTGATTTCGTGGATGGGCAGTTTTTTCAGATAGGCAAAGGAGGAGAACCCCGTCCCGAAATCGTCAACCGAGATCCGAATTCCCATGGAATGAAAGCGATTTAGAATCTCCAGAATGTGATCGAGGTTCAGCATTAACGCGCTTTCGGTGATTTCCAGCACGAGAAGTTCGGTCGAGATCTGCCAGTGCTCCAGCAGGCCGATCACCCGTTCGGGCAATTCGAGATCGTGCAGGGCGCGCGGAGAAACGTTGATCGCGACCGGCAGGGATAGCCCCTGCCGGCTCCAGACGCCTACCTGTTCAAGCCCCATGCTGATCGTGGCCTCCGTCAGGGTCTTGATCACGGCGGTGCGTTCCGCGGCGGGAATGAAGTCGCCGGGAGGCACCAGCCCATGCACCGGGTGATGCCAGCGCACCAGCGCCTCGACACCGACCAGGTGGCCCGTCTTCAGGGAAATTTTCGGCTGGTATTCGAGCTTCAGCTGGTCCCGTTCGAGGGCTTCCCGCAGCTCGCTGGCATAGAGGAAACGGCGGTGCATCTGGTCGTCGCGGGCTAGGTTGTACAGGGCATAGCCGCTGTTCAGGCGCTTGGCTTCGTACATCGCCTGATCGGCATGACGGAACAGCGTCGAGGAATCGGCGCCATGCTCCGGAAAGAGCGCAATACCGATGCTGATGCCGACGTCGACGAAACTCCCATCCAGCGCGATCGGCACCTCCACCGTATGGGCGATCTTTTCGGCCAGGGCGAAGGTGCCCTCCAAGGACGCGGTGGTGGGCAGAATGGCCATGAACTCGTCCCCGCCGAGACGGGCAAGGGTGTCCGATTCACGGCACGTCCCGACCAGCCGCTCGGCCACCTTCTTCAACACCTCGTCGCCCGCATCGTGGCCCAGCGTATCGTTGATTTCCTTGAACCGGTCGAGGTCCATCATAAGCACGGCAAGGCGGGTGTTGTTCCGCCGCGAAAGCGCGATGGCGCGGTCGAGGCGGTCATGAAACAACGCCCGGTTGGAAAGGCCCGTCAGGGGATCGTAAAGGCTTAGCTGTTCCAGCTCTTCCTGGGTGCGGACGAGTTCGTTGGTAAGCTCGGTGACGCTCCGGTAGGTTTCGTCAAGCTCGGTTTCCAGGGCGGCAATGGTGGCCCTGGCGGCACGCAACGCGTCATTTCCATTTGACGATTTCAACCCGGGTCCCCTTGCCAATGGTGGAAGTGATCGCAAAATCGTCCATCAGACGCTTGACGCCGGGCAGACCCTGTCCGGGATTGCCGCCTGCCGGTACGCCGTCCTCGACGGCGCGGCGGGTATCCGAAATGCCGGGCCCCTGATCGATAAAGACGCAGCGTATGCCGATGGCGCTGCCGTTTTCGGCCAGATGCATCTCCATCCGCCCACCACCACCATGCAGCAAGGTGTTGCGCGCCAGCTCGCTGACCGAGGTTGCGATACGGGTCTTGTCGAGGGCCGAGAAACGCAGCTCTTCGGCGTATTGCCGGGCCGCCCGCCGGGTGCGGATGATGTCTTCTTCGGAAGCGATGTCATACGCGTTCATGATCGCTTGCTCTTGGCAGTGCGCGATTTTCATCCGACATTTTTTCGTTGCGTTGCGTTGCCGCTAAACTCTCACGGGCAGTCTTAAGAAACGATAAAATGCGCGGCGTGCGCACAGCGCGACGTTACACACAACGGTATGTGAATCATGTCGCGCGCGTGCACGGGATCGCGTGCATAAGTGTGAAGAAGAAAAATCCCGGACGAAACCATCCAGGGCCACGACCGGAACGATCGATTGCGGGAAGTGGCGACCCCAACGGGATTCGAACCCGTGTTGCCACCTTGAAAGAGTGGAGTCCTAGGCCTCTAGACGATGGGGTCGAGCCAAAGGCGGGCCACCGTGTCTAAACCGGGAAGCCCTTAAAATCAAGCCTCTCCGGGCTTTCCGGCTGCCCCGTCAGGCGTCGGGCCGGGCCAGGGCCGCGTCCTCGATGAAGAGCTGGACGTCGTCCCTTCCCTGCCAGCGATCGGCCCGGAGATGGCCGGCCAGATGGAGCGACGTGCCGCCCTTGTCGAGCAGGGCGCGGCCGAGTTCCGTCTCGGCGCATCGAAAGGCGATCCCCTTCATCCGCCCGCCCCCTTCCGCGTCCGTGATCATGCAACGGACGTGATCTTCGCCGACGATCTCGGAAAAGGCGACGCGGGCATTGGCGAAGGCGAAGCGGGGCTCGGCATTGCCGGGGCCGAAGGGGCTCAGGCGTTCGAGCAGGCGCACGAATTCCACCGTCGCTGCCGCCGGCGTCAACGCGCCGTCAAAGCCGAGCGAGGGTACGAAGCCGGCCTCTTCCAGGGCGGCGCCGATCCGCGCATCGAGAAAGGCCCGCAAGCCCTCGATACCGTCCGCCTCCACCGTAAAGCCGGCCGCCATCGCATGGCCGCCGCCGGTGCGGGCAAGTCCCGCCTGGCGGGCCGCCAGCACGGCGCTGCCCAGATCGACGCCGGGCACGGACCGGCCCGAGCCGGTCGCCATGTTGCCGTTGAGGGCGGCGACGAAGGCTGGCCGGTTGTAGCGTTCGCGAAGCCGACTGGCGACGATGCCGACGACGCCCGGATGCCAACCCTGGCCACAGGCAAAGGCGATGGCGCGGTCTTCGCCGGCGCCGTCGATTTGCTGGATCGCCTTATCAAGGACGGCCGCCTCGATCTCTTTGCGCTCGGCGTTCAGGGCGTCGAGATGGGCGGCGAGTTCCCTTGCTTCAAGCGCATCCTCCGTCGCCAGCAATTTCGCACCAATACCCGCCTCGCCGACCCGGCCGCCGGCGTTCACCCGCGGCCCCAGCAGAAAGCCCAGATGGTAGGCGCCGGGCCGCGTCTCGAGACGGGCCACGTCCATCAGGGCGGCGATGCCGGGATTGCCGCGCTGGGCCACGAGTTTAAGTCCCTGGGCCACGAAGGCGCGGTTGAGCCCCGTCAATTGCGCCACGTCGCAGACCGTGCCCAATGCCACGAGATCGAGCCAGGCAAGCAGGTCCGGCTCGGGACGCGTTTCGTACCAGCCCGCCTGGCGGAGCGCGCGGTTCATCGCGATGACCAGAAGATAGGTGACGCCGACGGCCGCCAGCATGCGGTGCGGGCTTTCCTCGTCGAGGCGATTCGGGTTGATGACGGCGTGGGCAATGGGAAGTTTTGGTTCGCCGATATGGTGATCGACGACGATGACGTCGAGGCCGGCCTCCGCCGCCGCCGCGAGTGGCGAAAAGGCGGTCGCCCCGCAATCGACGGTGATGACGACCGAGACGCCCTCGCCTTTCAGGCGCAGCAGCGCCGCAGCGTTCGGCCCATAGCCTTCCTTCAGGCGGTCCGGAATGTAGACGCGAAGCGGGACGCCTGCCGCCCGGAAGAAGCGTTCGAGCAGCGCCGCGGACGTGGCCCCATCGACGTCGTAATCGCCGAAGACGGCAACCCGCTCGCCCTCGCGGATGGCCCGCACGAGTCGGGCCGTGGCCCGATCCATGTCCTTCAGATGGGAAGGATTGGGGAGCAGGCGTTTCAGGGTCGGCTCGAAGAAACTTTCCGCCTCGTCGGGGTGGACGCCGCGGGCGGCCAGCACCCGGCCCATGATTTCCGGCAGGTTCAGGCGCTGGGCGAGAGTCATGCCAAGCCGTGCATCGGCCAGCCGCGCCCGCCAGCGTTTCCCCAGAAGGGAACGTTCCACGTCCAGAAAACTGTCGCCCGAAGGGGGCTTCACCATCGCGCCAACTTAGCGATCCGCCGGATTGAAACCGGTCTTGCGTGCAAAATTGTGACGCGCCTCGATCATGCGCACCGTGCCGGATTTCGAACGCATCACCGTCGAATAGGTGTAGGCACCGCCGGCAAAACGGCGCACGCCTTTAAGCATGGAGCCGTTCGTCACCCCGGTCGCCGCAAACATGACGTCGCCATTGGCCATTTCGCTCAGGCTGTATTTGCGGTTGAAGTCGGTGATGCCGCAATGCTTCGCCCGGCCGCGTTCGTCGTCGTTGCGGAACTGGAGGCGGCCCTGCATCTGGCCGCCGATGCAGCAAAGGGCGGCGGCGGCCAGCACGCCTTCCGGGGCGCCACCGATGCCCATGTAGATGTCCACCCCGCTGTCCGGCAGCGTGGTGGCGATGACGCCGCTGACGTCGCCGTCCGAGATCAGCATGATGCGCGCGCCCGCCTCGCGGATGCCGGCGATCAGTTCGTGATGGCGGGGCCGGTCGAGCACGCAGACGACGAGGTCGGAAACGTCCGAGCCTTTCGCCTTGGCCAGCGCCTTCAGATTTTCCGCAGGGCTCGCATCGAGATCGACGATCCCCCCGGGCAGCCCCCGGCCGACGGCGATCTTGTCCATGTAGACGTCCGGGGCGTTCAGGAACCCGCCGTCCTCGGCCATGGCGATCACGGCCAGCGCGTTCTGCCCGCCCTTGGCGGTGATCGTCGTGCCTTCGAGGGGGTCCAGCGCGATGTCGACCTTCGGCCCCTTGCCGAGGCCCACCTTCTCGCCGATATAGAGCATCGGGGCTTCGTCCCGCTCACCCTCGCCGATGACGACGGTGCCATCGATGGTCAGGCTGTTCAGGGCCGCGCGCATGGCATCAACCGCCGCCTGGTCGGCTGCCTGCTCGTCGCCGCGGCCCATCAGGAGGGACGCGGAAAGGGCCGCCGCTTCCGTGACGCGCACCACTTCCAGCGCCAGGTTGCGCTCCATCGTTCCTTGCTTTGCCATTCCCGCTCCCTGCTCTTACGACTAGGTTCGGCCGCCTAGCGTTTCAATCCGAATCATTCTGGGCGATTCCACGACCGTATCCAAGCGGTCGATTCGCTCAAGGGCGTGACGCATCGCCGACTCGCTGGTTTCATGGGTCGTGATGACGACCGGCACGGTGGAACCCGGCGAACGCTGGCGCTGCAGCATCGATTCCATCGACACCTTTTCATCCCGGAGGATGGCTGCCACGTCCGCGATGACGCCGGGGCGATCGACCAGCATCAGGCGCAAGTAATAGGCGCCCCAGTGGCGATCCATCGGCGCCGAGAGAATCCTGGCGAGGTGCCGGGCCGGCACCGAAAAGGTCGGGAGCCGCGTCCCGCGGGCAATGTCGACGAGATCGGCAACGATGGCCGAGGCCGTCGGGCCGGCGCCGGCGCCGCGTCCCTCGAACATGGCGCTTTCCACGAAGTCGCCGTCGGCGACGATCGCGTTATCGACGCCTTCGACATAGGCAATGGGCGCCGACAACGGCACCATGCACGGGTGCACGCGCTGTTCGAGTCCGTCTTCCGTCGGCCGCACCGTGCCCAGCAGCTTGATCCGGTAGCCAAGTTCCTCGGCGTAACCAATGTCGAGCGCGCTTACGTGACGAATGCCTTCCGTATAAACGCCGTCGAAATCGATCTCGCAACCGAAGGCGACGGCGGCCAGGATGGCAAGCTTGTGGGCCGTATCGACGCCATCGACGTCGAAGGAGGGATCGGCTTCGGCGTAGCCGAGCTTCTGGGCCTCCTCCAGGACGGCTTCGAATTCGCGCCCCGAACGGCGCATCTCGGTCAGGATGAAATTGCTGGTCCCGTTCAGAATTCCGTAGACGCGTTTCAGGTGATTGCCGGCCAGCCCTTCGCGCAACGCCTTGATGATCGGGATGCCGCCTGCCACTGCGGCTTCGTAAGCCAGCACAACGCCCCGTTCCTCCGCCATGCGGGCCAGCGGAATCCCGTGATGGGCCAGCATTGCCTTGTTCGCGGTGACGACGTGGCGGCCATGCTGGATGGCCGTGTCGCAAATTTCTTTCGCAACCCCGTCGGCACCACCGATCAGCTCGACGACGACATCGACTTCCGCTTCGGCCGCCATCTGGACCGGGTCATCGAACCACGGCACGTTCTGGAGGTTGATGCCCCGGTCGCGCTTGCGGTCGCGGGCCGATACGGCCGAAACGACGAGCGAGTGGCCGCACCGCTCGGTGAGCAGTTCACCGTGCTCCTGCAGAACGCGATAGGTGCCGGCACCGACCGTTCCCAGCCCGGCAATCGCCACTTTCAATTGCGTGTTCAAGATGCCGCTGCCCTTCCTTCCAGCTGCTCGAGCAATTTATCGGCAGAACCGATAAACGCCTTGATGTTCCGCACCGCCTGCCGGGTCCGATGCGCGTTTTCGACGACGGCGAGTCGCACGTGTCCCTCGCCATATTCACCGAAGCCAAGGCCCGGCGAGACGGCAACCTTCGCTTCCTGCAGCAGCAGCTTCGAGAAGGCGAGCGAACCCAGATGCGCGAAGGGCGCAGGCAACGGCGCCCAGACGAACATCGTCGCCGGCGGTGATGGCACGTTCCAGCCCGCCGCCTGCAGGCCATGCACGAGAATGTCGCGGCGTTCCCGGTAGATCTGGCGAATTTCCTCGACGCAGTCCTGCGGGCCGTTCAGCGCCGCCACGGCGGCCACCTGAATCGGCGTAAAGGCCCCGTAATCCACATAGGACTTGATGCGCGCGAGCGCGCCGATCAGCTTTGGGTTGCCGGTGGCAAAACCGATTCGCCAGCCCGGCATGTTGTAGGTCTTGCTGAGCGAGGTGAATTCGACCGCGATGTCCTTGGCGCCGGGCACCTGCAGGATCGAGGGTGGCGGCCCGGATTCAAAATAGATCTCGGCATAGGCCAGGTCCGACAGAATATAGATCTGGTGCCGCCGGCAGAAATCGACGACTTCGCCATAGAAATCGAGGTCGACGACCTGGGTCGTCGGGTTCGACGGGAAATTGAGCACCAGCGCGGTCGGCGGCGGCACGCTGTGGCGGAGTGCCCGCTCCAGCCCCTTCAGGAACTCGTTGATGTCGGGACCCAGGGGAATGTGCCGGATGGCCGCGCCCGCGATGATGAAGCCGTAGGGGTGGATCGGATAGCTTGGGTTCGGCACGAGCACGATGTCGCCCGGCGAGGTGATTGCCTGGGCAAGGTTGGCCAAGCCTTCCTTCGATCCGATCGTCACGATCGTTTCCGTTTCCGGATCGACCGAGACGTTGAATCGCCGGGCGTAATAGTTCGCCAGCGCCTTGCGCAGGCCGGGAATGCCCCGCGAGTTCGAATAGCGGTGGGTTTTCGGGTCCTGGACGGTTTCGACCAGCTTATCGACAATATGCTGCGGCGTCGGCCGGTCGGGATTCCCCATGCCGAAGTCGATAATGTCCTCGCCGGCCGCGCGTGCGCGGGCCTTCATTGCATTTACTTCAGCGAAGACGTAGGGCGGAAGCCGCCGAATCCGGTGGAATTCCTGTTCCATGACTATTCAATACGTACCCTTCCATTCCGGCTCGTCCAAGGCATCCAACCTTTCGAGCGGCGGAATGGACGGTACGCAACCCAAAGTTAGTAATCGATATATATTTCGGTCCGCCGGTTACCGGCCTCGCCCGACGGCATCACCTCATAGTAAATCGGCTCGCTGTCCGATCTCGCGCCGACAAAAATCCGATCTCCGCTAATTCCCTGCCGCATCAATTCCTTTGCAACGCTGTTCGCACGGTCAACGGAGATGTTGAAATTCGCGAGCTGGTGCTCCGTGGGATCCAAATCCCGCGTTCGGCTGCTGGCATGACCGATGACTCGCAGCGACTTGCCGTTCTGGCGGAACATCCCGACAACGTCCTTCAGCAACGCCCGGTCTTTTTCGTCGAGCGAGCTGGACCCCACTCCGAAACCAACCGTCGCCACCCGGATGGACATGCCGGTGTCGTTCGGGCTGTACTCGGCAAGCGAACGCGGCGCGTCTGAATCCGCGTTGCTTTTCGTCATCAGCGCCTTCGGGGCCGGCAACGGCGTACTTACCGCCGGCATGGAACCGTTTTCAGGAACCTGCACGGACGGCAACCCACCGGCAACCGGCGCCGCTGCGGCCTGTGGCTGGAAGTTTGCCGGCAAGGTCGGCGCACCGGACTGCATGAAGTATTTCTGCATTGTCTGGTTCAGCTCCGGTGCCGCCGTTGGAAAATACGGCAGGGAAGGAACCACGTCCGACGCAGGAATGTTCAACGGCGCCGCAACCATTGGTGACTGCGGAAGCGGCCGTGAGACCATGGGTGGCGGCGACGGCACGATCGACCGCGGCTGGCGCAGCGCAACGGGCGGGGCCGGACGCGCTTCGGCCGTCAGCACGGGCGGTGGCGGTGGTGCCGTGACGCGCATCGCCGCTTCCGGCGAATCGATTCGCTCCGAAACGCCCTTGGGAACGGAAGTCGCGCTCGAAAGCTCGCCAGCCATCATCACCGGTGAGCGCGGCGCGGCCTTCGGCGGCGGCGCTTCGGCCAGCTTTCTCATTTGCCGCCCCGACTGTATGGCAAGGGCGGTATCCGCCTCTGACTGGAACCGGATGGTTTCGTCCGAGTATTTGGCATGGGCACGGTCGGCCACCAAGCCTTCCGAAATTTCGGCGGCGCTTTCCGGATCGTAGGCCGGCGGCCTGGCCGGTACGTCGCTCAAATTCGGAAAGGATTCATCGGCGGCGGCCACTCGCTCGCGCTCGAGCGTCGGCTCCAGCGCGCTGGGCGGGGCCTCGGCATAGGCCTCGTCGTCGCTTAGCCAGCTGTCGACCCCTTTGTACCACTCGACCGGGTTCACCTCGTCCGGCACCTGGCTGCATCCAGCCAGGGTGAAAAGGGAAGCTGCCAGCGCAAGGCCCAGCGTGTTAAAATACGCCGGATGCGCAGAACGAAGCTTGTCAGTCATTAACCGTTTACCCATGGCAGGGAGCGCCCTCCTCGACGAAACGGCCCTGGATCAAGACTTTGACTCCCGCACCATATGGAAGCGCCCGCCGGTTGGCCCAGTGCCGGACAAATCATAAGGGAATCCCCAATGAACGATCAACTGAACTCCACCCCTGAAAGTCAGGATTTCGGCCAGTTTACGAAGAATTTGACCCAGATCGCCGAAAAGAGCCAGCGGATCGTACAGGATTTCCTCTCAAAACAGGCCGAACAGAGCGACGGCGCGATGGGCATGCCCACGAACGTCGGCACCGCTTTTCTGGAAATGACAAAAGAGATGATGGCGAACCCGGTGAAGGTGTTCGAGGCCCAGATGGAACTTTGGCAGGGCTATCTCGAGCTTTGGCAGCACGCCACCAACCGCGCCATGGGGATTGAAGCGGCACCGGTTATCGAGCCGGAAGATTCGGATCGCCGCTTTGAGCATCCCGAATGGGACAACAACCCGATGTTTGCCTACATCAAGCAATCCTACCTGCTGACGTCGCGCTGGATGCAGTCCCTGCCCTCGAAGGCGGAGAATCTGGATCCGGACGATGCTCGCAAGGTCGATTTTTACACACGGCAGTTCGTCAACGCGATCGCGCCGAGCAATTTTGTGTTGACCAACCCGGAAGTATTGCAGGCGACGATTGAAAGTCGCGGCGAAAACCTCGTTCGCGGTTTGCAGAATCTGCTGGAGGACCTGGAAAGCGGAAAAGGCCACCTGCAAATCCTTCAGACGGACCCGGACGCCTTCAAGCTTGGCAAGAACATCGCCTCAACGCCCGGCAAGGTCGTCTATCAGAGCGATCTGATGCAGCTCATTCAATACGAGCCAACGACAAAGCAGGTGTACAAGCGGCCCCTTCTGATCATCCCACCGTGGATCAACAAGTATTACATCCTGGATTTGCGTGAAAAGAATTCCTTCGTCCGTTGGGCGCTTGAAAAGGGCCACACGGTTTTCATGATCTCGTGGGTAAACCCGGACGAAAGATACGCCGACAAGAGTTTCGAGGATTACATGTACGAAGGCCCGCTGGCGGCGCTCGACGCGATCGAGAAAGCAACCGGCGAGAAGCAGGCCAACGTGGTCGGCTATTGCATTGGCGGAACGCTGCTTGCCTCCACCCTTGCCTATCTTGCCGCAAACAACGACCGTCGCGTGCACAGTGCAACGTTTCTTACGACGATGGTCGATTTCGAGGAGCCGGGAGAGCTTGCCGTCTTCATCGACGAGGAACAACTCGCCGAGCTTGAAGAAAAAATGGACAACCGGGGTTACCTGGAAGGCCGTGAAATGGCCACGACCTTCAACATGATGCGCGAGAACGACCTGATCTGGTCTTTCGTCGTCAACAACTACCTGCTTGGCAAGGACCCCTTCCCGTTCGACCTGCTTTTCTGGAACTCCGATTCAACGCGCATGCCGGCCAAGATGCACAGCTTCTACCTGCGGCACATGTACCTGGAAAACCGGCTTTCCAAGCCGAAGGGAATTACACTCGGCAGCACCCCGATCGATTTGCGCAAGGTCAAGGTGCCGACCTATCTTCTGGCCTGCCGCGAAGACCACATCGCGCCCTGGAAATCCGTCTATGCAGCCACCCAGCTATATGGCGGGACGAACCGCTTCGTGCTTTCCGCCTCCGGCCACGTGGCAGGCGTCGTCAATCCGCCCGCGAAGAACAAGTACGGTTTCTGGACATCGGACACCAATCCGGGCACGCCCGAGGCCTGGCTTGCCGGTGCCGAGCAGAAAGAAGGCTCGTGGTGGCAGGACTGGGCGAAATGGATCGCCGGCCAGGGCGGCAGCAAGGTCGAAGCGCGCCTGCCCGGCAAGGGCGGCCTCAAGCCGATCGAGGCGGCGCCCGGTTCTTACGTGAAAGTGAGCTCGAGCTGATTATTCTTTAAGCGCCGCCAGGTATTCCGCGCCCAGTTTCGCGTAATGGGCGTTCGTGTCGGGCAGAAAATCCGCCTCTTCCCTGGTCAGCTTGCGAACACAGCGCGCCGGATAGCCGGCCCATAGCTCGCCCGCCTTCACCCGCTTGCCCATTGTGACCAAGGCACCGGCCGCCACCATTGCACCGCTTTCGACGACGACGCCATCCATCAGCTTCGCCCCCATGCCGATGAAGCTGCCGTCCTCCAGCGTGCAGGCGTGCAGCAGGGCCATATGCCCGATGGTGACGCCGGAGCCGATATAGGTGCCAAGGCCGTTCCGCGTTACGTGGATGACCGTATTGTCCTGGACGTTCGTCCTTTCACCGATGCGGATTTCGTTCACGTCGCCGCGAATCACGACACCGAACCAGATGCTGGAACGCGCCCCGATCTCGACATCGCCCACGACCGTCGCCGTGGGCGCGATGAAGGCATCCCCGGCAATCTTCGGCATGCGGTTTTTATAGGGCAGCATGAGTCCGGTCATGGCCGATCGTTCCAGGCAGCGCTATGGGAAAAGGGGTTCCTGCTCGAGGCCAGTCGCTTCCGGAACACCCGAAACCAGATTGAAATTCTGCACGGCCTGGCCGGAAGCGCCCTTGACCAGATTGTCGAGGGCCGAGATCAGGATAGCCCGGTCCGGCCGGCGATCCGGGAAAACCCCGATCAAGCAGACATTGGACCCCCGCACGTGGTGCGTGGCGGGTGTCGTTCCGTCCGGAACCACCCGCACGAAACGCTCGTCCTTGTAGCGCGCTTGCAGCGCCGCCCGCAGATCGTCGGCGTCCGCGTTCGGGCCCAGCCGCACATAGACGGTCGAAAGGATGCCCCGGTTCATCGGCACGAGATGCGGCGTAAAGGAGACCGTCACCCGCTTTCCCGCCGCCCGGCTCAGGCCCTGCTCGATTTCGGGTACGTGCCGGTGCCGGCCGACCCCGTAGGCATGGATACCTTCCGCCACCTCGGCAAACAGGCTTTCCTCCTTGAGCGAGCGACCGGCGCCGGTGACACCGGATTTCGAATCGATGACGATATCGTCGGCCTCGACCAGACCCGCCTCCAGCAGCGGCATCAGGGGCAGCAGGGCCGACGTGGGATAGCAGCCCGGGCACGCAATGAGCCTGGCGTTCGGGATGGCCTCGCGAGCAAGCTCGGTAAGCCCGTAGACGGCTTCCTTCTGCAGCGACTTGGCCCGGTGGGGATGCCCGTACCATTCCGCATAGGTTTCGGGATCCGCCAGCCGGAAGTCGGCGGAGAGGTCGAGAATTTTCAAATGCCCCGGCAACGCCGCCACCGTTTCCTGGGTCTCGCCATGGGGCAGACAGCAGAAAACGGTATCGATGCCGGAAAAGTCGACGTCCTCAACCCGCACCATGCGCGGCAGGCCGAGGCCGTCCAGATGCGGAAAGACGGTTGCGACCGACTCGCCGGCCCGGCGGTCGGCCGTCAAGGCAGCCAGCGTTGCGTTTGGATGCCGGACGAGGATGCGAAGCAGTTCGGCGCCCGTATAACCACTGGCGCCGAGAACGGCGATCCGCATTGCCTCTGCTTTTTTGCTCATGGCCTTCACTCCGGTTGCCATAGGTTATAGCAGAAGATGTCCCTGGAGACCGCTTCCGCCTTTCCCGAGAGGCAACATAACGAGTCTGCCTATTTCCGGTTTTCCCTGATGTACCAGCCTATGAAAACCGGCACCGCAAGGGCCGCCAGAAAGACGCAGACCACAAGCGGAAGCACCCAAGGAATAAGCGGGGGGCAAACAATCTTTCCCATCGTCCACAAACAGAGCAAATCGTAGATGTAGCTGATCCTGGCCAGGGAATAGATGCCGAGAATCAAAATACCTATCCCCAGCAGGAAAAGCAGAATCTTGGAAGGATTGCTCATGCTCTGAATTACGTTCGTTGCCGAGTCAGGTTTCCGTCTTCCTTACCAGCAAACCGCACCGCCAGTTAAAGCAAAGGGCGCCCCATGAGGCGCCCCTGCAAGAAAAAGGTTCCTCTGGAAATTAGCGCTTCGAGAACTGGAAGCTGCGGCGGGCTTTGCGTCTGCCGTACTTTTTGCGTTCAACCGTCCGGCTGTCGCGGGTCAGGTAGCCGCCCTTTTTCAGCACGCCTCTGAGTTCGGGCTCGAAACGGGTCAGTGCCCGGCTGATACCGTGGCGAACCGCGCCCGCCTGCCCGGAAAGCCCGCCACCTTTTACCGTGCAGGCGATGTCGTACTGGTCCACACGGTTGGCGGTGACGAAGGGCTGATGCACGATCATGCGCAGCACCGGACGGGCGAAATAGGTCTCGAGTTCCTTGCCGTTGACTTCGATCTTGCCGGAACCGGGCTTGATCCAGACCCGGGCAACGGCGTCCTTGCGCTTGCCCGTTGCATAGGCCCTGCCCTGGGCGTCCAGCTTCTGCTCATATACGGGCGCGGCGACGACGGCGTCCGGCGGCGTCGCCGCGGACTCGTCCGAGCCTGCCAGTTCGGCCAGATTTTCCAGGGTCTTTTTTTCGTCCGCCATCCTACGCCTTAAGCTCGCTTGTTCTTCGGATTCATCGATGCCACGTCGAGCGCTTCCGGCTTTTGCGCCTCATGAGGATGGGCGCTGCCAGCGTACACGTAGAGCTTTTTCATCTGCGCGCGTCCAAGCGGCCCTTTCGGGATCATCCGCTGGACCGCCTTCTGGATGACCTGCTCGGGCCGGCCGCCCGAAAGCCGCTCCGCGAAGCTTTGGTCCTTGATGCCGCCCGGATAGCCCGTGTGCCAGTAGAATTTCCCGTTCTCAAGCTTGCGGCCGGTCAGCCTTACCTTCTCGGCATTGATCACGACGATGTTGTCGCCGCAATCGACGTGCGGGGTGTATTGCGGCTTGTGCTTGCCCCGAAGCCGCATGGCCAGCACGCTGGCGAGACGGCCGAGGACGACGCCCTCGGCATCCACCACGTACCACTTCTTCGTCACGTCGGTTGCTTTTGCCGAATAGGTTTTCATGGCTTCGCTTTGCATGCCGCCGACCGGGAATCCTTTGCCTGAAATCTGGCGGCGGAGTATGCCACGGAAATCCTTACTGTCAACGAAATTTCCTTATATATGAGAGAGATAGTACTGCGGTAATATAGGGTTCAGGCCCCCGGAACGACCTTGTGCCGGGCCTTCGGTTCGATTATTTCTGTGGCCGGGGAGATTTTTCCATGCGCCGTGGCGGTTTTTTCAAGCTTGGCAGGACCCTGGCCCTGGCCGCCATGGCCTGGCTTGTCGTCCTGAGCACGGTCCACGTGACTTTGGTGCCAGGCTTTGCCAAGGCGGCCGAGGCGGAAGGCCTGGCTCTTGCGCTTCAGGAAATCTGCTCCGCCACCGGCCTTCGAAAAAGCAACGACACGCCCTCACCTTCGCCGGCGAAGACAGTTCTGTCGCCCTGCACGCTTTGCTACGCGCTTGGCCATCTGCCGCTTGGTCTCGCAGGATCCGGCCCGGAAGCAACCTTGCCCTTGGCAAGCGCCGCGCTGCCGACGGCCCGCCTGCACCAACGCCCGGCGAACGCCCTGCTTGTCGGTCGACCACCATCCCGCGCGCCGCCTTCTTTGCACGCCTGATCCACGAAAAATTTGGAATCCATTCCGGCCACGCCCCGATTGGGCGGCGGCCGTCACAGGAGTTGCAGAGCAATGAGAAGAGCTGCCCTAATCCGGACAGGTGGCCTTGCCCTCGGGCTGATGGCCGGCCTTGTCACCCATGCCCAGGCCGACACGGCGGCCGCCGTCGAAGCGACGCTGGGCCATAACGGCCTCAACCTTGCCATCAACCAGCGTCCGGACGGGCACGCGCCCATCTCGGTCATGGGCGATCACCGTCACGGCGAAGGCGAAGTCATGCTTTCCTACCGCTTTATGCACATGAAGATGGAAGGCAACCGGGACGGAACCGACGACCTTTCGACCCAACAGGTGCTGGCCAATTTTGCCGTCGCGCCGTTACGCATGACGATGGACATGCACATGTTCGGCCTCATGTACGGCGTTAACGATGCGATGACGGCCATGGTCATGCTGCCCTATGTCGAAAAATCGATGGACCACGTCACCGGCATGGGCGCGTTCTTCACGACTGAGTCGAAGGGCTTTGGCGACGTTCGGCTGACCGGCATGGTCCGGCTTTACGAGACCGACCGCCATCGCCTGCACCTGAACGCGGGTGTGAGTCTGCCGACCGGTTCGATCAAGGAAAAGGACGACACCCCGGCAATGGCAAACGCCCAGCTGCCCTACCCGATGCAAATCGGCTCCGGCACCTACGACCTGCTGCCCGGGCTGATCTACAACGGTTATTCGGAAACCTATTCCTGGGGCGCCCAGGTGAGCGGCACCATCCGGCTCGACGAGAACAGCCGGGATTACAGCCTGGGCGACCGGGTCCGGTTTTCGGCCTGGGGGCAACGCCCCCTCGCCGGCTGGCTGAGCGTGTCCGTGGGTGTCGACTTTCAGGCCTGGGGCGACATCGACGGGGCGGATGCGGCCCTGAACCCCATGATGGTGCAGACGGCCGACCCCACCCGCCAGAGCGGCAACCGGACGGATATCACCTTCGGCCTGAACACGATCGTGCGCGAAGGTACGCTGGCTGGAAACCGTCTCGCCCTTGAATTCGCGGTGCCGGTCCATCAGGACCTCGATGGACCGCAACTCGAAACCGATTGGACGATCACCTTCGGCTGGCAGCTTGCCTTCTGAAGAAATTCGGGGCGGGGATCGGCCTAGCCGGTCCCCGTTTCCTTCGCAATCCAGTCGAGAAAATCCGGATTGCCCGCCGTCAACGGCCAAGCGACGACGCAGGGACAGGTGTAGCTGTGCATTTCCTTCACCCGCCGGATGACGGCGTCGACCTGCGAGCCCTGGGTTTTGGCAATCAGCACCGCTTCGCCTTCGTCCTTCACTTCCCCTTCCCACCGGTAAAAAGACCGCACCGGCGCGATCACGTTGGCGCAGGCGACCAGCCTTTCCTCGACGAGGGTACGCGCCAGTCCCGCCGCCTCTTCCGTTGAAGCGGCGGTGATGTAAAGGAAGTGGGGCTTCGCCCCAGCGGCGCTTTCCGCGGCCATTTCATCCCCCATGGTGACACCGGCAATCTATCCCAGGCCCCGCCACCGGTCACCTTCTCCGCCGGGGCCGGAATGCCAGCCACTGTACCAATTTCCCAAGCTGGGCTATATGAAGGGGCCATTTGCCGGGGCTTCGGCCCCGAAACGGGTGATTTTGCGCATGCGCGACACGCGACGCGACGAACGGGTAATGAAGATCCTCTTCGTGACATCGACGAGGATCGGCGACACCGTCATGACGATGGGGCTATTGTCCCACTTGGCCGAGCAATACCCGAACGCCTCCTTCACGGTTGCCTGCGGGCCACTGTCCGTCCCGCTGTTCCGGGCATTCCCCAATCTGGAGCAGGTCATCCCCGTCTGGAAACGGCCCTATGATCTTCACTGGATCGAACTGTGGATGCAGTGCGTCACCCGCCATTGGGACCTGGTTGTGGACATGCGCTCGTCCTTCCTGAGCTGGTGCCTGCCGGCCAGCCAGCGGCGCGTCTACCGGAACCGCCACCGCAGCGAGACGCTGCACAAGGTCGAGCAGCACGGCCGGGTCCTCGGCCTTCAGAAAACGCCGAATCCGAAAATCTGGACGACCGCGGAAGACCGCGAGCGGGCGAACGAGCTGGTCCCCCAGGGCAAGCCGGTGCTGGCCTTCGGGCCAACGACAAGCTGGGAGGGCAAGCAGTGGCCGATCCCGCGTTACGTCGAACTCATGCAGCGGCTGATCGCCCCGGCCGGTATTCTTCCCGGCGCGCGGGTCGCCATTTTCGGCACCACCAAGGAGCGGAGGGTGCTGCAGCCCATGATCGACGCCATTCCGCCGGGGGATTTCATCGACATCATCGGCAAGGGCGACCTGCTGACGGCGGCGGCCTGTCTCAAGCGCTGTAATTTCTTTATCGCCAACGATACCGGGCTAATGCATCTGGCGGCGGCGGTGGGCGTGCCGACGCTTGGGCTTTTTGGGCCAAGCCTCAAGGAAAATTACGCCCCCTGGGGAACCTGCACCGGGGTCGCCGAGACGACCATCCCTGCGAGGGAACTGATCCGCCAGATCGGCCAGACGAGCGGCACCCTGATGGGCAGCCTGACAGTGGATGCGACCGTGGCGGCAGCCCGTGAGCTGTGGGAACGCTGCGCGTGCCACCAGCTCATGGATTCACCGCACAAGCCGACCTCCCCCCTGCGCGTCGTCGAAAACTAGGCTAGGCCTCTTCCGCGGCAAGTTCGTGATAGAGCCGCTCACCCGCCGGCGTGGCAACGAGAACGGCGCCCGGCCCCTTGTCCCACCCCCGTTCCGAAATGAGCCCTTCCGATTCGAGCTCGGTCAGGATGTGAGGCGCATCGAACTGCCGGTTCAGCATGACGGCGGTAATCCCGCGCACCGGTTTCGGCATCGTGCACAAGGCTTCAAGAATACGGAAATGGGTAGTGTTACGCTGAATCTGCATACGCTCCGTCCGGCCCTGAAGAAGGAAGGCTAGCGCCCTTCGGATGGCCGTTCCGGTGGGACTGCCGGACGAAGCCGCTCCAGTTCAAGGCGCTTACGGAAGCATTGTACGAGAGCGTAAAAGGAAAGAAGACCAAAAAGTACGAGGGCCGCGAAGAGAATTTCCCGCTTCCACGCCGCCGCCAGTTCAAATACGCCCGGCGCCAAGCCGAAGAGCCAGACCGCGGCGGCGGCCGTGCCAAGAAGCCCGATGGCGAGCAGCCCCTGGTAGCGGCGCATGGTCGTGCCCCAGCGCAGGCGCTCGGGTACGCCGAGCACGACGTGGGTAAGCTCGGAACGGTTGCGGTGGCGCTTGCCCTCGTCCGGCCACGGCTCCACCGTCTTGTCCCACCAGACGATGGGAATATTGGCATCGCGCAACTGCATGCGCAGCGTGAGTTCGGAGTGGGATTCGATCGCGCTTGTCAGGAGGGCGAGGCGCCGGTTCAGGTGCAGAATGCGACAGGTGAGCAATACCAACGCGACTGCGCCGAGTGCAGCCAACATCGCAACCCAAAGCGGAATGGAATCCATCGCTCTTCTTTCAGAAACCGGCCTGTTTCACGGGGTCTTCGCATCAAAGATTACCCAGAGCTTTATGGAAAAGAAAGCGTTGCGAACATGCCGGCGCACCTGAATTCGGGTGTTAACCATACATTCCGGCACGAAACCGTCAGATCGGAAAAACGGGCTTGGCCGGCCCGCCAAGCCCCGTCGGAAAATGGTCGGAGCGGCGGGATTTGAACCCACGACCCCCACACCCCCAGTGTGATGCGCTACCAGGCTGCGCTACGCTCCGTCCATCAGAAATCGCCGCGCACTATAGGGACGTGCCCGGATCTTCGCAACGGATGGGACGCCTAGCTCCCGAGTTTCCGTAGCGTATTCCGCAATTCTTCGAGTTCGCCGAGGACGGCACGAAGTTCCTCGCGTTGCATCGAATTGGCCCCCGCACGAACGGTCGGCGGCGCGATGTCGCCGGAACGTTTTGCATCTTTCGGGCCGCCATTACGCAACAGTTTCTGCACGCCCATGATCGTATAGCCCTCCTCGTAAAGGAGGGAACGAATGCGGCGCAGCAGTTCGATGTCTTCCGGTCGATAGTAGCGCCGGCCGCCGCCGCGCTTCAGCGGACTGACCTGTGAATACTTGCCTTCCCAGAAACGAAGGACGTGTTGAGGAACGTTCAGTTCGGAAGCAACTTCACTGATCGTGCGGAATGCCGATGCCGACTTGCTGCCTCGACGCAAGGGCATAGGATTCAGCGATTCAACCATGAAAACGCCCCTCGAACCTAAACGCTGGAGCCCGGAAAGAGCCTTATTTATCCGATTCTTAAGGACCTGCGAGGCCCGGAAGACGAGGACCCGGCGCGGCAGAATCGGCACCTCTTCGCCGGTCTTCGGATTGCGCCCGATGCGCTGGCCTTTCTGGCGAACGGAAAAACTTCCGAAGGATGAAACTTTGACGGCCTCACCCCGGACAAGCGCGTCCGAAACCAATTTCAATACCGATTCGACAAGTTCCGCCGACTCGTTCCGAGAAAGACCGATTTCCTGATACACCGCTTCCGTTAAGTGCGCGCGCGTAACTGTGCTTTCGCTCATGAGCCGGTTCCCTGATTTCGCCGGAAACCCTACCCCGGACGAAAAAGTCAGTCAACACGGCCGGGCGGGATTTTATAGGAAATTCACGGCCTACCAGCGAATCAGCGCCGCACCCCACGTGAATCCGCCACCCATCGCTTCGAGCAATAAAAGATGTCCGGGTTGGATTCGTCCATCTTCGGCGGCTTCCGCCAGCGCAAGCGGAATGGACGCCGCCGAGGTGTTCGCGTGTTTCTCGACCGTGACGACGACCCGTTCGATCGGCAGATCGAGTTTCTTGGCCGTGCTGGTGAGGATGCGTTTGTTCGCCTGATGGGGAACGATCCAGTCGATGTCATCGGGCTTCAGTCCGTTTGCGCCAAGCGCTTCGTGCACGACGTCGGCAAGGTTGACGACAGCGTGGCGAAAGACCTCGCGCCCGGACATGCGGAGGTGACCGACCGTCTGGGTAGCCGAAGGCCCCCCATCCACGTAAAGGAGGTCCCGGTAGCGGCCGTCGGAATGGAGGTGGGTCGAAATTATGCCCGGTTTTTCAGGGCCTGGCGCACCTTCCCCGGCCTGCAGCACGACGGCGCCGGCGCCATCACCAAACAGGACGCAGGTCCGCCGGTCCGACCAGTCCAGGATCCGCGAGAAGGTCTCGGCCCCGATGACCAGCGCCGCCTTCGCCTGGCCAGCCCGAATGAAATTATCGGCAGTGGCCAATGCAAAAATGAAACCGGAGCACACGGCCTGCACATCGAAGGCGGCGCCCCATGTCATGCCGAGACGTTCCTGCACCTGGGTCGCCGTCGAGGGAAAGGTAAAATCCGGCGTTGCCGTCGCCAGCACGATCAGGTCGATGTCCTTGATGTCCACACCGGCGTTGCGAAGCGCCGCCGTTGCCGCATGGGTGGCGAGATCGGCGGTGGTTTCGCCCTCAGCCGCGATGTGACGGTGTTCGATGCCGGTGCGCGCGACAATCCACTCGTCCGAGGTGTCGAGGGTCTTGGCCAGGTCCGAATTGGTGAGCACGCGTTCGGGGAGATAGGCCCCGCACCCCATGATTCGTGAATGCCGGGTCATGCGGGAGCCGCCGCTTTCGGCCGTGACATGTTGCCGGCGTCCAGGCTTCCGAAGTCACGGATGATCTTGTCGTTGAACCCGAAGGTCACCATGTCGATGGCGACCCCGATGGCGTTGGCGAAGCCCAAGGCGTCCGTGCCCCCGTGCGACTTCACCACGACACCGTTCAGGCCCAGCATCATGGCGCCGTTGTAGCGCCGGGGGTCGACCCGCTGGCGCACCTTGCGCAGGGTGGGCCGGGCCAGAAGGTAGCTAAGCCGCGAAAGCAGCGAGCTGCGGAAGGCCTCCGCCAGCACCTGCGTATAGAATTTCGAGACCCCTTCGGTAGCCTTGAGGGCCACGTTCCCCGTGAAGCCATCCGTCACGGCCACGTCCACCGCCCCCTCGAGGATGTCGTTCCCTTCGATGAAACCACAGAATTTTATCGGCAGGCCGCCTTCTCTCAGAATCGACGCCGCTTCGCGCAGGTCTTCGTGGCCCTTGAGTTCTTCCTCGCCGACGTTGAGCAGGCCGACAACGGGTTCCGGCAACCCAAGCACCGTCTTGGCAAATATGTTTCCCATGACGGCAAACTGAACGAGGTGGCTGGCGTTGCATTCGAGGTTCGCTCCGAGGTCCAGCATGACGACGTCGCCCCGCATGCTGGGAAGGAAGGTCGCGATGGCCGGCCGGTCGATTCCGGTAAGGGTCTTGAGAACGAATTTCGCCATGGCCATCAGCGCGCCGGTATTGCCGGCCGAGACGATCCCCGCCGCCTCGCCTTCCTGGACGGCGTTGATAGCAAGGCGCATGCTGGATTGGCGAGCGTTACGTAACGCCATGGACGGTTTCATGTCGTTCGTCACGACCTCGCTGGTGTGACGAATCTCGGTATGTTCGAGAAGCTGCGGATCCTTGGCGACAAGCGGGCGTAGCTGCTTTTCGTCGCCAAACAGGATGAAACGGACGTTCGGGGAACGCTGGCGAACCAGGCTGGCGCCTTCGACGACGATGCCCGGAGCGCGATCTCCACCCATCGCGTCAAGCGCGATCGTCAGTGCCGTATCCACGCACCTACCCCCCCGGCCGACCCGACAAGGAGGTCAGACCGACTCCTGGCTTTCCACGACGTCACGGCCCCGATACTGGCCGCATGCTGGACAAACGTGATGCGGGCGTTTCAGTTCGCCGCAATTCGGGCATTCCGCATAGCCCTCTGGCTTCAGGGCCTGATGCGCGCGCCGCATACCCCTTCGCGATTGCGATATCTTTTTCTTGGGAACCGCCATTTTCGGTCCTTTCCTAACCCGGGCGTCTAATTAAACAAAAACGGGCCGTCGGGCAAGGTGTCGATAGGCCTTATTTCCCACTCTTGAGGGTAACCAGCTTGCGAAAAGGCGAATTTACCGCATCTTCGCCGGGCGCTTCCGGCGGCGCCTGACGGAAGACCGCTCCCGGCACGCGCGGATAGGGATCAAGCGCCAGAGCAAGCTGTTCAGCCACCACCTCGCCAAGATCGAGCGTTTTGCCAATCAGGGGCTCCGGCGGGTCTTCCTCATCGATCGTAATATAGACGGCCCCCTGATCCGCCTCGCCGGGCACCTCGGAGGAAAAACGAAGCGCGAAAGGCGCGTCGATGGCAGCGGCGACATCGGCCAGGGTGACGACGCAAACCTGCACGACGTCGGCCAGGAGGCGCCCATCCAGACGCAGCAGCCCCTTCTGGTCCGGCGTCAGCCGAAGCGTCGCCTGAAGACGGTCGAGGCACTTCAGATCGAACCGCCGGGCAAGGGCGGCGCGTTCCGAAGCGTCCGCCTCGATCGCAAACGCCGCCCCCTCCTCGGCCAGGCCTTCCGTCGAGACGGGCCGCGAGAACTCGATCCGGGCTGGCGTCGGCGTCGGTGTCATGAGGCCATTTCCTTCCGGTCTTCCCCGGCGCCGGGCGGCGGCCCGAAGGAAACCGTCCCCGACGCAATCGCCGTGGCGTCCTGTGCCTCCAGGGCAAGGGCTTCCCGGCGCAGATAGGCCGCCATGCGTTCGAGCCTGGCCGGACCGGCCTCGACCGTTCCGTATAAATTGCGCGCCAGCGCCGCCTCGAGGGCGCCGGCCTCGCCGGCAAGCCCTGTCTCATAGGCCGCCACGCGGCCATAGAAGGCGCTGACCATCTGCTTGACCCGCTTGCCGACGGAGAGGTCCCCCACCCCGATTTCGCGAAGATTTTCGTCCATGTCCATGAACATCGTGTCGAACAATGCCTGCGCCAGCGCTCCGGCATCCAGTTTCTTCAAGCGGTGAAGGACCAGAAAGGCGTGAAGGGCCACCATTTCGAAGCGTCCGTCGAGCGTATCCGGCACGCCACAAGCGGTATAGAACTCCGCCCGGCGGGCCTGCGCCACGATTTGCGCATAAAGGGTGCGCGCCGGTTCATCCGCGACACCCGAATTCATCACCCTCGTAAAACGCATCCTGCACCCTCTTGAAAAGGATCAACGAGGCCGGGCCAAACGATTGACATTGTGAGGCTTCCGATGCTTTTCTCGGGCAATCGTGGTCGGTCTGGGATCGGCTCAATTATGCGGGATTGATCCAAGTCCTGCCAACAGCGAAATAGACGGAATGAATCGCAACACACTCCGGCTTTGCGGAATTCTTGGCGCGCTGCTCATCGCATGGAGCGTGACCGCCTGCGCGTCGCGCATCTCCACGCGTGGAAACGTCCCGGATGCCGATGCGCTTTCCGAGATTCGGCTTGGCGTCCAGACCCGCGAGGACATCGCGGAACTGATCGGCAATCCTTCAACCGTCACGACGTTCGGCGACTACACCTGGTATTACATCAGCGAAACGGTCGAAATGTCGGCGTTGGGCGATCTTGAAGTGCTCGACCGGAAGATCATCGCCATCGATTTCGATACCAGGGGGCTGGTTCAGAATGTCCGCCAATACGATTTGCGGTCCGGCCGGGTCGTCAAGATGGTGGAGCGCAAGACGCCGACCCCCGGCAAGGAACCGTCGGCGAACGAGTCCATTCTCGGCGGCATCGGCACCCTTTCCGAGTAACGGTTTATCCTAAAAAAAAGCCCCGGAGGTTTCGCTCCGGGGCTTTTGCATTGAAAAAGGATTGCCTTAGGCGGCCAGCATCGCCAGCAGCAGCAGGGCGACGATGTTGATGATCTTGATCATCGGGTTGACAGCCGGCCCAGCCGTATCCTTGTAAGGATCGCCGACCGTATCGCCGGTCACCGCAGCGTGGTGCGCCTCGGAATTCTTTCCGCCATGGTTGCCTTCCTCGATGTACTTCTTAGCGTTGTCCCAGGCACCTCCGCCAGAAGTCATTGAAATAGCAACGAAAATTCCGGTTACAATCGTACCCAGCAGCATTGCCCCGAGCGCCGTGAAGGCGGCCGCCTGGCCCGCCACGAAGACGATGACGAAGTAAAGAACGACCGGCGCCAACACCGGAAGTAGCGAGGGCACGATCATTTCCTTGATCGCCGAACGGGTCAGAAGGTCGACGGCGCGGCTGTAATCGGGTTTCGCCGTGCCTTCCATGATGCCGGCGATCTCCTTGAACTGACGCCGCACCTCGACAACGACGGAACCGGCCGCGCGCCCGACCGCCATCATGGCCAGCGCACCGAACAGGTAGGGCAAGAGTCCGCCCAGGAAGAGCCCGATGACGACGTAGGGATCCTGAAGCCGGAAACCGGTCTCAAGCTCGGGGAAGTAGTGATGCAGGTCTTCCACGTAGGCCGCGAACAGAACGAGCGCGGCAAGCCCCGCCGATCCGATCGCATAGCCTTTCGTGACCGCCTTTGTCGTGTTACCGACGGCGTCCAGCGCGTCCGTCGTCTTGCGGACGTCTTCGGGCAATTCGGCCATTTCTGCGATGCCACCGGCGTTATCCGTCACCGGCCCATAGGCATCGAGCGCGACCACTATCCCGGCCAACGCCAGCATGGCGGTTACCGCGATCGCGATGCCGAAGAGCCCGGCGTTCACGAAGGTGAAGATGATGGCCGCGCAAATGACCAACACCGGAAGCGCCGTTGCTTCCATCGAGACAGCAAGCCCCTGGATGATGTTCGTCGCATGACCGGTCGTCGAGGCCTTCGCCACGCTCAAGACCGGCCGGAAATGGGTGGAGGTGTAGTATTCGGTGATCCAGACGAGAAGGCCGGTCACCGCCAGCCCGGTAAGGGCGGAATAGTAAAGCTCGTACCCGGTAAAGACGCGCTCGCCAATCTGGAATTCCGAACCGAAGACCCCTAGATACTGGAAGACTAACCAGATCAGGATCGCCGAAAAGACGGCGGCGGCCACCAGGCCCTTGTAAAGGGCCATCATGATGCGCCCTCCCTTGCCTAGACGGACCAGGAAGGTCCCGAGCACGGAACCCACGATGCAGGCGGCCCCGATCGCAAGCGGCAGGAACATCATTTTCGACTGGGTCTCGCCGGTGAAGAAGAGGACCGCGAGCAGCATCGTGGCCACGATCGTGACGACGTAGGTCTCGAACAGATCGGCCGCCATGCCCGCACAGTCGCCGACGTTGTCACCGACGTTGTCGGCGATGACGGCGGCGTTCCGGGGATCGTCCTCGGGAATGCCGGCTTCGATCTTACCGACCAGATCGGCGCGGCCGGCGGCGCCCTTCGTGTAAAATCCGCCACCGAGACGCGCGAAGATCGAAATCAGCGAGGCGCCGAAGCTTAACGCCACCAGCGGAACGATCAGATTGCGGCCTTCGAGGCCGGTTTGCAGAAGAACAAGGTAGTAAACGGCGACCCCCAGAAGGCCGAGGCCAACGACGAGAAGGCCGGTTACCGCGCCGGAACGGAAGGCAAGCTGAAGGGCGGGGTTTACCCCGGAGCGTGCGGCCTCGGCCGTGCGGACGTTGGCCCGAACCGAGATGTGCATCCCGATATAGCCGGCCGCCCCTGAAAGGACCGCCCCGATCAGGTAGCCGATACCGCTGTAGAGTCCAAGCTGCCACCAAAGGAAAATGCCGATGACGACACCGACGAGAGCGATCGTGCTGTATTGACGGTTGAGATAAGCGCTGGCGCCTTCCTGAATGGCAGCGGCGATTTCGCGCATCCGATCCGTGCCGGCCGGGGCACCCAGAATCTGGCGGCTCGTCACAATCCCGTAAAGCACCGCCAACGCACCACATGCGATGACGTAATACAGCAAGTTCTCCATTCGTTTTCCCCTTGGGTCGTCGTTCTGGGCCGGGCCGATCGGCGCGGCGGAAACACTGCGGGTAGCCAAAAATCGCGCGGAAAATGACAGAATCAGAGGACCGGTGCAACCCACCTGTCTGCCCTTGACCTTAACCGGGCGAACCCCCACCATGTTCTCAAGTTCCTGGGGGTACCCATGTCGGGTTGAGAGCCATGGCAGCGCCCTGCAACCCTTTGAACCTGATCCGGATGAACCGGCGTAGGGAACGGAACAGACGCTTGCAGCGCCGCGAGGCGGGCCCTTGGCTTTCTGCACACGTTCTTGACCACGCGCATGCCCGGATCTCCTAAGTTCATGATTTATAGGGGAGATCCTTCGATGACGAACCCATCCAGATTTTCTGTCACGACGGGACCGTTGCCGGCCTCGCAAAAAGTCCACGTGCCGGGACGCCGCCATCCGGACCTGCGCGTCGCCATGCGCGAGACCGCCCTTTCAACCGACGAGCCCGCGGTACGCATCTACGACCCGTCCGGTCCCTATACGGACCCGACGGCCAGCATCGATATCCGCAAGGGCCTTGCCCCCCTGCGCCAGGCCTGGATTGAGGGCCGCGGCGATGTCGAAACCTATGCAGGCCGCGAGATGCAGCCCGAAGACAACGGCGCGCGTTCGGTCGGCAAGCCGGATTTCGAGATTTTCCCGCGAGGAAACCGCCGCCCGCTTCGCGCCAAGCCCGGCCAGAACGTTACCCAGCTTCACTACGCCAAGGCCGGCATCGTGACGCCGGAAATGGAATATGTCGCAATCCGTGAAAATCTTGGCCGGGAGAAGCTGCGCGAAGAAGAAGAAAGAGGCGATCCGGGCGAATCCTTCGGCGCCGCCATTCCAAAAAACGTCACACCGGAATTCGTTCGCGATGAAGTCGCGCGCGGGCGCGCCATCCTCCCGACCAACATCAACCACCCCGAAAGCGAGCCGATGGCGATCGGGCGCAACTTCCTCGTCAAGATCAACGCGAATATCGGCAATTCCGCTATCACCTCCACCGCCGCCGAGGAGGTCGACAAGATGGTGTGGGCGACCAGGTGGGGCGCCGATACCGTCATGGATCTTTCGACGGGAAGGAACATCCACAACATCCGAGAATGGATCCTGCGCAACTCGCCGGTGCCGATCGGAACGGTGCCGATCTACCAGGCACTGGAGAAGGTGGACGGCGTGGCAGAAGACCTTAGCTGGGAGGTTTTCCGGGACACGCTGATCGAACAGGCGGAACAGGGCGTGGACTACTTCACGATCCACGCCGGCGTACTTCTGGAATACATTCCGCTGACGGCCAAACGCGTCACCGGCATCGTCTCGCGCGGGGGATCGATTCTGGCGAAATGGTGCCTCGCCCATCATCAGCAAAATTTCCTCTACACGCATTTCGAGGATATCTGCGAGATTATGTCGGCCTATGACGTGAGCTTCTCGCTTGGCGACGGGCTCAGGCCCGGCTCCATCGCGGACGCCAACGACGACGCCCAGTTCGCCGAGCTGCACACGCTGGGCGAGCTCACCAAAATCGCCTATCGCCACGATACCCAGACCATGATCGAAGGGCCGGGCCATGTGCCGATGCACAAGATCAAGGTCAATATGGACGAACAGCTTCGCCAGTGCGACGAGGCGCCGTTCTATACGCTTGGCCCGCTGACCACGGACATCGCGCCCGGCTACGACCACATCACGAGCGCCATCGGAGCGGCCATGATCGGTTGGTACGGCTGCGCAATGCTTTGCTACGTGACGCCGAAGGAGCATCTGGGCCTGCCCGACCGGGACGACGTAAAGGCCGGCGTCATCGCCTACAAGATCGCCGCCCATGCAGCGGACCTTGCGAAGGGTCACCCGTCGGCGCAAGCCCGCGACGACGCCCTGAGCAAGGCACGGTTCGAATTCCGCTGGCGGGACCAGTTCAACCTTTCGCTGGACCCGGAAACGGCCGAGTCCTTCCACGACCAAACCCTGCCCGCCGAAGGCGCGAAGCTTGCCCATTTCTGCTCGATGTGCGGGCCGAAGTTCTGCTCCATGAAGATTTCACAGGAAGTCCGCGACTACGCGGAAGCCGGCATGGAGGAAATGTCGCAGAAGTTCCGCGAAGGGGGTGGCGAAATCTACCGGAAAGAAGAAAAGCCGGCTGAAAAGCTCAGCAAGTCCGCCTAGGGTTTGGACTTCTATAGAATTTTTCGCTCGAGCGTGTTCTCGATCAGGATGGAATCGACCATTCCATCGCCAAGCAGGCTGTTGCTGATCCGCAAGAGCTTTTCCTTGAGCTTTATGATTTCCTTGATGCCGTCCGGATCGCGCCGCCGAGACATATGCTTGTGAAGCTCGCGCAGGATGGCGTCCTTCACGCGCGGCATGACTTTTTCGATTTCTGCCTTTTTTTCATTCCCTGTCACTTCGAGCGAAACCGCAAGGGCCATGTGCCGTGTCACTTGGTTGCCGCGAATTACCGGCACGATGAAGTTGCCGACCTGGACGAAATAAGTTTTGGGTGGGGCCGGCTCGGTTTCGACGGACGCCTTTTCCTCGGCGGCGGCGACCGGAAACACACCGGCTGCGAAAAGAACCAGCGCCAACCCAATGACGGCCAAGCCTGTTGCGATGGCCCGAATACACTTCATCCTGCGTTCCGCTTTTTCCCGTTCAAGCGCATGAACGGAAGGAAGCGTACGTGCATTTGGTAAATTTTCGTTAAACCCCCGGCCGGCGGAGCCGCTTTAGAAGTGGCGGTAGCCTTGGCGTCCAAGAGAAATTGGAGCGCCTTGCGGGTCGAGAAGCTGGACACCCGCGCCTTTCCCGGTGTCGCCGATGCGGGTCACTCGCAGGCCGTGACGGCCGGCCAGCGACTGGATCTGTGTTTCCTTCGCCGCGTCCGCCGTAAAGAGAAGTTCGTAATCGTCCCCGCCCGCAAGGATGGTGGCGAGCAGGTCGCGGTCCCCGCCAAGGGCCGCCTCGGCCGCCTCGGAAAGCGGCACGCGGGCGGCTTCCACCGTGGCGCGGCACCCGGATTGTTCGGCCAGATGGCCAAGGTCGGCCACGAGGCCGTCCGAAACGTCGATCGCGGCGGATGCCAGCCCGACCAATCCCTCGCCGAACCCGGTGCGCGGTTCCGGCAGGCGGTAGCGCCCGACGAGATGCGCGCGGGCCGCCTCGGCAAGGCCGGCGCACCCGCCGTTCAGCACGGCAAGTCCCAGTGCCCCGTCGCCGATTGTGCCGGTGACATAGACGGCATCGCCCTTCCCGGCGCCGGAGCGGGCGAGCGCCTTGCCCGAAGGCACCTGGCCTAGGGCCGTCAGACTCAACGTCGTCGGGCCAGAGGTCGCCACCGTGTCGCCGCCGGCAAGCGTGATGTCATAGGTTTTCTGATCTTCGGCCAGGCCACTTGTGAAATCCGCCACCCAGGCTTCTTCTGTTTTTTCCGACAACGCCAGGGTCAGGAAATAAAGGTGCGGCCTTGCCCCCATCGCCGCCAGGTCGGAAAGGCTGACGCGCAAAAGTTTTTTGCCAATGGACGCGGGCGGGTCGTCACCAAGGAAGTGAACGCCTTCCACCAGGGCGTCCACCGTCGCCACGCTGTCGAAACCGGATGCGGGGGGAATGACCGCCGCATCGTCACCAAGCCCACGCGCGCCTTCGAAGCCTTCCGCCAGGGGCGCAAGGTAACGGGCGATGAGTTCGAATTCACTCGGAAGACGCCGGCGGTTCATGATCTGCCTTCTGCATTTCCGGTGCGCGAAGCTCATGGGCAAGCCGGTCGAGAACCCCGTTCACGAAGCCGGGCTCGCTTCCCTCGAAGAAGGCGTGGGTAAGATCCACATATTCGTTGATGACGACCTTGGCCGGAACGTCCATGCCCGCCATGAGTTCGAAGGTAGCGGATCGTAGGATCGCCCGTAAAACCGAGCCCAGCCTTTCCATGCTCCAGTCCTTGGCGAGAACGGTGGCGATCCTGGCGTCGAGTTCCTGCCGCCGCGCCTCGACACCACTGACGATGGCCTCGAATTTCTTGAAGTCGGTTTTCGCCGGCGATTCCTCCAACACGCCTCCCTGGCGATGGGCGCGAAATTCACTCAACACCGTTTCCGCCGCCGTGTCCGTAAACTCGATCTGATAGAGCGCCTGAACAGCCGCCAAGCGGGCGGCACTTCGCCGCATGGCGCGATGCTCGGCGCCCTCGGGTGCCGCCTCGTCTTCCTTGCCGGTCCCCTGGATGGAAGACGTCATCGCGGGTAAAGACGGAAGTGTCGCTTGACCTCGATCATGCGAAGGCAGGCGCGAGCGGCATCCGCTCCCTTGTTCTTTTTGTCCGTCGCGGCGCGTTTCCACGCCTGATCCAGATTCTCCACGGTGAGAATCCCGTAACCCAGCGCCAGGGAATATTCCCTGGCCAGGGCCTGAAGCGCGCGGGCGCTTTCCCGGCAGACGTAATCGTAATGCGAAGTTTCGCCCCGAATAACGCAACCAAGCGCAAGGTAGCCGTCGAAGCGTTTCTCGCCGGCATAGAATTCGCGCGAACGCAACGCCATGCTGATCGCCGTCGGAATCTCGAACGCGCCGGGAACGGGAATGCGCTCGTGCGTTGCGCCCGCCGCCTCCAGAACCGCGACGGCGCCGCGCACGAGTTCGTCCGCAACGTCCTCGTAAAAACGGGCCTCAGCAATCATGATGTGAAGCGGTTCGTCGCCCATCCTCAGCCTGCCTCGTCATCCGACGGTATCGGTTCCTGTCCAACGACGCGAAGACCGTACCCATCGAGACCGATGATCGTATGTTGGGTATTCGAAAGCAGAACCATATCCCGAACGCCGAGGTCGAGCAAAATTTGCGCTCCGATTCCGTAGTCACGGAGCTCTCCCGGCGCTTTTGTGGCCTTTGGTTTCGATGCCTTGCCTTCGGCTTTTTCCTGACGCGCCTTGACGCGCAGGGAAAGGTTCGAGGGCGTTGCCTCGCGGATAAGGACGGCAATGCCGCGTTCGCGCGAGCCAATCAGGCGAAGGGCTGCCTGGAATTCACCGCCCCGGCCTTCGCTGTTTTCACCGAGGATATCGGTAAAAACGTTGAGCGCGTGCATGCGAACCGGCACCGGCCCCGGTTTCGACGGATCCCCCTTGACCAGGGCGACGTGCTCGACGCCGCTCACCCGGTTTTGATAGACAATCATCCGGAATTTTCCGCCATGGCGGCTTACGATTTCCGTCTCCGCCGCACGTTCGACGAGGACTTCGTTGCGGCGGCGGTAGGCGATGAGGTCGGCGATCGTGCCAATCTTGAGGTCGTGGGCCTCGGCAAAGGCCATGAGATCGGGCAAGCGCGCCATCGTGCCGTCGTCGTTCATGATTTCGCAGATGACGCCGGACGGGTTGAGGCCGGCGAGCCTGGCAATGTCGATGGCCGCTTCCGTGTGGCCGGCGCGAGTCAACACGCCGCCTTCCCGGCCCACGAGCGGAAACACATGCCCCGGTGAAACGATGTCGTGGGCGTCTTTCGAAGGATCGATGGCGACGGCAATCGTGCGCGCCCGGTCGGCCGCCGAAATGCCGGTCGTGACGCCCTCGCGCGCCTCGATGGAAACGGTAAAGGCGGTCTGCAGACGGGACTGGTTGTGACTGCCCATCAGGGAGAGGTTGAGCGTGCGCACCCGTTCCGACGCGAGCGCCAGACAGACCAAACCGCGGCCGTGCTTTGCCATGAAGTTGACGGTTTCCGGCGTCGCCTTTTCGGCGGCGATGATGAGATCCCCTTCGTTTTCCCGGTCTTCGTCATCGACGAGAATGAACATGCGACCCTTGCGGGCCTCATCGATGATTTCTTCGATTGAGGAAAGCGCGAAGCGCGACACGGTCTATTCCTTCTCCATAAGGCGGGCGAGGTAGCGTGCAAGCAGGTCCACTTCTACGTTTACCCGCGTGCCTTCCTTCGCGTGGCCGAACGTCGTCATCTGGCGGGTATGCGGAATGATGTTGACGCCGAAGGCAGCACCTTCGGCCTCGTTCACCGTCAACGAAACCCCGTCCAGCGTAACCGAGCCCTTCGGCGCCAGGAAAGACCCCAAGGCGGCCGGTCCCCGGAACCGGAGCCGGAGGCTTTCCCCTTCCGGTTCCACTTTTTCCACGACGGCGATGCCGTCGACATGGCCGCTGACCAGATGGCCGCCAAGCTCATCGCCAAGGCACAAGGCGCGCTCCAGATTGACGGCGGTGCCTTTCTTCCAATCGCCAAGCGTTGTACGCGCCAGGGTCTCGGCCGAGGCCTGTACCGCGAACCAGTCCTTGTCCTTGTCGATCACGCTCAGGCAAACGCCGGCGCAGGCGATCGACGCTCCGATGGCGAGGCCGGAGAGGTCGAGCCCGGTTTCGATCTCGATCCGGGTGTCGCCGCCCGGTGCGATGGCGCGAACGCGCCCGATATCCGCAATGATGCCTGTGAACATACCGGTCCTATTGCCGACGGACGTAGATTTCGAGCTGATCTCCGCCGACGGTCCGTGTTTCCCGTCGTACAAAGGTGGGCATATCGGCCAGACGGTCAACTCCAAAGGCCGTCGCCGCCGGTATGCCGTCGCCGCCCATGACGGCAGGTGCGCGGAACCAGGCGATGCGGTCGATCAACCCGTGGGCAAAGAGGGCGGCGGCAAGATGGCCGCCCCCTTCCAGCAGCACCCGCGTCAGGCCGCGCCGGCCAAATTCCTGCATCATTTCCCCGATATCCGGATAGCCGTTCTTGTCGGGTGGCATTCCCAGCACCTCGACCCCGCAATCCTCGAACGCATGCAAGCGTTCGCCGTCCACGTCTTCCCGGGCAACCACCCAGGTTGGAATCTGGCCCGCCGTCGCCACCAGCTTGCTGGTAAGCGGCAGGCGCAGGCGGGAATCGACGACAATGCGCACCGGCTTGCGACTCTCGAACCCGTCAAGCCGGCAGGTCAACATCGGATTGTCGACACCGACCGTTCCGGCGCCGACCAGGATCGCGTCATGGGTGGCCCGAAAGTAGTGGGACAGCTGACGCGCCCGCTCGCCGGTGATCCATTCGCTTTCGCCTTCGCGGGTGGCGATGCGGCCATCCAAGGTCGTCGCCGTCTTCAGGGTGACCAGCGGGCGGCCTTCGCGAATGCGCAGGAAAAACCCGGCATTGAGGTCGGCCGCCGCTTCGGCGGCAACGCCGAGGCCTAGCTTGACCCCGGCCCCGGCCAGCCGCGCGATGCCCTTGCCGGCGACGCGCGGGTCGGGGTCTTCAACGGCGACGACAGCCCGGCCGATGCCCGCTTCAATGAGGGCGTCCACGCAGGGCGGCGTCTTGCCTTCATGGGCGCACGGCTCGAGCGAAAGATAAGCCGTCGCCCCCCGCGCCGCCTCGCCCGCACGGGCGAGCGCTTCCGTCTCGGCGTGGGGACGGCCACCGGGCTGCGTCCAGCCGCGGCCTACGACCCGGCCCGCGCGGACCAGGACGCAACCCACGGCGGGATTCGGCGCGACGTCGCCCAAGGCCCGCCGGGCCAAGCCCAACGCGGCCTGCATGTGATGAAGGTCGTGATCGTTATTCGTCGTCGGCACTCAGCCGCCCCACGAATTCCTCGAAGTCCTTGGCTTCGTGAAAATTCCGGTACACGGAAGCAAACCGCACATAGGCCACCTGGTCGAGGTTGGAAAGTGCGTCCATCACCATTTCGCCGATCACCTCGGAGGAAATTTCGCTTTCACCCGAACTTTCCAGCCGCCGGACGATGCCATTGATGAGCCGTTCGACCTGTTCCTGCTCGACCGGACGCTTGCGGACCGCAATCTGGATGGAACGCGTCAATTTGTCCCGATCGAAGGGGGCGCGCCGCCCGCTCTTCTTAAGGACGGTCAATTCCCGCAACTGCACGCGTTCAAACGTCGTAAAGCGCGAACCACAGGCGGTGCACAGGCGCCGCCGGCGAATGGCCGAATTGTCCTCGGTCGGACGCGAGTCCTTGACCTGGGTGTCCTCATTGAAACAAAACGGGCAACGCATGTGTTATCTCCCCATTGCCGGCGCTTCGGCACCGGCGCGTGGCGTTCATCCCATGTAAATCGGGAAACGGCGGCACAATTCGTCGACACGCTGCATGGCGCCTGCCTCGGTGGCCGAATTGTCATCCGGATGCGCCGCCAGCCCCTCCAGAACGTCGGCGATCAGCTCGCCGACAAGACGGAATTCCTGCACGCCGAAGCCCCGCGTCGTGGCGGCCGGCGAACCAAGCCGGATGCCGGACGTGACCGCGGGCGGCTCGGGATCGAACGGGATGCCGTTCTTGTTGCAGGTCATGCCGGCCCGTTCCAGCGAAATTTCGGCCGCCTTGCCGGTCACCCCTTTCGAGCGCAGATCGACAAGAAGAAGGTGCGTGTCCGTGCCGCCGGAAACGATATCGAATCCCCGATCGGCAAGCGCAGCGGCCAGGGCCGCCGCGTTTTCGACGACGGCCTTCGCATAGGTCTTGAATTCAGGGCGCAGATCCTCGCCGAAGGCGACCGCTTTGGCGGCGATCACGTGCATCAGCGGCCCGCCCTGCAGGCCCGGAAAGACGGCCGAGTTGATCTTTTTCCCGATTGCCTCGTCCCGGCTCAGGATCATGCCGCCGCGGGGGCCGCGCAGGGTCTTGTGGGTCGTCGTCGTAACAACGTCGGCATGGGGCAGCGGGCTTGGGTGCGCACCACCGGCAACCAGCCCTGCGAAATGGGCCATGTCGACCATGAGATAGGCGTCCACCAGATCGGCAATTTTACGGAACCGCTCGAAATCGATGATGCGCGGATAAGCCGAACCGCCGGCGATGATGAGTTTCGGCTTGTGCTCGCGGGCCAGACGCTCGACGTCGTCGTAATCGATGCGCGCGTCCGTCTCGCGCACGCCGTATTGAACGGCGTCGAACCATTTCCCGGAGAGCGCCGGCTTTGCCCCATGGGTGAGATGCCCGCCCGCCGCCAGCGACATGCCGAGAATGGTGTCGCCGGGTTTCAGCAGGGCCAGCATCACCGCGCCGTTCGCCTGGGCCCCGGAATGGGGCTGCACGTTCGCGAAAGGACAGTCGAAAAGCTGTTTCGCGCGTTCGATGGCAAGCGCCTCGGCAACGTCGACGTATTCACACCCGCCGTAATAACGTTTCGACGGGTAGCCTTCGGCGTATTTGTTGGTGAGCACGGAGCCCTGCGCCTCGAGGACAGCGGACGAAACGATGTTTTCGGAGGCAATCAGCTCGATCTGGCCCTGCTGACGGCGCAGTTCTCCCTGAACGGCCTTGAAGACGTCAGGGTCCGCCTCGGCCAGACTTTCAAGAAAGAATTCTTTGCCCGTGAAATGCGGTGACGAGGCTTTGGTAACGGACATCCAGACCGGCCTTTCTTCTCATCGTGCGGAGAGTTTTTGAACCCGGCGCGCGTGCCGGCCGCCTTCGAAGGGCGTTTCCAAAAACGTTTTCAAACATGCTTTGGCGGCATCCACCTCGATCAGCCGCGCGCCAAGGGCCAGCACGTTGGCGTCGTTGTGCTGGCGGGCAAGACGGGCCCACTCGGCGTCGTGACAGGGGGCTGCGCGCAGTTCGGGGTGGCGATTGGCCGCCATGCTGATGCCAAGCCCGCTGCCACAGACCAGCACGCCGCGTTCGACGTCTCCCCGCTGGAAGGCCTGGGCAACCGCATCGGCGAAATCCGGGTAATCCACCGATTCCGTGCCGTCCGTTCCCAGATCCAGAACCTCGAATCCCATTTTCTGCAATTCCTCCTTCAGGATTGCCTTCAAATCGAACCCCGCGTGATCCGAGGCAATTGCAATTGGCTTCGCTGACATTGTCGGACGGGCAGCACTTGGGTGGAAAGCGCAAAAAACTACCATATGTCGCATGGCCATGCCAGCCCACCCCCGGCCAGGCGGACGCGGAAACGGAGCCGCCCGGACGGGCGGCGGGACCGAATGGACAATGAAGGCCAGTGGAAATCGGGGCGTGCGGCGCGCCTGAAAGAAAACAGACGCCTATTTTATTGATTTTGCTGTGAGAAATACCACGTTTTACTTTGATTTCATTGACAGCCAAATATTGCCATGCAACATATAGTCAAATACTCCGTTTCCAATAAACATTGCGCAAGTACATGAGCGACGACGCCGTCGAGAAAACGTCCCGTACGGAACTGCTTCGGATGGCCACCGAGATCGTGTCGGCCTATGTCGGCTGCAACAATCTCGACGCCGGGCGAATCCCCGAAGTCATCCAGCTGGTCTATGGTTCGCTCGACTCGCTGAGCGCCGGCGGCGGCGGGCCGGAGACATCGCCGCCGCGGCCCATGGTTTCAATCCGCAAGTCGGTGACGCCGGATTACATCATCTGCCTGGAAGACGGCAAAAAGCTGAAAATGCTGAAGCGCCACCTGCGCACGACCTACGGGCTTACGCCGGAGGAATATCGGGCCAAGTGGGGCCTGCGGGCGCATTACACGATGGTGTCGCCGAACTACCCCGCCCAGCGTTCGGATTTTGCCAAGAAGATCGGGCTGGGCAAGCATGGCAACGCGAAGCGCGACCGCAAGGCGCGTAAATAGCCCCTCGCCCCTCCGCCATTTCCCTTCGTAAGATTTTTACTTCGTCGGCGCGATCTCGCCCGTCTTCACCCGCGTCCAATAGGAACGCAGATCCGCGCGCAACTTGCCGGCCAGCAGGTAAAGCCCGATCGCGTTCGGGAAGGTCATGGCGAAGATCATCGCGTCCGAAAAAGCGATGATCGATCCAAGCCCCATGGCTGAACCAACAACCGTGAAGCAAAGGAACATGATCTTGAACGTATGATCGGCCACCCGCGTTTTACCGAAAAGATAGGTCCAGCATTTGAGGCCGTAATAGGACCAGGTGATGATCGTCGAAAAAGCAAAGAGCATGACGGCCAACGCCAGAACGTAGGGAAACCAGTCGATCGTTCGCGCAAAGGCTGCCGACGTCATCAACACGCCGCCAAGCGCATTGCCGTCCAGGTAAATCTCTTTTTCGAGATAGACTCCCGACAGCACGATCACGAGCGCCGTCATCGTGCAGATGATGATCGTGTCGACGAAGGGCTCGAGCAGCGAAACGAAGCCCACGGAGACCGGTTCCGATGTCTGCACGGAGGCGTACGCGATGGGAGCCGAGCCAACGCCCGCTTCGTTCGAGAAAGTCGCCCGCTGCACGCCCATCATGAGAACGCCGATCAGGCCGCCGAATCCCGCTTCCGGCGTGAACGCGCCGTGCACGATGGTCGTGACGGCGGCCGGCACCAGATCGGCGTTCATGATGACGATGACGAGACCGGCCAGCATATAGACGCTTCCCATGAAGGGAACGACCCGCGCCGTAACGCCGGCGATGCTTTTGATGCCGCCGAGAATGACGAGACCGACGACAATGGCCAGGATCAGGCCGAACAGCCAGCCCTGGTTATAGAAGAAACTGTGTTCGCCGCCGGTGGCGTTGACGAATTGCTGATAGGCCTGGTTCGCCTGGAACATGTTGCCGGCCCCGATCGCCCCTCCGATGCACATCATTGCGAAGAAGGCGGCAAGCCCGCGCCCCAGCCGGCCCAAACCCAGCTCGGCAAGGCCACGGGAAAGGTAGAACATCGGCCCGCCCGAAACGGTTCCGTCCTCGTGCAGGACCCGGTATTTCACGCCAAGCGTGCATTCCGCGAATTTCGAGGCCATGCCGAAAAACCCGGCGGCGATCATCCAGACCGTCGCTCCCGGCCCGCCAAGCGCGATCGCCACCGCGACGCCGGCGATGTTGCCAAGCCCCACGGTGCCGGACAGAGCCGCCGTCAGCGCGCGGAAGTGGGAAACTTCGCCGGGTTGCGAGGGATCCCGGTACTTGCCGCGGACGATCGCGATCGCGTGCGCAAATCCCCAGATATTGATGAAGCGGAAGTAAAGCGTGAAAGAAATCGCAACGATGATCAGCCAGACCACGATGAGCTTGACTTCCGATTCGCCGAAAGGAACGGCATAAAAAATCGCATTGGAAACGGCGTTGGTCAGCGGAGAAAGCGCCGCATTGATCCTTGCATCGAAGTTTTCCGGCATTTGCTGGGCAAGCGCTGCCAACGCGACCAGCGCCGCCAGCAGCCAGAGAAGCCATTTTTTCTGGAAGATACCGGTCTTCATGCGATCCGTTCCTTCGGCACGCCCCTGGATCGACGCTAGGACTTTCGAAGGCCCTTTTTGTTCAAAACGTAGACGAGTTTCTGCACGGCCGTCCGGGTCAACGTTTCCTCGGTGTCATGGGGTGAACCGACAATCGTTATCTCCGTTAACGTCACCGGGTCCATCGCCCTCACCTTGACGGCGTTGCCGACCCGCTGAATTTCGATCAGGACTTCCCCTTCGCCCGTGTCGAAATTTTGCGTCATGGCTGGCCTTCTACCATACTCGGGCCCGAGGTGACACGCCCGTGCGCGGATCCCGGCACCCCCGGGAAAACGAAATTGCATTGCACCATAGGGCATTTATGCTGGTCCCGCTCATCACCCCGCACGTTCGAGGTCCCGAGTGACGGAAAAAGCCGAAGGTCTTGGCGAGCTTGCGCAAGATATCGACAATTTCTTGTTTCGCTTCGCTTTTCACGACCTGCAGAAGGTAGCCGCGCTTCAGAAAGAGGCGCTGGAAAAATGGGTGCCGGTCTGTGAGTCGCTGAAGGGGCATGCGGACAAGCTGGTGGACATCGATCTCGGGCGCGCTTTCGTCGCGCTTGAAAAGGCGATGCAGGCCTTCGGGAAGTCCGACATTCGCCAGTTCGAGGACGCCGTGCGCGTGAAACTTGCCGTGGATGCGGCGAACGTCCTGCTCAAGCAAGTGATCTTCGCCCGTGAATACGAGGGCGAGGTCTTCGAGGAGGGCGACGAGGCGTTCTACCTGCCGCCGGACGAGGCCCGGAACAACGCCCTGCTGGTCGTCCTCCACGGCGCCTTCATGAAGGGCCGCCATTTCATCTGGAAGTGGGTGTTTCCGGCGGCGCGCAGAAAACTGGCCGTCTATGCGCCTGCCTCGCACGGGGTTACCTGGTCGGCAGTCGATTTCGAATGGGTCGAATCGATGATCGGGAAGCTGGCTGAAAATTACGGGCTGGCGAAAGGGGAAACCATGCTGGCGGGGCTTTCGGATGGTGCCGTCGCCGGTTTCGAGCTTTGCTGCAGAAAGCGCACCCCTTTCCGGAAGGCCGCCTTCCTTTCCGGCACCCGCCCCTTCAACGTCGCCATGATGCCGAAACTGCCGCTTTACATCGTCCATGGGACGGCGGATCCGATCTTTCCCATCGCGCACGCGCAAAAAACCGTGGAAAGCCTGCGCGCCCAGGTGGGCGACGTTACCTATCGGGAACTGGCCGACGCACCACATAGCTTCCCCTATCCGGAAGTCGAGGCGTTGATGGACTGGCTGGTGGAAGCGCGTCCGCGCAGGAAACGCTAGGACGCTTCGTCGAGGGAAACGTCGGCGGTAAAGCGAAGCGCGTCGGTCCAGAAACGTTCGAGCCGCTTCAGGGTTTTGTTCGTCGCCTGCAAATCCTCAAGCGTCAGATAGCCCTTGCCGAGGGCCTCGACGTGCTTGCCGAAGATCGTCTGCAGAATCCCGCAAAGCTTGAGCCCCTTGTCCGAGCAGCGTACCCGGACGGAACGCCGGTCATGGGTGGAGCGCTCTTGAACGAGGTAACCGTTTTCGACCAGCTTCTTGAGGTTGTACGAAACGTTCGAGCCAAGGTAGAAACCCCGGATCGTGAGCTCACCCACGGTCAGCTCTTCCTCGGCAACGTTGAACAGGATCAGGCTCTGGACGTTGTTGATGTCCGTAATGCCGAGGCGGTCCAGTTCGTTCTTCACCACGTCAAGGAATCGACGGTGAAGCCGTTCGATCATCGAAAAGATTTGCAGATATTCCGACTGCACGACGTTCCTCTCCATTCCATACAAGCGGGCGCCGCACAGCTAACGCGGCCCTAACACTCTGCCGCGTAAAGGTTAACTTTCCATTTAAGAATACGGGAAAAAAATGTATCTAATACGTTGAATAGTCTACATATTTCTGCGGTACCGGCCGCCAACCTCGAACAGGGCCTGGCTGATCTGGCCAAGGGAGCAGCAGCGCACCGCGTCCATCAGCACCGCGAAAACGTTCGCATCCTCGAGCGCCGCCGCCTTGAGGCGGGCAAGTATCGGCAGGGCTTCTTTGCGATGCCGCGTCTGGAAGTCGCGCAACCGGCGGATCTGGTCTTCCTTTTCGTCTTCCGTCGAGCGCTGTAGGGCCGGCGTCGGCAGGGGGCCCTGGGCCTCCGGGTTGAGGAAGGTGTTGACGCCGACGATCGGCAGGGTGCCGTCGTGCTTGCGCATTTCGTAGAGAAGGGATTCGTCCTGGATCTTGCCGCGCTGGTAGCCGGTTTCCATCGCCCCCAACACGCCGCCGCGTTCGGAGATTCTCTCGAACTCCTGCAGCACGGCTTCCTCGACCAGATCCGTCAGTTCCTCGAAGAAGAAGGCGCCCTGATTCGGATTTTCGTTCTTTGCGTTCCCCCACTCCCGATTGATGATCATCTGAATGGCCATCGCGCGGCGAACCGATTCGGCCGTGGGCGTGGTGAACGCCTCGTCATAGGCGTTCGTATGCAGGCTATTGCAGTTGTCGTAGATGGCGATCAGCGCCTGCAGGGTCGTCCGGATGTCGTTGAAGGTCATTTCCTTGGCGTGCAGGGAACGGCCGGACGTCTGGACATGGTATTTCAGTTTCTGGCTGCGTTCGTTGGCGCCATATTTGAACTTCATTGCCGCCGCCCAGATGCGCCGCGCCACCCTTCCCAGGACGGAATATTCCGGGTCCATCCCGTTCGAGAAGAAGAAGGAAAGGTTCGGCGCAAAATCGTCGATGTCCATGCCGCGGGCGAGATAGGCCTCGACGAAGGTGAACCCGTTGGCAAGGGTGAAGGCGAGCTGGGTAATCGGATTGGCGCCGGCCTCGGCGATATGATAGCCGGAGATCGAGACGGAATAGAAATTCGCCACCTTGTGCTCGATGAAATATTCCTGGATGTCCGCCATCATCTTGAGCGCAAATTCCGTCGAGAAGATGCAGGTGTTCTGCCCCTGATCCTCTTTCAGGATATCGGCCTGCACGGTGCCGCGAACGACGGCAAGGGCCTCAGCGCGGATTTGCGCCGCTTCCTCATTGTTCGGCTCTCGCCCTTCGCCGGCACGGAACGCTTTCAGCTTCTGGTCGATTGCGGTGTTCAGGAACATAGCGAGGATGGCGGGCGCCGGCCCGTTGATCGTCATCGAGACGGAGGTCTTCGGGTCGCACAGATCGAACCCGTCGTAGAGCACCTTCATGTCGTCGAGCGTGGCAATCGAAACACCGGAATTGCCGACCTTGCCGTAGATGTCGGGGCGTTCGTCGGGATCGGCGCCGTAAAGGGTGACCGAATCGAAAGCCGTCGACAGGCGCTTGGCCGGTGAATCTTTCGAGAGGTACTTAAACCGTTCGTTCGTGCGGAAGGGCCCTCCCTCGCCCGCGAACATCCGCGTCGGGTCTTCGTCCATCCGCTTGAAAGCAAAAACGCCGGCGGTGTAGGGAAAACGGCCGGGCAGGTTCTCCTTACCCAGCCAGCGCAGCAATTCGCCGTGGTCTTCGAATTTGGGCAGGGCAACGCGCGGGATCCTCGAGCCGGAAAGCGAAGTCGTGTAAGGGGTCGTCTCGATTTCCCGGTCGCGGACCCTCTCGACGAAGGTCTCGCCGCCGTAAGACTCCTTCACGCGCGGCCAATCCTCGAGAAGGGCGCGGAAGGCGGGTTCCATGGCTTTTTCCCGGTCGCGGATGAGCAAATCGATCCCGCCCGCCTGCTGCTCGCCCGCCTCGGCCAGCAGGCGTTTCGCCGCGGACAGCTGCTGCGCCTCGCGGGCAAGGGCGGCCTGGGATTCCACCTTCGCCAGGTAGCTGCGCACGCATTCCGAAATTTCCGAAAGGTAGTGCTGGCGCGACGGCGGCACGATGCTGGCGCCCGGCTTCGTCGCCTTGTCCGCCATCGGAGGAAGCTGCGTTGCCCAGGCCCCGAGCTTGCGGGCGTTGAAAAAATCGAGGCAGCCCTCGTAAAGGGCGGTGACGCCCTCGTCGTTGAATTGCGAGGCGATCGTACCATAGACCGGCATTTCCTCTGGCGCTGCAGTGAAAGCCTGCTGGGAACGCTGCACCTGCTTGCGGACGTCGCGTAGCGCGTCCATCGCGCCCTTGCGGTCAAACTTGTTGATGGCGACGATATCGGCAAGATCGAGCATGTCGATCTTTTCGAGCTGGCTGGCCGCGCCATATTCCGGCGTCATCACGTAGAGCGAGACATCGGCATGATCGACGATGGCGGCATTCCCCTGCCCGATGCCCGAGGTTTCCACGATCACGAGACCAAACCCGGCCACCTTGCAGGCCGCGATCATGTCGTCGAGGCCTTCCGGTACTTCCGCACCCGAGCTGCGCGTCGCCAGCGAGCGCATGTAGACCTTCTCCGTAATCGCATTCATGCGAATCCGGTCGCCCAGCAGGGCGCCACCCGTTTTCCGCTTCGACGGATCGATGGCGAGAATGGCGATGGCAAGGCCGGGATCGTCCATGTGGAAGCGACGGACGATCTCGTCCACCAGCGAGGATTTCCCCGCCCCGCCGGTGCCGGTGACGCCAAGCACCGGCGTCGTCGCATGGGTGGCGGCAAGGGTGCGCAGCTCCTTTTGAAGATTTTTTTTGACGACGCCGCCTTCGATGCCGGTGACGAGACGCGCAAGGTCCCGCCAGTTTGCTTTCCGGACTCCTTCCAGGCCGTTGGGCAGATGCGCGCATAAATCCGCATCCGATTTCTCGATCATGTCGTTGATGATGCCCTGAAGGCCGAGCTGTCTTCCGTCCTCGGGCGAATAGATAGCCGCGACGCCGTAATCGACGAGTTCGGCGATCTCTTCGGCGACGATGACGCCGCCCCCGCCGCCGAATACCTTGATGTGCTCGCCGCCGCGCTGGCGCAGCAGGTCGACCATGTATTTGAAAAATTCCATGTGGCCGCCCTGGTAGGAGCTGATCGCAATGGCGTGCGCATCCTCCTGCAAGGCGGCGGTGACGATCTCTTCGACCGAGCGGTTATGGCCAAGATGAATGACCTCGACGCCCGAGGCCTGAAGAATGCGGCGCATGACGTTGATCGCCGCGTCGTGGCCATCGAAAAGGCTGGTCGCGGTGACGAAGCGGACCTGATGGCGCGCCTTGTAGGGCCCGATCAGGCCTTCGCCGGCCGATCCGCCGGCGTCCGGTATGGTAGGCTGTCGGGTCCTGCTGGTCTTCGCGCGCGGCATGGGTTTCTCCGAGGCCCCGTTTCTCAAGGGAAATCCGATTGCGTGAGCGAAACGCTTGTTTCCAACGTCCGCAGCCGATTATACCAACCAACGGATATATAACGATATTGTCTTATATCGAACGCTGATATCGAAGGAATGCAAGGCTGAAACGGATATTTCCCCAAACGCAGGCAGGTTTTCCGCGGACGCGGCTGCGCCGGAACCGGCAGGATTCATGGACCCGTCGCCTGGTCGGCGAGCACCGTCTTTCCGCCGACGACCTGATCTGGCCGCTTTTCGTGCAGGAAGGCACGAAGAAACGGAGCGAGGTTCCGTCGATGCCGGGCGTGGCGCGCCTTTCGATCGACCTTCTGGTCGAAGCGGCGGCCGAGGCCGCCGAAGCCGGCCTGCCGGCGATCGCCATTTTTCCGGTGATCGATGCAAAACGGAAAACGCCCGCCGGCGACGAGGCGACGAACCCGGACAATCTCATTTGCCGCGCCGTTCGCGCCGTCAAGGACGCGAAACTGGACATCGGCGTTATCTGCGACGTGGCCCTTGATCCGTTCACGGATCATGGCCATGACGGCGTACTGTCGGGCAACGACGTCGACAACGACGCCACGATCGAACGGCTTTGCAAGCAGGCGGCCGTTCAGGCGGCGGCCGGCTGCGACATCATCGCCCCCTCCGACATGATGGACGGACGCATCGGCGCCATTCGGGACGCCTTGGACCGCGAAGGCCGGCAGGACGTTCGCATCCTGTCTTACGCCGCGAAATACGCATCCGCCTTCTACGGACCGTTCCGGGACGCGATCGGTTCGGCCTCCAATCTGGGAACCGCCGACAAGCAGACCTATCAGATGGACCCGGCCAACAGCGACGAGGCGCTGCGCGAGGTGGCGCTTGACCTGGCCGAGGGGGCCGACATGGTGATGGTGAAACCGGGATTGCCCTATCTCGACATCATCCGGCGCGTGAAGGATACCTTCGGCGTCCCCACCTTCGCCTATCAGGTCAGTGGCGAATACGCGATGCTGAAGGCGACGGCGGACGCCGGCTGGCTGGATTGGGAAAAGGTGCTGCTGGAAAGCCTGCTGGCGCTGAAGCGCGCCGGCGCCGACGCCATCCTTTCCTACGCGGCCCTCGAGGCGGCGCGTCTGCTCGAGAACCGATAGACTCTTCCAACCGAACAGGAGGCAAGAGGATGGCCGTTTCGGGACCGCTTCGCGGCCTTACCGTTGTCGATCTGACGCGGGTGCTGGCCGGTCCCTATTGCACGATGATGCTGGCCGAGCTTGGCGCCCGGATCCTCAAGGTCGAGCCGCCAGACGGCGACGACGCGCGGCGGTTCGGCCCCTTCCTTGGCAAGACCTCCGTCTATTTCGCCTCACTCAACCGCGGCAAGGAAAGCATCGCGCTTGACCTTAAGAAAGAAGAAGAGAAGGAAATTTTCCTTGCGCTGCTGGACCAGGCCGACGTGCTGGTCGAGAATTACCGGGCCGGCACGATGGAGCGGTTGGGCCTTGGCTGGGAGACGTTGCACGAACGCTTTCCCCGGCTGATCTACGCCGCCACCAGCGGCTTCGGGCACAGCGGCCCCTACGCCCACCGCCCCGCCTACGACATGGTCGCCCAGGCCATGGGCGGGATCATGAGCCTGACCGGCCAGCCGGGCGGGCCGCCGACACGGGTCGGAAGCTCAATCGGCGACATCGCGGCCGGCCTGTTCACGACGATCGGCATCGAGGCCGCCCTGCTGCATCGCGAGCAAACCGGCGAAGGCATGAAGGTCGACGTCGCCATGCTGGATTCCCAGGTGGCGATCCTGGAAAACGCCATCGGCCGCTACGTAGCGACGCAGGAAGTGCCGGGGCCGCTGGGCGCACATCATCCTTCGATTGCGCCGTTTGGCGCTTTCCGGGCCGCCGACGACCATCTGATCGTCGCCTGCGCGAACGAGGCCACCTTTGGAAGACTGTGCGAAGCGCTTGAACGCCCCGAACTTGCAACCGACGCGCGCTTCAAGGACAACATCGCGCGGGTTAAAAACGTCGAAGCCCTGAAAGAAGAAATCGAATCGGTGCTGGACGGCCGGACGAAGGACGAATGGCTCCGCCTGCTTGAGAATGCGGACGTACCCTGCAGCCCCATCAACAACGTCGAGGACGTGCTGAACGATCCACAGGTGCTGGCCCGCAACATGGTGATTGAGATCGCAAATCCGGATGCCGGTTCCTTCCGCGCCGCCGGCAATCCAATCAAGCTTTCCGCCTATCCGGAAAGCCCGACGCGGGCGGCAGCGCCCGAACTCGACGCGGACCGCGCGCGGATTGTGCGCAAGGACGGCGATTAAGGGCTCCCCTTGTCGAAAGGCCATGATCGCGGTAATGCTATGAGATAAGGTGGCCAAGTCAGGATCGATGGACAAGAACCCGCACGCCTTCCGTTCCGAAACCCCGCTGCCGCGCCGGCGGTCTTTTGTCTTCCGTACGCCACCGATGACCTGCCCCTATCTCGATGGGCAGATGGAAAGCCGCATCGCGGTGGACCTTACGGGACCGGACGCCAGCGATCGTTACGACTACCTCTCCCAGACCGGATTTCGCCGCACCGGGCGGTTCGCTTACCGGCCGAATTGCCCGGACTGCTCGGCCTGCGTGTCCGTACGGGTCCTGGCAAAAGACTTCCAGGCGACCCGGAGCCACCGGCGTATCCAGGCCCTGAACACCGACCTTCAGGTGTCGGAGCAATCCACCATCGCCACGCCCGAGCAATTCTGGCTGTTTCGCCACTACCAGCTTGCCCGTCACCAGAACGGCGACATGGCATCGATGGATTTCTCCGACTACCGCGCCATCGTCGAGGAAGGCCTGCCGGAAACCCGGCTGATCGAATTTCGCCGGCCAAACGGCCAGTTGGCCCTTGTCGGGTTGATCGACTGGCTCCGCGATGGCCCTTCGGCCGTCTACAGTTTCTTCGAACCCGGAGAAACCCGCCGCAGCTTGGGAAGCTTTCTGATTCTCTGGCTGATCGAGCAGGCGCGCCGGCGCGAACTTCCGCATGTCTATCTCGGCTACTGGATTGCCGAGTGCCGGAAGATGACCTACAAGACCCGCTTCCAGCCGCTTGAGGGATATGGCCGGGATGGCTGGTACGCACTCGACCTATAACGAACGGCAGGGAAAGACAGACCTTGGAAAAACATGAAGCGCCGTGACTTCCTGACTGGAGCCGGCGTGGGCCTCGCCGTTGGCGCGGCCGGCGCCTATGCCCTTGGCGGCGGCAAGCCCGCCGACGGACCGGGTGCGGATAGCGGACCGGCCGCGGGCCGCAAACGGGAAAGCCGTCAATGGAAGATGGTGACGTCCTGGCCGAAGAACATGCCTGGCCTTGGCGTTGGCGCCGAACGTTGCGCGGAACGCATCACGCGCCTGAGCGAAGGCGAGTTGACGGTCAAGGTCTTCGCGGCCGGCGAACTGGTGCCGGCGTTCGAATGCTTCGACTCGGTATCGCAAGGTGTCGCGGAACTGGCCCATACCGCCCCCTATTACTGGCAGGGAAAATCGAAGGCGGCGAATTTCTTTGCGTCGGTCCCCTTCGGGCTGACGGCGGCGGAACAGACGGGCTGGATCCGCTATGGCGGCGGGCAGGAACTCTGGGACGAGCTTTATGCAAAATTCAATCTAAAGGGGTTCATCGCCGGCAATTCGGGAACGCAGATGGGCGGCTGGTTCAATCGCAAGATCCGTTCGATTCAGGACTTCAAGGGATTGAAAATGCGGATGCCTGGCCTTGGCGCGGAAGTCTTGCGCCGGGTGGGCGCGGCCGCCGTCAACATTTCCGGGACTGAACTTTTCGCCGCCCTTCAGACCGGCGCCATCGACGCGACGGAATGGATCGGCCCCTGGAACGACGTCGCTTTCGGGTTTCACAAGATCTCAAAATACTATTACGGCCCCGGATTCCACGAGCCCGGCACGACGTTGGAGCTGATGGTCAATCTCGAAAAGTACAACGCGCTTCCGCAGCATCTGAAAGACATCATCGCCGCCGCCTGCCAGATGGAAAACGACGAGATGGTTGCGGAATACGCCGTACGCAACGCCATGGCCATGAAGACACTCAAGGAGGAGCACCAAGTCGAGGTCGAGCATTTCCCGGACGACGTCGTGAAGGCGCTTTGGAAAGCGGCGCAGGAAGTGCTTGCCGAGCTTGAGGGAGTCGACGACATCACCGGAAGGACCTATCGGTCCTTTACCAATTTCCGCAAATACGCCATGCAGTACGGGCCTTACGGAGAAGCGGGCTATCTGAGGATGCGGGAGCTGGGCGCCGCAGGTTAGCGGTTTCGTTTCTATTCAAACCGATTCGATTTCGCAAAGCCCTTCGGCACGATGCGGCCCGCGCCGCCGCGCTTGCCGATCCAGTCCTCGATTTCCGTTTCGGTGCGCGTGCGATCGCCGCTTCGCCAGCTCAAGCCTTCTTCCAGGGCGAAGGTCCTAGCATCCGAAAGCTCACCCTTCTGGTAGCGCTGGAGAATGTTGCCGCGTCCCCGTCCCATCTCGGGCAGGTCGTCCAGGGGAAAGATCAGCAATTTCCGGTTGGTGCCGACGACGGCGACGTGATCGCCCCCGACGACGGCGCTGACGCGCGCGCTTGCGCCTTCGGCCAGGTTCAGCACCTGCTTGCCGGCGCGGGTCTGGGCGACGACGCTGCTTTCTTCAACGATGAAACCGCGCCCATCGGAGGAAACGACCAGGAGTTTCCGCCCTGGCTGGTGCACGAGAAGGGCCACGATGTCGTCCTCGTTGCCGAGATCGACCAGCAGGCGTACGGGTTCCCCATGGCCCCGGCCCCGCGGCAGCCGATCGGCAGCAAGCGTGTAGAAACGGCCGTTCGAAGCAAACAGCAATAGCTTTGACGTCGTTTCGGCGTGCACCTCGAATTTTGGGCGATCTCCTTCCTTGTACTTCACCCCGTTCTCACCCTCGAGATGGCCCTTCACGGCGCGGATCCATCCCTTCTCCGAGCAAAGCACGGTGATCGGCTCCTTCTCGATCATCGTCTCGAAGGTGAGATCGACGTCCTCGGGCGCCGTCTCGAACGTCGTCCGGCGGGCACCGAGGGGAGTCTTCTTCGAAAAGCGCTTGCGGATTTCCGCAATTTCGTCGGCAATCATTTTCCAACGCTTGTTCTTGTCCTTCAACAGGCCCTTCAGGGTGCGTTGCTCTTTCGTGAGAAGGTCGCATTCTTCCTGGATGCGTTTTTCCTCGAGCTTGCGAAGGGCACGCAGGCGCATGTTGAGGACGGCTTCCGCCTGAAGATCACTTAGCTTGAACGTCTTCATGAGGACGGGCTTCGGCTCGTCCTCCTTGCGGATGATGCGGATGACCTTGTCGAGATTTAGATAGACGATGAGATAGCCTTTCAGAATCTCAAGGCGTTCCTCGATCTTGGCGAGACGAAATTTCGACCGTCGGCTAAGCACCTCGTGCCGATGATCGAGAAAGGCCTGCAGAATCTCCCGAAGGCTCATGACGCGCGGCACGCCCGCCGCCGTCAGCACGTTCAGGTTTAGCCCGATGCGCACTTCAAAGTCCGTCTGCCGGAAAAGCGACTCCATAAGCAGGGCCGGATCGACGTTGCGGTTGCGGGGTTCCAGGACGAGGCGAATGTTTTCCGTCGATTCGTCGTGGATGTCCTCGAGCATCGGCAATTTCTTCGCCTGGAGGAGATCGGCGACTTTCTGGATGAGGCGCGCCTTCGGCACCTGATAGGGGATTTCCGTCACCACGACCTGATAGGTGCCGCGGCCCAGATCCTCGACTTGCCAGCGGGCACGCAGACGTACGCTGCCTCGACCGGTGCGATAGGCCTCAAGCAGATTGGCGGGTTCCTCGACGATGACACCCCCCGAAGGAAAATCGGGGCCCGGCATGAGTTCCAGCAGTTTCGGAATCGTCGCCTTGGGAAAACGGATCAGGTGCAGCAGCGCGGCGGCAATTTCGTCGCCATTGTGGGGCGGAATGTTCGTCGCCATGCCGACGGCGATGCCGGCCGCCCCGTTTGCCAGAAGATTCGGGAAATTCGCCGGCAGCACGAGCGGCTCGACCGCCTCGCCGTCATAGGTCGTGCGAAAATCGACGGCATCCTCGTCGATCCCTTCGAGAAGAAGGCTTGCGACTTCCGTAAGCTTTGCCTCCGTGTAGCGCATGGCGGCGGCGTTATCGCCGTCCACGTTCCCGAAATTGCCCTGACCGTCGACGAGCGGATAACGCACGGCGAAGGATTGGGCGAGACGCACCAGCGTATCGTAAACGGCGGTGTCGCCATGGGGGTGGTACTTGCCGATGACGTCGCCGACGACGCGGGCGCATTTCTTGTAGCCGGCCTTGGGATCGAGGTGCAGCTCGCGCATCGCATAGAGGAGCCGCCGGTGGACAGGCTTCAGCCCGTCCCGCACGTCCGGCAGCGAGCGCGCCGTGATGGTGGACAGGGCATAGGCCAGATAGCGTTCGCCGAGGGCCTCGGCAAAGCCAACGTCGCGGATTTCAGGGGCGCCGGCGGTTTTTCGCATTGCCGCCTTTGTACACTAGGTCATGTGGTCTTTTCCAGCATACACCCCATAAATCGTGTCCGGGCGGGCGGTTCGCCCTCCTTTCGGGAAGCGAAGATGTGGCGGTCCAGGAAGTGGCCGGTGAGCCGGAGCCCGTCCCGGATGGCCGCCGTGTCCCAGGCGGCGTCCCGAATCAGGAAGGCCGGCAAGGGCAACAGGCGGTCGGCATAGGGTGCGCCCGCCCCGGCCGAAACGGCGCGACCGGTTCTCGGCGAGACGTATAGAAGGTCCGTTTCGCTGCCCGTCGCCGCGCAGGCGGCAAGATCCAGCCCGTAACCGAGTTCGGCCAGCAACAGCAATTCCCAACGCACATAGGCGGAAGGCCAGTTCGATGCGTCAAGGACGGCGAGAAAACCCAGAAAGCCCCGATAGGCGGCGGCGTGGGGTTCGCGTTCCGGAAGCGAGGCGTTGGCGACCGCGCAAGCCGAGGTCAGGGCGGCCAGACGCAGGGCATCGTCAAGGGCGGTGCCGGCGAAGCTGCGGACAAGCTCGCAGGTAAAGCTGCCGAGGTGTTCGCTCAAGCGCGCCCGCCAGCGCGCCCGCACCAGGTTTCCCGGCTGGTAGATGCCGCGCACGCGCCGGCCGTTGCCGCCATGCACGATGCCCAGATGCCGGCCGTGTTCGTGCGTGAAAAGCGTCACGATGGTGTCGTTCTCGCCATGCTTGCGCAGACCGAGCACGATGCCATCATCCGTCCAGTCCATGATCAGGCCCGGTAGTCGAGGCCAAGGTCGCGGTAGTGTTCCGGATTCTCGAGCCAGTCCTTCCGCACCTTGACGTGAAGAAAGAGATGAACGCGCGTGCCGAAAAGGCCTTCCAGCTCATGCCGCGCCGCCGAACCGATGTCCTTGATGCGGCTACCGCCCTCGCCCAGCACGATGGCCTTCTGGCTGGCGCGCTGGACCAGGATAATCTGTTCGATCCGGATGTCTCCGCCTTCGCGTTCCTTGAAACTTTCCGTCGTCACGGCAAGGGCATAGGGAAGTTCCTGACGAAGTTGGAGAAACAGTTTCTCGCGGGTGATTTCGGCCGCCAGCAGGCGTGCGGGAAGATCGGAAATCTGGTCTTCCGGAAACAGCCAGGGCCCCGCCGGCGCCAACTGGGCGAGATGGCCGAGCAAATCCTCAACCCCGTCCCCGTCCAGCGCCGAGATCATGAAGGTTTTCGCAAAAAGGCCGCTGTCGTTGAGCGTCGCTGAAAGGCCGAGAAGTTTTTCCCGTTTGATGCGGTCGATTTTGTTGATGGCCAGAACGGCGCTTCGCCCGGCGCTTTTCAAGCCTTCGAGAATGCGTCTCGTCTCTTTCGAGATGCCCTGTTCGGCATCCACCAGAAGAAGAATCGCATCGGCATCGGCCGCCCCGCTCCAGGCGGCTGCCACCATGGCGCGGTCGAGCCGCCGCTTCGGTTCAAAGATGCCGGGCGTGTCCACGAAGACGAGCTGGGAGGCTCCTTCGATGCGGATGCCCCGGACCAGGCTACGCGTCGTCTGAACCTTTGGGGTCACGATCGTGACCTTGGTACCGACGAAGCGGTTGATCAGCGTCGATTTGCCAACGTTCGGCGCGCCGAGGACGGCGATGAAGGCAAAGGACCGCTCCGTCTCATTCGTCATGCCCGGCCTCTTCGATCCTGAGCAGCATGGCGGCGGCGGCTTCCGTCTCGGCGGCACGTTTCGTGGGCCCGCTGGCGCTCAAGGATGGAAAGCCCTCGATGGCGACCTCGACGGTGAAGGTCGGCCGATGGTCCGGCCCCGTCCGTTCGACGGTCTGATAGGCCGGCAGCGCCAATCCGCGGGCTTGCGCCCATTCCTGCAGGCGGGTCTTTGAATCCTGGGGCGGGGCGGTCATGTCCCCGATTACGGCCTGCCAGTTCCGTTCGATGAACCGCCGGGCCGCCGGCAGACCCCCGTCCAGATAGATGGCGGCGATGACGGCCTCGAGCGAGTCGGCCAGGCGCGAGGGGTGGTCACGCTCCTCGCCTTCCAGAAGGTTGAGGTGAGCCGCAAGGCCGATCTTGTCGGCGATGTCGATCAGCGTCTCCCGGCGGACCAAGGCCGTATGACGCTTGGCGAGCGCGCCTTCCGGCTCGGCGGGAAAGCGGCGCAACAGCCAATCGGCGATGACCAGACCCAGCACCCGGTCGCCCAGGAATTCAAGCCGTTCGTAATCCGGGCCGGCCGTATCGCCGCCCGGATGGGTGAGCGCCTCTTCCAGCAATGCCGGGTCGGCAAAGGCGTGATCGAGCGTCTTCATCAGACCGGTCAGCGAAGCAACGGCCTCCGTCATCACTGAACCGCTTGGAAAAAACGGCGAAAGCGAATCGCCACCGGCCATTTCCAGACTTCCCAGATTCGCGTGCCGCCATTGACCGAAAAGAACAGAACTTCCGCACGGCCGACGAGGTTGTCCTTCGGAATGAATCCGACACCGTGCTTGGCGCGGCTGTCGAGGGAATTGTCCCGGTTATCGCCCATCGCAAAATAATGATGGGGGGGGACTTTGTAGACCGGTGTGTTGTCGAGCTGTCCTTCGTCCGACGCCTCGATGATCCGATGGCGGCGCCCGTTCGGAAGCGTTTCGATATATTGCTGAATCGATCTCGGTGACCTATGGGAATTCTGCATCGTGAAATCCTCAATGGATTCGCGCTGCACGATTTCGCCGTTGATGTAGAGCCGGCCCTCCTTCATCTGAATTTCGTCACCCGGAAGGCCGATGATCCGCTTGATGTAATCCGTGCGATTGTCGGAGGGCAACTTGAAGACAGCGACGTCTCCGCGTTCCGGAATCGTGTAGAAAATCCGATCCGCAATCAACGGCAAGCCGAACGGCAGGGAATAACGGCTGTAGCCATAGGAATATTTTGAAACAAACAGGTAATCGCCGACCAGAAGCGTCGGCACCATCGAGCTGGATGGAATGTTAAAGGGCTCGTAAGCAACCGTGCGCGCAACAAGCGCGATCAGAATAGCGTAAATGATGGTGCGGACCGTATCCCACAATCCTCCCCTGCTTCTCGCATACATATATTGTCTCGGCATCTGGTCCGCCTGAAAGTCGTTTAGTTTTTCGCTGCAACGGCATGGATGATGACGCTGGCCTGGGCGTAAGGGTACTCGTCACTCAAGGAGACTTCCACTCTGGCCGACATGCCTGGCGGCGTGATTTCCACCATGCGCTGGGCCGCACCACCGGTAAGCTCGATCGTTGGCTTGCCGGAGACGTCGTTCACGACCCCCATGTCACGCCAGAAGACGCCTTTGCGCAGACCCGTGCCAAGCGCCTTCGAACAGGCCTCCTTGGCGGCAAAGCGTTTTGCGTAGGTGGCGGCCAGCGTCAGGGGCCGGTGGGCTGCCTTTTCGCGTTCGACCTGCGTAAAGAGGCGATTGGTGAAACGATCGCCGAATCGTTCGAGGGTATGCTCGACCCGGCGGATATCGATCAGATCACTTCCAAAGCCGATGATCATGCGGAGCCTCGCTGCGTTGTTTTTTGCAAAGGGCCGTTCCGGGCATCGTCCATCAGGGCCCGCATGGTTTGAACGCTTGCCCCCAGACCGACGAATACGCCCTCGCCCACCAGAAAATGGCCGATGTTCAATTCGCAAACTTCCGGAATGGCGGCGACGGGCGCCACCGTATCGAAGGAAAGACCGTGGCCGGCATGACATTCGAGGCCAAGACCGACGGCGCGTTCCGCCGCCTCGACCAGACGGTGCAGTTCTTCCGTGCGGGCCTCGCCCTCGGCGTTGCAATAACGTCCAGTGTGCAATTCGACCGCGAAGGCACCAAGGGCACGTGCCGCTTCGACTTGCGCGCGTTCCGGATCGATAAAAATGGCCACCTCGATTCCGATGGCCATCATCGCCTCGACGTAAGGGGCCAGGTGATGCTTTTCGGCTACCGCATCGAGGCCGCCTTCCGTCGTCAATTCCTGGCGCTTCTCCGGGACCAGGCAAACCGCGTGCGGCCGGTTGGCAAGGGTCACTTCCAGCATTTCGGGCGTCGCCGCCATTTCAAGGTTGAGCGGCAAGACCCCTTCCCGGGCAAGCGCCACGATGTCGGCGTCCTGGATGTGGCGGCGATCTTCGCGAAGATGGGCCGTGATGCTGTCGGCGCCGGCCTTGGCGGCGATGGCGGCTGCCCGCAGGGGATCCGGATGCCGGCCACCGCGGGCGTTTCGCAAGGTCGCCACGTGATCGATGTTGATGCCGAGGCGCAGCCGTTCAGTCATCGGATTGGGTTTCCTTCCCGGCGGCGGTACGCATCGCACGACGCACCTTGCCTTCCTCGCGCCGGCGGTGACGATGGTGCTGATAGCCTGTGACGACGGCCTTGATCGGCCAGTAGAAAGCGCACCATGCAACAAGTGCCGTCGGAATGCCACCTACCGTCATCGGCCAGAGCAGCCAATCCGGATGATCAAAAATCATCTGGAGCGAAAGGTGTTCCGGGGCGTCCTTGTGGGGACCAAGCTGCAGAATCCAGTTGCCGAATTCGTAGATCCAGACCCAGATGAGCGGAAAGGTCCACGGATTGCCGATAGCGGTGCCGATGGCCGAGGCAAGCAGGTTGCCGCCGATCAGCCAGGCAATCAAGGCGGCGGACGCAAAGTGAAATCCCATAAAAGGCGTAAAGGAAATTGCCGCTCCGCACGCGAAGCCCGCCGCAATGCTGTAGGGGGGCGCGGGCAGCCGGCCAACCCGGTGAAAAATGTAGCGCGACGCGCGACGCCAGCCGGACCGCGGCCAGACCACGTTGCGCAAGAAGAGGATGGGATGCGGTTTTTTTCGGCGTTTGAAGAGCATCGTATACCGTTAACGCCTATACAGACCTTGAAGAAAACGGATCAACCTGTCGTTTCCTTTGATTAGCCACGTGCTCGCTCGACCGAATTGATTACCGGGGACGCGCGAAGGGCGGCAATGATACTGGTCAGATGTTTTGCGTCCTGTACGTCGATGTCAATCACCAGTTCGAAGAAGTCCGTCGCGCGATTGGTGATCCGCAAATTGTTGATGTTGGCATCGTTGTTCGCGATCACGGTCGACAGATTGCCAAGCGTGCCCGGTTCGTTCAAGACGACCAGCCGCACCCTGCCAACGTGGCCCGCCGTCTCCTCGGCCCCCTCGTCCCAGGAAACGTCCAGCCAGCTGTTCTTTAACTCGTTGAAAGACGGCAGAATTTCACAATCGATCGTATGGATGGTGACCCCCTTTCCCTTCGTCACGATGCCGACGATCCGGTCACCGGGAAGCGGGCTACAACAACCGGCGTAATGTACCGCCATCCCGGGGATGAGGCCACGGATCGGGATGGGGTTTTCGGGCGCCTTCTTTTTGCGTTTCCGCCGGCTGATCGAAATGACGCCCCCGGTGCGGAACCGGGACGTCTTGCCTGGAAAAACCGCCTTGAAAATTTCTTCGGCCGTGTAGCGACCTTCCCCAATTGCGGCGTAAAGGTCGTCAGTCGTCTCGCAATGAAAGCTCTTGCAGACGTCTTCCAGGATTTTTTCGCTAAGCTCGCCCCCCTCGTTTTGAACCGTGCGCTCAAGAATGGCCTTGCCCAGCTGGATATACTGGCCCCGCTGCTTCAGGCGCACGAAGCGGCGTATGCACATGCGCGCCTTGCCGGTGACGATGAAGCGTTCCCACGTCGGCGAGGGCGTTTGCGCCTTCGACGTAATGATTTCGACCTGGTCGCCGTTGTGAAGCTGGCTTTGCAGCGGCAGCATGCGCCCGTTTACCTTCGCGCCGACGCAGGTGTTGCCGATTTCCGAATGGACGGCATAGGCAAAATCAACCGGCGTGGCGCCGCGGGGCAGCGCAATCAGGTCGCCCTTCGGCGTAAAGCAGAACACCTGGTCCTGGAACATCCCGAGCTTCGTCTCTTCAAGGAATTCCGCCGGGTCGGAGGCGTTTTCCAGCAATTCGAGCAGTTCACGCAACCAGCGATACTGGCGGCCATCCATCGCACTGGCCGGCTGGTCCTTGTACTGCCAATGGGCGGCGACGCCGCGCTCGGCAATGTCCTGCATGCTGCGGGTGCGAATCTGTATTTCGACCCGCTGCCGCTCGGGTCCGATAACGTCAGTGTGCAGCGAGCGGTAGCCGTTCGGTTTGGGCGTACTGATATAGTCCTTGAAACGACCCGGCACCATCCGGTAGCGCCGGTGCAGGATGCCAAGGGCGCGATAGCATTCCTCGATGTTCGCGACGACAACGCGGAACGCCATCACATCCGATAATTGTTCGAAGCTGATGTTCTTGCGCTCCATCTTCTGCCAGATGGAGTAGCATTTCTTTTCGCGCCCCGAGACGGCGGCCTGGACGCCGCCCTCTTTCAGGGTTTCGGAAAGCTCCTGAAGGATGATAGGAATCTTCGCCCCACCCTCCTGACGCAGATAGCTAAGCCGGGCCAGCACGGAGTTTCTGGCATCCGCGTTCAATTCCGCAAAGGCCAGATCCTCCAGCTCGGCCTTCATTTCCTGAAGGCCGATTCGATTGGCCAGCGGCGCGTAGATATCCATCGTTTCCCGCGCGATACGCCGGCGTTTTTCCGGGTCCTGGATGTAGTGAAGCGTGCGCATGTTGTGCAGGCGGTCGGCAAGCTTCACAAGCAGAACACGAATGTCATCCGACATTGCCAGCACGAGCTTGCGAAAGTTTTCCGCCTGCTGCGTGCGGGTGGATTGCAGCTCGATTCTCGAAAGTTTCGTCACGCCGTTGACGAGACCGGCAATCTCGGCGCCGAACTGGTGTTCGACCTCATCGATGGTGGTCAGCGTATCCTCGACGGTGTCGTGCAGCAGCGCCGTCACGATGGACGGGCCGCCCAGTTTCAGCCGTGTCAGGATGCCGGCGACTTCGAGAGGGTGCAGAAAATAAGGATCGCCGGATTCGCGAATCTGGGCACCGTGTGCCTTCATCGAAAATACATAGGCACGATTCAGCATTTCCTCATCGACAGAGGGATCGTATGCCTTAACGGCCTCCACCAATTCGAACTGCCGAATCACCGCCGCACGCCTCGCTATAAAATCTCACGCTTAAGCACCGAAGCCGTACTATGGAAACACGGAAGATCAAGAATTCCGGCGGCATCCGATCCTGAAGCGCATGGATGCCGCCCGATCACGCAGCGCCTTATTCGGTATCCTTTTCCTCTTCTTCCGCCGCCGGGATCTCGGGTTCCCCGGTTTCTTCCGAAGGGGCTTTCTCCTTCAATGGGGTTTCTTCTTCCCCTTCTTCCGGGGATGCCTGACCGGCCGATTCCTCATCCACCGAAAGCAGATCCTCTGCGATTTCCTCGGCCGGCGCCGCGTCGCCAACCTCTGCCGCGTGCTGCTGTTCCTGCTCGACCAATTCCAGGACGTCTTCCTCCGGTTCCTCAAGCTTCACGTGCTTTTGCAGCGAGCGAACCCGCTCGTCCCGAAGGTCGTCCAAATCGACCGTTAAATCGGCGATTTCACGCAGCGCGACGACCGGATTGCGGTCCCGGTCTCGGTCCACGGTCAAGGCCGCGCCGGCGGCAATCTCGCGGGCCCGTTGGGCGGCGATGACCACCAGGTCAAAACGGTTCGGTATTCTGGTAACGCAATCTTCGACGGTGACGCGGGCCATCGGGTGCCTCTCCGGTAAAACGCAAGGATTCAAGGAATATATTGCTGCACTGCGTCGAACGCAAGCCTAGCGCACCGTTTGAGGTGGCCTATCCCCTTTATTTTCCAATGGAAAAGCCCGCTGGTCCCCGGCCAGTCGCCGGATCAGGCTGTCGACGGAAAGGCCCAGCACCGGGTGGTGCCAATCCGGGGCGATTTCGGCCAGCGGATAGAGGACAAAGGCGCGGTCCTGCAGGCGCGGGTGCGGAATGGCCAGCGCCGCGCCGGCGTCCTCGATGACCCGGTCGTCCCAGGCCAGAAGGTCAAGATCCAGCGTGCGGGGGGCGTTTCGTTCCCTGCGTTCCCGGCCAAAGGCGCGCTCGATCCGCTGACAGAGGGCCAGCAGGTCCGACGGCGTCCCCTCCGCCGCCACCGCAGCGACGCCGTTGACGAACCAGGGCTGGCCGGACGGCGGCACCGGCGCGCTCTCGTACCAGCGGGAGCGGCGCAGAATTTCCACCCCCTCGGCCTCGAGCGCCGTCAGGGCCGCCTCGCAATTTTCCAGCGGCCCCCCATGGGCAGCGGTCGCAAGATTGGAGCCAAGCCCGATCAGGATCATGCCTGCATCGCCTTTCCTTCGATTTGCCCGTTTGAAGCGGCGGCGCACCCCTTTAGAATAGTCCGGTTCGCCGCCGGAACCGACACAATCCTGCCCCGCAACCCCTTTGAACCCGACACGCTTTTGCCCCTCCAGGACACGCCCCGAACGCCCCCTTCCGAAAGCGACGCGCGCCTGAAAAACGGCGGGCCGGGAAAGGAATGCCCACATTGCCCGCGGCTTGTCGCCTTCCGGGCCGAAAGCCGCGAGGCCCATCCCGACTGGCACAACGCCCCCGTCCCTTCTTTCGGCGCCCATGACGCCAAGGCATTGATCGTGGGGCTTGCCCCCGGCCTCAAGGGCGCCAACCGGACGGGACGCCCCTTCACCGGCGATTATGCGGGCGATCTTCTCTACGGGATGCTTGGCAAATACGGATTCACCGAAGGCGATTACCGGGCAAGCCCCGAGGATGGGCTTCGGCTGGTGGATTGCCGGATCACGAACGCCGTGCGCTGCGTGCCCCCCGGCAACAAGCCGACGCCGAGCGAGATCAGGGCCTGCGGGCAGTTCCTGAAGGCCGAGATCGCCGCCATGCCGAAGCTGCGTTTCCTGCTGGCCCTTGGCCTGGTCGCCCACAACGCCGTGCTGGCGGCTTTTGGCCTAAAACGCAGCCCCTACCCTTTCCGTCACGGTGCCTGTTACGCCCTGCCGAACGGCCTGTTGTTTGCCAGCAGCTACCATTGTTCGCGCTACAACACGAACACGGGCCGGTTGACGGAAGTCATGTTCGAGGACGTCATTCGCGAGATGCGCGCGCAGCTTTACCCGTAGCGTTCCTCTTTCCACGGATCGGCTTCGTTGTGATAGCCCCGCTCTTCCCAGAAGCCGGGGCGATCCTTGGCAAGGAACTCGATCCGGCAAACCCATTTCGCGCTTTTCCAGAAATAGCGTTTCGGCAGGACGATGCGGACCGGACCGCCATGTTCGCGCGGGATGGGCTTGCCCTCCCAGGAATGGGCGAGCAGCACGTCTGCGTCGTCGAAATCAGCCAGGCTTACGTTCGTCGTATAGCCATCGTAGCTGTGGAACACGAGGAAGCGCGCCTCCGGCAGCGGCTGGACGACGGAAAGCAGGTGGCGGGCGCTTACCCCCTGCCAGCGATTGTCATAGCGCGACCACGCCGTCACGCAATGGATGTCGGAGACGCTGTCGATCTGGGGCTGGGCCAGAAAGGTTTCCAGGTCCCAGGCGACCGGATTGGCGATCAGGCCATCGACGCGCAAGTGCCACTTCTCTGCCGAAACGTCCGGCTGGACGCCAAGATCGAGGACGGGCCAGTTCTTGACCTCCCGCTGGCCCGGCGGCAGGCGCTCGGGCCCGCCGGGCGCGCCCGCCTGGCCGGTGAGCAGACGCCCTTCCTTCGCCCATTCCTCCTTGCGGCGGATGAGCTTGTCCCGAACCTTGCCCAGCAACGATGGGTCCTTTTCCGTCATGCGTTCCCTGCGTGCCTCAGGATTTTTCCTTCAGGAGGCGTTCCTTCTGACGGCGCCATTCCCGCGCCTTCTCGTCCGCCCGCTTGTCGATCTTGCGCTTGCCCTTTGCCAGACCCAGCGACACCTTCGCGATGCCACGGTCGTTGAAATAAAGCGCCAGCGGCACCAACGCCATGCCCTCGCGCTTGACGGCACCAAACAGGCGGTCTTTTTCGCGGCGATGCACCAGAAGTTTCCTCGAGCGCGTCGGGTGGTGATCCTCGCGGCTGGAGGGGTACTCCGCGATATGCATGTTGAAGAGGTAGAGTTCGCCATTCTTTTCCGCCGCATATGCATCATTCAGCGAACAACGGCCAAGCCGCAGCGATTTTACTTCCGAACCGGTTAGGACGATGCCGGTTTCGAGAGTCTCATCGATGGCGTAATTGTGGCGCGCTTTCCGGTTTTGCGCCACATAGCGATCAGCGGGGGTAAGTGCTCTTGCCATGCATGGCCTCAGGCCAGCAGGCCCGCGGTTTCCATTGCCCCCCGGATCTTTTCCTTGTTTTCCTTCGACACCTCCACGAGAGGAAGGCGCATCTCGCCGGAACAATGTCCCTGGAGGCTGACCGCATACTTGACGGGACACGGATTCGTTTCGACGAACATGGCTTCGTGGACCGGCATCAACTGGTCCTGAATCCTTCGCGCCGTTGCATGGTCACCCTTCATCCAGGCGTTATGCATGTCGGCAAGCAGCTTTGGGGCAACGTTGGCCGTAACGGAAATGCATCCGTGCCCGCCCTCGTTCAAGAAGGCGAGGACCGTACCATCCTCGCCGGAAAGCTGACAGAAATCGTCGCCAATGGCGTGCCGCGTCGCAAAAGGGCGCGTCAGGTCGGCTGTTGCATCCTTGACGCCAACGATGTTTGGAAACTTGCCAAGACGGGCCATCGTCGCAACCGACATGTCGACCACACAGCGACCCGGAATGTTATAGATGACGATCGGCAACTCGACAGCATCGTGGATGGCCTTGTAATGTTGATAGAGGCCTTCCTGCGACGGCTTGTTGTAATAGGGCGTGATAATCAGGGCGGCGTTAGCGCCCGCCTCCTTGGCAAGGCCCGTGAGCGGGATTGCCGCTTACGTCGAAGTCGACCCGCTGCCGGCAAGCACGGGCACACGGCCACCGGCCGCCTCGACGCAGAGCTCGACGACCCGCATGTGTTCCGTGTGACTCAGGGTCGGCGATTCACCCGTCGTTCCGCATGGCACCAGGCCGTGAGTTCCCTGCCCGATCTGCCATTCGATAAACGACTGGTAAGCCGTTTCGTCGATGGCGCCGGCACGAAAAGGGGTGACAAGCGCGACAAAGGAACCTTTAAACATTTTGCGCTACCAAATTGACTGCTCCACGGAACATAGCCCCCCCTCCGGATGGCGGCAAGAGTGGGGGCGCTTGTTACCAAGCCGTCACGGCCTTAATATGGATATGACCGTTTACAACGTCCTTGTTTGGTGGATGCGCACGGTCCTACTGCGATCCGGATTTCTGACCCACGCCCTCCTTTGCGGAGCCGTCGCCGGCGTCTTTCTGCTGACGCTTGCCTCCTTCACGCCTTCTTTCGCAAAGCCGGAAGACGACCGGGAGGAAGTGGCGCTCGGACTGCTTTCCACTGCCGACCTTGGCACCTACACCCGCGCCTTTGCGGAAGCAAAAAAGAAGCGTTGGAAAAAAGCGCTGGTGCTTTCCGCGCTGGCGCGCAACCCGATACCGGCGGAAGTCATTCACTGGCTCTACTACACGCGGCCGGGCACGGCGGCCTCCTTCGACGAAATCGCGACCTTCCTGCGCCAGCACCCGGACTGGCCGAACCAGCGCCTGCTTCGGTTGCGGACCGAAGAAGCCATGACCGGCGGCCTTGCGGATGAAATCGTCCTTGCCTGGTTCGCCGATTATCCACCGGTCACGACCCGCGGGCACGTCCTGTTGGGCGAGGCGATGCTGCGGGGGGAAGACCACGACGCGGCCGAAGCCTATCTGAGAAAAACGTGGATCGAGCGTAATTTTACCCGTCACGAAGAACGGCGATTTCTCGCAAAACACCGGAAGCTTCTCGAGAAAACGGATCACGAACAGCGAACCGACCGTCTCTTGTGGGACGGCCGTCACTGGGAAGCGCGGCGCATGCTCTATCGTATCGATCCCGACCAGCGCAACCTGGCCATCGCGCGGATCAGCCTGATGAAGCGGTCCTGGGCCGTGGACAAGGACGTTCAACGCGTGCCGAAACATCTGACGGCCCATCCCGGCCTGATGTACGAGCGGCTTCGCTGGCGGCGGCGCAAGGGAAAAATCGAATCGGCACGCGAAATACTGGAACACCCGCCAGCCGAACTGGTCCGGCCGGAACGATGGTGGGATGAGCGCGTCGTCGTCGTTCGCAGGCTGTTCCGCGACGGTTACTATTCGGAAGCCTACCGGCTTGCCAGCGAACACGGGCAGACGGAGGGCGAAAGCTTTGCCGAAGCCGAATGGCTTTCCGGCTGGATCGCGCTTCGCTTCCTGAACGACAACCAAGTTGCCTTCACCCACTTCACGAACATTTACCGAGCAAGCCGTTACCCAATCAGCCGTGCGCGCGGCGCCTATTGGGCGGCCCGCGCGGCCCAGGCCATGGACGCACGCAGCACCCAAAACCGCTGGTTCCGGATCGCTTCACAATACCTCACCACCTATTACGGCCAACTGGCGGCGGAGCATGTCAGCGGCCAGCGGCCGATCGCCCTGCCCCAACAAATCGCACCGTCGCAGGCCACGGTGAAGGCACTGGAAGCCAATCCGCTTACCGAGGTCGTGCGGCTGCTCCAGGAGATCGGCGCGAAGGAGCACATTCGCCCCTTTGTCCTGCAGCTTGCCAAACAGGCTGATAGCAAGGAGGCATACGCCTGGCTTGCCGATTTCACCCTCTCGCTGGACCGCCCGGACCTTGCCGTAAAAGTCACGAAACGGGCGCAACGTCAGAACATTCCTCTTTTCGTGCGCGGCTATCCGATTCTGAATCTTCCGAATGACGGGCCCGAGCCGGCCCTGGTGCTGGCGGTGACCCGTCAGGAAAGCGCCATGGACAAGAGCGCCGTGAGCTCCGCCGGCGCGCGCGGCCTCATGCAGGTGCTGCCACGGACGGCGCGTTCCGTCTCGCGCTCGCTTCGGATCCGGTATTCCCGAAAGAAGTTGTTGAGCGACCCCGACTACAATTTACGGATCGGCAGCGCCTATCTGAACGGACTGCTGGCCGAGTTCGACGGGTCTTATGTCCTGGCGCTTGCCGCCTATAACGCGGGGCCGACGCGGGTGCGCCGGTGGGTCCGCGAAATCGGACATCCCCGCGAACTGGGAGCCGACGCCATCGATTGGGTGGAGTCCATCCCCATTTACGAAACACGGAACTACGTTCAGCGCATTCTCGAAAACCTGCAGATTTATCGCGTACGGACGAGCGGCGGGAAATTTGTCCTGCAGCCGTCGAACGACCTGCAGCGATAACGTTATCCGTAAATCAGGTGGGGTAGCCAGGTCGCCAGTTCGGGGAACAAGGCGAGAATTCCAAGTGCCAGCAACTGGATCGCGATGAAAGGCAGCACACCGCGATAGATGTCCAGCGTTGCCACGCTTTCCGGCGCCACGCCACGCAAGTAGAACAGTGCAAAACCGAAGGGCGGAGTCAGAAACGACGTCTGCAGGTTGACCGCCATCATCACGCCAAGCCAGATCGGATCCAGTCCCATCTGCATCAGGATAGGAGCGACGATCGGCACGACAACGAAGGTGATTTGAATGAAATCCAGGAAAAAGCCCAGGATAAACATGACGATCATGACGAGAATCATGGCCCCCGCGACGCCCCCCGGCAGGGCCGCCAGAAACTCATGCACCATGTCGTCGCCGTGATAGCCCAGGAAAACGAGGGAAAGCAGCGAAGCGCCGATCAGGATCACGAACACCATCGAACTGATCTGCATCGTGGAACGCAGAACCTCGCGCAGAATGCCGGCCGTAAAGACGCGGCGCAGGCTGACCAGGGTGCCGGCAACCACCAGCAGGCAAAGCAGGCCGGCCAGCACCAGGAGGCTCTGATCCATTGCCGTCGCTTCCGCCTTGCCCAGGCGGATGCCGGAACCGAAGCTAAGAATCACCAGCCCGATCAGGCCAAGGGCCGCTAGGTAGATTGCCAGGGGTCGTTTTTCGTTGATCCGGGAGCCGGCCAACAGCGTTGCACCGATGGCGCCGACCGCGGCCGCTTCCGTCGGGGTCGCCACGCCGGTGAGAATGGAGCCGAGCACGGCGACGATGAGCAGGATCGGGGGGACCAGGGAGCGCAGGATGCGCCGCATGAGCATGGCGCGGCTGACCCCGGCCCGCTCGGCCTGTGGAATGGCGGGCGCCGCCTCGGGATGAAGAGCGGCCTTGCCGAGCTGATAAGCCAGGTAAAGGCCGACCAGCAGAAGCCCTGGCAGCAGGGCGCCGGCGAACAGATCGCCGACGGAAACCGTCTTCGGCGAAAAATTGCCGAGGGAAAGCTGTGCCTGCTGATAGGCCGACGACAGCACGTCCCCCAACAGCACCAGAACGATGGACGGCGGGATGATCTGGCCCAGCGTGCCGGCGGCGCAGATCGAGCCGGTTGCAAGCTTCGGGTCGTAGCCGCGGCGCAGCATAGTGGGAAGGGAAAGCAGCCCCATCGTCACGACGGTGGCGCCAACGATTCCTGTCGAGGCGGCCATCAACGCCCCCACGATCGTTACCGAAACCCCGAGGCCCCCTCGCAACGAACCGAACACCATGCCCATTGAATCGAGCAATTCCTCGGCCACGCGGGAGCGTTCGAGCATGACCCCCATGAAAACGAAGAGCGGGACGGCAACGAGAACGTCGTTCGTCATTGTCCCGAAAATGCGTTGCGGAAAGGCAACCAGAAAGACGGGGTCAAACGCGCCCAGCACGTAGCCGATACCGGCAAAGAGCAGCGCCGTGCCCGCCAGGGTGAAGGCGACCGGAAAACCTGCGAGCAGGAAGCCACACAGGGTAACGAACATCAGGATGTTCAGAAAATCCGCCATGCCCTAGAGTTTTCTCGGCGGTTCCAGTTTCGACGCCTCACGCCCCACGAGAACGGCGGCGGCGTGAATCGCCATCGAAACGCCCTGAAGAAAAAGAAGGGCCGCAAAAACCAGAATGACGGTTTTCAGCAAATAGACGGCCTGAATCCCGCTGGTTTCACGCGAGCCTTCCTGCACGGCCCAGGCGTTCGCCACGTAGGGCCAGGCGATGTAAAAGATCGCGATGCAGATCGGAACCAGAAATACGCAAACGCCGATGAAATCGACCCATGCCTTGTGTTCCGCCGAGGCGTCCCGGTAGAAAATGTCGATGCGGACATGCCCATTGTGAAGCAGAGTGTACCCGGCGCCCAGCATGAACAGGATGCTGTGCATATAAAGGATCGATTCCTGGAGCCATATTTCGCTGACTCCGAAGACGTAACGCATCAGAACGACGGTAAACTGCACGCCCGCCATCACCAGGCCTATCCAGGCAATCTTCTGCCCGATGACGTCGTTAAAACGATCGATCCGATGCGCAAGCCAAACGAGAAAGGCCATGGTATCCCTCTCGGCGAACCGTCCAAGCCGGCTTCTGTATAGGGGAAATGCCGTTGCCTTGCCATCCCCGTTCTTCCTTCATAGCGAAGGGTGTATTACTGACGCATGAACAAAAAATCGCCCACTTACCAAGCACGGCACTTCATCGCACAGGACGGACTTCGCCTTTATTATCGCGATTACGGAGACCCATTATCAGACAAGAGCCCGCTGCTTTGCCTGGCCGGGCTGACGCGAAATTCCAGTGACTTTCATGCCCTTGCCGTGCGATTCGCGAAGGAGCGGCGCATTCTCGCGCTGGATTACCGTGGCCGCGGACGGTCCGAATACGATCCGGACTGGCGCAACTATCAGGCCCGCACCTATCTGAACGACGTGCGCCACCTGCTGGCGGCAACCGGCGTGCACCGGATCGTCATCGTCGGTACGTCGCTTGGCGGCATTCTCGGGATGGCCATGGGCGCGGTGATGCCGACGGCATTGGCCGGCGTCATCCTCAACGACGTCGGACCCGACATTCATCCGAAGGGGCTGGCCCGCATCATTGCCTATATCCGCGAGGACCGCCCCCAGCCCGACTGGCCGTCGGCGGCCAGGCATCTGGAGGCGACCGTGCCCTACCTGTCGATTCACACGGCACAGGAATGGGAAGACCTTGCGCGACGGACCTACCGCGAGGGGGCGGACGGGCTTTTGCATTTCGACTGGGACATTCGGATTGCCGAACCCCTGCTCCGGCATCGGGGACCGGTGGAGGATCTGTGGCATCTGTATCACGCGCTTCGCCGCATTCCCGCTTTGGTCCTGCGCGGCGAACTTTCCGACATCCTGACGCCGGAAACCCTGGAACGGATGGCGGCGGAAAAACCGGACCTCGTTCAGGCCACCGTGCCCGGTTGCGGACACGTTCCCCTGCTCAACGAACCGGTCTGTCTTGAAGCGATCGAACGCTTTTTGGAAACCGTCGATGCCGGCAACAGGCCGGCTTCCCACCAAGACTAGGTCGTATAGGCGGGTTCGATCTCGGTTTCTTTCGCGGGCTCGACAGAAACGGAGCTGACGCCGATCGTCTCGACGGCCGGGCGCGAGGCCTCGACATGGCGGCAGGCCCCTTCCAGATAGGCCCCAGCATCGATGGCCAGCGTTTCGTGCATGACGTCACCGACGACACGCGCCGTTTTCGTCAACGTCACGGTCCGCGCATTGATCTGGCCGGTCACCGACCCGCGGACCTGCACGCTTTCCGCGTCCACGTCGCCCGTAATTGTTGCCGTTTCGCCAACCGTCAAGGTCTGGCTACGCACATTGCCTTCGACGATCCCATCAATCTGCAAATCGCCATTGCTGATGAGATCACCAGCGATCTGCAAATTTGCACTGATAATCGAGGGTATAGAAGGATCGGAAACAGAACTCATCGCGCTGCTCGGTCTATCCTTCCCAATCTTTGAAAACATGTCTTCCTACCTTGAAAAACTTCTGCGGGTTGTAAGGTGTGTCGTTGACACGGATTTCATAATGGACATGAGGCCCCGTGCTGCGACCGGTACTGCCCAACAGTCCGATCCGCTCGCGAAAATCGACGCGCTGGCCGATCTTCACGAGAATCTTGTGTAAGTGCCCATAGCGCGTGTGAATGCCGCGCCCATGATCGATCTCGACCATTTTGCCGTATTTGCCGTTGCGGCCGACGAAAACGACAATCCCCGGAGCCGTGCTGAGGACGGGGGACTTAAAGACCCCGGACAGATCCATCCCGTAATGCATGGCCGGGCGGCCGTTGAACGGGTCCTTGCGGCTACCATAACGGCTTGCCACGTAGAACCGATTCAAGGGTGTCGCCAGGGGCAACGCGCGCAACAGACGCTGCACCCCTTCCCAACGATCAATATAGGTGTCCAGCTTGGCCAGATCGGCGCGGAAGGAGTCTTCCGGCGAACGGTCCGGCCGCAAAGCGATGAACGGCCCCCCCTGACCGAGCTCCGCCACCGTTTCTTCCGAAAGGGCGCGTTCCACGTCGATCCCGAGGCCGGAGATCAGCGTCTTCGTCTTGCTGAGGTCGTTGTGAGTCTTATCGGTCAGCTTGCGCACCACGTCGTGCTGCGAAGCATAGATTTCCGCCATCCAGCTTTCGAGCTGCTTGTTTGCCTGGAGAATGTCCTTCAGGCCGACCATGTGAATTTCTTCATCGTCGCCACGCAGCCGGGCATGGTCACGCTTTGCCTTTGCCGCCGCCTCCGGCTCGACAATCCCGAGAAGGTAGCTGTGGTTTTGCTCCAGGCTGCGCGCCGCCGAGGCAAACCGCGACTGGGAGACCGCATATTGATCCAGCAACTTCCGGTAGGCGACGAGCGCCTCGGCGATTCGTTCGTTCTTTTCCGCGAGAATACGGTCCTTGGCGAAGAAGGCGTGGGTGGCGTAGCCGCCCCACCCGGCCAAGGTCACGGCAATCAGCAGGACGGCGAACTGCACGCCGTGGGAAAGGCGCACGAACCGCACGCTTCCCTTCGAACGCACGATGACCTGGCGTTCCGGTAACAGCCAGCGATGCACGTAAAGCAGTTTCGAGACGACCCAGTCCCCGGCACGGGTCTGCAAAGGCGGCCGATGGGAAACGCGCTTCGCGTAGAACACCCACCACCGGCGCATCACCTGCGCGCGCAGGCTTTTCCAGAATGCGTAAAAGGATTCCGCTGTCACCTGCCCGCTGCCCTCGCGTTCCGATGCCGTCCGCCGCACTTCTTTGGGCGCAAAAAAGCCTAACCCCTTAAAGTTAGTAACTTCTTTCCTCTAAGGAATCGGCCGTTTGTCCCCCAAAAACGTACTCGCAGGCACGACGTTGTTCAAGCGCCATCTGGCCTCCGGAGACGTTAACAAAACCGTCCTTTTTTTAAGAAAAAGGGGGGAATTGTCTGCCCTTGGCGGCTTATCGGGTGGTTTCGGCGGCCAGGCTCGCGGCGGCGGTTGGATCGCCGTCCGCCGCAAAGGCGTCCACGCGCCGGAAAAGCTCTGCGATTGTCGCTTCCTCAAGGTAAGGATTGAGCAGCACCGCTCGCAGCCACCGCCGGCCGCGGAATCTTGGAATCGAAAGGAAGGTGCTGCCTTCCTTCAGCAGCAGGGCCTGCAGCGTTTCGTTCCAGCGGTCCCATGAATCGGGGGCCACCCACGCCGGCGTGCCCCGGAAACAGATGACGTTCAATTCCGGCTGCGTGGCGAGCTCGAGATAGGGGCGCGCCTTGACCTCCTCCACGAACGCCTCGGTCAGGCGATACGCCCCGTCGATTAGCTGTGCGTAACCCTGCCGCCCGATGTGCTGCAGCGACAGCCAAAGCTTCAGAACGTCCGGATAGCGGGTGCCCTGAACGCTGATCTCGCCCAGATTGAGGATGTCGTCGGGGTCCTGCATATAGGGCGCCTGAATCCGGAAGGTGCGCTCCATATGCCGGGCGTCCCGGAAAAGGACCATCGCGCAGGTTTTTGAAATATACAGCCATTTCTGCGGGTTGAAGGCCAGCGAATCGGCAAGCTCGATGCCTTGCAGGCGGTGGCGCTGCGCGTCGGAAAGGACTAGGGCACCGGCAAAGACCGCGTCCACGTGGAACCAAAGGCCGTGCGCCTTGGCGATGCGATGGGCGCCAGCAAGCGGATCGATGCTTCCGGTGACCGTCGTGCCGGCCGTCGCCACCACGCAAAACGGCGCCTTGCCTTCCGCCTTTGCCTGCTGGATCGCCTGCTCGAGATCCCCGAGGTCCATCTTCGCATCGGCCGTCACGGCAATCGGGACGACGGACGACGTGCCCAGCCCCAACAGCATGGCGGCTTTCTGGATCGAGGTGTGGGCCGCCTCGGAAGCAAAGATGACCGGCTGCCGGTCAAGGCCAGCAACGCCCTTTCCGTGGGCGTCGAAGGCGAGATTCCGGGCAATCGCCAGCGCCTGCAGGTTGGCGAGACTGCCGCCGCTCAACAGCACGCCGCCGGCGCGCGGTCCAAGGCCGAAGAGGCCGGCGATTTCCTTCAGCAGCAATGGCTCCATGCGGGAGAAGATCGGCGACATCTCGACGCTCAGCATGTTGTTGTTCAGCGTCGAGGCAACGAAATCGGCCAGCACCGACATTGTGGTCGGCATCGGGTCCATATGCCCGGCATAGCCCGGATGCGCCGCGTTCATCGAACCGGCGACGATCGTCCGCAGGGCGGCGATCAATTCCTCCTTGGGCAGGGACGTTTCGGGAATGGCCGCCGCGGCAGGCAGGTCTACCTTGCCCGGTACCGGCGGCCGGCTTAGCGCGTCCGTCGCGTGGGAGAGCACGAGCTCCAGGACCTCGCGCGCCAGGGCGTCGATCTCGTCGCGGTTCTCGCCACGGGGATCGATGAAGGCGGAACTGGGCAGTTTCGAGCGGTCCAAAAGACCTTCTCCCTGAAAGGATGAGCGGGGCGGAATATGCCCCGATGGCGGTGGATCGACAAGGCAGAATTTTGCACTGCCAAAAAGAAAAAATCCAGGGTTTCTGCCATTTTTAACGGAAGGCCCGTGACAGAAACGGGCGCGCCATCTATTCTCGCCGGCAGATTCGGACCGGAGGTTCCCTTGCCCGCCAAGCGCCGCGACCATGCCCCAATCGTCTATAGCTATGAAGGGCTTACGCCGGTCGTCCCGGACACCAGCTTCGTCCACCCGACCGCCGTGCTGATCGGCGACGTGATCGTCGGCGAGCACTGCTATATCGGGCCCGGCGCCTCCTTAAGAGGCGATCTGGGCCGGCTTACGATCGGCGACGGCTCCAACGTCCAGGACAATTGCGTGCTCCACTCCTTTCCGGGAAAAGACGTAATTCTGGAACCGGACAGCCATGTCGGCCACGGGGTCGTGCTGCATGGCTGCATCGTCCGCCGCAACGCGCTGATCGGCATGAACTCCGTCATCATGGACGGGGCCGAGATCGGCGAAGACAGTTTCGTGGCCGCGATGACCTTCGTGCGATCGGAATTCCGGGTGCCGCCGCGAACCCTGGTGGCCGGCATTCCCGCCAAGGTCCTGCGCGAGCTGACGGACGAGGAGATCGCCTGGAAAGGCGAAGGAACACGGGAATACCAGCAGCTTGCGGCCCGCTCCCTCGCCTCCTGCCGAGTCACGGCGGCGTTGGAACGGGCCGAGCCCAACCGCCCGCGCCACCCGAAAAGCGCCACCAAGCCACTGGCGGAACAACGCAAGTCTTCTTAACGCCGGCTTATTTCTTCAGTTCCGGACGAAGCGGTTTGCCTGCCGTCTGCTTTTGCTTGATTTCGACGATCGTGTTTTCGAGGCCCAAGAAACGTTCCGGCGTCGAGGGATGGGTCGCCAGGAACCCGCCCGATTGGATCGCCTGGGGATGGGCCGCCGCCATCCGACGCCAGAAATAGGCCGCGCCGTCGATCCCCACCCCACTCAACGCCATGATGTAAAGACCGACGTAATCGGCCTCCGCCTCGAAGTCCTGGCTGTAGGCGTTTGCCGCCATCTGCGTAAACGTTCCCTGCGTATTGACGCCACCGACCCCCGCCAGAATATCGGCAAGCATGCCCAGCATCGCGTTGCCGCGTTTTGCGGAAATGTGCTGCATCACGTTATGGGCAAGCTCGTGGGCGATGACGACGGAAAGTTCCGTGTCCGAACTCGCAAAGCGCAGCATGCCCCGCATGATGACGACGCGTTCCCCGTCCGCATAGGCGTTCAGCGAATCGTCCGTCGACAACACGACCGGGTAGTCGCATCCCATGACCGAGGTGATGGTCAGCTGCAATTCCTGCTCGCCGCGTCGAACATCCAGCGTGAAGGTCGATTTCTTCTTGGCGATTTCCTCGTAGAGCTTGACGAGTTTCTCGGTCGCGGCTTCCCCCTTCGGCACCGGCTGGCCGTCCAGACGAAGCAGGATGTCCCCTTCCCGCAGGCCGGCCGCATCGGCCGGCGAATTCGGGGCGACCAGGGAAATGCGGAATGCGTCCGTCTCGCCGAAAACCGTCCGGGCCGCCGAGCGAAATTCTTCCGGGTAACCCTGGGCGCTGGAGAAGCTGGCGCCGACATGGGGCGAGACCTTGTCCTTGCAAAGAGCCCGCCCACCGATAAGCAGCGGGTAGGAAACGTAAAAGAGGCGCCGCTTTTCCTTGTGAAATTCCGAAAGCGCAATTTCGCGCTGTTTTTCCGCTTCCGCCTCGGCGAGCTTCGGATCGATGGAAACCCGTTGCGTCGTGGGCGCACAGGCCGAAAACAGCAGAACGGTTGGGATAAAGGCGATGAAACGCACGGCTCTATAACATCCTTCCTGTGAGGGG
>JAGWAR010000011.1 GCA_021296325.1 Alphaproteobacteria bacterium
ACCCCGCGATCGGCAAGCCCTATGGACTCGATTTCCCAGTGATCACGATTGCCGACATGGTGCGCGCGCAGGCGCTTCTGCTTGATCACTTGAACATTGAACAATTGTTTTGCGTCATCGGCGGCTCGATGGGCGGCATGCAGGTTTTGCAATGGGCGGCGAGTTTTCCCGAACGCGTGTTCTCTGCCGTTCCGATAGCGGCGGCGGGGCGTCATTCTGCCCAGAACATCGCCTTTCATGAGGTTGGGCGTCAGGCCATCATTGCGGACCCCGATTGGTGTGGTGGCGATTACCTGAATCAGGGCAAGCGGCCGACACGCGGCCTGGCCGTGGCACGTATGGCTGCGCATATCACTTATTTGTCGGAAGCGGCATTAACGCGGAAATTCGGCCGGGCGCTGCAGGACCGGAAGGTCGTGACCTATGGTTTTGATGCCGACTTTCAGGTCGAAAGCTATCTGCGTCATCAGGGCAGCACTTTTGTCGACCGGTTCGATGCCAACTCCTACCTCTACATTACGCGGGCCATGGACTATTTTGACTTGGCGAGCGAACACGACGGCATATTGGCAAACGCGTTCCAAGGAACGCAGATCCGTTTTTGCGTCATTTCTTTCACCAGCGACTGGCTGTTTCCTACGCCAGAGAGTCGTGAGGTCGTGCACGCCCTGAACGGGGTTGCTGCGAATGTCAGTTTTGTTGAGATCAATACCGACATGGGTCACGATGCTTTCTTGCTGAATGAACCGAAATTTACCGAAACCCTTCAGGGCTTCCTGAACGGCGCCGCCGAACATCGGGGGCTAACGCGATCATGACCGAAATCCAAGTCAGCCGCCGCTTACCCGCCATCCGCGCGGACCTTCAGCGGATTGCCGAGATGGTCACGCCAGGCAGCCGTGTCCTTGACATCGGATGCGGGGATGGCGGCTTGCTCGACTATCTTGTGCATGAAAAAGAGGTCGATGGACGGGGGATCGAAATCCGGCAGGAACGCGTTCATCTCTGCGTCAGCCGGGGACTTTCCGTTATCCAGGGCGACGCCGAAACCGACCTCAAGGATTACCCGGCGCAATCCTTCGACTACGTCGTGCTCAGCCAGACGCTGCAGGCGATGCACACACCGAAGGAAGTGTTGTTGCAGATGCTTCGTATTAGTCGGCGTGCGATCGTCTCTTTTCATAATTTCGGATACTGGCGTGTCCGTTTCGACCTGCTTTTGCGCGGGCATATGCCGACGGGGGGCGCTTTCAACCGACCATGGTACGAAACAACCAACATTCACAATTGTACGATTCGGGATTTCGTCGATTTGTGCCACGCGCTTGATATCGTCACGGAAAAGCAAATCTCGCTTGACCATGCCGGGCGGGCCGGGCGGTCGGGGCGTGCCCACTTTTTCCCGAATCTTTTCGGGGAACAGGCCGTCTTTCTGCTGCGCCGGAAAAGTTCCTAGTTTCGCTGCGAAACGCTGTCCGATACGGGTACGTAGGACCGGCGCTGCCCCGACGTCGCTGGCGTGACTGCGTAAATCTGTTTGCTGGCTTCCATCAGGATGACACCGGCGAAGGTCGGGAACCACCGCAGACCCAACTTTTCCCACGCAGGCGCCGAGCTTAGCAAAACCCTCGATGTGGTCGGCGGCACGAAAAGTGCCTGACCGGTTCCCACGGGAGTAAACATGTTTTCACGAAACAGCCGGGACAGCTGTGTCGTTGTATAGGGACTGCCATGCCCGAAAGGTGTCCGTTCAAAATGCGCCCATATACCTCGCCGGTTTGGGACCACGACTAGAAGCCGCCCGCCATCGGCAAGCACGCGCCAGATTTCGCGCATCATCGCGCGCACGTGGTTGCTGAATTCCAGACCATGAACGAGCAGAATCCGTTCCATGGAAAGATCCGGAAAGGGCAGTTCGGATTCTTCGGAAAGGGCCGTCAGGCCAGGCCCCTGCGGCAGCCAAGGCATGGCCCCCTGGGAGGCGGGCATCAGGGCCAATGTACGGGCGGCCTCTTTGCGGAAAGGCCCGAGATAGGGCGTCGCATAACCCACGCCCAGTACCGATTGACCAGCCAAATTCGGCCATAGCCGGCGAATTTGCGTCCAGATCATCCGGCGCGCAATATGACCGGTGCCGGTCGCGTAAAAATCCCGTAAATCGACAACGTCGCGCCACATGGCCCTATGAATTTATCATAAAGGCGTATCGGGTTCCTCGGGTTTAACCCAGGCAGTTTTCTTGATAGCACCACCGTGTAAAAGGGATGTTATTCGGTGGCAGGTATTTCACGAGAGAGGTCTTGATGAGTCGACTGACCATTCACCAAATTCCGTTGTTGCAGGATAACTACGGATACCTACTCCACGAGCCGCAGGCAAAAGTGACGGCGGTTGTCGATCCCGCGGTTTCCGAACCGATCCTTCGGGCTCTGGCAAAGCGAGACTGGAGTCTCGATTACATCCTGAACACCCACCACCATTACGACCACACAGGCGGAAACCTGGAACTGAAACGCGCCACCGGCTGCAAAATCATCGGGCCTCGCCATGATTCGGATCGCATTCCCGGAATTGATCTTGGCGTATCCGATGGCGATACGGCGCGAATCGGGGGCGCCGAAGGGGAAGTTATCGCTGTGGATGGCCATACGCATGGCCATATCGCTTATTGGTTCCGGGAAAGCCGCGCGCTTTTCTGCGGAGATACCCTGTTTTCTCTGGGCTGCGGACGCCTGTTCGAAGGCGAACCCGAAGAAATGTGGGAGTCGCTAAAGCGACTACGCATCCTACCGGACGATTCGCTGGTTTTCTGTGGGCATGAATACACCCCGGCAAATGCGCGTTTCGCACTGAGTATCGACCCCGACAATCCGGACCTGCTGGCCCGTGTCCAGGAAGTCGAGAAGAAGCGTACCAAAGGGCAATCGACCGTTCCTTCGACTCTGGAGATGGAACGTCGGGCGAACCCATTCCTTCGGGCCGACGTCGATGCCATCGCGCGCGCCGTCGGCATGCAGGGAGCATCACCGGCCCAGGTTTTTGCCGAGATTCGCCGCCGAAAAGATGCCTTTTGAACGGGATTTCGCTTAGCCCCAACGTCCCTTCACCCGCGTCAGGCCGGCATCAATACATATGCTGACCGCCATTGATCGAAAGCGTCGAGCCGGTAATGAAGCCTGCGTCATCGGCGGCAAGGAATAAAACCCCGCGGGCGATTTCCTCCGCCTGGCCGAGCCTTTTGACCGGTATCCGGGCAATGATTTTCTCCAGGACGTTGGGGGGAACGGCGCGCACCATGTCCGTGTCGATGTAGCCAGGCGCGATTGCATTCACGGTAATGCCCTTGCCAGCGGATTCCTGGGCAAGCGCCTTCGTAAATCCATGAATGCCGGACTTCGCCGCAGCATAGTTTACCTGTCCGTACTGACCCGCCTGGCCGTTGATGGAGCCAATATTAACGATCCGCCCGAAGGCCCGCTCGCGCATGGGCCCGATCGTGCAGCGGCACATGTTAAAACAGGAAGTGAGATTGGTTTCGAGGACGGCCCCCCACTCTTCCGGCGACATCTTGTGCAGAACCGCGTCCCGCGTGATGCCAGCATTGTTGACCAGAACATCGATCGCGCCGAGATCCTCCGACACCTTGGCCACGCCTGACTGGCAGGCAGTGAAATCGCTAACGTCCCATTTATAGACGGCAATGCCGGTCGATTCCCGAAACCGGGTCGCCGTTGCATCGTCCTGATGGTAGTTGGCTGCTACCGTGTAGCCTGCCTTGTCCAACGCTTGTGCAATGGCAGCTCCGATGCCCCGAATGCCGCCTGTTACCACAGCCACGCGTCCCATTGTTTTCCCTTTTTGAAATAAAATTACTCTAAAAGAATAATTTAAGCATCTAGATAATACATTTATTTAAATAATAGAAACATAATTTCATAATTACCGGCATATGGGCTGCATCCCTGCTATCCGACCTACCCGGGCCGCTCGCAGAAACTTCGGGACTTCCACGAAAGGAGTAGGGGTTAATCTCGCTCGACGCAGAGGGCGATCCCCATGCCGCCGCCGATGCAGAGTGTGGCCAGGCCCTTCTTCGCATTCCGGCGCTGGAGCTCATAAAGCAGCGTCACCAGAACCCGCGTGCCCGACGCCCCGATCGGATGGCCCAGTGCGATCGCACCGCCATTCACGTTGACCTTCGCCTCGTCCCAGCCAAGGTCCTTGTTGACGGCGCATGCCTGGGCAGCGAACGCCTCGTTCGCCTCGATCAGGTCGAGATCGGCCATCGACCACCCCGCCTTCTCCAGCGCCTTGCGGCTGGCCGGAATAGGGCCACTTCCCATGACGGCCGGTTCCACGCCGGCCTGCGCCCAGGCGCGGATGCGGCCAAGCGGCGAAAGCTTGCGTTTCCTGGCTTCGTCCTCTCCCATGAGAACAACGGCGGCGGCCCCGTCGTTGATGCCGGATGCGTTACCGGCCGTCACCGTTCCCTCCTTGTCGAAGGCGGGACGAAGCCCGGCAAGGCCTTCCAGCGTTGTGCCGTGACGGGGATATTCGTCCTCTTCGACGATCGTGTCGCCCTTGCGACCCGGAATCGTTACCGCGACAATTTGTTCTTTGAAATGCCCGGCTTTCTGGGCGGCTTCCGCTTTCTGCTGAGAAGCGTAAGCAAAAGCATCCTGGTTTTCCCGCGTGATCTGCCATTGCTTGGCCACGTTCTCGGCGGTGATTCCCATGTGATAGCCGTGAAAAACATCCCAAAGGCCATCGCGGATCATCGTATCGACGAAAGCGATTTCGCCCATCTTGACGCCGTTGCGCAAATAGGCCGCGTGCGGTGCCTGGCTCATGCTTTCCTGGCCACCGGCAACGACAATCCGGCTGTCGCCATTCCGAATGGCCTGCGCCCCCAGCACGACGGAACGCAGGCCGGAGCCACAAACCTGATTCACGCCCCAGGCCGGCACCTCGACCGGCAGGCCGGCGCCCATGGAGGCCTGTCTTGCCGGGTTCATGCCCTGGACAGCGTTCAGCACCTGCCCCATGATGACTTCCGAAACGTCGCCCGCTTCGACCGAAGCGCGCTTCAGCACCTCTGCGATCACCGTCTGACCCAAGGTCGATGCGGGAACGGAACCAAGGGAGCCATTAAAAGCGCCGATCGGCGTACGGGCGGCGGCTACGATGACAATGTCGGTCATGGGTTTTCCCTGAAAACAGTTTCTATAACGCGCTTATTTTATCAAACAGCATAAACGCTTTTCAGCCACTCGGCGAGAGGTTGCCAAACCTGACGCTTGGCCCGCGCACCGACGGCCATGCCGATATGACCGGTGGCAACGACCTGGGTTTCGACGCGTGGCAACGCCGCGGCGAGGGCATGAGCCGACGCCGGCGGCACGATGTAGTCCTGGCTGGGGACAAGCACGAGACTTGGCACGTCAAACGTTTCGGGGCGCACCTTGCGGTCGGCGATTTTCCATTCTCCCCGCGCCGGCGTATTGTCGCCGTACCACCCGAGAAGGCATTCCCGGGCTACGGATCCCGCCAGGGCCGTGCCATCGTTAATCCAGTCCTCAAGCGCCACAAAATCTTGCGCCCGCTCGGAATTTGGGTCCAGCGATGCGAAAGTGCGAAATTTCCTGGCCGACTGAAATGGGTTGAGAAGAAAGAAAAAGCTCTGCAGGACATCGACCGGCATCTCGCCAAGAGCATCGACCAGAGGCGCAAAGGATTCGAAGGCTGTTCTAGCGACCTGACCCTCGCGCTTGCCGCGCTCCCCAGCATGGAAATCCCACGGCGTGGCAAGCAGGGCCAACCCCGGCACACAATCACGCTGACGAAGCGCCAGGGCGAGCGCCAACAGCCCCCCCATGCAGTACCCTGCGATGGCAACACGCTCGCCAGCCAGGGACTGGGTCACTTTAAAGGCCTCCTCAAGCACGCCGACGATGTAGTCCGTCAACGTGAAATCCCGCTCTCGGGTCCCAGGCCTTCCCCAATCGATGAGAAATGGCCAGACCCCATGATCCGCCAAGTAACGGAGCATGCTGGTCCGTTTGGACAGGTCCAGCACGTATGAACGGTTGATCAGCGAAGGAACAAAAAGAACGGGAACACCATTTGCTTTTGCCGTCGCTTCCGTTCCGTAGTCGTACAGACGCGCTGCACCGGAACGCCAAACGACCGGCGGTGCCGGCAAAGTGCGGCGATAAGCATGGCGGCGATAGGCTAAAACGCCGGCCAACATCTCCGAAAACTGGCAGGTTGCAACCCGGGTTAACGCCTCCCGAAAGGCGTGGGGATCAACGTTGTCGAGATTTTTTTGAAGGGCTTCGGCGGCGGGGGCGAGGTTTTGATTCCATCGCGTCCAATCGCTTTTCAAGGGCGGCAAGACGCCTTGCGAGCTCATCCAGGCGAACATGGGTGCCATCAGATGAAGCGGAAGCGGCCTTGGACCGAGATGCCGGCCTCGCGGGAGCGTTTTTTCCATCTTTATGTTGCTGGGTTGCATCTCCTGCTCCTGCGACCGCGGTAAAGGCGGTATCCGTAAAGAGGCGGTAGAAGCGCGTCATGGCCTCGACATTGTCCGGATCCAGCGCCATGGCAGCCAGCTGATCCTGCCACAGTTCAAGAAAACGGCTGGCCAGAGTCTCGAGGTCTGAGGGTTTCGACATGGGGCATGATCATAGTGCAGCGCGGCGATGGATGCCAATGCCAAGCCCGCTCAGGGCTTGCTTTCCAAGCCTATGCCACGGGCAGATGAATTCTGTTATGCTGTGCCGCAGCAAGAATATTTGCGGTTGCGCAGGACCCAATTTTGATGAGCAGGAAAAAAACCCCCTCCGACGAAGGCGCCCCCCTCGCGATTAAAAAATACGCGAACCGCCGCCTCTACAACACGGCGACTAGCAGTTACGTGACACTGGACGACCTGTGCCAGATGGTGAAAGAGGGAACGGATTTTGTTGTTTACGATGCAAAGACCGGCGAAGACCTGACTCGGTCTGTGCTGACGCAAATCATCGTCGAGGAAGAATCGAAAGGTCAGAATTTGCTGCCGATCAACTTTCTTCGTCAGCTGATTGGGTTCTACGGTGGCAACCTGCAAAACGTATTACCGAACTACCTCGAATGTTCAATGCAGGCTTTTTCACAGAATCAGGAACGGCTTCGTCAGTACATGTCGAATACTTTTGGCATATCGCCCCCGCTCGCCCCGTTCGAAGAACTGGGCAAACAAAACCTTGCCATCTTCGAACAGATGATGGGGCTTTTCGCGCCGTTTCAGGACTCCCACGGGGAAAAGGCGGCGCCGGATCAAGAAGAAACAGAAACCGCCGGCGCGCAGACGCTCCACGAACTACGAGAACAGTTGAGAAACGTGCAAAGACAATTGGAAGAAATCACGAAGAAGTCGGAGGAATAGGCTCGGCCCTATTCCCTCAGGCGAGACGCTTGTCCCCCGTGGCGCAACGTAGCGATACGACTTTCGATTCCTTCAGCCACGGCCGTTCGATTTCGGGCCTTCCGAAGTAATACCCCTGCATCTGATGGACGCCCTGTTGCAGTAGAATATCAACGTCCTCTTTCGTTTCGACACACTCCGCGACTGTGTTCATATGAAAACCCTTGGCAAGGTTGACAAGGGTTTTCACGAGTAGCTGATTGTCTCTGTTTTGCGACATGCCAGAAACGAAGGAACCGTCAATTTTCAAAATGTCGACGGGAAGCGATTTCAGATGATGGAAGGAAGTGAAGCCGGCGCCGAAATCATCAAGGGCCACGCGACAGCCAAGGCCCCGCAGGGTAGAAACGAAGCGAGCGGATTCGGCAATGTCCTGCAACGCCGCTGTTTCAGTGATTTCAACGATGAGTCGTTTTGCAATGCCGGCCCTGCTTTTAAGAGCCATCACGAATTTACTCAACCAAGTCGGATCCGTGGCCGTCAAACTGGAAACGTTAAGCGCGAGAGAGACATCCGGGTGCACTTCCAGTTCCTTCAACGCCAGACTGTGGGCGTAGTGATCGATGAGCCGCGCATAGCCGAGTTGTTCGAGCGTTGGTACGAACTCGGCCGCGGTAACGACGGTTTTCTCATCCCGTAACAGGCGCAACAGGCATTCGTAATAGGCAATTGCGTTTGTCTCGCACTCAACGATGGGCTGGAAGGCGAAGACGAGCCTGTCTTCCTGTATGGCCTGTTGAACCTCGTGAAGAATGGCCAGGTTCTTGCGCTGGCTGCGGCGGCGCATCTTCGCCTGATGGAAGGGGATATAGCAGTTGTAACCCATGCGCCGCGCCTTCCCCAGCGCCATGTCGGCCTTGGCGATGGCATCGTGGGCCGTCTGGGCAACATCCGGAAAAACGGCGCCGCCTATTGAGATAGTGACCTGGACCGGCCCCCTTGCCGTTTCGATGGTCGCACCACGAACCGATTGAAGCAGCGTTTCGGCAACGATAGGGACGTCCTCTTCCGGGCAGTGGGTCAGCACGACGCCAAAGCGATCATGGCCGATGCGCCCGATGACGTCCGTCGCGCGCAAACAGCCTTCCAGACGTTGGCTAAGAGCAAAAATAACCGAATCGACGGTTGCCTCACCCCAGGTTTCGCCAAGTTCCATCAATTGATCGACGCCAATGGAGAGATAACCCCCCGAGCTTTCGTTCCGCCGGCACCGATTAATGGCCTCGCCGAGCGCTTCGACGAGTTTGGCACGGCTGTACTGGCCGGTGATTTCATCATAGTTGACGACGCCAGAGACGGATTCCGAAGCCGACCTCGGCCGCGATACCAGGCGCAAGACGCCGCAAACTTTTACCGGTTCATCGGATGTGTTGAATTCAACGGCGGACCGTTCCTGAATCCAGCGCAATTCCCCTTCCATGGAATGGATCCGGTATTCGCACTCAAACGGGTCGTGGGAGGTGTAGCGGGAAACAAGAGTCTGTTGGAGACGGGCTAGGTCGTCGGTGTCGATAAGCGAGTTATAGGCGCTCCGCGTCGTTACCGATTCCAGCTCCGGCAAGCCAAGAATCTGCTGTGCACGATCCGACCAAAGGATCGTGTCCGTTGCAAGGTCCCATTCGAAGATAACCTCGCCCAAGACAGCCATTGCCGCGTGCAGTCTGTTTAACTTGTCACGCGTCTGAGCTGTTTTGCCTGTGCTTGCATCCTGCAATCTCATGCCTTCTACCTAAAGGCTCCCTCGTTATATTTTAAACGTTCGGCGCTACCTAAAAGCCATCACCCGTCTGTTGAACGTGCCTACTCGCGTACTCGTCACATTGATCAAGCAGGTTAAGAAGCGCCCCTTTACAAACGATTAATTTGAATTCCGCTCAGCGCGCTACATGCATTAAACGCTTGCGGTTTAGTTGGCTTTCGAAATTTGGTTAACGCGTAAAGGATTTAGTATGGTTAATCGTCGAAAACCATTTTTATGCGTTTTGAAGATCGAATATACTTTGGCGTCTGGGGATTGAGACTGAACTCGATCATCTGGAGTGTGGTAAAAAACCACTTAACAGCCTACGCAAAGCGGCTGAAAAAATGGAAACGTCTGGAACAGGAAAAGGGCCGATTCAATCGGTCACGCCGGTGCACCTTTCCAATCGGGCGCCGGAGCGGGAAGATGCCCCCCACCGGCCATCCCGGCGGGGTGGGCTGGAATTTATACCAGGCGAGCCAGTGGTCGTTACCATCCACTCGCCGGGCGATGGGCACACCGCCAGCCAGCTTCCGGCCCTTATTTACCAGGAGCGTTTTTCACCCCATACCTCCCTTCCCTTCATCGCCCAGAAAATCGCGCAGGAAACCAGCCACTCCGTTGCGGCGAAGGGCCCACTTCACTATCGCAACGTCGCGTCGACCTATCAGAGGGTCGAGGGGTCGGATCTGCGTTTCTTTACATCCCCCCTCCCGATCAGCCTACGCGCCTGACTGAGCCACGCGGTCCTTTCCATCCTGAAAACGGCATCGGTTGACGGGAAGTCGTCTCCCGCCTAGGTTCCTCGTCGCTGATCGAAAAAGCCCAGGACGTCGGGTGCTGTGAGAATGGATTGAACCATGTCCGATCGCGAAGCTGCGGCGGCGTGTAAGGCCTGGCCGTTTCAGGAAGCGCAGCGCGTGCTCCAGCGCATCGGCGGCAAATGCCCTGAAAAGGGCTATGTCCTTTTTGAAACCGGCTATGGCCCATCGGGCCTTCCCCACATCGGAACCTTCGCCGAAGTCGTTCGCACGACGATGGTGCGGCATGCCTTTGCCACGCTTTCGGACGTCCCCACCCGTCTTTTTGCCTTTTCCGACGACATGGACGGGTTGCGCAAGGTACCCGATAATGTCCCCAATCAGTCGATGCTTTCGGAATATCTCGGCAAGCCGCTCACGGCGATACCGGACCCGTTCGAGACCCACGAAAGCTTTGGCCATCACAACAACGCCCGGCTGTGTGCTTTTCTCGATTCCTTCGGTTTCGACTACACCTTCCAGAGCGCCACGGAATGCTACAAGAGTGGCCGGTTCGATCCCGTCTTACGAAAGGTGCTTGAGCATTACGACGCGATCCTGAACGCGGTGTTGCCGATCCTGGGCAAAGAACGCCAGGCAACCTACAGCCCGTTTCTGCCGATTTCTCCGAAGACGGGCCACGTGCTACAGACCCCGGTGATTGCACGGGACGTCTCGGCCGGCACAATCACTTTCGAAGATGAGGACGGCACGAAGACGGAACTCCCCGTCACGGCTGGGCACTGCAAATTGCAATGGCGGGTGGATTGGGCCATGCGGTGGACGGCGCTGGGCGTTGATTATGAAATGTCCGGGAAGGACCTGATCGATTCGGTCCGAATCGGCAACCAGATCTGCCGCATCCTTGGCGGCACGCCGCCCGAGGGTTTCACCTACGAGCTTTTTCTCGACGAAAACGGCGAGAAGATCTCGAAATCGAAGGGCAACGGCCTAAGCGTCGAAGAATGGCTTCGTTACGCACCGCCGGAAAGCTTGAAACTGTTCATGTATCAATCGCCAAGGAAGGCGAAGCGGCTTTACTTCGACGTCATTCCCAGAAACGTTGACGATTATCTAAGCTTCCTCGCCAAATATGAGGAGCAGTCCGCCGACGAACGCCTAGCCAATCCGGTCTGGCATATTCACGAAGGCAGTCCGCCGCGGGAAACGCTTCACATGACGTATTCGATCCTGCTGAACCTTGCGAGCGCCTGCCACGCGGAAGAAAGTTCCGTGATTTGGGGCTACCTCTCCCGGTACGCTCCAACGGCAAGCCCCGAGACGGAGCCGATCCTAGACGCGCTTGCCCAGCACGCCGTGCATTACTACCAGGACTTCATCAAGCCGACGAAGCGCTACCGGGCACCCAACGACGTGGAACGCGCCGCCCTTGAGGATTTGGCGCAAGCGCTGGAAGCCCTTCCCACCAACCTCGATGCGGAGGGCATCCAGACGGAAGTCTACGAAGTCGGCAAACGCCATCCCTTCCCGGAACTGAAGGCCTGGTTCAAGGCCCTCTATGAAATTCTTCTTGGCCAGTCGCAAGGCCCGCGCATGGGGTCCTTCATCGTCCTTTACGGCCGGGCGGAGACCGTTGCGTTGATTCGCCGGGCCCTGGCCGGGGCGCTCCTGGGGAAAGAGGACGTCAGCTAAGAACCCTTCCGGCTCGCACGAGCCGAAAAATAGGACCGCAGGCCTACGTCGAAAATAGGAATTGGAGCCTAAACCTTCGCCTTTTGCGGAATGGCACCCTGCTTACTGACTGACCCAGACGATGCGCGCCATCCATTCGACGTTATCGATCGGCAGGATCCGGTCGCCATAAGCACGGTTAAGCGAAAGCAGTTCAATGCGCTTGCTGCTTTGCCGCTTTAGCTCTTTCGCCATTACCTCGCCCGTTTTCGTCTTTACGACAACCCGATCGCTGCGGCGAACGTTCGCTGCCGGCGAAACGAGGATGATATCTCCATCGCGATAGATCGGCTGCATGCTGTCGCCACTGATCTCAAGCGCGTAGGCATGGGCATCACCAAGATATGGAAATACCGTTTCATCCCAACCGGTTCCAGTTGGGTAGCCGGCATCATCGAAATACCCTTCGCTGCCCGCCTGGGCAAAGCCGATCACCGGCACCCGTTGCGCCAGTCCTTGCGCTGCATCGTTGCCGAGGTGAACGGCAAATTCACCAAAGGCGCTTTCCGTCGCCTCCAGGATTTTCGAGATGCTTTCGGTACTGGGCCAGCGCGGCTTGCCTTCGCGGGTAACCCGTTTGCTTTTGTTAAACGTCGTCGGATCGAGCCCGGCGCGGCGCGCCAAGCCGGAGGGCGAAAGCCCGTGGGCCTTGGCGAAGTGGTCAATGGCGGTCCAGATGTCGGCGTGGCGCAACATAAGAAGATTTTCTTATATTCCCGACCCCAATCTCATCAGGAATATGTTCCTGTTTTTCTTGACAAAGGAATAAATTCCTTATTTCATAGCGTGGCGGCCCAACGCCCTGCGATCCGAATGGCCAACCGGGAGGCTCTGAGAACATGCAACGCGAACGCTACGCCCCAAAACCTTACTTCCCGCAGGCGGGCCTGCCCTTTGCGACGGCCGAGGAAGCCTGGTTCTGGTTCGTGCAATGCTTCCAGGCCCGGCGGGCCGGCGCCCGCATCGGCGCCGGACGCGGCGAGACGGTACGACCCTGTGATCCCGATGACGTGCTGGCGGCCGTCAACCGGCTTTACCGGCGCCGCTGTTTGCGTCGCGAGCATCTGCTGGTGCTGTCCGAATATGGTGAGAGGCTGCTGCCTCCCGACGGTAACCGCAAAGGGGAAGCGGCGGCTGCGCGCCTATGGGAAGAGGCGCTGGACCGGCTGGCCTGCGTCCTGCGCAGCAAGGGGATCGTGCAATGAAGCGAGACCCGCGCGGGCTGCCCGAACACCGGGCGGTGAAGGCGCTGCCTGTGCTCGTAATCTTTTCCGATCAGACCGACCTTCCCTGGCTGCGCCTGCTGAAGCGTGGCTACCGCCACTGTTTCCTGGTCATCCTTCAGGGCACACGCTGGCTGGTTTACGATCCGCTGGTGCATCGCACCGAGATTATCATGCTCGACCTGCCGCCCGATTTCGACCTCGCCGACTGGTACCGGCAGCATGGGCTTCGTGTCATCGCCACCAAAATCCTGCCGGCGGCGTCGCGCTTTCCTGCCTGCCGGATGTTCCTGCCACTTCGTCCCTTCACTTGCGTCGAGGCAGTGAAACGCGTTCTCGGCCTGCGGGCGGCGCAGGTTTTCACGCCTTGGCAACTTTATCAGCACCTCGACCGACACGACCCGCTGGCGTTCATCTTTCCGCTTGACGGCAGGTGAATATAGGATTATATTCCTTCATACCATCGCCCCCCACCACCTTTTGGCGCCTCTCGGGTTTTTCCCGGGAGGCGCTTGTTTTTTCACGCCGGCTTTCGGGAAAGGAGGTAACGGAATGGCCAGTCTCTTTGGTTCCCCAAAACCGATACCCGTTGCACCGCTGGTCCTTCCCCCGACGGCATCGCCGCCCGAAAAGGATTCGCAGGCAACCGAGGGAAACAACCGCCAGGACCGCCGCCGTCGCGGACGCTCAGGCACGATCGCCACGTCCTTCCGTGGCGTATTGCTGCCCCGGGACGAGTTTCCCCGCCGTAAACAGCTTTTAGGGGAATAGCCCATGCCAAGCCCAAGCGCGGAGACGATTTACACCCGCTACCGTCAAGCCTGCGCCCGGCGCAGTCTGTGGGAAAGCCACTGGCAGGAGGCTTACGATTACGCCCTGCCGCAACGGGATGCCTTCACGCGGGCCCCACGGCCGGGCGAGAAGAAAACGGACAAGCTTTTCGACGGCACGGCGCCGGATGCCGTTGACCAACTGGCAGCAAGCCTGCTTGCCCAGCTGACGCCGCCCTGGGCACGCTGGTTTGGCCTTACCGCCGGAACCGACATTTTCGAAGAGGAAGAAGCCGCGATCGCAGGTCTGCTGGACCAGACGGCGGAAACGCTGCAATCGCATCTTGATCGATCGAACTTCGCCGTGGAGATGCACCAGGGCTTCCTCGACCTGGTGACGGGAGGAACGGCGTGCCTGCTTTTCGAGGAAGCGGCACCGGGCGCACCAAGCGCCTTTCGGTTCACTGCCGTGCCGCTGTCACAGGCCGTCCTCGACGAAGGGCCGACCGGCGAGCTTGATACGACCTATCGAAGAAGCACGCTCGATGCCGATGCCATCCGGGTGCGTTTTCCAAAAGCGCCACTGCCGGAATGGGTCAAGTCGGAGGGAACGCCCGATAGCCCGAGGAGGTTCACGGTCATCGAAGCGGTCGTCCCCGATGGGGTGCGTTACACCTATCACGCACTTCTCGAAAACGAGCAGGCGGCAACGGCGAAGCCCTGGGTTCTGGCAAGCGGCGACTTCGATTCGTCGCCTTTTCTGAATTTCCGCTGGCTGAAGGCACCGGGCGAAATCTACGGGCGCTCGCCGGTCATGAAGGCCCTGCCCGATATCAAGACTGCGAACAAGGTCGTTGAACTTGTTCTCAAGAACGCGACGATCGCCGTGACCGGCATCTGGCAAGCGGACGACGACGGCGTGCTGAACCCGGCAAATATCAAGCTTGTGCCCGGAACCATCATTCCGAAGGCGGTGGGGTCTTCCGGGCTTACGCCGCTTGAGGCGCCCGGACGCTTTGACGTTTCCCAGATCGTGCTCGACGACCTGCGGAGCCGCATCCGGAAAGCCCTGCTGGTCGATCAGCTGGGGCAGGCGGACGGCCCCCGCATGACGGCGACGGAAGTGCTGGAGCGCGCCGCCGAAATGACGCGGATTCTCGGGGCAACCTATGGCCGGCTTCAGTCCGAGCTGCTGACCCCCCTGGTCAGCCGCGGGCTACAGATCCTGCGCCGGCGTGGCGAAATCCCGGACATCTTCCTCGATGGCCGCCTGGTCGATCTGCAATACCGCTCGCCCCTGGCCCAGAGCCAGGTCCAGAAGGACGTGCAGCTGACCCTGACCTGGCTCAACGCGGCGGCGTCCTTCGGACCGGAAGGGACGGCGGCCGTCGACCTGCCCGCCGCCGTCCGCTGGATGGGGCGGAAGCTCGGCGTACCCAACCAGCTGATCCGGGAAGAACCCACCGCCGCCCTTGCCGACATGGCACAGGCCGTCGAGGAGGTGCTGGCTGCGGAGGCCGCCCCCGGGGAGACCAACCATGGATGACACCGGCTGGCACTGGTTCGATGGAACCAACCCCTCGGACGAAACCGACAAGGACGTTCTGCGCGAGACGGCCGAGGCCTGCGCCCGTGTCTTCCGGTCGCCGGACGGCCAAGCCGTCCTGCAACACCTGACGGCACTTACCCTAGGCCGCCATCTCGGGCCGAACGCATCGGACGCCACGCTGCGCCACCTCGAAGGCCAGCGCCAGCTGGTCGGCCATCTCATCGCCATGATCGAACGCGGAGGGGGCCGAACCACACCGGAACCGGCCCTGCATCCCACGCCGAAACCCAGAAAAAGGAAAACGTTATGGACACGGATCTTTTGACGACGGAACCGGAAGCGGCGGCCGAACCCGCCCCGGAAACCACCAGCCCGACCGACGAACCGCCGGCTGAAACGGCGATGACCATCCCCGAGAAGTTCCAGGACCCTGACACCGGGGAAGTGCGCGTCGAGGCCCTGCTTAAATCCTATCAGGCACTCGAGCGCAAACTCGGCACGATGGTGCGCCTGCCCGGCGACAACGCGACGGAAGAGGATCTCGAAAGTTTCCGAAAGGCGCTTGGCGTACCGGCTTCGCCGGACGCATATGAACTGGAAATGAAAAGCGACCGCATGACCATGGATCCGGAAATCAACGAGCGGCTTTTTCAGGCCGGGTTCACGCCCACCCAGGCACAGCTTGTCTACGACCTTGCCGTGGAAAAGGTGCTGCCGATTCTGGAAAACGCCGGGGCCGAATTCGAGGCCGAACGTGAAACGGAGCGCCTAAAACAGCATTTCGGCGGCGAGGAAAAATGGCACGAGATCTCACACCAACTGCTTGCCTGGGGAAAGGCGCAGCTTCCGGGCGGCGTCCTCGAGGCGCTTTCCACAACCGCCGAAGGCATCCTCGTCATGCACCGGATGATGACGGAAGGCGAGCCCGCAATCTTGCGGTCCAATGGCGCGGGCACCGCCACCGGCGAGGAAAACCAGCTTCGCGAAATGATGAAGGATCCCCGTTATTGGCGAGACCACGATCCGGATTTTGTCAGCCAGGTATCGCAAGGGTTCCAGCGACTCTACCCGGAATCTTCCGAAGCCTGATTTCCGTTTTTTTCGGCCCGAAGGAAAACCCCTGAACGGGGCCCCGAAGGCATTCGCGTAAGGCCCCGGCCGCCCTGCGGGAACCGGGCGATTTTGCGCAAGTCGTAACTTCGTCCATTCCGAAACAAGAGGACCATTATGGCTACAACGATCGACCAAGCGTTTATCAAGCAGTTCGAGCGGGAGGTGCACGAAGCCTACCAACGCATGGGTAGCAAACTTCGCAACACCGTCCGCACGAAAAATAACGTTCGTGGATCGTCCACCGTGTTCCAGAAGGTCGGCAAAGGAAGTGCGTCAACGAAAGCACGTCACGGTCAGGTTCCCGTGATGAACATCGACCATACACCGGTCGAATGTACGTTGGCGGACTACTACGCCGGTGACTGGGTCGACAAGCTGGACGAGTTGAAAACCAACATCGACGAACGTCACGTGATTGCGAACGCCGGTGCTTTTGCACTGGGTCGCAAGACGGACGAACTCATCATCACGCAGCTCGATACGTCAATGAACTACGCAGGCGCCGATACGGACGGCCTGACGAAAGCCAAGGTGTTGACGGCCTTCGAGATGCTTGGCGATGCGGACGTCCCGGACGACGGGCAACGCCATGCCATCGTTGGCTGGAAACAGTGGAGCGATTTGCTTGAAATCCCTGAATTCGCGAATGCGGATTTTGTGGGCAACGAAGAGCTTCCCTGGCATGGCACCCAGGCCAAGTTCTGGCTCGGGACTTTGTGGATGCCGCATTCCGGCCTGACGCTCACCTCTAGCGTCCGGTTTTGTTACTGGTACCACAAGACGGCCGTCGGTCATGCCAGCGGTGCGGATGTCAATACCGACGTTAGCTGGCATGGCGATCGCGCCGCTCACTTCGTCAACAGTTCGATGTCGCAGGGTGCGTGTCTGATCGACACCACCGGCCTCGTCGTCATGCGTTGCTTGGAGAGTTAATCATGGCGTTTAAACCACAAGACCTTAGCGTCATTGGCTATGCCAATGGCTTCACACTCTGGCACTACACCACGGAGGATGCGGCAGCGGCGGTCGATACGGCCGGTTATTTTGACGCTGCCGTGGACGTTCTCCGCGTCGGCGACATGATCCTCGCAAACGTGGCTACCGGCGGCACAATGGCAGCCGGGATTTTTCTCGTATCCAGCAATACGGGAACGATCGTCGACGTTGACGACATCACCGCCGTCGGCGGTACGGACACGGATTAATCCGGCGTTCTCTGGCTCGGGTCCCGCGGCTTCAGCCGCGGGACCTTTTTTCTTTCAAATGGAGATTCCCATGGCGTTGAGCAGCATCGCACTGTGCTCGCGGGCGCTGATCAAGATCGGCGCGAATCCGATTGCCGCCTTCGACGAGGGGACGGCGGAAGCAGACGTCGCGGCAAACCTTTACCCTTCCGTGCGGGACGCACTGCTTTCCGCCCATCCATGGACCTTTGCGACCGCCCAGGCCGAGCTGGCCCAGCTGATCGCGGAGCCGGTGGCCGATTTCGCGCATGCCTTTCAGTTGCCGCCAGATTTCCTGCGGGCGCTCTCGCTGGGCGATGGCGGGCGCGGGCGCGGGCTTTCCTATCGGATTGCCGAGCAAAAATTGCACGCGGACGCCTCAAGGGTCGTGCTGACCTATATGTTTCGCGCCCACGAATCGACCTTTCCGCCCTTCTTCGACCAGATGCTGATCGCGCGGCTTGCCGCGGAATTCACGATCCCCCTCACGGAAAGCACAAGCCGCGCCGAAACCCTGTTTCGCCTGGCGGACAGCGAATTCCGAAGTGCCCGGCTGATTGATTCCCAGCAGGAGACGCCGCTGGGTCTTGACGATTTCACCCTGGTTGGTGTGCGAAGCTGATGCCGCGCCTTCACAAAACGCAGACGAACTTCACCTCCGGTGAATTGTCGCCGCTGCTTCTCGGCCGGGGTGACCTGCGCGCCTATGAAAACGGCGCGGCAAAACTTCGGAACACGTTCATCTTTCCGACCGGGGGCCTTCGGCGGAGGGCGGGCCTGCGTTTCATCGACGCGGCCCAGGGCACCGGCCGGCTTGTTTCCTTCGAATTCAACACGGAACAGGTGTACCTGCTGGTCTTTACCGATTCACGGGTCGACATCTACCGGGACGGGCAATGGGTCGCGGAAATTACCGCAACCCCATGGACCGAAGCGATGCTTCCCCAGATCAACTGGACGCAAAGCGCGGATACGCTTCTTGTCGTTCATCCGGAAACGACGCCCCGCAAGATCACGCGGACCTCGGACACGTCGTGGTCCATCGATACCTGGAGCTACGTCACGGATTCAGGAAGCACGCACCAGCCTTATTTCAAGTTCGCCGACGACAGCATTCAGCTTCAGCCGAGTGCGACGACCGGCAGCATCACGCTGACCGCGACGGGGAATGTTTTCGTTACTGGCCACGAAGGCACGCTCTTCCGGCTGGAGGGGAAGGAAGTGCTGATCAGCACCGTCACCACGGCAACCCAGGCAAACGCCGTCGTCCAGGAAACACTGACTTCGACGAGCGCAACGAAAGACTGGGACGAACAGACCTTTTCCCCGGTGCACGGCCACCCGGTTTCCGTCGCCTTCCATCAGGACCGGCTGGTCATCGGGGGGTCGCGGGACCTGCCAAACCGGCTTTGGATGTCGAAATCGTCCGACCTGTTCAACTTCGACACCGGCACCGGACTAGACGACGAAGCTATTGAATTTGCTATTCTTTCCGATCAGGTGAACGCGATCCGCTCGGTCTTTTCGGGCCGGCACCTGCAGGTCTTCACCTCCGGCGCCGAATGGATGGTAACCGGCGATCCACTGACGCCGACGACGGTTCAACTGCGCCGCCAGACCCGGATCGGGTCGCCCATCGACCGCACCCTGCCGCCGATCAATGTCGACGGTGCAACACTTTTTCTGGCCCGCAACGAAAAAGAGATTCGCGAATTCCTGTTTACGGACATCGAGCAGGCCTATCAGGCGAACGATTTGGCGCTTCTTTCCCAGCACCTGATGAACGCGCCGGTCGATCAGGATTTCGATCCATCCCAACGCCTTGTTCATATCGTCATGGGGGACGGAACGATCGCGACGGTCACCGCCTTTCGCACGGAACAGGTCACCGCCTGGACACGCCAGGAAACGGATGGAAATTTCCTCTCCGTCGCCGTCGTCGGCAATGACGCCTACGTTCTGGTGGCGCGCGACGGCCAGTACCGGATTGAGCTATTCGACGAATCGGTCCATACCGATTCGGCCCTCACCGGAACGAACGGCACACCCACCGTCCAATGGAGCGGCCTCGACCACCTCGAAGGCAAAACCGTCAAGGTCATTGCCGATGGCATCCTTCGGGACGACGCGGTGGTAACAAGCGGCAGCGTCACACTGGGGGAGCCCGCGACCAGCGTCGAGATCGGCCTTCCCTATACCCACACCATCGAACCCCTGCCGCCGGTTTTCGACAGCCGGTCGGGAAGCCGTCCGAACGTCACACTGCGGCTGATCGAGGCGACGTTCCGGCTGCACGCGACCCAAGCGCTGCGGGTGGATACCGGCAAGGGAGCAAAGGAATTGCCGTTCAAGACGCTTGGGCCTTCCGGCGTTCTGGATTCCGCGCCCGCCGTCTTTACCGGCAACAAGCGCGTACGGACGCTTGGCTGGAAATCGGAAGGAACCAAGGGACTTTGGCGCATTGAACAAGACACCCCCTACCCCTTCACCCTTCTATCCGTCACAACCGAAATCATGGTGAACGACTGATGGCTGCACTGGCTACGATCGCAACGCTTGGTCTGAATGTTCTTTCCGCCCAACAAACGGCGCGGGCCCAGGAAAGGCAAAACCTGGCCCAGCACGCGGCGAACGATGCCGCCGCCCAGGCACGGATCGCCGAACTTCGCCGTCTTGGCGAGGTCGAGGAGCTCCGCCGCGAAGACGCGCTTCGCCAGGAACTCGCGGCCCGACGCGCCCGCTTTGCCGGCCGGGGCGTGAGCCCCACGGAAGGCTCCGCGGCCGCCGTGCTGGGCGGATTGGCCGCGGAAAGCAAGCAGGCAAGCCTGGAAGACGCCTATCTCCGCAACGCTGAAATTCGCGATATCCAGAACGCCCGCCTGTCGCAAGGACGGATCAACCTCTTGCAGGCGGCGGATGCGCAGGCGCGCGGGCGCCTGCGGGCGTTGCAACGGGGCATTCCGTTCTCGCAAAGCATCGGCACCTCGTTGCTGGAACGTTAGTTCCACCCCCGATAACAACCGGAAAAGGAACAAGGCATGAGCGAACTCACCGTTGGTGACGTGCGGCCACGCGTGCAGTACACGGCCGATGGCGTGCAAACCAGTTTTACCTACCTCTTTCCAATCTTCGATGCCGCTGATTTGGAAGTGTTTTTCGACGATGGCGGCACGCCGGGTGCGCACACGATCACCGGCGTCGGCAACAGCGGCGGCGGCAACGTCGTCTTTGACTCACCGCCCGCGGATGGCACGCGTATCACCCTCCGCCGGGACATGCCCGTCGCGCGCAGCACGGACTTTCAGGAAGGCGGCGACTTTCGCGCTTCCATCATCAACGAGGAACTCGACAAGCTTACGATGTTCGTCCAGACGGTCGAAAGCCTCGCCCAGGATGCGCTTCGCCAGAACGTACACGACATCGATACGGACATGTCGCTGCCGCCGGCCGCCACGCGCGCCGACAAGCTGCTTGGGTTCGGACAATTCGGCGAACCGGCGGTGTACGACCGGGCGGCGACGGCGGCCGACCCCGAGCTTGGCGGCGAGTCGAATGACGGTCTCAACCTGGGTGGAGGCAAAGGTGTTTTTTCGGAAAAATCTGGGGTTACGCTTCGCTTCAAGTCGCTTGTCGCCGGCAACGGCGTTGACCTTTCCTCGGATGCCAACGAAATTACGGTTACCGGGAACGAACTGGATATTCTGACCACCCAGGGCGACCTGGTTGCCCGCGGCGCTTCGGCCCCGCAACGACTGGCGCTTGGCACGGCCGACCAGGTGCTGAAGGTCAACGCCGGTGGCACGGATCTTGGCTGGGAGACCCTGAAGACGCTGGCTGGCGCCAAGGTAGATTTCCAGACCGTCTCTCTTGCAACGGATGCGGCCACCAGCTTCACGCCACCTGCTAATGGCGGCATCGCCCTTGCCTTCGGCCTTAACCAGTTTGGGGATTCGGCCGGCGCGCTTTTCTCCTGGCGCGTGGACGGGTTTCCCTTCTGCGACCTGATCGCCAACGTCACCGGGGTTGAATCGACGACCGGCGCACTCACCGGCACGACGGGCAATTCGGACACGATCACCTATTCGGCGCACACGGACGGCAAGCTTTACATCGAGAACCGGCTGGCCAGCACCCGTGACATTGCAATTCTGGTATTTGCCACGGCGCCCGCGTGATGGTGAAAGACATAGCGGCCCTGCGGAAGCGGGTCCATGCCGTGCTTCCTAGTCTTATGGAGAAGGCGCTAAGCGGCTATCGCCATTTCGCCACCGAACCGCCGCCGCAGGACCCGAAGGGCTTCGCCGCTCATCACGTAGCCTGCAAGGCGGCGCTGGCTCACATGGAACTGTTGATTCGCCTGGCCCGCTGGGCAGAGACGGAAGGGCATGGCGACGAGACGGGTGGCGAAGACGTTTCGAAACTGATTGCCGAAGCGCGCGCGGCCCTCGTCAACCTGGTGGACGAGGAATGAAGGAGCCGACCTTTCCGGAATTCGTCTGGCTCTGGAACCGCTTGCAGTCGCTGTCGACACCCAGGTTGCATCTGGAGATGGCGAACTGGCTGGACGGCTGCTGGCAAAAGGGCGAGCGCGAACTTTTGTTGCTTGCCTTCCGGGATAGCGGAAAGTCGACCATTGCCGGGCTGTTTTCCGCCTGGTTGCTTGCCGGGAACCCGAACCTGCGAATCCTGGTCCTCGCCGCCGAGCAGGAACTGGCCAACAAGATGGTCCGCAACGTCAAGCAGATCATCGAACACCATCCCGTGACGCGCGGCCTGAAGCCGAAACGCGCGGATCAGTGGGCGGCCTCGCGATTCACCGTTAATCGCCACCGGCAATTGCGCGACCCGTCCATGCTGGGCCGCGGCATCAACGCGAACGTGACAGGAAGCCGGGCGGACGTCGTGCTTTGTGACGACGTCGAGGTGCCGAATACCTGCGACACCGTTCCCAAGCGAATGGACCTGCGGATGAAACTTGCTGAGATCGATTACGTGCTCGTACCGGGTGGGTTGCAGCTCTATATCGGCACACCGCACACCTATTACTCGATCTATGCCAAGCAGGCACGTGCAGAGGCCGAGGAAACGCGACCTTTCCTCGACGATTTCCGGCGGCTGGAACTTCCCCTGTTCGATGAAGCGGGAAAAAGCCGTTGGCCGCAGCGTTTTTCGAAACAGAAAATCGCTGCGATTGAACGGCGAAGCGGGCCGAACAAGTTCGCAAGCCAGATGCTGCTTGAGGAAGTGAACGTGGCGGAGGCCCGCCTCGATCCCGACCGGTTGCGCCTTTACGAGGGCGAACTCGACTATTGCGAATCGAACAAGGTGGCGAGCCTTACCCTCGAAGGAAAACGCCTTGTTTCCGCAAGCTGCTGGTGGGACCCGGCCTTCGGCGCCCCCGAACGCGGCGACAGGAACGTTGTCGCCGCCCTCTATACGGACGAGAACGGCGAATACTGGCTGCATCGCGTGCACTATTTTACTTGGGATCCGGACTGCAAACTGGACGAGGCGACGCAGCTTTGCCGCGAGGTCGTCGCCTTCCTCAAGGAGCTTCACCTGCCCAGCCTGACGCTGGAAACGAACGGACTGGGTCGCTTCCTGCCCGGCTTGCTGCGCCGCGAACTGGCGGCAGTCGGCCTTGGCACCAGCGTGCTCGAAGCGGTTTCGACCCGCGCCAAGGATTTGCGAATCCTCGATGCGTTCGACGCCGTCCTCGCGGCCGGAGCCCTGCACGCCCATCGCAGCGTCTGGGCAAGCCCGTTCATCACGGAAATGCGGACATGGCAACCCGATCTCGACGCCGAGGACGACGGCCTCGACGCGGTAAGCGGTTGCCTGCTTGCCGAGCCGGTTCGCCTGCCCGTGACGACGGCGCCGGTCCGGCGCGACTGGCGGGGAACGCAAAGCGTGGTGGCGAAGACGGATTTTGAAATTTGAACAAGGAGAGTGGGATGGGATTCCAGTGGGATATCAATCTCATGTGGTGGATCACCGGTGTCGAGATTCCGGCGCTGGCCGGACTCTTCTGGCTGATCTGGCGGGCCCGATGCGAAGGGCAGGCGTCCCTGCTTCAGTTCCACCGCCAAATCAAGGAAGGAACCGACGAGCACCGGCAAAGCTTGGCCGCCTTCAAGCTGGAAGTCGCCAAATCCTATGCCTCGATCGCCCATCTCAAGGATGTGGAGACCCGGCTTACGCGCCATTTGCAGCGAATCGAGGACAAGCTTGACGATCAAATAGGGAGGCGTCGTTGATGCAAACGAAACCCTTTTTCTGGGAAAGTGAAGTTCGGGAACTCACCCATTTGCTGGCCGACGTCATCTATGCGGAAGGCACGAAGGAAACTTCGGGCAACCCCGGAAACGTCCGCAACCTGGAGGCACTGGCCGCCGTGATCCTGAACCGTGCCCAACTGGAGACGGCGCATGGAGCGGACGGGAAAAATTTGAAAAAACTTTGCGAAGCATGGCTCCGGGAAACCCGGTTGCCGCCCAACGCCGACAAGGACAGCCCCCTTTTCCAAGCCTGCCTCCGGATCGCCCGGCGCGCCCTTGCCGGCGTGCTAAGGGACCCGACCCAGGGCGCGACGCGTTTCTGCCCCGAGGATCAGTTGCCCGCCTGGGCCCGTGGGCGGACGCCGGCCGCCGCGTTCGGGAGCTACCTCTACTACCGGGAGGGCGCCTAGATGCTGGCAAGCCTGCTCGCCCAGATCGGCCTGCCGCTGCTGGTGAAGACGGTGGGCGGCGCCCTTGGCAGGCTCGACCATCCGGCCGCGAAATCCGCCGCCGAGGCGCTGGCCGGGGTTGGCACGGCCATCGAAAGGGGGGCCATTTCCCCGGAAGCGTTGAGCGAGGCGAATCGCCACGTCGAACGAATGGCGGCAATCGATGCGGAACGGGAAGCCAAGATCCTAAGCGAGATCAACCAGACAATCCGCGCCGAGGCGTTGTCGGAGGACCATTACGTCCGACGGATGCGCCCCACTTTCGGTTACATCCTGGCCCTTACCTGGTTCGCTCAGATGCTGGCCGTGGCTTATGTAATCGCCTTCGAACCGACGCAAGCGGGCGACGTCGTCGGGGCACTCGGGCAACTAAGCGCGATCTGGACCGTGGGCTTAAGCGTGCTTGGGATATACGTCTACAAACGCAGTCAGGAAAAGACGGGCCTTGGCCATACGACGCCGGGCTTGCTGAAAGGGCTTGTGCAACGCCTTGATCCGGGCGCGCCCCGTTAATCGACCAGCTGGGTCATCGCCCGATAGATTCGTTCGGCCAATTGCGCCGACGGCGCACCGGCCAGAACGCCAGCTTCGATCCGTTCGTCCGAGGGTTCGACCGGCACGACAAGCAGACCCACGCGATGATATGCCTCGAGCAGGCTAAGCGACAGGTTGAAGGGGTCTTGCCCCGCGATCTTGTCGAAGGTCTTTACCATGGCGTCGAAGCCTAACGGACATTCCTTACTGAAACCTTGTGCAAGCGCGTCTGCTGTTCAGGGGCTACGCTTTCCGCTAGATTTGATGCCGTCATGGCTTCGCGCGCTCCCGGATTCGCTGCAATGTTCGACGCGATCATGCCTTTCCTGCGGCTCCTGCCGCCGGAGACGGCGCATACGCTTACCCTCCGCGCCCTTGCCCGCGGGTTCGCCCCTGCAGCAAAGGCAACAGATGACCCCGCCCTGGCCACCGAGTGCCTGGGTCTGCACTTTCAAAATCCGGTCGGCCTGGCCGCCGGGTTCGATAAGAACGCGGAAACCCTGGGCGCTGTGTTTCGCCTTGGCTTCGGTTTTGTCGAGGCCGGCACGGTGACCCCACGGCCGCAGGCGGGAAATCCGCGCCCGCGCCTTTTCCGCCTCGAGGAAGACGGCGCCGTCATTAACCGGCTGGGTTTCAACAGCGAAGGCATGGACCGCGTGGCGGCACGGCTACGCAGCGGCCAACGAAACGGCCACGCGCCTGGCGTCCTTGGTATCAATCTCGGCAAGAATCGGGAAAGCGAAGATGCGGCAGCGGATTATGCCGCCGGTGCGCGCGTCTTCGCACCGCTTGCCGATTACCTCGTGCTGAACGTTTCCTCCCCGAATACGCCAGGGCTGCGCGACCTGCAGACGGGCGCAGCGCTTAAAGCCATCCTTCGCCAAACCCGCGCCGCCATGGCGGAAGCGGACAGCGCAAAGACGCCCCTTCTTCTTAAGGTCGCCCCCGATCTCGAGGAGACGGACCGCCAAGGCATCGCGGACGCAGCGCTCGAAGGGCTGGTGGACGGCCTCATCGTCGGCAACACGACTCTAAGTCGGCCCGAGGGGCTTGCCAGTCGGCGACGGGACGAGACGGGGGGCTTAAGCGGACGCCCCCTCTTTCCGCTTTCCACCCAGGTGTTGGCTGATTTCTACCGCCGGACCCGGGGCAAAATTCCCCTGATTGGCACCGGCGGCATCGCCAGCGGCGCAGACGCCTACGCAAAGATCCGGGCTGGCGCCTCACTCGTCCAGCTCTATACGGTACTAATCTATGAAGGACCCGGACTCGTTGGACGGATCAAGGGGGACCTTGCCGTCCTTCTCCGCCGCGACGGTTTTGCGAAACTGGAAGAGGCCATCGGCGCCGACCACCGGGGATAGCCTTTGTAAAAAAGAAGGGCCGCCCCCAGGGACGGCCCTTTATATGCGAAAACCTTGGATGGCTTAGAAACTTGGTTCCGGCGGTGTCAGATGCGGCTGAAGCTTCGGCGCTTCCTCCGGCTTTTCCGCAATCATCGCCTCCGTCGTCACCATGAGACCGGAGATCGAGGCAGCCGCCTCCAGCGCGATCCGAACCACCTTCGTCGGATCGATAATCCCCGCCTTCACCATGTCGACGTATTTTCCGTTCTGGGCATCAAAGCCGAGATTCGTATCTTTGCTTTCCAGAAGCTTCCCGGCAATGACCGCACCGTCTTCACCAGCATTGCTTGAAATCTGGCGAACCGGGGCCTGAAGGGCGCGGCGGACGATTTCGATACCCACCTTCTGGTCATCGTTGTCGCCGACCAATTTGGCAAGTGCGCGGGTCGCGTAAAGCAACGTCGAACCACCACCGGCAACGATCCCCTCTTCGACGGCTGCCCGCGTTGCGTTGAGTGCGTCGTCGACAAGGTCTTTCCGCTCTTTTACTTCGACTTCCGTCGCACCACCGACACGGATGACCGCCACGCCGCCGGCGAGTTTTGCCAGACGTTCCTGCAGTTTTTCCTTGTCGTATTCGGAAGTCGTCTCTTCGATCTGGCTGCGGATTTGCCCAACCCGCGCCTTGATATCGCCCTTCTTGCCGGCGCCGTCGACGATCGTCGTGTCGTCCTTGGTGGCGCTTACCTTCTTGGCGCTACCCAACATCGACAGGGTTACGTTTTCAAGCTTGATGCCCAGATCCTCGGAAATGACCTGACCGCCGGTCAGGATGGCAATGTCCTCAAGCATCGCCTTGCGCCGGTCACCGAATCCGGGTGCCTTCACGCCAAGCACCTTGAGACCGCCGCGCAGCTTGTTGACGACGAGGGTCGCCAGCGCTTCGCCTTCGATGTCTTCGGCAACGACGACGAGCGGACGGCTTGCCTGGACAACGGCTTCAAGCAACGGTAACAGGGACTGCAGGCTGGTGAGCTTGCCTTCGTTCAGCAGAATGAAGGGGTTCTCCAATTCGCAGACCATGCGCTCGGGGTTCGTGATGAAGTAGGGCGAAACGTAACCCCGGTCGAATTGCATGCCTTCGACGACATCCAGTTCGTCCTGAAGCCCTTTTGCCTCTTCAACGGTAATAACCCCTTCCTTGCCGACCTGTTCCATGGCGTCGGCGATCTTCTTCCCGATTTCCGTCTCGCCATTCGCCGAAATCGAGCCGACCTGCGTAATTTCCTCACCGGTCGAAATCTTCTTCGAGCGTTTCTGGACGTCGGCCACGGCCGCCTGAACAGCCAGATCGATGCCGCGCTTCAAATCCATGGGGTTCATGCCGGCAGCAACTGCCTTCACGCCCTCTTTCAGAATCGCGTGGGCCAACACGGTCGCCGTCGTCGTGCCGTCGCCGGCCTCGTCGTTCGTGCGGCTTGCGACCGAACGAACCATCTGGGCGCCCATGTTCTCAAACTTGTCTTCCAAGTCGACCTCGTTTGCGACCGTCACCCCGTCTTTTGTAATGCGGGGGGTCCCAAAGGCTTTATCCAGGATTACCGTGCGTCCTTTCGGTCCCAGAGTCACCTTCACGGCGTTCGCGAGTATCTCGACGCCACGCAGCAATCGTGTGCGCGCGTCTACGTTAAATAGAATTTCCTTTGCCATAACCTTCGACTCCTCCTGTCCTGGCGTTTCTCGTTATTTCTTTTTGCCCTTCGCGCTCGTCACGATCCCCAAGATGTCGGATTCCTTGACGATCAAGAGGTCTTCACCATCGATCTTCACCTCGGTGCCAGACCACTTTCCGTAGAGCACGCGATCACCCACCTTCACGTCGAGCGGAATAAGTTTTCCCGTTTCGTCCCGGGCGCCTGCGCCGACCGCGATGACTTCTCCCTCTTGAGGTTTTTCCTTCACCGTGTCGGGTATGATGATACCACCAGCGGTCTTCTCTTCGGATTCCAGCGGCCGGAGCAATGCCCGATCATGTAGCGGCCTGAACTTCATGGTGTTTCTCCCTAACTGCCTTTTGCGTCTTGTGATTCGTCGCTCGGCCGGGTGCCGCTTGGCACTCCTAGCGTTCGAGTGCTAACGATCTAAGTAAGCGGTTCGATGGTGTCAAGAAAAACCGTGCGATCAGAGGCCGGGCGCGGCCTTTTGACTGACGGAGCCGAGGCGGTTCGGATCCTCCCAGCCTTTGCCCGAGACCATGTTCTTCTCCACATATTCCAGGAGAAGGGCCACGGACTCCTCGACGGTCAGCCGGTCCGTATCGACGACGAGTTCGGGTTCCTCCGGTGCCTCGTAAGGTGAAGAAATGCCGGTGAATTCCGGAATCTCACCGGTCCGCGCCTTGTGGTAGAGCCCCTTCGGGTCCCGTTTCTCGCAGGTTTCCAGGCTTGCCTTCACATAAACCTCGTGGAACCCGTCCGGCCCGATCGCCCGCACACGGTCGCGGTCGGCACGATAGGGAGAAATGAAGGCGGTCACCACGATGAAGCCGGCCTCCGCGAAAAGGGCCGCGACTTCGCCAGCGCGGCGAATGTTTTCGGCCCGGTCCTCGGGTGCGAATCCGAGATTGGCGTTCAGGCCGTTGCGTAGATTGTCGCCGTCGAGAACGTAGACTTGGTAGCCCTTGCGGAAAAGCTGACTTTCCAGCTCAAGCGCCAGCGTCGATTTGCCGGCGCCCGACAAGCCGGTCAGCCACAACACCCCGCTGCGGTGACCATTAAAAGTCCAGCGTGCGTTGGCCGTCACCCGGTGGTCTTCGTGGAAGACATAGGCGGATTTACGCGTGACGCTCTGTCGCTGATCTGGATAGCCCTTCATGTTGATGATGCCGCCACCGACGATGGCGTAATCCTCAATCAGGACGAAACGGCCGGTGCGGGCGTTGTCGGGAAATTCGTCAAGCGCCACGAGACCACGCGTGCGCAAGGTCACTTCCGCCACTGCGTTCTTGGCGACTTCCGCGCCTTCTCCGGAGGAAAGGTCGGTAACGTCCACGATCCGATCGATCGACTGCACCTGGGCCCGGTGTTCGCCGGTATGCAGCTTCAGCGTATACCGGTTACCGACCCGCAGGGGTTTCTTACCAAGCCAGAAAACGTTGGCCCGAAAGACATTCGTTTCGATCGGCAGGTTTTCGGCGTGGCTTGCGACCTGGCCGCGTTCGACGAAGATCTGTTCCTGCAGGGTAATGCCGACAGACTGGCCGGCACTGGCAGCAATGGCCGGCGTGGTTTCGTTCCAGTTTTCGATGCTGGCCACCCGGGCCGCCTTGTTCGAAGGCGAGAGCACCAGCTGGTCGCCGACCCGAAGGCGGCCGCTTTCGATTCGGCCAGCGATAATCCGGCGATGGTCGAACTTGTAGACGTCCTGCACGGGCAGGCGAAGCGGCAGTTCCGACAGCGGCATCGGCGGATGAAACCCATCGAAGGCCTCAATGACCGTCGGTCCCTCGTACCAGTCCAGTTTCTCGGAACGGTTGACGATACCGTCTCCTTCACGGGAGGAGACGGGTATGATGTGCTGGGCCTCGACGCCGATATCGGCAAGGTAGTTACGGAATTCCTCTTCGACCTTTACGAAACGGGCACGGGAATAATCCACGAGATCCATCTTGTTGATTGCAACCACGACCTGGCGGACGCCAAGAAGATGGAGAAGGTAGCCATGCCGGCGGGACTGTTCCTGAACGCCTTCATGGGCGTCGATCACGAGAAGGGCAGCATCCGCGCTGGCGGCGCCGCTGACCATGTTCTTCAAAAATTCCTTATGCCCTGGCGCATCGATGATGACGTAGTTCCGTTTTGTCGTCTTGAACCAGATCTGCGCGCTGTCGATCGTGATGCCCTGATCGCGCTCGGCTTGCAGAGCATCCATGAGGAACGCCCATTCGAAGGGCATGCCACGGCTTTCGCACATGGCCTGGATCGCCTCGAGCTTGCCTTCGGGAAGCGAGCCCGTGTCATGAATGAGGCGTCCGACCAGAGTCGATTTTCCATGATCGACGTGACCGACGATGACGACGCGAAGCGGCTGGCCCTCGCGGCCCGGCTCTGACGACGGATCGGACATTTACATATACCCTTCGACCCGAAGCCGCTCGAAGGCGTCTTCGGATTCTTTGTCCTGCGCGCGGCCGGACCGTTCCGAGATTTTTGTCGTCTCGAGTTCTTCGATGATTTCGTCTAACGTTGAGGCGGTCGAAGCGATCGTTCCCGTGCAGGGGGCGCATCCAAGAGAGCGGTAACGGCGGCCATTCTTCGCCAAGTAAAGATCCACGACCGGAATCTTTTCACGCCGGATGTAGCGCCAGATGTCGACTTCCGTCCAATGCAGCAAGGGATGG
>JAGWAR010000002.1 GCA_021296325.1 Alphaproteobacteria bacterium
GACAGCCTGGCCTTCACGATCCCGCCCCCATGCGGCAACACCTTGAAGTAACCGCCTTCGCGGCCGATCAGAGGCAAGAAGCGGTTCCAGCGTGAAAAGACGCGCCTTGCCGTAACCGAATGGTCCCAGGCGTATTGCTTTTCCTGCGGGTCCTTGTCGAAAAGGTACTCGTGGGCTTCGACGAATTCCTTCACGAATTTCCGGTTGACGATCTCGAGATTCGAAAGCACCCAGCAGCGGTCCTCGAATTCCCAGAAATAGCCGAGGCCAACGAAATCCCCTTCACGGGTAATGTAGGGAAAGAAGGGAAAGGCCCGGCAAGCCAGCGTCCGGTTGTCGCGTTCGCAAAAGCGCGCGCCCTTGCATTCGATCGCCCTGCAATCGGAGGACATCTCCTCGACGATTTGACGCGAGGCGGCATCCACCGGCTTGAAGCGGTGCCATAAATCCGTCCGCGACTTGAGCAGGCGCCATTCGGATTTGTGGGCGATGGGCACGGCGGCTTCCGTCGTGCAACACACCGGGTTGCCGCCATTGAGCGGCGCGCAGCGTTTCCCGCAGTCGTAGCGCGAGAAACCGCGCATAGACCTGATCGAAATGTTTGGGCTGAAGCTTTAGCTTCTTTTTCTTTGCCATGGGCTGGAACATACCAACCGTCTGACAGGATTCAAGTGAAGATAAAAGAAAAGGGCGGCCCGTCTTCATGGGCCGCCCTTCTGCCGCCGCGCCAGTGCGCCGGTGATTTACGCATCCGGCATCTTGGCAAATTTCGCAAGGCCGTCGTCCGGAATCGAATCCCACGGCTGGGCGCTTGATGTGTAGAGCTGCATCGCCGGCTTGTAGAGGCTTGGATCGTCCAGGCTGCCTGCCTTTACGGCGATCGTATCCGGCGCCATCTCGAGCTCGGTAAACACCGGCGAGCCGCATTCCGGGCAGAAACCCCGCCGGATCCAACGCCCGCTGTCCGCCTTGAGCTCATGGTATTTCGCCTTCCCTTCCTGATGGAAACCTTCCTTCGGGAACAACAAGATCGAAGCCATCGCCGAGCCCGAAGAACGCTGGCAGTCGCGGCAATGGCAATTGCCCTCGAGCGCGGGGTCGGCCGAGGTTTCGTAGCGGATCGCGCCGCACGCGCAGCCACCTTTATACGTCGTCATGATTGCCTGTCTCCCGTCTTTGCTTGCTTCACCGTCCGATTTCCTGCTCAAGCTTTACCCCCTGGATGGGGCGGAAGCAATGCCACCGGGACCCGGCCGGGGACCGAATAGGTCAGCGTCCCTTTACCAGTTCCTGTGGATATTTTCGCACCGCGCAAAAAACCTCTCCGAATCCAACAGGGATAGGGCGGCCTTCCGGTGCCGCGCTGCAACACCATGCGGTCAGTTGTGATTCGACAGCCCCCCCATGGGGAGGGGATGCTGGTGGCCTTCCATCCATCCTGAAGAGCCGCCCAGATAGAGGAGTGCAGGCATGACTGCCCGACCGCGTTTTGCCTTTTTCCGCAGGGAAGCCGACATGCCCTTGAAGATTTTATCGGTTCTCGTGATCGTCCTGCTCATGGCCCTGACCGTCTGGACCGGTGGCTGGTAGGCCGGCAGCCGCCGGTTGCGTGGACGGCGGCAAGACCTTAGGCTTTTCCGTGCAAGTCGATGAAAACCGTAAGGCAAGCGGAAGGCGGCACGGCTATGACGGAAAAATCGGATGTTTATAAGTGGGGATTGCGTCTCGTCCTTGGCGGGATGTTCGGCCTCGGTTTTCTATGGACGGCCCATATGTTCGGCTGGGTCTATTCCCTTTTCATGACGCCGATCCGTAACGTCGGCTGGCTGGAATGGATGGTCGTTGGCGCCTTTGCCACCGGCATTTTCTGTCACTTGATGGGGTTCATCCGCTTCACGCTTGGCGAAGAAAGTTGAGCCGGAACAGCCCGGTCTAAAGGTCCTTCGGCGCGACGAAACGGACCAGCCGGCCAACCCCCGGCACGACGTCACCCCACCGTTTGCTTTCGAAACATAATTCCGTGAGGCCCGCGGTCGGGTATTTCCCTTTCAGGCGCCGTAGCGCCTTCGGTTTCGCGTCGGCCCCCGGCAGGCGCAGCGCCAGGCGGGCGATGCCCGGGTTGTGACCGATCACGAGCACGCAGCCGACCGCGTCCGGCGTACGATGCAGCACATCGAGGATGCGGCTTGGCGAGGCCAGGTAAAGGCTGCGCAGTTGCTTTGCCGGGATGGAATCGGCGCCGGCGCCGGCCAGCGCCACCCGCGCCAGCGTCCAGGTTTCGACCGCTCGCGCCGCCGCCGAACAGAGCACCAGCTCCGGCACCAGCCCGCTGGCGCGAAGAAAGGCCCCCATCTTCGGGGCCGCGTCGCGCCCACGCGCGTTCAGCGGGCGGTCGAAATCGTCGAGCACGCTGCCCGTCTGGTCCGATTTCGCATGGCGTAACAGCAGCAGCGTCTTTGTCATGGCCGGCCGGTCAAGGGTTTTCGTCCCACGGCGCAACGTCTTGGATTTGGCGCTGCATCATGCCATCGGATGTGTACCGGAGGAAAAGACGGGCGGCAACCGACCGCTGCGTCGCCGGGGCAACTGTCACAGAACCGTAACAGATCGGGTCCGCCGACCCATGCTAGGATTTTGCGATCCGCGTCGGAAAAGGACGACGGAACCCCAGAAACGCAAAAAACGACGGAAAAAGGCGTGGAGGAAGCGAGCAAACCAACGGCGTTGCAGCCGGAAACGGCGTCTTCCGAGGAAAGGGCGGAGGCAACGCCTTCCGGCGATCGCTATATCAACCGCGAACTTTCCTGGCTCGCCTTCAACGAGCGCGTCCTGGAAGAGGCATACAACGCCGCGCACCCCCTGCTGGAGCGGTTGCGCTTTCTTTCCATTTCCTCAAGCAACCTCGACGAGTTCTACATGGTGCGCGTCGCCGGCCTGAAGGGGCAGGTCCAGGCCCAGGTGACGACGCCAAGCCCGGAAGGCCTGACGCCGGCCCAGCAGCTTGCCGCCATCAACGAGCGGGTCGCCAGCCTGATGGCGCGCCAGCAGGCCTGTTGGCGCGAACTGCGCGACACCATGGAGGAAAACGGGGTCGAAGTCCTGCAGACGAGCGAGCTGACGGACGCCGAGCGGCAGTGGCTTAGCCGTTACTTCTTCGACGAAATCTTCCCGGTCCTGACGCCGGTCGCGATTGACCCGGCGCACCCCTTTCCCTTCATTCCGAATTTCGGCTTTGCCATGGTGCTGGAGCTTTACCGCAGCTCGGACGGCGAAAGCCTCGACAGCCTGCTGCCGCTGCCGAACCAGCTTGGCCGCTTCATCCGGCTGCCTGGTTCCGGCGTCCGCTTCATCCGGCTGGAGCAGGTCGTGCGCATGCATCTGGCTCGCGTCTTTCCCGGCTTCGAAGTCCGCCATTACGGTTTCTTCCGGGTCCTGCGCGACAGCGACCTCGAAATCGAGGAAGAAGCGGAAGATCTGGTACGGGAGTTCGAATCCGCCCTCAAGCGGCGGCGGCGCGGATCGGTGATCCGGCTGACCGTGAACGCCGACATGGATCAGGGTTTGAGGGATTTCGTCATTCGCGAGCTTCGGGTTTCGGACGAAGACGTCTTCTCGCTGAACGGCCTGCTCGGGCTTTGCACGATTTCGGAACTGATCGTCGACGACCGGCCAGACCTGCTGTTTCCGCCTTTCACCGCGCGCTTTCCCGAACGCATCCGCGATCATGGCGGCGACTGCTTCGCGGCGATCCAAGCCAAGGACATCGTCGTTCATCACCCGTATGAAAGCTTCGACGTCGTCGTGCAGTTCCTGCGCCAGGCGGCGCGCGACCCCGCCGTGGTGGCAATCAAGCAGACGCTTTACCGCACCAGCGACAATTCGCCGATCGTGGCGGCGCTGACCGAGGCGGCGGAAGCCGGCAAGACGGTGACGGCCCTGGTCGAACTGAAGGCGCGCTTCGACGAGGAACGCAACATCCGCTGGGCCCGCGATCTGGAACGCGCCGGCGTGCAGGTCGTCTATGGCTTCATCCGATTGAAGACCCACGCCAAGGTTTCGCTGGTGGTCCGGCGCGAAGGCACGGAGTTGCGCTCCTATTGCCATTTCGGCACCGGCAATTACCACCCGGTGACGGCGAAGATATACACCGATCTTTCCTTCTTTACCTGCGACGCAGCACTTTGCCGCGACGCGGCGCGGCTGTTCAACTACATGACAGGCTATGCGCGGCCGGAACGGATGGAGAAGGTCGCCGCCTCGCCGTTGAACCTGCGCGAAACCCTGCTTGAGCTAATCGAGGCGGAGGCGGGCCGCGCCGAGGCGGGCGAGCCCGCCGCCATCTGGGCCAAGCTCAACTCGCTGGTCGACCCGGTCATCATCGACGCGCTGTACCGCGCCTCCAGCGCCGGGGTCCGGATCGAACTCGTCATCCGCGGCATCTGCTGCCTGCGCGCCCAGGTACCGGGCCTTTCCGACCATATTCACGTCAAGAGCATCGTCGGCCGCTTCCTCGAGCACAGCCGGATCGTCTGTTTCGGCAACGGCCACGACCTGCCTTCCCCGCAGGCGAAGGTCTTTATTTCCTCGGCCGACTGGATGCCGAGGAATCTGGATCGCCGGGTCGAAACCCTGGTCCCCATCGAGAACCCGACGGTGCATCAGCAGATTCTCGACCAGATCATGACCGCCTGTTTGAAAGACGAGTCCCAAAGCTGGTATCTTGAGCCGGACGGTAACTATCGCCGCGCACGGGTCGGTCCAAAGGCTTTTAGTGCCCACCTTTACTTCATGACCAACCCCAGCCTTTCGGGACGCGGCTCGGCGCTTAGAAAGAACATGGCCCGACATCCACGCCTCGTGCGTAAAGACGATTGAGCTTCACAAAGGTGCGCCGTAGCGTGGCCCCGCGGGCAAGGTCAGCCCTGGGCCGGGTCGCGGTGATTGATATTGGCTCGAACTCGATCCGCTTGGTGGTCTTCGACGGCCTGAAGCGAGCCTTCCTTCCGCTGTTCAACGAAAAGGCCATGTGCGGCCTGGGCCTCGGGCTGCGGTCCAGCGGGCAGCTGTCAGAGGAAGGGATGGCGTCGGCGCATGCCAATCTGGCGCGGTTCGTCGCCATGGCCGGGGCGATGGAGGTGAGCGAGCTGCACATGGTGGCGACGGCGGCCGTGCGCGAAGCGGCGAACGGCCCGGATTTCGTGGCGGAGGTCGAGCGGCGCTGCGGCCATCCCGTCCGGGTGCTGAGCGGCGCGGAAGAGGCGCATCTGGCCGCCCACGGGGTGTTGGCCGGCCTGCCCGGCGCCGACGGGATGATGGGCGACCTGGGCGGCGGTAGCCTGGAACTCGTCGCCCTTGACGGCGGCGAACCGGGGGCGTCGGCGACGCTCAACCTGGGGCCGCTCAACCTGATGGACGTCGCCAAGAACGGGCCGAAGCAGGCGCTCGAGACGATCGAAAGCGCGCTCGACAAGGTGACCTGGCTCGACGCCGTCAAGGGCCGCGACTTCTACGCGGTCGGCGGCGGCTGGCGCAACCTGGCGCGGCTTCACATGGAGCAGACCGGATACCCGCTGCACGTGTTGCACAACTACATCCTGCCGAGGGACGAGGCCGAAGCCTTTGCCCGCCTCGTCGCCGGCCTTGGCAAGCGTTCGATCGCCCAGATCCAGGGCATCTCGCGCCGCCGCGCCAAGACCCTGCCCTACGCCGCCCTGCTGCTGGACTCGCTCCTGCGCCGGGCCCGCCCGGCGCGCCTGGTGGTGTCGGCTTACGGCCTGCGCGAAGGCCTGATCTTCGACCGCCTGCCGGCCCGCCTGCGCCGCCGTGATCCCCTGATCGAGGGCACCGCCGAACTGGCGACGGTGCATGGGCGTTTCGGCGATCTGGGCGAGGCCCTGGCCAGCTGGACCGACCCGCTGTTTCCCGACGAGGCGGCAAGCCTGCGCCGGCTGCGCCTGGCGGCCTGTCACCTGTCCGACCTGGCCTGGCGCGAGCACCCGGACTACCGGGCCGATCAAGCCCTGCAGCGGATCCTGCACTACCCGTTCATGGCGGTGGACCATCCCGGCCGCGCCTTCCTCGCCGTCACCGTCTCGATGCGTTACGGCGGCAACACGCTGGCGCCATCCATCGACCCGGCGCTGGCCCTGTTGCCGGATGACGAGATGCGCCGCGCCCGGATCACCGGCCTGGCGCTTCGGCTAGCCTATACGCTGTCGGCCGGTGTGCGTTCGATCCTGGACAAGACGTCGCTGGAATACCGGGACGGGCGGCTGTGCCTCGAGCTGCCCAACAACGGTTCGATCCCTTCCGGCGAAACGGTCGAGAACCGCCTCCAGGCCATGGTCGAGGCCCTGGAGGCCAAGAGCGGCAGCATCCTTACCTGATCAGAGATCGACGGCGCTGCGGGCGAGCGCGCGTTCCCACTTCGTCTCCGCCGCGTCGTCGAAGACGATGTGCTCGTCGTAAGGAACGGTGACCCAGGTGCCGCGTTCCAGCTCGCTTTCGAGCTGGCCCGGCCCCCATCCCGCATAGCCCAGCGCGAAGAGGCTGCGCTTCGGCCCCCGGCCGGCGGCGATGTCGCGCAAGGCATCGAGCCCGACATCGATGGCAACCTGGGCGCTGACGTCCATGTCCCCGTCGTAGAGCCGGTCCGTCGAATGGAGCACGAAGCCGGCCCCCGGTTCGACGGGGCCGCCGAAATGGACCCGGACCTCGCCTTCGACGCCCTCGCTATCGAGCCCGAAGCCTTCGAGCAGGGTGCCGACGGGACCGGCCCCGATGGGGCGGTTGACGATGAGACCGAAGGCGCTTTCCGCCGTGTGGCGGGCGACGTAGATGACGGTGCCGGTGAAGATGGAGCCCTGCATCTCGGGCGCCGCGACAAGCAGCCAACCGGTGAGGTCGCGCCCCTCGGGTGCCGGCCCCTCGGGAAAGGTCGTCCCCTTGTTGGCGGTGGCCGGAAAGCCGAGCAGGAGAAGAAACAGCCCCGCTACCAGCAACCGAAACGCGCACCGTGCCATGGCCTGAACCTTCCGAATGCCAAGCCCATTCTAGCACGGGCAGGTCGCGTGGAAACGGTGGCGGAGTTTCGCCCGGCACGCCGGCCAAATCCGCGCCCATTGCAAGCCGGCCCCGGCAGCGCCAGGCGCCGCTGCAATGGGCTTACGATTCGTTTCCTTGAAGCGGGAGGCGGGCTAGTCTTCGACAAAGATGGTAACAAAACTCTCCTGCTGTGCGGTGTAAGAGAGGAGCGATGGACAAGGCCAGCAATCGTCAGCAAAAGGACTGGGTGGGCAATCCCCGCGGCTATATGGTCGCATGGGGATTGCCAATAGCCGCGTTGATCGTCGCCGTCTTTCTGCCCCCTCTCGCGAGAACCATCGTTGGGACGGCGGCCCTTCTATGGATGGGCATGGCCTGTCTTGCCAACGCAGCGCGCTGCGGCCGGACACACTGTTACTTTACCGGTCCCTTCTTTCTTGTCCTGGCAGCCGCCGTAGCCTTGCATGGCTTTGGGATTCTTTGGCTGGGGCCCAATGGCTGGATCTGGTTGGGAACCGCCATCGTGGTGGGTTCCGTTATCCTTTGGTGGTTGCCAGAACGGGTCTTTGGAAAGTTCGCCCGGTCTTTCAGAGACTGACTGGGAATAGAACCAAGGATCACTAGGACACCATATGCCTCATCAGCCAACAAGGCGGTGGTGGGCCCGGCAGGACTCGAACCTGCGACACGACCGTTATGAGCGGCCAGTTCTGACCAGCTGAACTACGGGCCCGGTTTCAGGATAGACCCGAATCAGGTGTCGAGGAAGCTGCGGAGCTTGCGCGAGCGGGAGGGATGCTTGAGCTTGCGCAGCGCCTTCGCCTCGATCTGGCGTATGCGCTCGCGGGTGACGGCGAATTGCTGGCCGACCTCCTCGAGGGTGTGGTCCGTGTTCATGCCGATGCCGAAACGCATGCGCAGCACGCGTTCCTCGCGCGGCGTGAGCGAAGCCAGGACCCGCGTCGTCGTTTCGCGCAAATTGCCCTGGATCGCGGCGTCCAGCGGCTGAACCGCGTTCTTGTCCTCGATGAAGTCGCCGAGATGGCTGTCTTCCTCGTCGCCGATGGGGGTCTCGAGGCTGATCGGTTCCTTCGCGATCTTCAGGACCTTGCGCACCTTCTCGAGCGGCATGCTGAGCTTCTCGGCAAGTTCCTCCGGCGTCGGCTCGCGGCCGATTTCGTGGAGCATCTGGCGCGAGGTACGGACCAGCTTGTTGATCGTCTCGATCATGTGGACGGGGATGCGGATGGTGCGCGCCTGGTCGGCGATCGAGCGGGTGATCGCCTGGCGAATCCACCAGGTCGCATAGGTCGAGAACTTGTAGCCGCGGCGGTATTCGAACTTGTCCACCGCCTTCATGAGGCCGATGTTCCCTTCCTGGATGAGATCGAGGAATTGCAGGCCGCGATTCGTGTACTTCTTGGCGATCGAGATGACGAGACGCAAATTCGCCTCGATCATTTCCTTCTTCGCCTGGTTGGCCTGCTGTTCGCCGTCCTGCACGGTGTGCACGATGCGCCGGAATTCGCTGATGGGAAGGCCGGCTTCCTGCGAGATTTCGGAAACTTCGGCGCGGATTTCCTTGATCTCCGGCCCGTGCTTCTTGGCGAAGTTCTTCCAGCCGGCTGCCTTGAGGCGCGCCACCCGGCGCAGCCAGTTCGGATCGAGCTCGTGGCCAAGGTAGCGTTCGAGGAAGTCCTCGCGCTTCACCTTGCAGGCCATGGCGAGGCGCAGCATGCGCCCTTCCAGCGTCACCAGGCGCCGGTTGAGAATCTTCATGTAGTCGACGAGGTCTTCGATGCGCGCGTTGTTGAGGGGGACGTCCTCCATCAACTCGACGAGGTCCATGTTCAGCCGCTCGTAGCGCTTTTCCTGGGCGGGGCTGGTCTTCTGGGCCGTCTGCAGGGCACCGAGGCGCTTTTCCTGGAGGCGGTGGAACTTCTTATAGGTCGAGGAAATCTCGTCGAAGATTTCGAGGATTTCGGGCAGCAGCTCCTCTTCCATCACCGCCAGCGAAACGGGGGCTTCGTCGTCTTCGCCGTCATCGCCCTTGTCGCGCCCGTTTTCCTTTTCCTTTTCCTCTTCTTCTTCCTCTTCTTCCTCTTCGCCCTCCTCGTACTCGCCCTCTTTGTATTCCTCCTCGTCCTCGTCTTCTTCCTCTTCGGCCGCCGAGTTCGTGCCGCCGTAGGTCGCGTCCAGATCGATGATGTCACGCAGCAGGATCGAGCCGTCCATCAGGCCCGTGCGCCAATCCACGATCGAGCGAATCGTCGTCGGGCTTTCGCAGATGCCGCCGATCATCTTGTTGCGGCCGATCTCGATCCGTTTGGCAATGGCAATTTCGCCCTCGCGGGAAAGGAGTTCGACGCTGCCCATTTCGCGGAGATACATGCGAACCGGATCGTCCGTGCGCCCAAGCTCGGTGTCGTTGTAGTTGCCGGCGTTGTCGCTTTCCTCTTCTTCCTCGTCTTCCGCCTCTTTCTTGGCGTCCGTCGAGCTTTCTTCGTTTTCCTCGGTCTCGACGAGGTTGATGCCCATCTCCGACAGCATGGCCATGATGTCTTCGATCTGTTCGGAGGAAGCCTGTTCCGACGGCAGTGCCGCGTTCAGTTCGTCATAGGTGACGTAGCCACGCCCCTTGCCGCGGGTCAGCAGCTTCTTGACCGCCGCGTTGACGGTATCAATCAGCGGGGAATCGCCCGTCGATTCTTCTGATTTTGCGTTTTCCGTTGCCGGCGCCGTTTTCGCAGCCATGAAATCGTAAGCCCCTTCTTGAACCCGAATGCCCTTGTCTCGCGTGGTCGCGGCCCTTGGCAAAAGAAAGGCCGAAACCCTTGAACTGTTTCCTTAGTCCCGCGTCGCCGCCTTGCCGCCGGCCAGATCCTCGGCCGCCGATTCGTCCGAGCGCTTGTGAACCTTCATCCGTTGCCACGCCTCTTCCGTCAACTCGTCCGCCATCGCTTGCTTTGCCGCCTGCAAATCCGCCTCCCGGGCCGCCCGATGCAAGCGGTGGAGGGTTTCCTCCCAGCCATCCAGGGCCTGTTCCGACGGCGCCTCGGGCCGGACGAAGGCCCCGGCGGCGGCGTAAAAATCGGACGTCTGCAGCGGCGCCAGCGCCTCCGAAAAGCCCCGCCCTTCGAGGTGGCGGATCAGCGCCTCCGAATCCAGCTCGGCCCGGGCGCCGAAAGCCTCGACGATGGCCTGGCGCAGCCGGTCCAGATCTGGAAGCGGGAAAGTGAGGCTTCCGAAGCGCTCGGCGACCTCGTCATACAGATCGGGATGGTTCAGCACAACCGCAACGAGAATTTGCTGGCATTTTTTCAGCGGATCGGGGGGCGGCGTGGACAGCTTTTCCTCGACCGGACGCCGGTTTTTGGCCGGTTTTGCGCGGTCCCAGAGGCGGGCGCGGAAGTCGGAGCGGTAATGGGCCTGGACGCTGCGGTCCCGGATGCGGCGAACCATCTCCTCGAGGCGGCGTTCCAGGGCGGCGCGGCGCTCGGGCGTGTCGGCGGGCCGTTCGCCCAGGCCGGCGTCCCAGAGCAGATCGGCCAGGGGACGGGCCTGTTCGAGGCAGCGCCCCATCGCCTCCGCCCCGCTTCCCTGGAGCAGGCTGGCCGGGTCCTCGCCGGCGGGCATCGCCGCAAAACGCAGGGAGTGTCCGGCGGTAAGCATGGGCAGCGCGCGTTCGGCGGCGCGGGTGGCGGCGCGCGCACCGGCGGCATCGCCGTCGAAGCAGAGCACCGGCTCCGGGGCCAGCCGCCACAATTCGCGGATCTGGTTTTCGGTCAAGGCCGTGCCGAGGGGGGCGACGGCGTTGCGCAGGCCGGCCCGGTGCAGGGCCAACACGTCGAGATAGCCTTCCGTGACGATGACCTCGCGGCGGCGGCGCGCCATCTCCCTGGCGGCGGCGAAACCATAGAGGACGCTGCCCTTGTTGAAGAGGCGCGTTTCCGGCGAATTGACGTATTTGGCGAGCCCTTCGGCCTCGCCGAAGATGCGCCCGCCAAAGGCGATGATGCGCCCGCGGCGATCCGTGATCGGAAAGAGGATGCGCCGGCGGAAGCGTTCGTAAGGCTCCTTCGGGGGATCCACCGTGACGAGCAGGCCCGCCTCGATCATCTCCTTTTCCGAAAAGCCCTGATCGGTTAGCGCCTTTTTCATCAGCCCCCGGCCTTCCGGCGCGAAGCCCACGCGAAAGGCGCGGAGCGTCGCCTCGTCGAGGCCGCGGCCTTTCAGGTAGTCGAGCGGACCGGCGCCGCGGGGGCCAAAGAGTTCCGATTCCGCCCATTTCGCCGCCGCCTCGAGCAGGGTGACGAGGCGGTCGGCCTCGCGCGCCCGGGAGGCGGCCTCGGGGTCCGGCTTCGGCATGGCCAGCCCGGCCAGCCCGGCCAGCTTTTCGACCGCCTCTGGAAAGGACAGGCCACCCGTCTGCATTTCGAAATTGATGACGTCGCCATGGGCGCCGCAACCGAAGCAATGGTAGAAGCCCTTGTCCTCGTTCACGGTGAAGGAGGGCGTCTTTTCCTTGTGGAAGGGGCAAAGGCCGAGATGTTCGCGGCCGCGGCGCTTCAGCTGCACGCGCCGGCCCACCACGTCGGCAAGCGGCACCCGGTCGCGAATTTCGTCAAGAAACTGGGCCGAGAAGCTCATCTGGCGTCGATCCGTCCCACGTTATCCAACGGCCTTCCCATATAGGGAAGCGCGTCTCAACCTAGCATCTCTTTTACGATGCCGCTCGCCTTCGCAAAATCCATGCGCCCGGCATAGCGCTCGCGAAGGGCCGCCATGACCCGCCCCATGTCCTTGAGGTTGGAGGCGTCCGCCTCGCCCACCACGGTTTCGACCGCCTGGCGCAGCTCGTCCCCCTCCATCTGCTTGGGCAGGAAGCGGTTGATGACCTCGACCTCGGCCCGCTCGCGGTCCACCAGATCCTGGCGGCCGCCCTGGAGGTAAAGCGCGATCGATTCGTCGCGCTGCTTCACCATCTTCTGCAGGAGCTGCAGGATTTCGTCGTCCTCGAGGCCGGCCTCGCCCCGTTCCGGCCGCACGGCGATCTCGCGATCCTTCAACGCGGCAAGAATCAGGCGAATCGTCGAGACGGCAACCTTGTCCTGGGACTTGAGCGCGGACTTGAGCGCCTCGTTCAGCTGGGTGCGCAGCATGCGGTCAGGTATGGAAGATGTATGGACATGATTGCGGAAACCTCTGAAGGTACAGGAATCGAACCGGCTTGGCAACCGTCGGAGATTTGATAAGCGTCTGATACAAAAACGCTTTTTCGGACAACGCCCCCTTGACGGCGGCATGGCTTTTGCTTATGTAACGCCGGGTCCCCAGAAAAAACCCGCCCGATCCAAGGTGCCGGCACGGCGTTGCGAAGCCCCTTGAGCCGAACGGGTTCGCCTGCCGGAAAGACCCGCGAAAAGGACGGCACATGCCTTACGGAACGCTCCGGTAACGATGACGCCTGCGCAGCCCCAACGGAGCCTGCGTACAGACGGGAGTCCCCCTCCCGGAACGACGGCGGTATTGGTGCTGGAGGACGGCCACGTGTTGTGGGGCAAGGGCCTGGGCGCCCAGGGGGAGGCGGTCGGCGAGGTCTGCTTCAACACGGCGATCACCGGCTATCAGGAGATCCTGACGGACCCCTCCTATGCCGGCCAGATCATCACCTTCACCTTCCCCCATATCGGCAATGTCGGCACGAACCCGGAGGACCGGGAGCGCGCCCACCCCGCCGCCCGCGGTTTCGTGCTGCGCTCCGCCATTTCCGAGCCCTCGAACTTCCGAAGCGCCGCCCATCTCGACGCCTGGGCGAAACAGGAAGGCATGATCGGCATTTCCGGCGTGGACACGCGCCGGCTTACCCGACGCATCCGGGATGCGGGTGCGCCGAAAGGCATCGTCAGCTTCCCCGGGGACGGGCGCTTCGACCTCGATGCGCTCCACGCCGAAGCCCGGGCCTGGCCGGGGCTGGAGGGCATGGACCTGGCCAAGGAAGTGACGACGAAGGACGCCTACGATTGGGACGAGACCTGCTGGCGGCTGGGCCGGGGCTACGACCGGCAGCGGGCGCCCGACCACCACGTCGTCGCCATCGATTACGGGGCGAAGTGGAACATCCTGCGCTCGCTGGCGAATGCGGGGGCGCGCCTCACCGTGTTGCCGGCCAGCGCCAAGGCGAACGAGATCTTGAGCCTGAAGCCCGACGGCATCTTTCTTTCGAACGGGCCAGGCGACCCGGCGGCTACAGGGGCCTACGCCGTGCCGGTGCTGAAGGATTTGATCGCCTCGAGCGTGCCGATTTTCGGCATCTGCCTCGGCCATCAGCTACTGGCGCTTAGCCTGGGAGCGAAAACGAAGAAGATGTTTCTCGGCCACCGGGGCGCCAACCATCCGGTCAAGGATTTGAAAACCGGGCGCGTCGAGATCACCAGCCAGAACCACGGCTTCGTCGTCGTCGAGGAAAGTCTGCCCAAGGGCGTCACGATGTCCCACGTCTCGCTGTTCGACGGTTCGCTCGAGGGCCTCGCCGTCGAGGGCAAACCGGTTTTCTCCGTCCAGTACCACCCGGAAGCCTCGCCCGGCCCCCATGACAGCCACTATCTGTTCGAGCGGTTCCTGCAGCGGATCAAAGACCATGCCTAAACGGACCGACATCCACTCGATCCTGATCATCGGCGCCGGCCCCATCGTCATCGGCCAGGCCTGCGAGTTCGACTATTCCGGGACCCAGGCCTGCAAGGCGCTGAAGGAGGAAGGCTACAAGACGATCCTGGTGAATTCGAACCCGGCGACGATCATGACGGACCCCAATCTCGCCGACGTCACCTATGTCGAGCCGATCACGCCGGCGCTGGTCGCCAAGATCATCGCGAAGGAGCGGCCGGACGCGCTACTGCCCACCATGGGCGGACAGACCGGGTTGAACACGGCGCTTTCCCTCGCCCGGGACGGCGTGCTCGAGAAATTCGGTGTCGAGCTGATCGGCGCCTCGCGCGACGCCATCGACAAGGCGGAGGACCGCGAGCGTTTCCGCGAGGCGATGCACAAGATCGGCCTCGAATGCCCGCACAGCCGGCTTGCCCATTCGATGGAGGACGCCTGGCAGGCGCTGGAGGCCATCGGCCTGCCAGCGATCATCCGGCCATCCTTCACGCTGGGCGGCACCGGCGGCGGCATTGCCTATGAGCGGGACGAGTTCGAGGCCATCGTCGACGGCGGCCTCGACGCCTCGCCGACGAACGAGGTGCTGATCGAGGAATCCGTGCTCGGCTGGAAGGAGTACGAGATGGAGGTCGTCCGCGACGGCGCGGACAACTGCATCATTGTCTGTTCCATCGAGAACATCGACCCGATGGGCGTGCACACCGGCGACAGCGTCACGGTGGCCCCGGCGCTGACGCTGACCGACAAGGAATACCAGATCATGCGGGACGCCTCGATCAAGGTGCTCCGCGAGATCGGCGTCGATACCGGCGGTTCGAACGTGCAATTCGCCGTCGAACCCGAAACGGGCCGTCTCGTCATCATCGAAATGAACCCGCGGGTGTCGCGTTCCTCGGCGCTGGCCTCGAAGGCGACCGGCTTTCCGATCGCCAAGGTGGCGGCGAAACTGGCCGTCGGTTACCGGCTGGACGAATTGACGAACGACATCACGAAGGTGACGCCGGCATCGTTTGAACCCACGATCGACTACGTCGTGACGAAGATGCCGCGCTTTGCCTTCGAGAAGTTTCCCGGCGCCGCGCCGACGCTGACGACCTCGATGAAATCCGTCGGCGAGGCGATGGCGATCGGCCGCAATTTCGCCGAATCGCTGCAGAAGGCCCTGCGGTCGATGGAAACCGGCTTGACCGGGTTGAACCCGCCCCAGCTCGACGGCCTCGACGGGCCGGACGCGAAGGCGGTCCTGCAGGCCGCCCTTGGCCAGGCGACGCCGGAGCGCGTGCTGGTCATCGCCGAAGCCTTCCGGCAGGGATTCACCCTGGCCGAGGTGCGGGCGATCACGCAATACGACCCCTGGTTCCTGGAACAGATCCGTCACCTGGTCGAGGCCGAGGCGCGGGTCGCACGCGAGGGTCTGCCAAAACAGGCGATCGACCTCGTCGCGCTGAAGGGGCTTGGCTTTTCCGATGCGCGCCTTGGCGAATTGGCCGGCCTGCCGGAGGCGGAAGTGACCCGGCAGCGCATCGAGCACCGCGTGCACCCCGTCTACAAACGGGTCGATACCTGCGCCGCCGAGTTCCCGGCGCTGACGCCTTACATGTATTCGACCTACGAGCCGAAATGGGCGCCGCACGAACCGCCCGAATGCGAGGCGGAACCCAGCGAGCGCAACAAGGTGATGATTCTCGGCGGCGGCCCCAACCGGATCGGCCAGGGAATCGAGTTCGACTATTGCTGCGTGCACGCGGCCTATGCGCTTTCCGAAGCGGGCTTCGAGACGATCATGGTCAACTGCAACCCGGAGACGGTGTCGACGGATTACGACACGTCCGACCGGCTGTACTTCGAACCGTTGACGGCGGAAGACGTCATCGAAATCGCGCGGACCGAACGGGCGAAGGGCCATTTGCTTGGCGTCATCGTCCAGCTTGGCGGGCAGACGCCGCTGAAGCTGGCCGCCGCGCTGGAAGCGGCGAACATTCCGATCCTCGGCACCTCGCCGGACGCGATCGACCTGGCGGAGGACCGCGAGCGTTTTCAGATCCTGCTCCAGAAGCTCAAGCTTCGCCAGCCCAAGAACGGCACCGCCCATTCCGTCGAGGAGGCGGTAGAGGCGGCCGAGACGATCGGCTACCCGGTCGTCGTCCGGCCTTCCTACGTGCTGGGCGGACGCGCCATGCAGATCGTCCACGAGAAGGCCTCGCTGCTACGTTACATGCGCGAGGCGGTGAAGGTTTCCGGCACGAATCCGGTGCTGATCGATTCCTATCTGCAATCCGCCATCGAGGTCGACATCGACGCCGTCGCGGACGGTAAATCCGTTTACGTCGCCGGCATCATGGAACACATCGAGGAAGCCGGAATCCATTCCGGCGATTCGGCCTGCTGCCTGCCGCCCCATTCCCTGTCGAAGGAACGGATCGCCGAGATTCGCGCCCAGACGGAGGCGCTGGCGAAGGCACTTGACGTGCGCGGGCTGATGAACGTGCAGATGGCCGTGAAGGAAAACGACATCTACATCCTGGAGGTCAATCCCCGGGCGAGCCGCACGGTGCCTTTCGTCGCCAAGGCGACCGGCGTGCCGATCGCCAAGATCGCGGCGCGGGTCATGGCCGGCGAGACGCTGGCCGATTTCCGGCTGCATTCGAAAAGCGTGAAACACGTCGCCGTCAAGGAGGCCGTCTTCCCCTTTGCGCGCTTCCCCGGCGTCGACACGCTGTTGGGGCCGGAGATGAAATCGACCGGCGAGGTCATGGGGCTGGACCTGGATTTCGGACGCGCCTTTGCAAAATCGCAGCTGGGCGGCGGCACGAATCTGCCGATGGAAGGCGTCGTCTTTATCTCGGTCAAGGACGGCGACAAGGCGGCCATGGTGAAGCCCGGCAAGCGGCTGATCGAGATGGGCTATCGCCTGCTCGCCACCGGCGGCACGGCGGACTACCTGGCCAAGGCCGGCCTTCCCGTCACGCCCATCAACAAGGTGGCGCAGGGCAGCCCCCACATCGTGGACGCCATGAAGGCGGGCGAGGTCAACCTCGTCTTCAACACGACGGAAGGCGCCCAGGCGATCGCCGACAGCCTGACCATCCGGCGCACCGCGTTGCTGAACAAGATCCCCTACTACACGACGGTGGCGGGCACCCTGGCCGCCGTCGAGGCGATTGTGGCGCTTCGCAGCGGCACCCTTGAAGTGTCGCCGCTCCAGTTCTACTTTAGTGGGTCGTATTAAGCCTACCGGAGAACCGGAAAGTAGAAGGCCCCTTGCCGGGGTGTGGTTGCCATCGGCGGGAGGCGGGAGTGCTTTATCGCAATGGACAAGATTCCCATGACCGTATCCGGATTGGAGCGGCTTCAGGACGAGCTGAAGCGGCTCAAATCCATCGACCGGCCGGCGGTGATCCAGCAAATCGCCGAGGCGCGCGACCATGGCGATCTTTCCGAAAACGCCGAATACCACGCGGCGCGCGAACGCCAGGCCTTCGTCGAAGGGCGCATCGCCGAGATCGAGGAGATCACCAGCCGCGCCGACGTCATCGATGTCAGCAAGCTTTCCGGCAAGTCGATCAAGTTCGGCGCGACGGTGAAACTGGTCGACGAGGACACCGATGAAAAGGTGACTTATCAGATCGTCGGCGCCGACGAATCGGACATCAAGCAGGGCTTGCTTTCCGTCTCCTCGCCCCTGGCCCGCGCCCTGATCGGCAAGGAGAAGGGCGACTCCGTCGAGGTGACGACGCCGGCCGGTTCAAAGTCCTACGAAATTCTTTCGGTGAAATACCGCTAGGGCCGGACGGCGAAGAAGCGTCGCGTGCGGTTAGGCGCTTTTTTTCCGGGTAGCGGGCGATGCGTCCCCGGATTGGGCGCGCAGCGATTTCGGCGTGGGCGCATCGACGTCGATCGGCACGCCCGGCGTGTATTTCGAGGAACGGATAGCGAGCGCCGATTTGACATGGCCGACGTTCGGCGCCGGCGTGAGGCGCGTGGTGAGAAAGCGCTGGTAGCTGTCCCAGTCCTCGGCAAAAATCTTGAGCAGAAAATCCGTTTCGCCAGCCAGCATGTGACACTCGCTGACTTCCGGCCAGCTGCCGACCATCGCCTCGAAGGCTTCGAGGTCCGACTCGGCCTGGCTGTTGAGGCCGACCTGGGCAAAGACGGTGACCCCGAAGCCGAGCTGCTCGGCATCGACGTCGGCGTGGTAGCCACGGATGTAGCCCGCCTTCTCCAGCGCGCGCACCCGGCGCAGGCAGGGCGGCGGGGAAATGCCGACGCGCTTGGCCAGTTCGACGTTCGTCATGCGGCCGTCCGTCTGCAGGTCGCGCAGGATCTGCCGATCGATTCGATCAAGTTTCACGCGCGCCACGATTCGAAAGCTCTCTGTTTCCGGAAAAATTTGAAATTATATTACTCAATCTTACCCGAGGCGGCCGGGAAGGCAAGCCGCCAATTGGCCGGCCGGTTTTCGCCCCTCCCTCCCCGGCTTCGCCCCTACCTCCGGGCCAAGGGGCCGCGTATGCTGCGGGCAAGCCCATGACCGAAAAAAGCTGCTGGATTTTGACGGAAGGCATGGCGGGCACCGAGAACCAGGCGCTCGGCCTGGCCGAGGCGTTGGGCATGCGCCCGGAGGTGAAACGCGTCCGGGCCCGCGCACCCTGGCGGTGGCTGCCAGCCGCGCTTTGGCCCTGCCCGCTCGCCGCCCAGGCGTCCGGTGCCGACCCGTTGCGCCCGCCCTGGCCGGACCTGCTGATCAGCGGCGGGCGGAAAAGCGTCGCCATGGCGCTGGCCATCAAGGCGAAGAGCCGGGGCCGGACCTTCGCGGTCCATCTGCTGAATCCCTATGGCTGCGCGAAAGGCTTCGACCTTGTCACCGTGCCGCGCCACGACCACCTGGAAGGCAACAACGTCGTCGTGACGGAAGGCGCACTGACCCGGATCACGCCGGCCCGGCTGGCGGCGGCGCTCGGCCGCCACGGCGAGCGCCTGGGCCGGCTGGCGATGCCCCGCTTCACCGTGTTGCTGGGCGGCGCCAACAAGCATCTGCGCTTCACGCCGCGGGCGGCCGAAGAACTGGCCGTGCTGCTGAAGGCCGCCGTCGGGGAAACGGGGGGCTCGTTGCTGATTACGCCCTCGCGGCGAACGCCGGCCGAGGCGCTGGCGCGGCTTCGCGCCGGCCTCGAAGGGGTGGCGGCGGAAATCTGGGAGGGTGGCGGCGACAATCCCTACTTCGCCTATCTGGCGGCGGCGGACGCCATCGTGGTGACGAACGATTCGATCTCGATGGCCTCGGAAGCGGCCAGCACCGGCAAGCCGGTCTATGTTTTCGACCTCGAAGGGGAGGCCCGGAAATTCCGGACGTTCCACGAAAATCTAAGGGCGAAGGGCATCGCCCGGCCCTTTGACGGCACGTTCGAACGCTGGGTCTATGCGCCGCTCGACGACACGGCCCGCGTGGCGGAAGCGGTGCGCACCCGGATGGCGTCAAAAGGTGGTTAAAGGCCGGCCCTTCCTTGCAAGGGCCAGATGAGAAACCTATGTTAGCCTCCGGAGGCAACGCCCGGATGGCACCCATCGTCACGAAAACCCTGATCATCGGTTCCGGTGCCGCCGGGTATACGGCGGCGATCTATGCGGCACGGGCGGGGCTTGACCCCGTTCTCGTCCAGGGCATCCAGCCGGGCGGGCAGCTGACGATCACGACGGACGTCGAGAACTATCCGGGCTTCGCCGACGTCATCCAGGGCCCCTGGCTGATGGAACAGATGGAGGCCCAGGCGAAACATGTCGGCACCCGAATCGAATCGGACACCATCGTCGAGGTCGATTTTTCGAAACGCCCCTTCGTCGCCAAGGGCGATTCGGGCAACGTCTATCAAGGCGAGACGCTGATTATCGCGACCGGCGCGCAGGCGCGCTGGCTTGGCCTGGAGAGCGAGCAGAAATTTCAGGGCTTCGGCGTTTCGGCCTGCGCCACCTGCGACGGGTTCTTCTTCCGGGACAAGGTCGTCGCCGTCATCGGCGGCGGCAACACGGCGGTCGAGGAAGCGATCTACCTGACCAACCACGCCAGCAAGGTTTTCCTGATCCACCGGCGCGACGAGCTTCGGGCCGAGAAGATCCTGCAGGAGCGCCTGTTCCGGAACGAGAAGATCGAACCCGTCTGGAACCACGTCGTCGAGGAAATCCTCGGCACGGAAAAACCCGTGCTTGGCGTCACCGGCGCCCGCATCCGCGACGTGAACACGAACAAGACCCGGGACCTGGCCGTGGATGGCGTCTTCGTCGCCATCGGCCATACGCCGACGACAAAACTGTTCGAAGGCCAGATCGACATGGACAAGGAGGGATACATCCTCACCGCCGCCGATAGCACCCGCACAAACGTGCCGGGCGTCTTCGCCGCCGGCGATGTCCAGGACAAGATCTATCGCCAGGCCGTCACCGCGGCGGGCACCGGCTGCATGGCAGCGCTGGAAGCGGAGAAGTTCCTCGCCGCCCATGAATCGGAAGCCGCCCCCGGCCAGGCGCCGGCCAGCGCCACGGCCTAAATCCAAGAACGTTTTCTAGCCCGGCTTCTTTTCCCGCTGTTCGAGCCACCAGCCATATTGGCGGGGCCAGAGCGCGAAATCGGGATCGACGCCCAGCTCGCGCGCCGCGTGCAGCGGCCAGTTCGGGTTGAAGAGAAGCTCGCGGGCAAGCGCCACGAAATCCGCCCGGCCTTCCCGAACGATCGCTTCGGCCTGCACGGCCTCGCGAATAAGCCCGACGGCGACGGTGGCGATGCCGGCCTCCTTGCGCACGCGTTCCGCAAAGGGCACCTGATAGCCCGGATGCTGCGGGATCGTCATGAGCGAAACGGGCCCGGTCATGCCGCCGGAGGAACAGACGACGGCATCGACACCGCGCATCTTCAGGCCACGGGCAAGCTCGACCGTATCGTCCAGCGTCCAGCCACCTTCCGCCCAGTCCGTCGCCGAGCAACGGAAGAAAAGCGGCCGCTCCTCGGGCCAGGCATCGCGCACGGCTTCGACGACTTCGAAGGCAAAGCGCGTGCGGTTGGCAAGCGGGCCGCCATAGGCGTCCTGCCGCCGGTTCGAAAGCGGGGAAAGGAACTGGTGAATCAGGAAGCCGTGGCCGCCATAAATCTCGGCGACGTCGAAACCGGCCGACGCGGCGCGGCGGGCGGCAGCATGAAACGCATGTTTGACCTTTGCGATGCCCGCTTCGTCGAGGGCGTCCGGCACGACCCAGCCTTCGCCGACCGGGATCGCGGAAGGGGCGACCAGGGGCCACGGTCCCTCGCCGCGGGCGGCCTCGGCGGGACCGAGCGGGCCCTTGCCTTCCCAGACGCGCTGCTCGCTTCCCTTGCGGCCGCAATGGCTTAGCTGGATGCCGGCGCGCGCGCCCTGGGCATGGAGGAAACGGGCGATGCGTTCGAGCGGTGGGACGTGATCGTCCGTCCAGATGCCGAGATCGCCGTGGGTACGGCGCCCGTGCGCCTCGACGGCGGTCGCCTCGGTGAAGACGATGCCGGCACCCCCCAGCGCGAGCCGGCCGAGATGGGCGAAGTGCCAGTCATCCGCCACGCCCTCCCTGGCGGAATACTGGCTCATCGGGGAGACGACGATGCGGTTTGGTACCGTCACCCCCCGCAGGCGGCAGGGCTTAAAAAGGGCGGAAGCGGACTGGCTCATCCGTCGCAATATAAACCAACCGATGGGTCGGAATTACATGTAAAGGGGTTCGCCGCTCAGGCCCGTGTAGAGGTCGGCCACGAATTCCGCATAGCCGTTGTAGAGCTGGGTCCGCACGATATCGGAGGTACCGAGCACGCGTTCCTGGGACTGGGCCCAGCGCGGATGCGGCACTTCCGGATTAACGTTCGCCCAGAAGCCGTATTCGCGCGGCGACACTTTTTCCCAGAAGGTTTCGGAGCGTTCGGAGACGAAGGAGAAACGCACGATCGACTTGATCGACTTGAAGCCGTATTTCCACGGCACCGCCAGCCGCAAGGGCGCACCGTTCTGGGGCAGCACCGGCTTGCCATAGGCGCCGGTGACCAGGAAGGCGAGCTCGTGCGTCGCCTCCTGCATCGTCAACGCCTCGACATAGGGCCAGGGGTACCAGTGCTGTTTCTGGCCGGGCGCCGTCTTCGGGTCGAGGAAGGTTTCCATCATGACGTATTTCGCTTCCGCCCGGGGCTTGGCGAAATCCACCAGCGCCTTCATGGGAAAGCCGCTCCACGGCACGACCATCGACCACGCCTCGACGCAGCGGTGCCGGTAGATGCGTTCCTCGAGCGGCATTTTCTTCAGGAGATCATCGATGCCGATCTCGACCGGCTTTTCGACGAGGCCGTCGAGGACGACCGTCCAGGGACGGATCTTCAGCGCCTGGGCTGCCTCGCTGATCTTCTTGTGGGAGCCGAATTCGTAGAAATTGTTGTAGGTAGTGACGAATTTCTCGCCCGTAATGGCGCGCCCGCCAACGTAGCGGGGATTGTGTTCGACGGGATAGAGATGCGCGCTCGGGTCCGCCTCGGCGGCGAAGGCGGAGCCGGCGAGCGAAGCCATCAGCGGCGAGGCGGCGGCCAGGATCGAGCCCGCGGCGATGTCGCGCATGAGCTGGCGCCGGCTGCGGAAGAGGGCCTCCGGGGTGACGGCGCTTGCGGGGAGTTCCCAGTCGCGTCGGGTGGGTGATGTCATCTTGCCATTCTCCGTTGCCTCTTGGGAGAGGTAAAGGGTGGATGGCCGCCTTGCCACTCAACTTCCCGTGACGGGGTTATTTCAACGCCGTGCAGGCCCGGTGGATGCGCGCGAGCGCCTCTTTCAGCGCCTCCGTCGCCGTCGCATAGGAGATCCGGAAGAAAGGCGACATCCCGAAGGCTTCGCCATGGACGACGGCGACGCCCTCCTGCTCGAGCAAATAGGCCGCAAACTCGCCATCCGTCGTGATCTTCTTGCCATCCGGCGTCGTCTTGCCGATGACGCCCTCGCAGGAAGGATAGACGTAGAAGGCGCCCTCCGGCGTCGGGCAGTCGAGCCCCGGCACCGCGTTCAGCCCGGCCACGACAAGGTCGCGGCGCTCCTTGAAGACGGCCAGGTTCTTCGCCAGGAAGTCCATCGGGCCGTTGAGGGCGGCGACGGCCGCCGCCTGAGAGATGGACGACGTGTGGGTCGTGCTTTGGGACTGGACCTTGTTCATCGCCTTGATCAGTTGCACCGGCCCCGCCGCGTAGCCGACCCGCCAGCCGGTCATGCAATAGGCCTTCGAGACGCCGTTCAGCGTCAGTGTGCGGTCATGGAGTTGCGGTTCGACCTGGGCCGGGGTGACGAATTCGAAACCGTCATAGACGAGCAGTTCGTACATGTCGTCCGTCATCACCCAGACGTCCGCGTGGCGCAGCAGCACGTCCGTGATCGCCTTCATTTCCTTTTGCCCGTAGGCCGCCCCGGTCGGGTTCGAGGGCGAGTTCAGGATCACCCATTTCGTCTTCGGCGTGATCGCGCGTTCCAGATCTTCCGGGTCGAGCTTGAAGCCGTTCGCCGCCGCACAGGGCACGACGACCGGCGTCCCTTCGGCGAGCAGCGTCATGTCCGGGTAGGAAACCCAGTACGGCGCCGGGATAATGACCTCGTCGCCGGGGTCCAGCGTCGCCATCAGCGCGTTGTAGATCGTCTGCTTGCCGCCACAGCCCACGGTGATCTGATCGGGCGCGTAGTCGAGGTCGTTGTCGCGCTTGAGTTTCGCGCAAATCGCCTTGCGCAGTTCCACCGTGCCGGGAACGGCGGTGTATTTCGTCTCGCCCCGGTCGATCGCCGCCTTCGCCGCCGCCTTGATGTGGTCCGGCGTGTCGAAATCGGGTTCGCCGGCGCCAAGCCCGATGACGTCGCGGCCCGCGGCGCGCAGTTCCGCCGCCCGCGTCGTCACCGCGATCGTCGGCGAAGGTTGGATCCGGTCCAGGCGTTTCGCGAGAATGGCCATGGACTAGCGTCCCTTGAAGGGGTTGGGCTTGCGTTTCTCCAGGAAGGCAGCGACCGCCTCGCGGTGGTCTTCCGTGTTGTGGCAGATTGCCTGCAGCGCCGAAGAAGTGTCGAGCAAGTCGTCGAGGCTGGACGTCAGGGCCTGGCGAAGCAGGATTTTCGTGAAGCGAAGCGCCACCTGGGGGCGGGAGGCGATGTGGGCGGCCAGTTCAAAGGCGCGGGGAAGCAGCCGGTCCGGTTCCAGGCATTCGAGGGCGAGGCCGATGTCGGCGGCCTCCCTGCCATCGACGACGCGCCCGGTGAAGAGAAGTTCCGCCGCGCGCTGGGTGTTCACGAGGCGCGAAAGCGCCCAGGTCCCGCCATCCCCGGAAATGATTCCGAGATTGATAAAGGCTTCCGAAAACTTCGCCTCGGTCGAGGCCAGCACGATGTCGCAGAAAAGCGCCAGATCGCAGCCGGCGCCGATCGCCGGCCCCTGCACGGCGGCGATCGTCGGCACGTTGAGGGCGTGGAGCGCCTTCGGCAGGCGCTGGATGCCGAGCACGTATTTCTTCTGGAGCACGCCCGGCCCGCCGCCATAGGGCCCTTCCGGATCGGCAATCTCGCGCAGGTTGCCGCCAGCGGAAAAGGAGCTGCCCTCGGCCGAAAGGATGAGCACGCGCGCGTCCGAGCCGGTCTCGACCCGGTGCAGCACGTCGAGCATCTCTTCGACGAGGCCGCCGACGGCAAGCGCGTTGCGGGTGTCGTCCCGAGCCAGCACCAGGTGGCCGATGCCGTCTTTTACAGAGAATTTCACATGTTCATAGGACATATCCGGAGGCGCTCCTGAAAAAAGGTAGGGTGAATGGCCCGCGCCAGTTTAGCGGGCCTCCCCCGCCCGTGCCACCTGCCGCGAGGGGGTGGCAAGGAAAGGGGCAAGGCGCCTAAAGTGAGCCATGCGCAACGACATCACACCGCTTGCGCCGGAGGCCCCGCCGCCAGAGGCGGAACGGCCTTTGCGCGTGGTTTCCGACTTCGAGCCGGCCGGCAACCAGCCGGAAGCGATCACCGAGCTGGTTAGCGGCGTCCGGGCCGGCGAACGCGAGCAGGTGCTGCTGGGCGTTACCGGTTCCGGCAAGACCTTCACGATGGCTCATGTCATCGAGAGCGTGCAGCGCCCGGCGTTGATCATCGCGCCGAACAAGACGCTGGCCGCCCAGTTGTACAGCGAGATGAAGGCCTTCTTCCCCGACAACGCCGTCGAATATTTCGTCTCCTACTACGACTACTACCAGCCGGAAGCCTACGTGCCGCGGTCGGACACCTATATCGAGAAGGACGCCTCGATCAACGAACAGATCGACCGCATGCGCCATTCGGCGACGCGCGCCGTGCTGGAGCGCCGGGACGTCATTGTCGTCGCCAGCGTTTCCTGCATCTACGGCATCGGCACGGTGGAGTCCTATTCGCGCATGGTGATCGACGTGCGGGAAGGAATGAACCTCGAGCGTAACGATTTCCTGCGCCGCCTCGTCGAGCTTCAGTACCGGCGGAACGACGTCGACTTTCACCGCGGCACGTTTCGGGTGCGCGGCGATTCGGTCGAACTGTTTCCCGCCCATCTGGAAGACCGGGCGTGGCGCGTCTCGCTGTTCGGCGACGAGGTCGAGACGCTGACGGAGTTCGATCCCCTGACCGGCGAGAAGACGGACCGGCTGGCGGGCGTCCGCATCTATCCGAACAGCCACTACGTGACGCCGCGCCCGACGATGCAGCAGGCGATCAAGGAAATTCGGGTGGATTTGAAACGGCGCCTCGAGGCGTTCACCGCCGAGGGCAAGTTTCTGGAAGCCCAGCGCCTTGAGGAACGCACGACCTTCGATCTGGAAATGATGGAAACGGTCGGCACCTGCGCCGGCATCGAAAACTATTCCCGCTATCTGACCGGGCGCGAGCCCGGCGAGCCGCCGCCAACGCTGTTTGAGTATCTGGCGCAAGATGCGCTTTTGATCGTGGACGAAAGCCACGTCACCGTGCCCCAGCTTGGCGGCATGTACCGCGGCGACTTCCGGCGAAAATCGACGCTGGCGGAATACGGTTTTCGGCTTCCCTCCTGCATCGACAACCGGCCGCTGAAATTCGAGGAATGGGATCGCATGCGGCCCCAGACCCTGTTCGTGTCGGCCACGCCGGGCTCCTGGGAAATGGAGCGCACGGCCGGCACCTTCGTCGAACAGGTCATCCGCCCGACCGGGCTGATGGACCCGCCGGTCAGCGTGCGGCCCGTCGAGACCCAGGTCGACGACCTCCTGGCCGAATGCCGGGAATGCGCGGACAAGGGCCAGCGCGTGCTGGTGACGACGCTGACGAAACGGATGGCGGAGGATCTGACGGAATATATGCACGAGGCCGGCCTTCGCGTGCGCTATCTCCATTCCGACATCGACACGCTGGAGCGCGTCGAGATCATTCGCGACCTGAGGCTTGGCGCCTTCGACGTGCTGGTCGGCATCAATTTGCTGCGTGAGGGCCTCGACATTCCGGAATGCGCACTGGTGGCGATCCTGGACGCCGACAAGGAAGGATTCCTGCGATCGAAGACGTCCCTCATCCAGACGATCGGGCGCGCCGCGCGCAACGTGGATGGGCGCGTCATTCTTTACGCGGACACCATGACGGAATCGATGACGAAGGCGATCGATGAGACGGACCGGCGGCGCGCCAAGCAGGAAGCCTACAACACCGAACACGGCATCACGCCGGCAAGCATTCGCAAATCCATCGGCGAGGTGCTGCAAAGCGTTTACGAGCAGGACCACGTCACCGTCGAACTGGAGGAAGGCGAACATCTCGTCGGTGGCAATCTGCAGGCCCACCTCGCCCATCTCGAGAAACGGATGCGGGAGGCGGCGGCGGATCTGGAATTCGAGGAAGCGGCGCGGCTGCGCGACGAAATGCACCGTCTCGAGGGACGCGATCTGGAAATTCCGGGCCGTGCGCTCGACGCCAGGACGCTGCCGGGCGGGCCCGGCGCCCATCCCCGCGCCGCCAAACGCAAGCGGAAATCAAAAAGCCGGTCCCGCCGGCCCTAAGAAGCGGGCGTTTCCTTCGCCGCCTGGCGGGAGCTGCCGGGGGGCTGAATCTGGTTTGCGAAGGAGGCGTAGTTGTCGGCCCGCGCCTCTTCCATCAGGCGGTTGATATCCTCTTCCGAGGCACCGGAGGCGCGCAGCACGGTGCCGGCCAGCTGCAGACTGGCCTCCATCGTTTCCGACACGGCGGCCGTGGCCCCGGCCGCCTCGAGCGCGCGGCCGTGCCGGTAGTCGTGGGCGCGCACGACGATCGGCAGTTCCGGGAAATGACGACGCAGCTGCGCCAGCGTCTGTTCCGCCGCCTGGACGCCGCTGACCGCGATCAGCGCCGCCAGCGCGCGGGAGGCACCGGCCGCCTGAAGGACGTCCCGCCGGCTGACGTCCCCGAAAAAGACCGGTAATTCCTGGGCCCGCCAGACGGCCACGTTCTGGGCGTCCATGTCGACCGCGATGTAGGGGATGCCCTGTTCCGTGAGCAGGCGGGCCACCGTCTGCCCCTGGCGGCCAAAACCGGCGATGATGACGTGGCCGCGCAGGCGTTCGGTTTCTTCCGAGATCTCTTCGAGTTCGGGTTCGGGCGCGGCGACCATCGCCTTCGAAAGCCAGGCGCCGAGCAGCGCCAACAGGGGCGTCAGCGCCATCGTCAGCGAGACGGCCGCCAGCAGAAGCTGGGCCGTCGCCTCCGGCAGCACGCCGCCCTGCATGCCGGCAGCGAACAGGACGAAGGCAAACTCGCCGCCCTGGGCCAGCAGCAGGCCGACGCGCAGGCTGCGGAACCACGGATAGGCAAAGGCGCGGCAAAGCAGCGTGATGAAGAACGTCTTGACCAGCAAAATCGTCGTCACCAGCACGCCGACGACGGCCAGGTTTTCCAGAATGAACGGCAGGTCGATCAGCATGCCGACGGTCATGAAGAAAAGACCGAGGAAGATGGCGCGAAGGGGCTGGATGTCGGCGGCGACGTGGTGACGGTATTCCGTCTCGGCCAGCATCATCCCGGCGAGAAAGGCGCCCAGCGCCATGGAGATGCCGACCTGTTCCGTCGCCCAGCCGATGCCAAGCACGATCAAGAGCGTCATGGCGGACAGGATTTCCGGATTCGCCGTCGAGGCGATCACCCGGTAGATCGGGCGCAGCAGCAAGCGGCCGACGATGAAGATCGCGACCAGCGCCAGCGCCGCCTTCACCGCGGTCACCCCCAGCACCATCGGAATGGACGCCGCGTCCCCGCCGAGCGTGCCGGCAAGCAGCAGCAGCGGTCCCACCGCCAGGTCCTGGAACAGCAGCACGCCGAAGGCGGTGCGCCCGACCCGGTTGGCAAGCTCGCCGCGCTCGACCAGAATCTGCACGACCAGCGCCGTCGACGACAGCGCCAGCCCCGCTCCGATCAAAATCGCCGCCGGGATCGTTTCCCCCCACCACACCGCCAGCCCGCCCAGCGCCACGCCGCAGAGAACGACCTGGGTGGTGCCGAGCCCGAACACCAGCCGCGCCATGACGCGCAACCGTTCGACCGAAAGCTCGAGCCCGATCATGAAAAGAAGGAAGACGACGCCGAACTTGGCCAGCGTCTCGATGCCCTTGACGTCGTCCAGAAGGGCGAAGCCATAGGGCCCGATCAGGGCGCCGGCGACGAGGTAACCGAGGATGGGGCTTAGACGGAAGCGCTGGGCGATCGGGACGACGAGAACGGCGGCAACGAGCAGAAAGAGAATGTCGAGGAGAAAGCCCGATTCTGGCATCCTTTGCCGCGCCTCCTGTCCCGCCCATGCGGGATCTTTAACGTTTGAATGTAACGATGGTGGCCCGGAACTCCAAGGGTCCCTTCGCGCCGCGCCGGGGGCCATGCTAAAGAAGGGTGGCGCGGTTGCAAAATGGCGGAAAGACATGATCTGGCTTGAAACGGCGTTCGGCTTCGTCCTGCTTTTCGCGGGCGGCGAATTCGTGGTGCGCAGCGCCGTCGGCCTCGCCCACCGGCTTCGCGTCCGCCCGGCCCTGATCGGGTTGACCGCCGTGGCCATGGGCACGTCGCTTCCGGAAGTGTTCGTAAGCTTGAAGGCGGCCCTGATCGGCGCGCCCGCCATTGCCATCGGCAACGTGGTGGGCAGCAACATCGCCAACGTGCTGCTTGTGGTCGGGGCGAGCGGTCTGTTGACCACGATTGCCTTCGGGCGCGGGCTTCTGAAACGGGACGGCGTCGCCGTCATCGTTGCCACCCTGGTCTTTCTTGCCGTCGCCGCGACGGGAGAGATTAGCCGGCCGGTGGCCGGCGCGTTCCTGGCGAGCCTGATCATCTACATCGTTCTTTGCTACCGCATGGAACGCAGGGATGCGGCGATGGCCGATCTGCACGCCCGCGAGGCGGCGGAGTTTGCGGACCTGCGCCCGCTTTGGCAGAACCTCGTGATGCTGGCCTTCGGCTTTTCCGGCGTCTTGCTTGGCGCCGAGCTTCTGATCACGGGCGCCGTCGAGATCGCGCGCCTGGCCGGCCTTTCGGAGGCGGTGATCGGGCTGACGCTGGTCGCCATCGGCACCTCGCTGCCGGAAATGGCGACCTCGGCCATTGCCGCCTGGCGCGGCCATGGCGACGTGGCGATGGCGAACATCCTGGGCAGCAATTTGTTCAACCTGCTTGGCATTCTCGGCGTGGTGGGCCTGGTGGTGCCCTTGCCGGTGCCGGAGGAAATCGTCCGTTTCGACAACTGGGCCATGCTCGGCGTCACCCTTGCCTTCGTCTGGCTGGCCGTGCGCGGCAGCGGATTTTCGCGCCCGCTTTGCGGGCTTTTCCTGCTGGCCTATGGCGTCTATCTCGCCACCCAGTTCGTCGGGTTTTCCGGCGTCGAGCTCGCCGGCTAGGGGGGTGCGCTTGCGAATCCCCGCGCGCTCGCGCATCCTCGAGCGATGACGGATGCAACCCACAAGACCGCGTTGATCACCGGTGCTGCGCAGCGGATCGGCCGGGCCATCGCGCTGGACCTCGCCCGGCATGGCTGGCGCATCGGCGTCCACTACTACCAGTCGCCAGACGCCGCCCAGGCCGTGGCCGAGGCGATCCGGGAGGCCGGTTCCGAGGCCGTGCTGCTGGAGGCGGACCTCGCCAGGGAAACGGCGACGGCGGACCTCGTGGCGAAGGCGGTGGCGGCGCTGGGCCCGCTGGGCCTGCTCGTCAACAACGCCTCCGTCTTCGAGCTCGACACGGTGGAAAGCGCGACGCGCCAGTCCTGGGACGATCACCTGGAGGTCAATCTGCGCGCTCCCTTCGTGCTGGCCCAGGCCTTTGCGAAAAGCCTGCCGCCGGAAGCCCGCGGCAACATCGTCAACCTGGTCGACCAGCGGGTCTGGAACCTGACGCCGCACTTTGTTTCCTACACGCTGAGCAAGGCCGGGCTGTGGACCCTGACCCAGACGATGGCGCTGGCGCTGGCGCCGCGCATCCGGGTGAACGCCATCGGCCCCGGCCCGACGCTGCCCTCGCCCCGGCAAAGCGAGGCCGAGTTCGCCCGCCAGGCGGCGCGGATGCCGCTTGGGCGCGGCACAACGCCGGAGGAGATATGCGACGCGCTTCGTTTTCTGCTTGCCGCTCCGGCCGTGACCGGGCAAATGATTGCGCTGGACGGCGGGCAGCATCTCGGTTGGGCCCAAGGGCCCGCCGACGGCACCGGACCGGAATAGGAACCGCGACGCGAAAGATGGCGCAACTCACCCTCATCCAGCCGAAACCCCAGGTCGAACCGGCCAAGCCGCTTCGCCAGGTTTTCGTCCGCGATTTCGTGCTGGCCTGCCAGATCGGCGTCCATCGCCACGAACAGGGACGCAAACAGCGCGTGCGGATCAACGTCGACCTCGCCGTCGAGGAAAACGACGCCGCCGCCGAGGACCGGCTCGAGGGGGTCGTCTGCTATGAGAAGATCGTCGCAGGCTGCCGGGCCATCGCGGCGGCCGGCCACCTCAATCTGGTGGAAACCTTCGCCGAGCGGATCGCCGCGCTTTGCCTGACGGACACCCGCGTCGCGGAAGCCCGCATACGCGTCGAAAAGCTGGACGTCTTCGCGGACGTCGGCAGCGTCGGCGTCGAGATCACCCGCACCCGATCGGGGACGGGTCAATCCAACAATTAAACCAACGCTTTACTGCAAACACCTGAAGCCAGAGTTGTGCACAGGGGCGAAGCCTTCGCTTCGGCGTTAACAAATGTGCCGCGGTCACAAACGCTTAATCGAACGGCAAACATTTCCTCTTTACGAATCAGATCATTAACGATGATTTCACCCCGGGCAACCGCCATCGAACCGCCCGCAGCGATGCGGATTCGCCTAAATTTCGGGCATGTCATCCTCAAACTTATCCACAGCTTTGGTGGATAATTCCCCGTCGCCATATCTTATACTTCTTCTAAGAAAACCCGGATGCCCTGCATGGAAAAGGAACCCGCTTTGCGACAGGACGCCCCGCCCGCCGGCGCGGAAGGCGAAACGGCGACGGCGACCGGGCCCGAGGTGATCGCCGGCTACTTGGCGGGCCTGCCCGAGGTCCCCGGCGTCTACCGGATGATCGGGCGGGACGGCAACGTCCTTTACGTCGGCAAGGCCAAGAATCTGCGCAAGCGCGTCACCACGTACCGCAAGCCCGGCCGGCTGGAACCCCGGGTCGCCCGGATGGTGGCAGAAACCGCCGCGATGGAATTCATCACGACCCATACGGAGGCCGAGGCGCTGCTGCTGGAAGCGAACCTGATCAAGAAGCTGAAGCCTCACTACAACATTCTGCTTCGGGACGACAAATCCTTCCCCTACATCCTGATCACCGGCGATTCGGACTGGCCGCGGATCATGAAGTATCGCGGCGCGCGCAAGGAGGCCGGCGAGTATTTTGGCCCCTTCGCCTCGGCCGGTGCGGTCAATCAGACGCTGGCCGCGCTGGAACGCGCCTTTCCGCTGCGCTCCTGCTCGGACAGCATCTTCGCAAGCCGCACCCGCCCCTGCCTGCAATATCAGATCAAGCGGTGTTCGGCGCCCTGCGTGGCGCGCATTGCCCACGAGGATTACGCGCGGATCGTCGAGGAGGCCCGCGACTTCCTGGCCGGGCGTTCGCGCCGGGTCCAGGACGGTCTCGACAAGAAGATGCGCCGGGCGAGCGAGGCGCTCGACTACGAGAAGGCCGCCGTCTTCCGCGACCGCATCCAGGCCATGACCCAGATTCAGGCGCGCCAGGACGTCGCCGTCGCGGGCCTCGACGCGGCCGACGTCATCGCCGTCCATCAGGCGGGCAATGCGAGCTGCATTCAGGTTTTCTTCTTCCGGGCCGGCCAGAATCTCGGCAACCGTTCCTATTTTCCGTCCCAGGCGAAGGACGCCGAGGCGGCGCAGGTGCTGGCGGCCTTTCTCGGTCAGTTCTACGACAACAAGCCGCCGCCGAAACACGTGCTGCTTTCCCACCGAATTCCGGACGCCGGCCTGATGGCCCAGGCGCTTTCCCTGAAGGCGGGCCACAAGGTCACCGTCACCCGGCCCGAACGCGGGGCGAAACGCAAATTGCTGGAGCACGCGCTTACCAACGCACGCGAGGCGCTTGGCCGGCGGCTTTCGGAAAGCGCCACCCAGCGCAAGCTGCTGGAGGGCGTCGCCCAGGCCTTCGGCCTCGAATCGGCGCCGGAGCGGATCGAGGTTTACGACAACAGCCACGTTTCCGGCACGAACGCGGTCGGCGCCATGATCGTGGCGGGGCCAGCCGGGTTCACGAAGAACGCCTACCGAAAATTCACCGTCCGCGCGGCCACCGCCGGCGAGATCACGCCGGGGGACGATTACGGGATGATGCGGGAGATGCTGCATCGGCGTTTCTCGCGGGCGTTGAAGGAAGACCCCGAACGGGCCAGCCCGAACTGGCCGGACTTGCTGTTGATCGACGGCGGGGCCGGGCATCTGAACGTGGCGGTCGAGACGCTGGCGGATCTGGGCCTGGGCGATCTTGCCGTCGTCGCCATCGCCAAGGGGCCGAACCGTACCGCCGGGCGCGAGCGTTTCTTCCAGGCCGGCCGGACCGCCTTCACGTTGAAGCCCCGCGATCCCGTGCTGTACTTTCTGCAACGGCTTCGCGACGAGGCGCACCGTTTCGCCATCGGCACGCATCGCTCGAAACGTTCGAAGGCAATCGGTCAATCGACGCTGGATGCGATTCCGGGCGTCGGCGGCAAGCGCAAGCGCGCGTTGCTGCACCATTTCGGATCGGCCCGCAGCGTCGCCGGCGCCGGTCTTGACGATCTGGAGAAGGTTGAGGGAATCAGCCGAACGGTTGCCAAAAAAATTTATGATCATTTCCATGGCGGTCGCTAGAATGTTGCCGCAAACGAATCGAGCGGCCAGCCTGTCACGACGCTCTGGACTCAAGCCATGATTGTGAACTTGCCGAATCTGTTGACGATTTCGCGGATCGTCTTTCTTCCCCTGTTCATCGGCGCTTTTTATCTGGACGGCCCGATCGCCAACTGGGGCACGCTGACGATTTTCGTAGCAGCCGGGATCACCGATTTTCTGGACGGCTATTTCGCCCGCGCCTGGAAGCAGCAATCGAATTTTGGCCGGTTTCTCGACCCGATCGCCGACAAGCTGCTGATCGCGGCCGCCATCGTCATGCTGGTCGCGTTCGACCGCATCCATGGTCTCACCGTGCGGGCAGCGCTGGTCATCCTTTGCCGGGAAATCCTGGTATCGGGCCTGCGGGAGTTTCTGGCCGAAATCCGGGTCAGCGTGCCGGTGAGCCGCCTTGCCAAATGGAAGACGGCGATCCAGATCACGGCCATCGGCTGCCTGTTGCTGGGGGATGCCGTCCCGGCGTTGCCGTTCGACGAGCTGGGCGTGGTGGGCATCTGGGTGGCGGCGGTGCTGACGCTGATCACCGGCTATGACTATTTTCGCTCCGGACTTCGCCATTTTTCCGAAGAGGGGCCCAAGGGAAACGCCGCCCCGGAACCGGCGAAGGAAGACCGGGCCGGCGAAAACGGCGCCAGCGACCTGAAGCCCCTGCGGAAATAGACGGCGGGACCGGCGCGAGGGAGCGGCAGTTGGAACGGCGTTTCGAACCCATCTTCGGCATCACCGGCCCAAGCGGCAGCGGCAAGACGACCCTGATCACGAAGCTGGTGCCGGAACTGAAGCGCCGTGGCATCACCGTCTCGACGATGAAGCTTTCCCATCACGACATCGAGGTGGACAAGCCCGGCAAGGACAGCCACGAACACCGCGCCGCGGGCGCCACGGAGGTCATGCTGGCCGCGAAGGGCCGCTGGACGCTGTTTCACGATTACGCGACGGCGGAAGACGGCCCGGACGTTCGCGCCCTGGCGGCGCGGATGGCGCCGGTTGACCTGATTCTGGTCGAGGGACGCCAGCCCTGCCCGCTTGGCAAGCTGGAGGTCCACCGCCCGGACACGGGGCGCGAGCTTTTCTGCAAGGCGGACGCCGAGATCGTCGCCGTCGCAAGCGACGGCCTGGTCAACGGCCTCGACCTGCCCGTGCTGGACCTTAACGACGTGCAGGCGATCGCCGATTTCGTGCTGAAGCACGTGGACGAAGTCCGGATGAACAAATTGAGCGATGACTGTTTCGACGCGGCCGGCCAGCGCATGCCGATCGGCGAGGCACTGGAGCTTCTGAAAGCGCGCCTGAGCTGTGCCGTCGGCAAGGAGGAAGTCCCCCTGAACGCGGCTTCGGGGCGCATCCTCGCCGAGGCGATCGTTGCGCCGTGCGACGTGCCGCCCCACGACAACGCCGCCGTCGACGGCTACGCCGTTTTCTTCGACGATCTCGAAAGCGCGGGCGACACGCGGCTTCCCGTCGGGGGCCGAGTCAGCGCCGGGCATCCGCTGGAGCGCTTTGCAAAGCGCGGCGAGGCGTTGCGCATCTTCACCGGCGCCCCGGTGCCGGAGGGTCCGGACACGATTTTCATGCAGGAGGACTGCACCGAGGAGGGCGACACGGTCCGCCTGCCGGCCGGCATCCGGCAAGGAGCCAATTTCCGCAAGCGTGGCGAGGACCTTCGACAAGGCGAGCGCGTGCTCGATCAGGGCCGCCGGCTGAGGCCCCCGGATATCGGGCTTGCCGCCTCGGTCGGCTGCGTCGCGCTTCCGGTTTTCCAGCCGCTTCGGGTCGCCGTCTTTTCGACCGGCGACGAGGTGACGGAGCCGGGACGCGCCCTGCCGGACGGCGCCATCTACGACGCCAACCGCTACATGCTGATGGGGCTGCTGGAGGGGCTCGGCGCCAAGGTAACCGATCTCGGCATCCTGCCGGACGACCTGCATACGGTCGAGCACGCGCTGAACGAGGCCGCCCGGAACCACGATCTGCTGTTCACCTCGGGCGGCGTTTCCGTCGGCGAGGAGGACCATGTGCGCAAGGCGGTCAGCCGACTGGGGAGCCTGCATCTCTGGCAGCTGGCCATCAAGCCGGGCCGACCCGTCGCTCTTGGCCGGGTCGGGCAGATCCCCTTCATCGGGCTGCCCGGCAACCCGGTCGCCGTCGCCGTCACCTTCCTGCGGTTCGCCCGCGTGGCCGTGCTGCGCCTGGCCGGGGCGACGGTCACGGAGCCGGTGCGCTACCGGGTAAAGGCCGGCTTCGCGATGACGAAGAAGGGCGGGCGGCTGGAATGGGTGCGCTGCCGGCTTCGCCGCGACGAGGAGGGCGCGCTGGTGGCCGAACGTTTCCCCCGCGAGGGGTCCGGGATCCTGGCCTCGATCGTCGGCACGGACGGCCTTGCCGAGCTGCCCGAGGACCTCACCCGGGTCGAAAAAGGCATGGCGGTCGACTTCCTGCCTTACGTAGAGTTGATGCCATGAAGCTTTACTACTTCGCCTGGGTCCGCGAGAAGGTGGGCGTGAAGGAGGAGGTGCTGACCCCGCCGGAAGGGGTGCGGGACCTGGCGGGCCTGATCGCCTGGCTGAAGGAACGCAGCCCGGCCCACGCCGAGGCCCTGGCCGACCCCCGGATGGTGCGGGTCGCCATCAACCAGAATTACGTGGCCGGCAACCCGCCGGTGGGGCCCGAGGACGAGATCGCCTTCTTCCCGCCGGTCACCGGAGGGGCCCCATGATCCGCGTCCAGCAGGAGGACTTCGACGTCGGCGCCGAGCTAGCGAAGCTGGCGGCCGGCAATCCGGGGATCGGAGGTATTACCTCCTTCGTGGGGACCGTCCGGAATCACGCGGAAAACCAGGAAATTCAGGCCATGACCCTGGAGCACTACCCAGGTATGACCGAGAAGGCCCTAGAGGACATCGAGGCCGAGGCCCGCCGCCGCTGGCCGCTGGAGGCGAGCCTGATCATCCACCGGGTCGGCCGGCTCGAGCCGGGGGACCGGATCGTGCTGGTGGCAACCGCCTCGAAGCACCGGGAGGCCGCCTTCGAAAGCTGCCGCTTCCTGATCGACTGGCTGAAGACGAAGGCCCCCTTCTGGAAGCAGGAGGAGACCGTGGAGGGGCCCCGTTGGGTCGCGGCGCGCGCGGAAGACGACGCGGCGGCGGACCGCTGGACCAAGGAAGGAGCCTAGGCCCCCTCGCTGCGGACCAACCGGTCGTAATCCTCCATCAGGGTCCGGGTAAGTTCGCCCACATCGAAGCGGAACTCGCCGATCTCGCGGATCGGGGTCACCTCGGCGGCGGTGCCGGTGAGGAAGGCCTCCTCGAAGCCAGCCATTTCCTCGGGCTGGATGGCCCGCTCGACGATCTCGACGCCGCGGGCCCGGGCCAGGGCCATGACGCTGCGCCGGGTGATCCCGTCGAGGAAGCAGTCGGGGGTCGGCGTCACCAGCGCGCCGTCTTTCACGAAAAAGATGTTCGCCCCCGTCGCCTCGGCGATGCGGCCCCGCCAGTCCAGCATCAGGGCATCGTCATAGCCTTCCTGCTCGGCGGCGTGTTTCGAGAGCGTACAGATCATGTAAAGGCCGGTCGCCTTTGTCTGGGTCGGCGCCGGGTTGGGGGCGGGGCGCGCCCATTTCGAGATGGTGAGGCGCAAGCCCTTCAGCCGCGCTTCCTTCGAGAAGTAGGAGGGCCACTGCCAGGCCGCGATCGCCACGTGGATCTGGGTCTGCTGGGCGGAGACGCCCATCATCTCGCTGCCCCGCCAGGCGACGGGACGGACATAGCCGTCCTCGATGCCGAGTTCCCGGATGACCTGGCGGCTGGCGTCGTCGATCTCGGCCACCGTGAACGGCAGCGTGAAGCCAAGCGCGCGGGCGGAGGCGAAGAGGCGTTCAGTGTGTTCGGTCAGCTTGAAGATGGTGCCGCCATAGACCCGCTCGCCCTCGAAGACGCAGCTTGCGTAATGCAGGCCATGGCTGAGTACGTGAAGTTTTGCGTCGCGCCACGGGACGAGCGAACCATCGTACCAGATGACCCCGTCGCGATCATCGAAGGGCAGCGTCGCCATCGCGAGTGTCTTTCCGGGATAAAAACCCTAGGAATCCCTGTCCCCCTGGAAAGGGTGTTGATTCGAGTATCATTCCCATCCATATATGTCAACATGGCTGACATAAAATCCGGAGCGAACCCCCTCTTTCTCCGCGAGGAGGAGTTACGGCAGGGGATGGAGCTTCTGTTTTACGCCTATCGGGACTTTACCGCCGAGCCGGACGCCATCCTTGCCAAGCACAAGCTTGGCCGGGCGCACCACCGGGTGATCTATTTCGTCGGCCGTTACCCGTTGATCAGCGTCAGCGAGCTGCTTGCCATCCTTCGCATCACCAAGCAAAGCCTGTCGCGCGTCCTGGGCGAGCTCGTCCGCGAAGGGTTCATCACCCAGCAGCCGGGGCAGCGCGACCGCCGCCAGCGTCTGCTGGAACTTACCGCGAAGGGTGCCGAGCTGGAGCACAAGCTTTCCGAATCCCAGCGCCAGCGCGTGGCCCGCGCCTACCGCGCCGCCGGCGCCGCCGCCGTCGAGGGCTATCGCAAGGTCCTGAGCGGGATGGTCGACGACGACCGGCGGGCCAAGCTTCCGCGCAACCGCGGCCCCCGGGCCTGAACCTGATTGCCGGGCGTTCATCGGAACCGCCGCCCATGACAACGGAATGCAAACATATTCTGGTCGTCGACGACGACACCCGGCTTCGCGGGTTGCTTCGGCGTTACCTTTCGGAAAACGGTTTCCGGGTGACGACGGCGCACGACGCGGCGGAGGCGCGGGAAAAGCTGCGCAGCCTCACCTTCGACCTGATCGTGCTGGACGTCATGATGCCGGGTGAAAGCGGCATCGAGCTGACCGATTCGCTTCGCAAGGAGGACAATTTGCCCATTCTGCTGCTGACGGCGATGGGTGAAGCGGACGATCGCATCAAGGGCCTAGAGGCGGGCGCCGACGACTACCTGCCGAAACCTTTCGAGCCGCGGGAGCTGGTCCTGCGCATCCAGACGATCTTAAGGCGGGCGCCGCAGGAAGAAGCGGCGGCGGAAATCCACCTCGGCGATTGCTCCTTCGACCTGGCGCGGGAAGAGTTGCGGCGCGGCGGCGAACTGGTTCGCCTGACCGGGGTCGAGGCCAGCCTGCTGGCCACCCTTGCCAAACATGCGGGCACCGCGCTTAGCCGGGAGAAGCTGGTCGAGGAAAGCCGCATCCGCGGCAGCGCGCGGACGGTCGACGTGCAGGTAACGCGGCTTCGCCGCAAGATCGAGCCGGACCCGAAATTTCCCCGCTACTTGCAGACCGTGCACGGGCAGGGTTACGTGCTGCGCCCGGACCGCTAGGAGAGAAAGGCATGATCAAACGCTTTCTGCCGCAAACCCTGCTCGGGCGTTCGCTGATGATCATCGTCATGCCGCTGGTGCTGCTGCAGGTGATTGCCACCTATATTTTCTACGAGCGCCACTGGGACACGATCACCCGCCGCCTGGCCCGCGACCTGGCCGGCGAAATTACCGTCATCATTCATCTGATGGAGCGCCATCCCGGCGAGGAAGAGGAGAAGTGGATTCTCGACCAGGCGCTGACCTTCCTCGAAATCCGCGCCTTCCTGAAGGAAGGCGCCGTGCTGCCGCCCGAAGACGCGGCGGCGCCCGCCTTCAGCTTCCTCGACGACACGCTGCACCACGAGCTCGAGCTGCTGCTGCGCCGGCCCTTCCGGATCGATACCCAGAGCTATGACCGGGAGGTGGAAATCCAGGTTCAGCTGCCGGAAGGCGTGCTGAAGGTCATCACGCCGCGCAAGCGGCTGTTCAGCTCGACGACGTACATCTTCATCATGTGGATGGTCGGGATCTCGCTCATTCTGTTCGCCATCGCGACGCTGTTCATGCGTAATCAGGTACGCCCGATCCGCCGTCTTGCCATGGCGGCGGACCGTTTCGGACGGGGGCTGGACGTGCCCGACTTCAAGCTGGCCGGCGCGCTGGAGGTGCGCCAGGCAGCCAGCGCCTTCAACCTGATGCGCGAGCGCATCCAGCGCCAGATTTCGCAACGCACGGACATGCTGTCGGGCGTCTCCCATGACCTGAAGACGCCGCTGACGCGGATCAAGCTGCAGCTTGCGATGCTGAAGGACAACCCGGACGTGGCGAACATCCAGGCCGACGTCGCCGACATGGAAACGATGTTGGAAGGTTACCTCGCCTTCGCCCGCGGCGAGGGCGGCGAGGAACCGGCGGATGTGAATTTGAGCGCCCTGCTCCGCGAGGTGGCGGGAAGCGCGCGGCGGGAGGGGGCGGCGATCGACCTGCACATCGAGGGCGAGATCGTGCTGCCGTTGCGGCGCGACGCCTTCAAGCGCTGCCTGACCAACCTCGTCGCCAACAGCATGCGGCATGCCGAACACATCGCCATTCGGGCCGGGCGGCGGGAGGACAGCGTCGTGCTGACGATCGACGACGACGGACCCGGCATTCCGGCCGACCAGCGCGAGGAAGTCTTTCGGCCGTTCTATCGGCTGGACACGTCGCGCAACCGGGAAACCGGCGGCATCGGGCTTGGCCTTGCCATCAGCCGGGACATCATCCGCGGCCATGGCGGCGAGATCGCGCTCGACGATTCCCCGCTTGGGGGCCTGCGCGCCCAGATCCGCCTGCCTTTTTAACGGGACGCCCAAAAGGGCAGAGGCCGTCGGTTGCCCGACGGCCTCGATGCAGCCCGATCCTGTGGAACGGCGTTAGGCCTTCGCAGGCGCCTTACTGGCCGGCTTGGCCGTCGGTGCCTTGGGGGCCGATTTCACCTGGCCGTTCACCGCCGTGCGGAATTCACCCAGGCTCTCCGAAAAACGTTTCTCGATGACATGAAAAATCGCGTTTGCGGATTTCCGCGTGAGGTCCGTAAGCTCGTTGAAATCGGAAACCGTCTCTTCGAAGAGCGTCTCGACGAGGTCTGCCTGCTTGGCGACCTTTTCCTCCGGCGTGCCGGCTTCGATTACCGCGTTGGCACCCTGCGTGTAGGACTCGAAACAGCCTTTCGCGAGTTCGGCCTGCCGCTTGGCGAGCAACTGGAAACCGTCGAAGGCGAGCTGGCCGACGGCCGCTGCGGCTTCCAGGTTCTTGCGCTGGCTGGAGAGCAGCGATTCGACCTCGACTTCCGGCAGACGGATGTCACCGAAGATCTTGGTGACGTCCACGTTCATAAATGGGTTCGCTTTATCCATAACATCCTCTGTTCATTCCCGGCCCGCGTCGGACGCGATCTGGCCGTTTATGTTGCAATGCACAATCAAACAGGAATATGCGCTCGGCGACCCCCACCGTCAAGATTTTTTTTGCACTGCACAATAATGACGGAAAATGGCCGTTTTGGCCGCTTTTCAGTCGCCGAGCTGGCGCGAGCGGGCAGTGGCGGCGGCAATCGCCCGGTCGATCAGGGCCTGCAGGCCGTCACCGGCGAGGAGTTCCCCAAGGGCCGCTTCCGTCGTGCCGCCGGGGCTGGTGACGTGCTGGCGCAGCACGTCCGGCGCCTCGTTCGAACGGTGCAGCAGGGCCCCCGAGCCGGAAACCGTGACCTGGGCTAGCCGCCAGGCCAGCGACGCCGGCAACCCCGCCTTGATGCCGGCCCGGGCTAGGCATTCCGTGAACAGGAAGACGTAGGCCGGGCCGCTGCCGGAGACCGCCGTGACGACATCCAGCAGGCCCTCGTCGCCGACCCAGTCGCTTTCGCCGACCGCCTCAAGCAGGCGCTGGCAAAGCGCCCGCTGATCCTCGCTGACGAGGGCGTTCGCAAAGGCGACCGAGATGCCGCGGCGGACGGCGGCGGGCGTGTTCGGCATGGCGCGCACGATGGCGGCTCCCGCCCCCAGGCCCTCCTCGAAGAACCGGATGCGTTTTCCGGCGACGATGGAAAGAAAGACCGTGCCCTCGCCGACAAACCGGCGGCAGGTTTCGAGCACCGCCGCTATCTCCTGGGGCTTGACGGCGAAGACGACGACGGCGGGCCGATAGGCGGCGTCCAGGGCCTCGCCGGAAGGCAGGATGCGAAGCCCGGCCCGGCAGCGGAAGGCTTCGGCGGCGGCGGGGTTTGGTTCGATGACGGTGACGCGTTCCGGCAACACCCCGCGCTCGAGCCAGCCATCGAGCATGGCGCCGCCCATCTTGCCGCATCCAATAAGAAGTAAGGGCTCTTCCAAGGCCATGCCCACGCCCGGCAAGGCTTAGGCTTCGCCGATGGTATCGAGCAGTGCGAGCCGGAGCGCCTCGGACGGTTCCTTGTTCCCCCAGAGCACGAACTGCAACGCCGGGTAGAAGCGGTCGCACTCGATCAACGCCGTCTCCATCAGGTCCTCGATCTGTTCGGAACTCGCCCCGTGCATGCCGCGCAGCGGCAGCGTGTGGCGAAACATCGGCAAGCCGTCCTGGGACCACATATCGAAATGGCCAAGCCACAGTCGCTCGTTCGCCGAGGTCAGCAGCTCGGCGATCGGCTGGCGTTTCGGCGTCGGCACCCGCAAATCCATCGCGCAGGAAAAATGCAGCGCGTCCGCCTCCTTCCGCCAGGCGAAATAGAGGTTGAGGTCGCACCACCGCCCCGGCACCTCAGCGGAAAGCTCCTCCCGATTGGCCCGCTTGAACAGCCAGTCGTGATGGATGAGCAGGTCCTCGATGAGGTCGAGGGGGTTGGACGGACGGCTACGTATGGATGTGTACAGCTCGGTCATCAAAACGTTCCCTGGCGGATGACGGGCCCCTGGAAAACACGAGATATGGGGTACTACCCTCCCGTAATACACCACACCGGCTAAGTTGCCAGAATGTCTGACGCCGCGCAACCGGCGAGTCGGGAACGGGGCGCACCGGTTCAGGAACGGGGTTCGGACGGGCCCTTCGTCGCCTTCGCCAGGGCCGCCTCGAGGTCCCGGAGGCGTTTTTCCAGCGCTTCCTGTTCGGCGCGGGCCTTCGCCGCCATCGCCTTGACGGCTTCGAACTCTTCCCGGGTCACCAGGTCCCAGTCCGCCAGCAGGCGGTCGGCCTGCTGGCGGATCGCCTCCCGGATCTCCTCGCGAAGCGCACCAAGCGCGCTGGCGGCGCCGCCGGCGAGGCGGGCCAGATCGTCGAAGGGGCGGTTTCCGGAATCCATGGCAGGGTCCTTTGGCGAAGGACCGCATTATGGGAAGGGCGCCGGCGCCTGGCAACCGGGCGCACGAGTTGCCCCGGCCGGGCCCCGGTCCTATAAGGGGTCTAAGGAAGGAACAACCATGATCGTGGTAACGGGCGGCGCCGGTTTCATCGGCTCAAACCTGCTGGCCGGCCTGGAGGCCCAGGGCGAAGGCCCGCTGGTCGTCTGCGACCGCCTCGACGACGGGGAGAAGTGGCAGAACGTCGCCAAGCGCAGCCTCTACGACATTGTGCGCCCCGACGAGCTGCCGGCCTTCCTTGAGAATCACCGCGGCGAGGTGAAAGCGGTTTTCCACCTCGGCGCCATTTCCGACACCACCGTGCTGGACACGGACCGCCTGCTGGAGACGAATTTCCGTCTTTCCGTCATGCTTTGGGAACACGCCGCCGAGGAAGGCATCCGTTTCTTCTACGCCTCCTCGGCCGCCACCTACGGGGACGGGTCCCAGGGCTTCGACGATGACGGATCGCCGGAGGCGCTGGCCAAGTTCCGGCCGCTGAATCCTTACGGGTGGAGCAAGCACCTCTTCGACCAACACGTCGCCAAGGCCGTGCGCAACGGCGAGCCGGAACCGCCCCAATGGGTGGGGCTTAAATTCTTCAACGTCTACGGACCGAACGAATACCATAAGGGCCGACAGAAAAGCGTCATCGCCCAGATCTTCCCGGACGCCAAGGCCGGCCGGCCGGTGCGGCTTTTCCGGTCGCACCACCCGGACTATTCGGATGGCGGCCAACTGCGCGACTTCCTGTGGGTCGGCGACAGCGTCGACGTGCTGCTGTGGCTTTATGCGAACCCGAACATCAGCGGACTTTTCAACCTTGGTTCCGGCCGGGCGCGCAGTTTCCTGGAACTTGCCAACGCGCTTTTCGCCGCCCTCGAGACGGAGCCGCGCATCGAATTCATCGACACGCCGGAAGGCGTGCGCGAGCGTTACCAGTATTTCACCCAGGCGGAGATGTCGCGCCTGCGCCAGGCCGGCTATGACCGTCCGTTCCATTCCCTGGAAGAAGGGGTTACGCGTTACGTCCGCGACCACCTGAACCAGGCGGACCCCTACCTATAGGCACGGCCGCATGCTGACCGCGCTTGCCTTCCCGGCCATTGACCCCGTGCTGTTCGAGTTCGGCCCCATCACGGTTCGCTGGTACGCGCTGGCCTATGTGGCGGGCCTGCTGCTGGGCTGGTGGTACCTGCGTAGCCTTGCGCGCCGGCCGCCAGCAACGGCGATGACGGAGCGCCAGGCCGACGACCTTTTGCTGTGGGTGACTTTCGGCGTATTGCTGGGCGGGCGCGTTGGCTATGTCCTCATCTACAATCCCGCGTTTTACCTCGACCACCCGATGGAGATTCTGGCCGTGTGGCGGGGCGGCATGTCCTTCCACGGCGGGCTGGCCGGCGTGTTGCTGGCCATCGGCCTTTATTGCTGGCGGCACGGGCTTTCCTTCCTGGCCGTCGGCGATCTGGTGGCGTGCGCGACGCCGATCGGGCTGTTCCTCGGCCGCATCGCCAATTTCATCAATGGCGAGCTGTACGGACGGGCGACGGACCTGCCCTGGGGATTCATCTTTCCGAACGGCGGGCCGAAGGCGCGCCACCCAAGCCAGCTTTACGAAGCGCTGCTGGAAGGCGCGTTGCTGTTTCTTCTTCTCTATGCGCTAGTGCGTTACGCGGACGCGCTGAAGAAGCCGGGGCTTGTGGGCGGCGCCTTTCTCGGCGGCTACGCCGTTTTGCGCTTTGGCGTCGAATATGTGCGCCAGCCGGATTCGCAGATCGGGCTCATCGGACCGGGGCTCACCATGGGGCAGACGCTTTCCCTGCCGCTTTTCTTCGCCGGCCTCGCACTCTTTCTGTGGGCATGGAGGAAACGGCCCGTCTGAACGAAATGACCCAGCTGCTCCGCCAGCGCATTGCACGCGGCGGACCCATGGCGCTTGCCGAATACATGGCGCTGGCGCTCGGCCATCCGAAATACGGCTACTACCAGCAGCACGACCCCTTCGGCCAGGCCGGCGACTTCGTCACCGCGCCGGAAGTCAGCCAGGTCTTCGGCGAACTTCTGGGCGGATGGTGCGGGACCGTCTGGGAGACGATGGGCGCGCCGGACCCGTTCCTGCTTGTCGAGCTGGGGCCGGGGCGCGGCACGCTGATGCGGGACGCGCTGCGCACGGCCTGCCGGAAGGACGGGTTTCAAAAGGCGGCACGGGTGCACCTGGTCGAGACGAGCGAACGGCTGCGGAAGGTGCAGGCGGAAGCGCTTCAGCCCTTTCACCCCGTCTTTCACGCGCATCCGGGCGACGTGCCGGAAGGGCCGGCGCTGTTCATCGCCAACGAATTCTTTGACGCCCTTCCTATCCGCCAGTTCGAGCGCACGGAAAGCGGCTGGCGCGAACGTCTCGTCACTTTCGTACCGGAGGAAGACGCCTTTCGCTTCACCCTGGCGCAAGGGAAAACCCACGACCTGCAGATCCCGGCGCCCTTACGAAAGGCGCCGGCGGGCAGCATCGCCGAGGTTTCACTGCCGGCGCTGGCCCTGGCGCAGGACATCGGCGGGCGGGTAAGCCGGTTCGGCGGCGCCGCCCTCCTTCTCGACTACGGCGCGACCGAGACGGACGGGCGCGCCACCTTCCAATCCGTCCGCGCGCACGGCTTTCACGACCCGTTGGCGCGGCCGGGCGAGGCGGATTTGACCGCCCATGTCGATTTCGAATCCCTGGCCGAGACGGCGCGCGCCGCCGGCGCCCGGGCAACGGCGCCGATCCCCCAGGGCGCGCTGCTGGAACGCCTCGGTATCCACGCCCGCAGCGAACGCCTTGCGGAAGGCGCGGACCCGGCCGACGCCGAGGCCATCCGCGCCGCCTGCCGCCGCTTGATCGACCCGGAGGAAATGGGCACCCTCTTTCGGGCCATGGCGATCGCGCATCCGGATCTGGTCGCCCTGCCCGGCTTCGATGACGATTGAAACGGTTCCGTGCTGACGCATCCGACCCTTGAACGCCTGCCTCACGTCGTCCACGCCTTTTTCACCCGCGAGGGCGGAACGAGCGACGGCATTTACGCGTCCCTGAATTGCGGCCCCGGCTCGAACGACGCCCCGGCGCGCGTCGCCGAGAACCGCCGCCGCGCCATGGCCCGCCTCGGGCTGGAACCCGCCTCCCTTGCGACGGTCCATCAGGTCCATGGCCGCGACGTCCTTCGGGTCGAGGCGCCGGTGCCGGCGGGCGAAGGGCGGCAGGCGGACGGGCTGGTGACGAACCGGCCCGGCATCGCCATCGGCATTCTCACGGCGGATTGCGCGCCGGTGCTGCTGGCCGATCCCGAAGCCCGCGTCATTGGCGCCGCCCATGCCGGCTGGCGCGGAGCCGCCGCGGGCGTGGTGGAAGCCGTCGTCGGGGAAATGGCGAATCTCGGCGCCCGACCAGCACGCATTCACGCCGTCATCGGGCCTTGCATCGGCGCCGAATCCTACGAGGTCGGCCCCGAATTTCCCGCGCCGTTCCTGGCGGCGGACCCGACCCACGACCGTTTCTTCAAACAGGCGAAGGCGGGACGTTTTCGCTTCGACCTTGCCGGTTACGTCGGGGCGCGGCTGGCCGGGCTTGGCCTTGGTTCCATTGCAAGCGTCCAGGCCGATACCTGCGCGGACGCGACGCGGTTCTTCAGCTATCGCCGCGCCGTGCTCGCGGGCGAACCGGATTACGGCCGCGCCCTTTCCGCCATCGCGCTGAAGGAGGCCTGAACGCCGGTGCCCCATCTGGTGCACTTCCTGATTCTTCTTTTTGCCGCCACCCTTCTCGCGCTGGTGGCGAGCTGCGTTTTTTAGATGCGCCCCTTCCGCCCCGGAGCGTTCCTGGCCAGCCTTGGCATCCTGCTGCTGACCGGGTGCGGGCTTCCCCATCCCTTCGCGCCCGAGGCGCGCACGCCGCAGGAACAGGCGGCCCTGCTGCCGCCCCACGGGCAGGGCGTCTGGGTCGGCGATTTCCACGGCCTGCCCGCCGAGCAGAGCGTGCGCGTCGCCGGCACCCTGCTGGCCGCCCTGCACGCCGAGGGCATCCCGGCCAGCGCCGCCAACCGCAATGAGGCGAGCTTCGTCCTCAACGGCGCGGCGGACGTGACGGGGGACGACCCGGAACGGGTGCGCATCGTCCTTCGCTGGACCCTTACCACCGCCGCCGGCGAAACGGTCGGCACCGTCGAGGAGACGAACACCCTGCCCAAGGCGCGGTGGGAGAACGACGCCCGCCCGTTGGACCGGCTCGCCCTCTCGGCGGCGGGCAAGATCGCACGGCTTGCCCGCGGGGACGAACCGCGTCCGCCACCGCCGCCGGCCGTCGCAGTGTGGCCGGTGGACGGTGCGCCGGGGGACGGCCGGCGGGCGCTTACCTTCGCCGTGCGCACGGCCCTGGCGGATGCCGGCATCCCACTGGCACGGGCGGGCCAGGAGCCAGGCCTGATCCTGCTGGGCGGGGTCGAGCTGGACGCGGCCGAGGCGGGCCAGCAGGAGGCCCGGCTCAACTGGTCGCTGATCCGCCCGGACGGCGAGACGGTCGGCGCCTTCACCCAGGTGAACCGGATCGCCGCGGGCCGCATGGACGGTCCCTGGGGGATTCTGGCCAGCGCCATCGCCGCCGGCACGGCGGAGGGGGTTGCCGCGCTGATCGAACGGATGGCGGACGAAAAACCGGCGGAAACCCAGTGACTTGGCGCCGCCTGGCGGGCGGATTCCTTTGCCCTTGGTCATTTACAAGGCGGGCGCGACGCTGCTACATTCCGCCCGCATTCGGCCGACGGGCCGCGAGGAAATCCGCATGAAGGTGATCAGCTGCAACGCCAATCGGCCCCTTGCCGAGGCCATCTCGACATGGCTCAAGCTGCCGCTTGCCACCGCCGAAATCCGGCGGTTTGCCGACAACGAGGTCTTCGTCGAGGTCCATGAGAACGTCCGCGGCGAGGACGTCTTCGCCATCCAGCCGACGTCGTACCCCGCCAACGACAATCTGATGGAACTGCTGGTGGCGCTGGACGCGCTGCGCCTGGGTTCGGCGCGCCGGATCACCGCCGTCATTCCCTATTTCGGCTATGCCCGCCAGGACCGGAAAACCGGGCCGCGCACGCCGATCTCGGCCAAGCTGGTGGCGAATCTGATCAGCGTCGCCGGCGCCAACCGCGTGCTGACGCTGGATTTGCACGCCGCCCAGATTCAGGGCTTCTTCGACATTCCCGTCGACAACCTGTTCGCCGCCCCGGTCTTTACCCGCGACATCCGCACACAATACGACGGTGAGGAGCTAACCATCGTGTCCCCAGACGTCGGCGGCGTCATCCGCGCCCGCGCCATCGCACGGCGCCTGGACGCCGACCTCGCGATCATCGACAAACGGCGCGAGCGGGCCGGTGTTTCCGAAGTCATGAACATCATCGGCGAAGTGAAGGAACGTCATTGCCTTTTGATCGACGACATCGTCGATTCGGCCGGCACGCTTTGCAACGCGGCGACGGCGTTGAAGGAAGCAGGCGCTGCGTCCGTCTCGGCCTATGCCACCCACGGCGTGCTTTCCGGCGAGGCGGTGAAACGGATCGAGGCCTCCCCGCTTGCCACCCTGGTCGTGACCGACAGCATCAAGGCAACCACGGAAGTCGAAAAATCGAAGTCGATCCGGCAAATCTCGATCGCGCCGTTGCTCGCCGAAGCCATGCTGCGAATCAGCGAAGAAAGTTCCGTTTCCTACCTCTTTAACTAGGGATCAGGAAACGCGGGCGCCGGCACCCCTGGAGGCCGGCGTCGCAAGTGCCAAGAAAGGAGAACATTCCATGGCCGACATTACCTCCATTACCGCGGAAGTCCGCGAACGGGCCGGAAAGGGGGCCGCCCGTGCCGAACGTCAGGCAGGTCGCGTGCCCGCCGTCATCTACGGCAACAAGGAACAGCCCGTTACCGTTTCGGTTTCCCCCCGCACGCTGCAACAGGAACTGCACAAGCCCGGTTTCTTCACGCGCGTCTTCGAGGTCGAGGTGAACGGGAACAAGCATCTCGTGCTGCCCCGCGACGTGCAGCTGCACCCGGTGACGGATTCGCCGATCCACGTCGATTTCCTGCGCGTCACGAAAGACACGAAGATCAACGTCGGCGTGCCGGTCATCTTCCTGAACGATGAAAAATCGCCCGGCCTCAAGCGCGGCGGCGTGCTGAACATCGTTCGCCATGAGATCGAGCTGGCTTGCAACGCGATGGAGATTCCCCATTCGCTGACCGCCGATCTCGACGGGCTCGACATCGGGGACGCCATTCACATCAGTCACATCGCCCTGCCCGAAGGCGTGCAGCCGGTGATTTCCGACCGCGACTTCACGGTCGCCACGATCGCCGCACCTTCCAAGTTGAAGTCCGCCGAGGAAGAGGCCGCCGAGGCTGCCGAAGCCGAGGCTGCCGAAGCCGAGGCTACCGAAGCCGGCGAAGGCGAAGCCAAGCCCGAAGGCGAGGCGAAGAAGGAAAAAGAAGAAGAAAAGGGCGAATAGGCGGGCCAGGCCATGCTGCTTTTGGTGGGCCTCGGCAATCCGGGCCCCGAATCCGCGAACCATCGCCACAATGCCGGCGCCATGGCGATCGATGCGATCGCCGCGCGTCACGGCTTCGGGCATTTCCGAAGCCGGTTCCACGGCAAGACCGCGACGGGCACGCTGGACGGGGAGCAGATAATCGCGCTAAAGCCGGAAACCTTCATGAACGCCTCCGGCGAGGCCGTGGCCGCCGCCGTCCGTTTCTACAAGCTCTCGCTCGACGACGTGCTGGTCGTGCATGACGACATCGACCTCGCCCCCGGCAAGATCAAGGTCAAGCAGGGGGGCGGCGATGGCGGGCATAACGGGCTGCGCAGCATCGACAGCCATCTGGGCCCCGACTACCGCCGCCTTCGCATCGGCGTCGGTCATCCCGGCCACAAGGACGAGGTGGCCGACTACGTGCTGAAGAATTTTTCGAAGGCCGAGCAGGCCTGGCTCGATCCCCTGATCGCGGCCATCGCCAAGGAAGCGGACCTGCTGGTCACCGACGAGGCGCGCTTCCTGACCCGCGTCGCCCTGCTGCTTGCGCCGCCGAAGCCCAAGGCACCGTCCGACGAGGGCGAACGTGGGGTTTAACTGCGGCATCGTCGGCCTTCCGAACGTCGGAAAATCCACCCTGTTCAACGCGCTAAGCGCAACTGCGGCGGCCCAGGTGGCAAACTACCCGTTCTGCACGATCGAGCCGAATGTGGGCCGCGTCGCCGTGCCGGACCCGCGGCTGGACGCGATTGCAAAGCTTGCGAAATCGGCCAGCGTGGTCCCGACCTATCTGGAATTCGTCGACATCGCCGGGCTCGTGCGCGGCGCGAGTCAGGGCGAAGGCCTTGGCAACCAGTTCCTTGGCAACATCCGTGCGGTCGATGCGATTCTGCACGTGCTGCGCTGTTTCGAATCGGAAGACGTGACCCATGTGGACGAAAGCGTCGATCCGGTCCGCGACGCCGAGACGGTGGACACGGAACTGATGCTGGCCGACCTGGCCAGCCTCGAACGGCGCACGGAGGCGCTGGCCAAGAAGGTGCGTGGCGGCGAGAAGGCGTTGAAGGCAGAGTTGGCCGTCATGGAACGCGCCCAGGCGACGCTGGCGGAAGGAAAGCCCGCCGCTATGACACCGGTCGAGGACGACGAACGGCCCATCTTCGAACGCCTGCAACTGCTGACGGCGAAGCCGGTCCTGTTCATCGCCAATGTCGAGGAGGCCGCCGCCGGCGATGGCAACGCCCGGTCAAAGGCGGTGGAGGACTACGCGACGGCGCGCGGCGCCGGCGCCATCGTCATCTCGGCCGCCATCGAGGCGGAGGTGGCGGCGCTGGAAAGCCCCGAGGAACGGGCGGATTTCCTGGCCACGCTGGGGCTGAAGGAAACCGGGCTCGCCCGCGTCATCCGGGCGGGATACGGGCTTTTGGACCTGCTGACCTTCTTCACGGCGGGGCCGAAGGAGGCCCGCGCCTGGACGGTCGAGAAAGGCACGAAGGCGGCGGGCGCGGCCGGGGCCATTCACACGGATTTCGAGCGCGGCTTCATCGCGGCAGAGACGATCGCCTATGCGGATTTCATCGCCCACCAGGGCGAACAGGGCGCCAAGGACGCGGGCAAACTACGCCTCGAAGGGCGCGACTACGTCGTCAAGGATGGCGATGTCATGCATTTCCGCTTCAACGTCTGACGCCTATGCCTTTCCCGCGCCATAGGTGCGGAACTTCTCGAGCACAATTTCCATCTCGGCGTCAGACAAGAGCGCCGGCTCTCCGATCTGCAGGGCTTGCGCGTATTGTTCGGACAAGGCCTCGACCTCGACGGCAAGGTCGAGCGCCTGGGCCGGCGTCTTGCCAAGGGCGATGAGCCCGTGATTGGCGAGCAGGCAGGCGCGCCGCCCTTCCAGCGCCGCAACCGCGTGGTCCGAAAGCTCCTGGCTGCCGAAGGTGGCGTAGGGCGCGCAGCGGATCGAAGGACCGCCCGCCACCGCCACCATGTAATGGAAGGCCGGGATCGGACGGTGAAGGCAGGCAAGCGCGGTGGCAAAGATCGGGTGGGCGTGCAGGACGACATCGACGTCGGGACGTGTCGCCAGGATGTCCCGGTGAAAACGCCATTCCGAGGAAGGCTCGCGATTGCCTTTGACGCCGCCCTCGAAATCCATCGCGACGAGGTCGGAAGGCGCCATCGCGTCGGGGTCGAGCCCGGAAGGCGTGATCAGGAAGCGATCGCCCTCGCGGGCACTTAAATTGCCGGAACGCCCGCGGTTCAACCCAAGCGTCACCATCCGGCGCACGGTTTCGATCATCGTCTCGCGCAGATCGGGGTTCGCCTTCATCCGGTCTTTTCCCTGGGCGCGCGGTGTTCGGGGTACAGCGCCTCGAGCCCCACGCGGGAAGGTTTCGCAATCCCGCGTTCGGTGATGAGCCCGGTGACAAGCCGGGCCGGCGTCACGTCGAAGGCGACGTTTTTGACCCGGCCCCCTTCCGGCAGGAGGCGGACGGTCGCCGGTTCGCCCTTTGGGTTGCTGCCGGTGACGGTCGCGACCTCCGCTGCGTCGCGTTCCTCGATCGGGATGTGGCCGACGCCTTCCTCCATCCGCCAGTCGATCGTCGTGCCGGGCAGCGCCACGTAGAAGGGGACCCCGTTGTCGAAGGCGGCGAGCGCCTTCAAATAGGTTCCGATCTTGTTGCAGACGTCGCCGCCGCCGGTCGTGCGATCCGTGCCGACGATGCAGAGGTCGACCTCGCCCTGCTGCATGAGGTGGCCGCCGGCGTTGTCGACGATGACGGTGTAGGGCACGCCGTGCTGGCCCAGCTCCCACGCGGTGAGGCCGGCGCCCTGGTTGCGGGGACGCGTCTCGTCCACCCACACATGGACCGGGATACCGGCGTCGTGGGCCATGTAGATAGGGGCAAGGGCCGTGCCCCAATCGACGGTGGCAAGCCAGCCGGCGTTGCAATGGGTGAGTACGTTGACCGGCGCGGCACCCTTGCGTTGACGGGCCGCCTCGATCAGGGGAAGGCCGTGGCGCCCGATCGCTTCGTTCTGGGCCACGTCCTCATCGGCGATGGCAGCGGCCCTGGCGTAAGCCGCGGCCATGCGCTCGCCCGGCGCCAAGGGTTCAAGGCGGGCGGCCATGTCCTCGAGCGCCCAGCGGAGATTGACCGCCGTCGGCCGGGTAGCGAGCAGGACGCGGAGCACCTCCTTCAACGCCGGATCGGAAGCGTCGGTCCGCATGGCGAGCGCCACACCATAGGCCGCCGTCACTCCGATGAGCGGCGCACCGCGGACCTCCATGTCGGCAATCGCCCGTGCGGCGTCTTCCAGCGTCTTCAGGGAAATGCGTTCGAGGCGAAAGGGAAGTTTCGTCTGGTCGAGGATGCCGACCGACCAGCCGTCGTCGTCGAGCCAGATGGTTCGCGTCGGTCTGCCTTCGACTTTCATCCGAAAGCCTTTCCCTCTTTGCGCCTATGCCTTCAGCACGCGGCCGGCAACGGCATCGAGCCTAGCCACGAGCTTGGCATCCCGGACATCCTCGGCCGTCACGATGGCGTGGTCCAGCGCCCGGTTGCAGCCTTCCGGACAGGGCACCTCGCCGCCGGTAAGCGGCACGACGCCGCGCACCAGCTCGCGCGCACGATCGGCATTTGCAAACAACACCTTCAGGATCGCCTCCACGGTAACGCTGTCATGGTCCGGATGCCAGCAGTCATAGTCGGTGACCATGGCGACGGTCGCGTAACAGATTTCCGCCTCGCGGGCGAGTTTCGCCTCGGGCATGTTTGTCATGCCGATCACGTCGAAACCGGCGCTGCGATAAAACTCGGATTCGGCAAGGGTGGAGAATTGCGGCCCTTCCATCACCAGATAGGTGCCGCCCTGGACGTAAGCAATGCCCGCGTTCCGGCACGCCTTCTCGACGGCCTGGCTCAGACGCGCGCAGACCGGCTTTGCCATGGCGACGTGGGCGACGAGGCCGGCCCCGAAGAAGCTTTTCTCCCTTTGCGTCGTGCGGTCGACGAACTGATCGACGATGACGAAGGTGCCGGGCGCCAGCGTTTCGCGGAGAGAGCCCACCGCGCTTAAGGAGAGGATCTCGGTGACGCCGGCCCGCTTCATCGCGTCGATGTTCGCCCGGTAGTTGATGGCGCCCGGCGAAAGCCGGTGGCCGCGGCCGTGGCGGGGAAGAAAGACGAGCGGGCGCCCGGCAAGCTCGCCAAAAAGGAATTCGTCCGACGGCGCGCCGAAAGGGCTTTCCAGCGAAATCCAGCGCGTGTTCGCAAGCCCTTCGATCTCGTAAAGGCCGCTGCCGCCGATGATGCCGAGCGCGCCCGATTGCCTTTCCGCCATGCGGTCCTTAACCCCCCGATGCGCCGCTGGTGGCGGCTTCGGCCCTCATCCTAGCCCGGCCGGGGCCCCAGAAAAAGCAAAGGCCGCCGAAAACGGCGGCCCTGGAATCCGTAAAGCCGGCAGGGGATCAGTGCAGCTTCGACCAGACCCGCCGTTTCACCGCGTAGAGCATCGCCGTCAACAGGATCATGAACAGCAGGACCTTGAGACCGAGGCTTTTCCGCGCCTCCAGTTCGGGCTCGGCCGCCCAGGCGAGGAAGGTGGTGACGTCCTTCGCCTGCTGCTCGACGGAGGCCGGCGTACCGTCCTCGTATTCGATTAAATCTTCGTAAAGCGGCTGCGGCATGGCGATCTGATGCCCCGGGAAGGCGCGGTTGTAGGACATGCCATCCATCATCTCCATGCCTTCGGGCGCCTCGTCCGCGTAACCGGTCATCAGGCTGTACAAATAATCCGCTCCGCCTTTGCGCGCCTTCACGATGAGCGAGAGATCCGGCGGCAGGGCACCGTTGTTGGAATAGCGGGCGGCCTGATCGTTCGGGAAGGGAGAGACGAAACGGTCCGAAAGCTTGCCGGAACGGTCGAACATTTCGCCTTCGTCGTTGGGGCCGTCCGTGACTGTGGCCTCGGCGGCGATTTCCTTCGCCTCTTCTTCCGAGAAGCCGATGTCCATCAGATTGCGGTAGGCGATGCGCTTGAGCCCGTGGCAGGCCGAGCACACTTCCCGGTAGACCTGGTGGCCGCGGCGCAGCGCCGCCCGGTCGAAGCGGCCGAAGATGCCGTTGAAGGTCCATTCCTGGTGCTCGTATTCCGCGCCGCCGGCGGCAATGGCTGGCCGCGGACCGCCCGACAAAAGGCCGAACCCGATGGCAATGACAAGAAGGAGCGTTACCTTGCGCATCGCGTTAATCCTTCGGCGGGCCGGTGGTCGTCACCGCCGCGGCGATGCTTTCCGGCAGGGGTTTCGTTTTCTCAACCAAACCCAGCAAGGGAAGGATGATCAGGAAGTGCGAGAAATAGTAGGCCGTCGCCACCTGGCCGATGAGGACGAACTTGCCCTCCGGCGGGTTGGCTCCAACCCAGCCCAGCACGATGCAGTCCACCAGGAAGAGCCAGAAGAACTGCTTGTAGATGGGACGGAAGCGTGCGCTTCGCACCTTCGAGCGGTCGAGCCAGGGAAGCACGAAGAGAATCAGGAGCGATCCGAACATCGCGATAACGCCGCCAAGCTTGTCGGGAATGGCGCGCAAGATTGCGTAGTAGGGCAGGAAGTACCATTCCGGCACGATGTGCGGCGGCGTCGCCATCGGGTTGGCCGGAATGTAATTGTCCGGCTCGCCGAAGAAGTTCGGCGCGAAGAAGACGATCGCCATGTAGGCGATGAGGAAGACGCCGAGGCCGAAATAGTCCTTCGCCGTGTAATAGGGGTGGAAGGGGATGCTGTCCTGCGGCCCCTTCATGTCGATCCCGAGCGGGTTGTTCGACTTCACCGTGTGCAGCGCCCAGATGTGCAGGATGACAACGCCGACGATGACGAAAGGCAGCAAGTAGTGAAGCGCATAGAAGCGGTTGAGCGTCGGATTGCCGACGGCAAACCCGCCCCACAGCCAGGTTACGATGCTTTCCCCCACCAGCGGCACCGCCGAGAACAAATTCGTGATCACCGTCGTCGCCCAGAAGCTCATCTGGCCCCAGGGCAGCACGTAGCCCATGAAGGCCGTCGCCATCATCAGAAGCAGGATGACGACGCCGAGCCACCACAGAAGCTCGCGCGGGGATTTGTAGGAGCCGTAATAGAGGCCCCGGAAAATATGGATGTAGACGACGATGAAGAACATCGTCGCACCGTTCATGTGCAGGTAGCGGAGCAGCCAGCCGTAATTGACGTCGCGCATGACGCGTTCGACGCTGTCGAACGCATAGTCCACATGCGGCGTATACTGCATGGCCAGCACGATGCCGGTGACGATCATGATCACCAGCGTAATCCCGGCGAGCGAGCCGAAATTCCACCAGTAATTCAGGTTCCGGGGCGTCGGGTAATCGACCAACGAATGTTTTGCAAATTCAAAGATCGGCAGGCGGTCTTCGATCCATTTGCCGATGCCCTTGTCCGGTGAAATCATTCGCGGCCCCCTAACCGATCCGCACGGTGGTGTCGTCGATGAAGACGTAGGGCGGCACTTCGAGGTTCTTCGGCGCCGGCCCCTTGCGGATGCGGCCCGAGCTGTCGTAGTGGGAGCCGTGGCAGGGGCAGAACCAGCCGTTCCAGTCGCCGCGCGGGTCGCCCTGCTTCTGGCCCAGCGGGATGCAGCCGAGATGGGTGCAGACGCCGACCAGGATCAACCATTCCGGCTTCTCTGCCCGTTTCTGGTCGGACTCGGGGTCGCGCAGATCCGCCACGTCGACGTCCTGGGCCGCCGTGATCTCGGCCGCCGTGCGGTGGCGGACGAAGACCGGCTTGCCGCGCCACTGAATGGTGATCGCCTGACCTTCCTCGATCGGCGAAATGTCGAGTTCCGTCGATGACAGCGCCAGCACATCGGCGGACGGGTTCATGCTATGGATGAACGGCCAGACGGAAAGGACGGCCCCGGCGCCACCGACGGCGCCCGTGGCAAGGATTAGGAAATCCCGACGGCTTGCGCCGTCTTCGTCTGCCGTCGTCTTTCCGGGCCTCGCCTTAGCTGTCATGTTTTGGATGTCGCAAATGAAGAGATCGTGGATTGCGTTTCCGGACCAATGGTCCACGGGTATACTAAAATTTCAACGCCTTGCAAAGCCCTAGCCCCGGCAATGCGCCTTGCCCTTTTCGAGCCCGATATTCCCCAGAACGTAGGTGCGATCCTTAGGCTCTGTGCCTGCCTGGGCCTGCCGCTCGACGTGATCGAGCCGTGCGGTTTCGTTTTCGACGACCGCAGGCTCAAGCGTGTGGCGATGGATTACCTCGACAAGGTCACGCTTTGCCGCCACGATTCGTGGGCCGCCTTCCTGGGCGCGCACGAACAAGCGGCGCAGGCAGGCCGGCTGGTGCTGCTTTCCACACGCGCGGAAACTCCCTATACGGCGTTCGCCTTTCGCGAAGACGACACGCTGCTGCTTGGGCGTGAAAGCAAGGGCGTGCCGGAGACCGTCCACGAAACCGCCGATGCGCGGGTGAAGATTCCACTGCAAAGCGGCCTTCGGTCATTGAACGTGGCGCTTGCCGCTGCGATGGTGGCGGGTGAAGCGCTGCGCCAGACGGCGGGCTTTCAACCGGGAAACGGAACATGACGGCGGACGAGCAAAAAGCAAGGGCGAGTGCCTGGTTCGAGGCGCTTCGGGACCGGATCTGCGATCGCCTCGAGGCGATCGAGGCGGCCCATGACGGCCCCGGCGCCGAACGGGAGGCCGGCCGCTTTGCGCGCACACCCTGGCAGCGCGAGGAGGGCGGCGGCGGCGTGATGGCGATCCTCAAGGGCCGCGTCTTCGAGAAGGCCGGCGTCAACGTCTCGACCGTCTTCGGAGAATTTACGGAAGCCTTCCGCAAGGAAATCCCCGGCGCCAACGAAAACCCCGCCTTCTGGGCAAGCGGCCTCTCGCTGGTCGTTCATCCGCGTTCGCCTCACGTGCCGGCGGTGCACCTGAACACGCGCCACATCGTAACGACGAAAGGCTGGTTCGGCGGCGGCAGCGACCTCACGCCCACCTTCCCCGATGCGGAGGACACGCAGGCCTTCCACGCCGCCCTGAAGGCGACCTGCGACGGTTACGACGCCGATTGCTATCCGCGCTTCAAGGAAGCCTGCGACCGTTACTTCTATTTAAAACACCGGGACGAGCCGCGCGGCGTCGGCGGCATCTTCTACGACTATCTGGACAGCGGCGACTGGGAGAAGGACTTCGCCTTCACCCAGACCGTGGGCCTCGCCTTGCTCGACATCTATCCGGCGATCGTCGCCCGCCACGCACAAACACCCTGGACGGAGGAAGAGCGCCAAGCCCAGCTCGTCAAGCGCGGGCGTTACGTCGAGTTCAACCTGCTTTACGACCGCGGCACGAAGTTCGGATTGATGACCGGCGGCAACGTTGAGGCGATCCTGATGTCCCTGCCCCCCGTCGTCACCTGGCCCTGACTAGCCGACGAGTTCCTTCGCCTTTTCGAGGCAGGCCGCGCGGGAAGCCTGGAAGTCGCCGTCGATCCACCAGGCCTCGAGGCTTTCCAGAAAGGCCCCCATCTCGGGCCCCGGAGGGACGCCGAGCGCCTGCAAGTCTTTGCCTTTCAACGGAAATTCGACCGGCTGCCAGGCCCTGGCCTCGGCCAGCGCGGCCCTGGCCGCGGCGGCGAACCCCTCCCCTTGCCGCGCCCAGTGCAGCAGGGCCTCGTCCTGCACGCGCTCGGTCCCGAAGCCGTAAAGGACGCGGCGCACGTCCCGGGCGCGGTCGAACTCGGACGTGCCGATGGGCGAGGTGACCAGCGCCAGCAGGCGGCGCTTCTCGACGTTGGAAAGTTTGAGCCGGGCGGCAATCTCGCCTACCGCCTCGCCGGTCATGCGGTCCCGGGCCAGCAGGATGGCAAGCCTGCGGACGGGATGACCGCCTACCGTTTCCTTCTCGCAGGCAATGAGGGCGGCGAGCGCGTCCGTCTCCGTCGCTTCGGGCAACAGGCGGGCGAGGATATTTTCCGCGACCATCAGCCGGACGACATCGGCGGCCGCATCGGACGCCAGCAGGCGCAGCATCTCGGCCCGCACCCGTTCGCCGGACAGGTTCGGCAACAGATGCGCAAACTCGCGGCAGGCCTGAAGCGCCTCGGCATCGGGCGCGGCGGTGCCGTATTCGGCATAGAAACGGAAGAAGCGAAGCAGGCGCAGCACGTCTTCCTGGATTCGCTCCTTCGCGTCGCCAACGAAGCGCACGCGGCCCGCGTGCAAATCCCCAATCCCGTCGAAGAAATCGTAAAGCGCCCCGTCCGGGTCGCAGAAGACGGCGTTCATCGTGAAGTCGCGACGCGCCGCGTCCTCCTGCCAATTGTCCGTATAGACGACCTTGGCGTGCCGACCGTCGGTTTCGACGTCGCGGCGAAGCGTGGTGATCTCGAACGGCTTATGATTGACGACCGCCGTCACCGTCCCGTGGGCGATGCCGGTCGGCACCGTATGGATGCCGGCCTTCTTCAGAAGGGCCAGCGCACTTTCCGGTGGTTCGGTGGTGGCGATGTCAACGTCATGGACGTCGCGGTTCAACAGCGCGTCGCGCACGCAGCCGCCGACGAAACGGGCCAGCGCGCCCTTTGCCGTCAGCGCTTTCAACACGGCCTGCGTTTCCGGCGCCGTCATCCAGGGCTGGGTTTCCATCTTCCCGGATGGCTGCAAGCTAGGACCTCCGCCTCAATCGCGGAGGGCTTCGCAGAGATTCCTCAACATCCCCGCCGTCGCCCCCCAGATGTACCGATCTCCGTAGGGAATCGCATAGTAGTAGGCGCTTCGGCCACCGTATAGGCGTTCGTGGCGCAGGTAGTTCGCGGGTTCGAGAAGGTGGCCGAGCGGCACCTCGAAGACGTCGGCAACCTCGAAGCGGTCGGGCTTCAAGGGAAAGGGCGGCGTCAGCAGGCCCACCACCGGCACCACCTCGAAGCCGGTGCGGGTGAGGTAGGTGTCGAGGCGGCCGACGAGTTCGATGGCGGTGCGCGGAATGCCGAGTTCCTCTTCCGTCTCGCGAAGCGCGCCGGCCTCGGGGTCGCGGTCGGTGCTTTCCAGCCGGCCGCCGGGAAAACTGATCTGGCCGGCATGGTCCGCCAGATGGTCCGTGCGCCGGGTGAGCAGAACCGTCATGCCGCCCTCGCGTTCAACCAGCGGCACCAGCACGGCGGCCGGCCGCCAAGGCGCGGGCGGGGCGAGATGGGGCGAGAGCACGTGGTCGCCGCGCAACGCTGCAGGGTCCGTTTTCGGCTGGTAGGCGGCAAGCTGGGTGGAGACGTGGTAGCGCATTAGGGCGCCTCCCCGGCCGGGCCCAAGGCGAAGAAGGCGTTCTTGCTCCACACGCCGAAGGTGGCCTTCTCTTCGACGCCAAGCGCGACGAGTTCGTAATAGACGGAACGGACGATCAGCGCCTCGAGTCCGTCGCGCACCAGAAGGTAGGGCCGCGGTTCGCGGGTTTGCGGATCCTCCGTGACACGAATCGGATGGTCGGGCCCTGCCTCGATCCATGTGTCCACGTTCGTGCGGAACTGAAGCACCCGGTCGCGGCTCCGCCCGGCGACGGCCAGCTCGACCGCCGTGAAGGGGGCGTCCTCGACCTCGACCCGCCCCTTCTCGACCGGCGTCTCGAGCCAGTAGACGCCGTCGGCGTCCCGTTTGAGCACGGTCGAGAACAGGCGAACCAAGGCCGGCCGCGCGATCGGCGAGCCCTCGTAATACCAGGTGCCGTCGCGGGCGATGCGGATTGCGAAATCGCCGCAGTCGCGGGGCACGCGCCGGGCCGGCCTGGCCGGGGCGCCTGGGTTCCGTTCCGGGGTTCTTTCCTGCGGTTGGTCGTTCATTCGGGCCCTTCCAGGGGGCTATACTTCCATCAAGTTACGCCTTTATAACGTAGGTCTTCCCAGGACAAAGACGAGCGGAAAGATCGGGCAATGGAAGCGGGCCGCCTTCGCAAAACAAACGCCCAGACCGCCGGCGCCCATGTCCGAACCCTGGCCGAAACCTGCGATCTTCTGCCGCTCCACGGGCTTAAGCGCGAACGCTACCCCTTCCTTCTGGAAAGCGCGAGCCAGGGCGGCCCCCGGGCGCGCTACGACATCCTGTTCGCCTTTCCCGAAGGGGAATTGAGTCTGCGCCCGGACCACCCCCTGGAAGGCGGCTTCCTCGAGGCCCTCGACCGTCAGTGGCGGGCGGCGCGGCTGCAGGAAACGGCCCCGCCCCTTCCCTTCACCGGCGGCTGGTTCCTTTACCTGGGCTACGAACTGGCGGGCGAGATCGAGCCCACCCTTCGCCTGCCGCCCGCCGGAGACGGCTTTCCCATCGCGGTGGCAACCCGCATCCCGGCCGCCATCCTCTGCGACCACGAACGGAACGAGACCCACCTCGTCGCCGAAGCCGGGCGGGCGGATTTGCTGGACGCGCTTGAATCCGATCTGCGGGCGGCGGCGAACCGGCCCTGCCGCCCCGGAGGCGGCCCGTTGCTGGCCGCCCCCCTGCACGAAGACCGGGCCGAGCGCTACCTCAAGGGCATCCGGCGGGTGCAGGACTACATCGCCGCGGGCGACGTCTTTCAGGTGAACCTGTCGCGCCTTTGGAAGGGGCATTTGCGGACGGGACTTACCCATGCCGAGATTTACGCCCGTCTTCGCGAACGCAACCCCGCCCCCTTCGCCGGCCTTGCCGCGTTTGGCGATCGCGCGATCCTGAGTTCCTCGCCCGAGCGTCTGGTCGAGCGGCGCGGCACGCGTCTGCAAACCCGCCCCATCGCCGGCACAAGGCCAAGGGGCGAGGACGAGGCCAGCGATCGCAGCCACGCGCAAAACCTGCTGGCCCATCCGAAGGAGCGGGCCGAGCACGTCATGCTGATCGACCTCGAGCGCAACGATTTGGGCCGCGTCGCCATTCCGGGCAGCATCACGGTCGACGAATTCATGGGGATCGAGTCTTACGCGCACGTCCATCACATCGTTTCGAACGTGCAAGGCATGGTGCGGCCGGAAACGACGCCCGGCCAGATCATCCGCGCCGTTTTTCCGGGTGGCACGATCACGGGATGCCCGAAGGTGCGCTGCATGGAAATCGTCGCCGAGCTGGAAGGGGTGGGCCGCGGTCCCTATACGGGCGCGCTGGGCTATCTCAATCGCAACGGCGACATGGACCTGAACATTTTGATCCGTTCGATCCTGCGTGAAGGGGACGGCGTTTCGATCCGCACGGGCGCCGGCATCGTCGCCGATTCGGTGCCCTTGCGCGAACTGGAAGAAACCCGCGACAAGGCCCGCGGCATGCTCCGCGCACTCGCCGGATGACAAGGGCGGTTCCCAATCTGCTGGTGAACGGGTTGCCAGCGGGCGCCCTCCCGGCCGACGACCGGGGGTTGCGTTACGGCGACGGCGTCTTCGAGACGATCAAAATCGGCGAGGGGGCGCCCGAGTTCTGGGCACGGCATCTGCGAAGGCTCAAGCTGGGCGGCGAACGGCTTGGCATCGAGGTCCCGGCAGACGCGACACTGGCCAAGGAGGCAGGCGCATTGTTGCGCGGCAGCGGCGAGGGCGTGTTGCGCATCTGGCTCACGCGGGGCAGCGGCGGGGACGGCTACCGGCCACCGGCGGCGGCGCGGCCCACCCGCATCCTGCGCCTAGACCCTTTCCCGACGCAGCCGGAAGCGGCGCGCGCGCAAGGGGTCGCCATCCGTCTTGCCGAGACGCGGCTTGGGCAGAACCCGGCGCTTGCCGGCATCAAGCACCTGAACCGGCTGGAACAGGTTCTGGCCGCCAAGGAAGCAACGGAACCCGACATCGCCGAGGCGTTGATGCTGGACCGGGCCGGCCACGTGATCGAGGGCACGCGAACGAACGTCTTTTTTGTTATCGAAGGCGTTTTGACGACGCCCGATTTAAGCGAGGCGGGAGTCGCCGGCATTTTGCGCGAGGTCGTGCTGGAGGAAGCGGCGCATGCCGGATACCGGATCGCCATTCGCCCGGTCGAACCGGCCGAAGCCCACCGCGCCCAGGAATGTTTCCTGACGAACAGTCTTATTCATCTGTGGCCGGTGCGGCGTTTCGCAGAAACGTCCTATGACATCGGCGCCGTTACGCGCGAGCTGGCCCGGCGCATCGCGGCGCGCGTGCCCGGCGAACGCGGCCTGCCTGCCTTGCCGATGTGACGCTTGCCGGGAACCGGACGGCGACGCATGATAAACGGCGGGGCAACGTGGCGCCCTGAACCTTCGGGAGGATGCCCAATGAACAATCTTTTCATCCCCGCCCTTGGCGGGATTTACGAGAAGCTTGCTTGTCTTTCCTATCCCCTGATCCGGATTACGGCCGGGCTTTTTCTGATCCCGCACGGGGCGACGAAACTGTTCGGATGGTTCGGTGGCGACCCGGCAAGGACCGCCGAATTCTTCAGCAAGATCGGCCTCGAGCCGGCCGGGCCGCTGGTGACCGCCACCGGCATCGTCGAATTCTTCGGCGGGATTTGTCTGGTGCTGGGGCTGCTCACGCGCCCGGCGGCGGCGGCCATCTTCGTGCTGCTGATCGTCGCCGTCGAACGGGTCCATCTCGCCAAGGGCTTCTTCATCTACAATGGCGGCTATGAGCACGCTCTGATGTGGGCGTTCATCGTCCTGGCGATCCTGTTCCGGGGCGCCGGGGCGTTCTCCATCGACCGCAGCGTCATCGGCAAGGAATTCTGAGCGAAAAACCCATCCCCGCGGCGGCCTGGAACCGGCCTTGAAATAAAATTTCGTGGGCGGGCTGGTTTCTTATCTTTATGCAACGATATAAATATCTTGTTAGTATCCGCAGTTACGCCAGGGGGATGGCGCCATGAGTGAGAAATAGTATGTCAACCACCGCATCAGCCAAGGTGGAACAGCCCGCTCGAAGCCCGCGTCAGGAACTGGAGACGGCGGTGGTCCGTTTCGCAGGCGATTCCGGCGACGGGATGCAATTGACGGGCGGCCAATTCACGTTGACGACGGCTTTGGCCGAGAACGATCTTGCGACCTTTCCGGATTTTCCGGCCGAGATTCGCGCACCCGCCGGCACGACCTACGGGGTTTCCGCCTTTCAGATCAATTTCGGTGCGCGCCGCATCAAGACCGCCGGCGATGAACCCGACGTGCTGGTCGCGATGAACCCGGCCGCGCTGAAAGTAAACCTGAAAGACCTGAAGGAAGGCGGCCTAGTCATTCTGGACACCGGCAGCTTTACCGAGCGCAATTTGCAGAAGGCGGGTTACGAAAAAAATCCGCTCGAGGACGAAACGCTTGCCCCGTACCGGCCGGTCAAGATCGACATTTCGCGACTGACCCTGGAAGCGGTGAAGGAGTTCGGCCTTTCCCAGAAAGAGGCGCTGCGCTGCAAGAACCTGTGGACGCTTGGTCTCATCTACTGGATGTACGGACGCGACCGGAAGGCCACCACCGCCTGGCTCGAGCAAAAATTCGCCAAGCGCCCGGAACTGGCCAAATCGAACATCGCCGCCATGGACGCCGGCCATGCCTTCGGGGAAACGGCGGAAATGCCGGCCGAGATCGGCGGCTTCACGATCGGCGAAGCGGACATCGAACCCGGCCTGTACCGCACGGTGACGGGAAGCGAGGCGCTGGCCTGGGGACTGGTGGCGGGCGCCAAGCTGGCCGGCCTCAAGCTGACCTTTGCCTCCTACCCGATCACGCCGGCCTCGACGCTGTTGCACACGCTGGCGAAGTTGAAGGCCTATGACGTCGTCACCTTCCAGGCAGAGGACGAAATCGCCGCCGTGTGCGCGGCCATCGGCGCATCCTACGCCGGCACCCTTGGCGTAACGTCGAGCTCGGGACCGGGCCTGGCGCTCAAGATGGAGGCGATCGGCCTGGCCATCAGCGTCGAGCTGCCGCTGGTCATCGTCAATTCCCAGCGCGCCGGCCCTTCGACCGGCATGCCGACGAAAACGGAACAGTCGGACCTGTTTCAGGCGGTATGGGGCCGCAACGCCGACAGCCCGGTGGCGGTGGTGGCAAGCCGTTCGTCATCGGACTGCTTTGACGTGGCGATCGAGGCCGTGCGCCTTGCAACGAAATACATGACGCCGGTGATTTTGCTGACGGACGGCTACATCGCCAACGCGTCGGAGCCCTGGCGGCTGCCGGATGCCGACACGTTCGAGCCGATGCCGGTTGTCTTCCGCACGGACCCGGAAGGGTTCCACCCGTTCCTGCGCGACGAGAAGACCCTGGCGCGGGCCTGGGCGGTGCCGGGTACGCCGGGACTGGAACATCGCGTCGGCGGACTGGAGAAGGATTACGACAGCGGCCACATTTCCTACGACCCGGTGAACCATCAGCGGATGACGAATGTGCGCGCCGAAAAAATCCAGGGCATCGCCCGCGACATCCCGCCCCAGGCAGTCGAGCTTGGCGAGGCGAAGGGCAAGCTTGCCGTCGTCGGCTGGGGCTCGACTTATGGCCCGATCGACCGGGCCGTTGCCCGGGCCCGCCAGGACGGTGCCGACGTCGCCCATATCCACGTGCGACACATCTGGCCGCTGCCCGCCAATTTGAAAGCGTTGCTGGAGAGCTTCGACAAGGTGCTGGTAGCCGAGATGAACAACGGCCAGCTTGCCACGTTGCTGCGTTCCCAGTACCAGCTGCCGATCGAAAGCCTGAGCAAGGTATCGGGGCAGCCCTTCCGGATTTCCGAGATCGAAGCGGCCATTCGCCGCGCGTTGGAGAATTGAGATGAACGTCACGACGCCCCTTGAGAAGCTGACCCCGAAGGACTTCACGTCCGACCAGGAGGTGCGGTGGTGCCCGGGCTGCGGGGATTACGCGATCCTGAAGGCGGTCCAGAAGACGATGCCGGAACTGGGCCTGAAGCGCGAGAACATCGTCTTCGTTTCCGGCATCGGGTGCTCGTCGCGCTTCCCCTACTACATGGAAACCTACGGCTTTCACACGATCCACGGCCGCGCACCGGCCTTTGCGACGGGCGTGAAGCTGGCCAACCCGGAGTTAAGCGTGTGGGTCGTGACCGGCGACGGCGATGGGCTTTCGATCGGCGGCAATCACCTGCTGCACATTCTGAGGCGGAACGTCGACGTGCAGATCCTGCTGTTCAATAACGAAATCTACGGGCTGACGAAGGGCCAGTATTCACCGACCTCGCGGATCGGCACGCGGTCGCCCTCGACGCCGGGGGGTTCGATCGACAACCCCCTATCGCCGACGGAATTCGCCCTTGGCGCCGGCGCCCGGTTCGTCGCCCGCGGCATCGACACCCAGCAGAAGCACCTGCCGGACCTGTTCCTGCGGGCCCATGCCCACAAGGGCGCTTCCTTCATCGAGATTTTCCAGAACTGCATCGTCTACAACGATGCGGTGTTCGAGGATTTCACCGCCAAGCCGGTTGCCGACGAGCGTCAGATCCACGTCGAACACGGCAAGCCGTTGCGTTTCGGCAAGGACGGCCAGCACGGCCTGCGCCTGAAGCCGCAGAGCCTTGCCCTCGAGGTGGTGACCGTCGGCGAGAACGGGGTGACGGAAGCCGACCTTCTCGTCCACGACGAGACAAGCCGCCCGCTTGCCAACCTGCTGGCGGCCATGCAGCCGCCCGACTTCCCGATGGCGATCGGGATCCTTTACTGCAACCCGACCGAATCCTACACGGAGAAGGTCCAGCGACAGGTCGAGGACGCCAAGGCGAAGACAAAGGCGGCGCCCGGCGACATCAACGCACTGCTCCGTTCCGGCCACACCTGGGAAGTTACCGACTAGCGTTCACCTGGCCGGGGCCGGGTTGACGGGCATGTCTCCTCCCTCCAAAGTGATTCCAGGATGACGATCAGGGTAGCAATCATCGGGGCCGGACCGGCCGGTTTCTACACGGCTGAGGCCCTGACGGAGGCGGACGCCGAGATTGACCTCATCGAATATTTGCCGGCCCCCTACGGGCTGATTCGGGCCGGCGTGGCACCCGACCACCAGACGACGAAGAAAATCCAGAAAAGCTATGCCAAGACCGCGCTGAAGCCAGCGGTCCGCTACTACGGCAACGTCAAGGTCGGCCGCGACGTGAGCCTGGACGAGCTGCGCGAGATCTACGACGCCGTCGTGCTAGCCATCGGGGCGCCGACCGACAACCCGGCGCGGCTGCCGGGCGCCGACAAGCGAGGCGTCTATGGCTCGGCCGCCTTCGTCGGCTGGTACAACGCCCACCCGGATTTCCGCAACCTCGACCCGGATCTCGACACCTCCGCCGTTGCCGTCGTCGGGGTCGGCAACGTCGCCGTCGACGTCGCCAGGGTGCTGGTCAAGACGCCGGCCGAGATGGCCACGGCCGATTTGCCGGACTACGCCGCCGAGCGCATCCAGGCGGCGCCCATCCAGGACGTCTACATGTTCGGCCGGCGGGGCCCGGTCGACGCGAAGTTCACGAATGTGGAGCTGCGCGAGATGGGCCGCCTTGAGAATTGTGTGCCGATCGTCGATCCCGCCCAACTGCCGGACGCGGTCGAGGGCGATTACGAGGACCGGGATTTGCGCGTGCGCGAGAAGAACCTGGCCACGCTGAAGGAATTTTCCGAACGCCGGCGGGAGGAAAAGCCGAAGGGGGTTCACTTCGTCTTTTATGCCTCCCCCGTCGAGATCCTGGGCGGCGAGAAGGTCGAGGGCCTGCGGCTGGAGCGGACCCGGGTCGAGGAGGGGCGCGCCGTCGGCACCGGCGAGTTCTTCGAGGTTGCGTGTGGGGCCATCGTCTCGGCCATCGGCTATCGCTCGACCCCGATCGAGGGCGCACCCTTCGACGAGAAATGGGGGATCGTCCCGAACGAGGACGGCCGGGTCGAGGACGGGCTTTACGCCGTCGGCTGGATCAAGCGGGGGCCGACCGGCACGATCGCCACCAACAAGCCGGACGGCAAGCTTGCCGCCGAGCAGATCCTGGCCGATGGCAAGGAAGGCAAGCCCGGCCGGGCGAGCCTGGAGAAGCTGCTCGCGGCCCGTGGCGTGCGGCCGGTTTCCTTCGAGGAGTGGCAGAAGATCGAGGCGATCGAGGAAGCCAACGCGACGCCGCCCTCGCCGCGCCGGAAATTCGCCACCGTCGAGGACATGCTGGCCCAGCTCGAGCGCGCCGAAGCCGCACGGGAGACCGGCTGCCCGGGAAGCGCGCGGGCATGAAAAAAAGGCGGCCCCGGGGCCGCCTTTTTTGGTTGGGGCGGCAGGATTCGAACCTGCGATCACGGGATCAAAACCCGTTGCCTTGCCACTTGGCCACGCCCCAAAATCAGTGGTCGGGAAAGTGGCGCAAAAACCCCGCTGCCGCAAGGGAAGGCCATGACGGTACCACCGCCGCCACGGGCAGACCCGGAAGGGCCGGCAGGCCGGACGGACCCAGGGTATTACTCCCTTGTGTCCAAAGGGGCGACCGGGATAGGCTTCCAGCGGGGGAAGGTATGACCGGCTGGAAACTCGAAGGCATCTCGACCGAGGCCCGCGAGGCGGCGAAGGAAGCCGCCCGCCAGGAAAAACTGTCTTTGGGCGAATGGCTAAGCCGGTTGGTCCTAAGAGCCGCCAAGAGCCCGGAAACGGGGGGCGAAACCCCTGCAAAGCCGGACCCGGACTAGCCCTACCAGCACTACTTTCCTTGACGCAGGCTGTACCATTCCCTTACATTCCGGGCGGTTCGCTGGGCCGTTTACCAAACCGGCAATGGGGTCTCTCGTTGGATCTTTCGTTAAGGTGAGGTTGGATGACGTCCCAGTCGCCCTGGAGCATTAAAGGCATCGAGCCGGAAGCCCGCGAGGCCGCCAAGATGGCGGCCCGGAAGGCCGGCATGACGCTTGGCGGCTGGCTGACGCGGACCATCCTTTCCGTCGCCGCCCATGAGCTCAAGCGGAACACCGCCGGCAAGCCGCCGCCGGAATGGGAGGAAGGGGCCGGCCCCGACCTTTCGCCCCCTTCGCCGCCGGCGCTGACGGAAGAGGCCATCCTCAAGAGCATCCAGCAGCTCATCCAGCGGGTCGAGCATATCGAGCAGGTGACCCAGGAAACCATCGCGCCGATCTCCGAGAAGGTCGAGCAGCTGGCCGAGCGGGTCAAGGAAGTGAACGAGAAGACCGGGATCAGTGCCGGCCCCCTGGAGCGGGCGCTGCAGCGGCTGACGGAACGGATGGACACGATGGAAGTGGGGGATGCCGCCCCCGAGCAGGAACGGGAAAAGCGGCCCCGCCCCCAGCGCAGCCGTTTCGCCCGCATGTTCAACCTCCCCTAGATAAGCCATAAAAAATCACCGTCGCCGGGCTCTCGGGATACCGCGGGGGCATGCGGCTTGTGTTAAACTTTCCCCGATTGCAACCGCAGACGCCGAAGGACCTTCGACAGGATGACGACAAAAGGGGCCTGGTATCCAAAAGGCGTCGGCCCGGAAGCCCGCAAGGCCGCCAGGGAAGCGGCGAAACGGGCCGGGATGCCGATCGGCCAATGGGTTGAATCCGCCATTCTGCGCCACACCCGGAACACGGGTTCAAAAGACCCGCAGGCGCCCGAGCTTGCCCTCATCGCCAAGGGCGCACCGGCGGAAGAAACGGGAACGGACGACCGTTACGCGGCGGCCCCGCCCCACCGAATCCACCGCCAACTTCGCTGGCTGGCCGGCGGGTCCCTCGTCACCCTCGTCTTCCTGATCGCGGGCTTCGGGCTTTTCTGGATCGGCCAGCGCGACGGCCCGCCGCCCCAGATCACCGAGGCCGTTCCCGAGACCGAACCGGGCAAGGCGGAGGACTTTTCCCAAGCCACCCTGAACCAGATCCGCGGCTCCGCCCAAGCCGGCGACCGGGAGGCCCAATTCCGGCTCGGCATGCGCTACGCCCTGGGCGAGTGGGTGCCGAAGGACGAGCTGGCCGCCGCCGACTGGTTCGAGAAGGCGGCCCTGCAGGGCCATCCCCAGGCGCAATACCGGCTGGGCCTGCTTTACGAGGAAGGGCGCGTCGTCGCCCAGAACCTTTTCGAAGCCTTTTTCTGGTTCCAGAGCGCTGCCGAACAGGGCCATCTCGAATCCAAGTTCAAGGCCGGCGTCGCCTACGCGGCGGGCATCGGCATTGGCCAGGACACCAAGAAAGCGGCGGACCTGTTGCGCGGCGCCGCCGAAGACGGCCACGCCGGGGCCATGACGCGCCTGGCCGAACTTTACGCGGAAGGCGACGGCGTGGACAAAGACCCCGAGGCGGCGGCCCGCTGGCAGGCGGCGGCCTCCACCGCCACCGCGACGACGCGGGCGGAACCGGAGCAAGTCCAGATCGTCGTCCTCGACAAGGCGCCGCTGGATGCGCAAAGGCTCGAGGCGATGGAACGGCTGCTGGCCGGGCTCGGGTTCACGCCGGGTCCCATCGACGGGGTCGTCACCAACGAAACGCAGGCGGCGATCCGGCTTTACCAGTCCTTCGCCGGCCTCGAAGCCGACGGCCAGCCTTCCAAACCCCTGCTTGACGAATTGCGCGCGGTGTCCCGCTCGGCGGGGTTGCCGGTGAACTAACGGCGGGCCGGCGAAAGATCAGGCGTCGGCAAACAGTTCCGTCGCCGCAACCCACCACTCGGGATGACCCTCTGCAAGCGTTGCCGCCGCCACGTCGGCCGTGGCGCGATCGGCATAGAGCCCGAAGCAGGTCGTCCCGCTGCCGGACATTTGCGACAACAGGCAATCGGGCGTGGCGGCAATGGCCGTCCGCACCGTTTCGATTCCGGGTGCAAGCGACATGGCAGGGGCGGCAAGGTCGTTGCGTCGGGCCTTCAGGTAACGGGCAAGCCCGGCCGCGTCTTCAGGCAGCGCCTCGCGGGGGGCGGGTTTTGAAACCGTGCCCCCCAACGCCTTGAAGACGGCGGCCGTCGACAGGGCCACCCCCGGATTGACCAACACCAGACCGGCCGCCGGCACGCCGGTTGCCGGCGTCAGTTCCTCGCCGATGCCGCCCATGAAGGCGGGCCGGCTTTCGATGCAAACCGGCACGTCGGCGCCGAGCTCGAGGCCGAGGCCGCCAAGCGCCCTGGCGTCGAGGTCGAGGTTCCAGAGACGGGCGAGGCCCAGAAGCGTCGCCGCCGCGTCCGCCGAACCGCCACCGATGCCGGCAGCGACGGGCAGGTTCTTGGTGAGCGTGATCGCCGCCCCCGCCTTGACGCGATGCAGCCTGGCCAGGTGACGGGCAGCGCGGAGCACCAAATTGTCATCGAGGTTCACCTCGCCCAGGGCGGCGGAGAAAGGCCCGCGGATGACGAGGCTCAACGTGTCGTCGGACGCGAAGGCAAGTTCGTCGTGAAGGCCCGCAAAGACGACGAGGCTGTCCAGCAGGTGATAGCCGTCCTCACGCACGCCGACAATGTGAAGGTAGAGATTAAGCTTTGCCGGGGCCGTAAGGTGAAATTCGCCGTGCGCCACCTTTACCGTCACCGCCCGTTACTTGCTCTTGTTAAAGTCGGCAGGCAGCCCGCCATCCAGTTTCGACTGGATCGTGGCGCTAAGCTTGGGGTCGGCTTCGTCGGCAACGTTGAACGTCAGCGCGCGACGCCACTGGAAGCGTGCCTCGTAGTGCCGGCCAACCTGCCAATAAACGTCGCCAAGGTGGTCGTTGATGACCGGATCGTTGGGCCTGAGCTGCACCGCCAGTTCGAGATGGGGCAGCGCCTCCGCGTATTGCCCGATGCGGTAAAGCGCCCAGCCCATGCTGTCGACGATGTAGCCGTCCCGCGGCCTCAGCTCGACGGCGCGCTTGATCAGGCGCTGGGCCTCGTCCAGCTTCTTGCCCTTCTCCAGCCAGGAATAGCCCAGATAGTTGAGCACATAGGGCTGATCCGGCTGTAGCTCGAGCGCGCGCTGGAGATCGGCCTCGGCGCGTTCCCATTCGTCCGACTGTTCGAGCGCGATGCCGCGCGCATAGAAAAGGGTCCAGTGGTGAGGCTGGATCTTTTCGATGCGTTCGATCGCATCGCTATAGGCGTCGATCGCATCGTCATAGAGCTTGTGCAGGCGAAGCATCGTGCCCAGTTCGACCAGGGCATCGATCCGTTCGGGACGTTCTTTCGCCATCTTCCGAAGCAGGCGGCTGGCCTGCTTGCGATCGCCCAGCGCCTCGTAATTCTTGGCAATGCGAATTCGGCCAAGCCATCCCCAGGCATCGCCGGCCGGAATTCTTTCGTAGATCCGGATGGCGGCGGCGTAGCGGTTATGAATTTCGTGAATCTCGGCGATCAGAACGTCGGCCTCGTACAAATTCTCGCGAAGATCGATGGCCATCTGGGCGAAAACAAGCTCGAAGCCGAACGAGCTTTGCTGATAAAGCGAGCTTTGCTGATGAAAGAGGACGGCGATGCTGTAAAAAACCTCGGCCAGCCCTTCGACGGCGTCCTGCACGAAACGCTGCGGCATCTCCTCGCCGGCAAGCTGGTCCCTTCGCATGCCGAGAACAAGGGAGGCGCTGTTGTCGGAAATGTAACGCTCGTAAAGGTCGCGGGCCTCTTCCTTGCGGCCGTGGCGCGTATAAAAATTACCGAGCGCCTCGACCACCCGCAGGGTCGGCACGTGATTGCTTAGCGCGTTGATGTAGTTGCCTTCCGCCGAATCGGCCTTGCCGTCCAAATCGTAGAGCAGCGCCAGGTGATAGCGGTAGATCGACTCGAAGCCTTCCATCTTCGCAAGCGCGCCAAGCTCTTCGAGCGCCTGCTCGTGCTTGCCGAGGGCGAGATGTATCCAGGCCGAAAAAAGCGGGTTGAGATAAACGTGCAGGCCCTGCCGTGGAATTTTTTCCAGAAGGTCGAGCGCCTTGTCGTATTGCTTTTTCCGGAAGGCGCGTTCGACCAGATAGAGCCCGGCGACCGGGTCGTCCGCTGCCGCATCGATGACGCGCAGGGCAAGCGCATCGGCTTCCTTGAACCTGCCCTCGCCTGCCATCAGGTAAAAGGTGCGTCGCAGCAGGTCGAGATTGTCCGGTTCGTAGGTGAGCGCGGTGGCCATGAAGTCGGCCGCCGCCTCGAAATCGCGGATCAGGGTGGCGTGCTGACCGGCCAGGTAATTGCCGGCAAAGCCCGATTCAAAGGCCTCCGGCGGCCCGGCGCGATGGGTCGAGCCGCCGCCACGCCCGTCGTCGCAGGCGGCAAGGGCAAGAATCAGAACGAGGCCGAGACCGGCTCGCCGGAAATTTCCAGAAGATACGTACAAGCCGCCTGCCCTCCGTCTGTCCTGCCACCCATGCTTTTTTTCCCAAATTAGGGGGTTTGCTGGCCGCTCGCAATCCCAAGAAGCCTACATGTTGGGGTAGTTCGGGCCGCCGCCGCCCTCGGGCACGACCCAGTTGATGTTCTGGGTCGGGTCCTTGATGTCGCAGGTTTTGCAATGCACGCAGTTCTGGGCATTGATCTGCAACCGCGGATTGGCGCCGGCATCGTCACGCACGATCTCGTAAACGCCGGCCGGGCAGTAACGGGTTTCCGGCGCGTCGAAACGTTCCAGATTGACGTCGATCGCCACCCGCGAATCCTTGAGCACGAGATGCACCGGTTGGTTTTCTTCGTGGTTCGTGTTCGAAAGAAAGACGGAAGACATCCTGTCGAAGGTGATCACGCCATCGGGTTTCGGATAGGCGATGGGCTGCGCTTCGGTTTTTCCTACAAGCGATTCGTGATCGGCGTGACCGTGGCGAAGCGTCCACGGCGCGCGGCCGCGGAAAAGAATCTGGTCGATGCCGGTGTAAAGCGTGCCGAGCCAAAGCCCCCACCGAAAGGCTGGCCGCACGTTGCGCGCCCGGTAGAGTTCGTCATGGACCCAGGTCTTCCGGAAATTTTCCGGATAGGCATTCAGTTCGTCGCCGCCTTCCCTGCCTTCCGAAAGGGCAGCGAAGGCGGCTTCCGCCGCCAGCATCCCCGACTTCATCGCCGTGTGCGTGCCCTTGATCTTCGGCATGTTCAACGTGCCGGCCTCGCATCCGATCAGCACGCCACCCGGAAAGGCGAGTTTGGGAAGCGATTGCAGGCCGCCTTCGTTGAGCGCACGGGCCCCGTAGGAGATGCGTTTGCCTCCTTCAAAGACGGGGCGGATCTTCGGATGCAACTTGAAGCGCTGAAATTCGTCATAGGGGCTTAGGTAAGGGTTCTTGTAGTCAAGGCCGATGACGAAGCCGACGGCGACCTGACGGTTTTCGAGGTGATAGAGGAACGAGCCGCCATAGGTCGCGCCATCCAGCGGCCAGCCCGCCGTGTGCACGACATGGCCCGGCCGGTGCTTCTCGGGGGCGACCTCCCAAAGCTCCTTGATGCCGATGCCGTAGGTCTGCGCTTCGGCCCCCTCGCGCAGGCCGAAGCGTTCGATCAGCTCCTTGCCGAGGCTGCCCCGGCAGCCTTCGGCGAAGAAGGTGTATTTCGCGTGCAACTCGATCCCCGGCTGGTAGGTGGCAAGCTTCTCGCCGTCCTGGCCCAGCCCCATGTCGCCGGTGGCAACGCCCTTGACACTGCCATCCGCGTTGGTGAGCACCTCGGCGGCGGCGAAGCCCGGATAGATCTCGACGCCCATCGCCTCGGCCTGGGAAGCCAGCCAACGGCAAAGATTGCCAAGGCTGATGATGTAGTTGCCGCGGTTGTGCAGTGCCGGCGGCAGCAAAAAATTGGGAAAGGCCACGCCGCCCGATTCGGAAAGAAAGAGGAATTGTTCGGACGTCACCGGGGTATGGACCGGCGCCTCCCTCTCCTTCCAGTCGGGCAGCAGCTCGTTCAGCGCCTTCGGGTCCAGCACGGCGCCGGAAAGAATGTGGGCGCCCACTTCCGAGCCCTTCTCGATGACGCAAACGCTGAAATCCTTGCCCGCCGCCTCGCAGAGCTGGCGCAAGCGAATCGCCGCCGCCAGACCGGCCGGGCCGGCGCCGACGATGATGATGTCGTAGGTCATGGATTCGCGTTCGCTCACGTCTTTCTCCTTTCGACGAGCCCAGGTGAAACAGGACGTTAAGTCTAGCATGATGCGCGTCCCGGGGGTGCATGCTAGGCTTTCGTGCATGGAAAGCACGGAGGTTTCTTTTTCCCATCTTCGCTGGCAAATCGAAGCGGGCGCCAACGAGGCGGTCGGCGAGCAGCCGCGAAACCGCTACCAGGAAACCACCATGGGTCGTCCGCCGCCTTCGGATCCCGAATTGCCGCTTGCCCCGGAAGAGGCCGCGCCCAAGCGCGCCGCAAGCGCCGAGACGGCCAGCGCGCGCAGCCTGGCGGACGCGGCCAAGAATCTGGACGAACTGCGCGAGGCGCTTGCCCTTTACGAAGGCTGCCCGCTGAAGGGGGCGGCGAGGCTCGTCTTCGCGGACGGCAACCCGCAAGCCAGGGTCATGTTGATCGGCGAAGCGCCGGGCGCCGAGGAAGACCGCCAGGGCCTGCCCTTCGTGGGACCGAGCGGCAAGCTGCTCGACCGGATGCTGACGGCGATCGGGCTGGACCGGGGGTCCGTCTACATCACGAACGTTCTTTTCTGGCGGCCGCCCGGCAACCGGCAGCCGACGCCGGCCGAAATCTCGTCCTGCCTTCCCTTCGTCGAACGGCACATCGAGCTGGTGGACCCGGAAATCCTGGTGCTGCTCGGCGGGCCGGCGGCCAAGACGCTGATGGCGCGCAACGAAGGGATCATGAAGCTTCGGGGCAAATGGTTCGAATACGAGAGCCGGGGCATGAGCCGGCCCTGCCCTGCCATCGCCACCTTCCACCCCGCCTATTTGCTGCGTTCGCCGATTCAAAAACGCACGGCCTGGGCCGATTTTCTAGCCATTCAGGCGAAGTTGCGGCAAGGCCGCTAGGGCCCGGACCTTGCCGAGCAGGCCTGATTCCGTTAAGGGAAGCCGCATGCGCAGGGGGCCGGTCACCCATAAAGCAACGTTGGCGGTCTGGACGGGAAGGAATTTCCTTGCCGTTCTCGCCCTTGTTCTCGTCGGGCTTCATCCCGGCGCGGGCGCCCTTCGGGCGGCGCCGGTGAAAGCGGGCGAGGTGGTGGTGGTGCCGGTGCTGTCGGACGAGGACCAGCAGCGTTACCGGGAAATCTTCGCCCTTCAGGAAGCGGGCGAGTGGAACGCCGCCGACCGGCAGATCAAACAACTCAAAAACCGGGTGCTCGTCGGCCATCTGCTGGCCCAGCGCTACCTGCATCCGACGGCCTACCGTTCGAAGTTCGACGAGCTTCGCCGCTGGCTCGACGACTACGCCGACCACCCGGACGCCGGGCGTATCTATCGCCTGGCCCTTCGCCGCAAACCCGCGGGCGGGCGGGCGCCAAAGCGGCCCGTCGGCACCTATATCACCGGCCTTGAACGGCTGGGCGAAACGGAGGAAGGCGCCATCGCCTCGCCGCTGAAGACCTCGCGCGCCGTGCGCAAATTGCAAGGGCGGGTCCATTACTGGCTGCGCAGGGGCTACACGAAGCGCGCCGAAGGGATCCTCGAGGAAGGCCGCAAGACCCGCGGGGTGAACGATACGGCCTACGACATCCTGCAGGCCGACGTCGCCGCCGGCTACCTGAGCAAGGGCAGGGTCGAGCAGGCCTATGCCCTGGTGCTCAAGAGCATCGAGCGTTCCGGCACGGCCGTGCCGGATGCCTATTGGACGGCAGGCCGTGCCGCCTGGCGGTTGGGTCGGTTCGACGCGGCGGGCGACCATTTTCAGGTGCTGGCCTCGATCGAGGGCATTTCCCCGGACCTGACGACGGCCGGCGCCTATTGGGCGGCGAGGAACGAGTTGATTCACCGCCGGCCGCAAAACGTCACGTACTGGCTCGACCGCGCCGCCCGGCATCCGCAAACCTTTTACGGCATCCTCGCCCGCCGGGCGCTGGGCCTGCGGCACGACTACCGGTGGGAAGCGCCGAAACTTACCCGCGACGACGTCGGGCGCATCGAAGCAATGACGCGCGGCGTGCGGGCCCTGGCGCTGCTGGAGGTCGGTCAGCGCTACCGGGCGGAACGGGAATTGCGCGCCGTCGCCGCCGATCCCGAACTCACCCGCCCGGTGCTGGCGCTGGCCAGCCATTTCGGGCTGCCATCCCTTTCCGTGCGGCTTTCCGGCCTGCTCAGCGACGGCGAAGGCCATCCCGGCGTGGCCTATCCGATCCCGCCCTGGACCCCGGAGAAGGGCTATGCGGTCGATCGCGCGCTGCTTTACGCGATCATGCATCAGGAATCGCTGTTCAACATCCGCGCCAAGAGTCCGGCCGGCGCGCGCGGTCTCATGCAGCTTCTGCCCGGAACCGCCAATCTGATGGTGCGCGGGCGGCCCTTTTCGGGCATTCGCCGCGACCGGTTGTTTCAGCCGGAATTGAACCTCGAGATCGGGCAGAAATTCGTGCTGCACCTTCTCAAGAACCAACAGATTCAGGGCAATCTGTTCCTGCTGACGGCCTCCTACAATGCGGGCCTGAGCCGCGTCACCGGCTGGCAGCGCAAGATGATGCCGAAGGACGACGATGCGCTTCTGTTCATCGAAAGCCTGCCTTCGAAGGAAACGCGAATTTTCGTGAAGCGCGTTTTCCGCAATCTCTGGATCTATCGCGAACGGTTGAACCAAGCGGCGCCGTCGCTTGACGCGATCCTGGGCGGCGCATGGCCGGTCTATGTCGCCCTTGACGGCACGGAAAAAGAGACCCAGGTGGCGGAGCATGACGATTGATGAATCAAAACCGTTTGTCCCCGTCAACGTCGCGGTACTGACCGTATCGGACACCCGCAGCGCGGCGGACGACAAATCCGGGAACGTACTGGCCGAACGTATCACCGAAGCCGGCCACCACCTGATCGACCGCGCCATCGTCAAGGACACCGCGGAGGCGATCACCGCGAAGCTGCGCGAATGGATCGCCAACCAGGAAGTGGATTGCGTCATCGCCACCGGCGGCACCGGGTTGACGGGCCGTGACGTGACGCCGGAGGCCTTTCGTTCGGTCTATGAAAAAGAGATCGAGGGCTTCGGCGAATTGTTCCGGCAATTGAGCTTTGAAAAGATCGGTACTTCGACCATCCAGTCGCGCGCCACGGGCGGGGTTGCCAACGGCACGTTCCTGTTTGCATTGCCGGGCTCGCCCGGCGCCTGCAAGGACGGCTGGGACGGCATCCTCCGCCACCAGATGGACAGCCGTTTGCGGCCCTGCAATTTCGTCGAGCTGATGCCGCGCCTGAAAGAGCGCTAGGCCGCACCCTTCCTTTGCCGCCAGCGGCGGTAATCCGCCTCGTCATCCACGTCGTCGCGAGTCGCGATACGGGCAATCCGCCAATCCGGTTTCAGATTGCCAAGCGTGTCGGCCAGGGCGTGGGGCGAGGACCAGCGCACCCGCCGGAAGGGATGAAAGGGCGGCAGGAGACGCCGAAAGCCGACCAGCCAGTAGCCGCCATCCCCGGCCGGGCCGAAGACGGCGTCGTGATCGCCAAGCGCGCGGAAGGCGGCCTGGATGTCGCGCAACGAAACGGAAGGCACGTCCGCCCCCATGAGGACGATCGGCCCCCTGGGCAGCGTTCGAAAGACGCGGCCCATGCGCGCGCCGAGACCGCCGGCGCCCTGGGGGATGACCCGCGCCGGGCCTGCCTGCGGCCAGACCTGGGGGATGCCGCCCGCCCCATCCGGCGTGATCGCAAGCCAGAGGCGAACGCGCGGGTCGCGGCGGCATTTCGAAAGCAGGCTGGCCGTCGTCTCCCGGTGAAAGCGAAGGGCGGGCACGGGCCCGATTCCCCGGGCGAGCCGTTGCTTGCCAAGGCCGAGACGCGGCGCGCGCGTAAAGAGAACGAGGTGACGGTCCGGCCCGCGGCGGCGCTTGCGTGCCCGGTGCCGTTTCATCCGTAAAGCCGGCGCAGGCGTTCGGTCGAAACGCCGAGGAAATAAAGGGCAAGGCAGAAGAGGTTGCGCAACGGGCGGCGCCAGTACCCTTCCTTGTCGTAGCGTTCGGCCGAGGTCGGCAGCGGCGCATCGAGCAGGACGAGCCGGGCCTTGCCAAGGCGGCGCACGATCTCGATGTCCTCCATGATCGGGATCGGGGAAAAACCGCCGATCTCGTCGTAAAGGGCGCGCGAAAGCAAAAGCCCCTGATCCCCGTAAGGAAGCCCCAGCACCCGGCTGCGCCAGGCCACCAGGCGTTCGATCCGCCGCGCCGCCGGTTTCCCGCTTGCCAGCGCAAAGCGAAAGCAGGCCGCCAGGTGGTAGTGGTCCGGTTCGTCCATGAAGGCCTTGGCAGCGACGGCCCATTCCGGCCCGGGCGCGGTGTCGGCGTGCAGGAAGAACAGCCATTCTCCCCTTGCCGCCGCCGCCCCAGCGCACAGCTGTGCGCCGCGTCCGGGCGTGGCCACGGAAAGGACGGTGGCGCCGTGACGCCTTGCCAGCGCGGCCGTGTCGTCGGTCGAGCCGCCATCGGCGACGACGCATTCATGGTCGAAGGCCGAGCCGGCCTTTTCGATCGCCGTCAGGGTCCGGCCAAGATGGGCCGCCGCGTTGCGGGTGGGAAGCACGATGCTGAGCAAGGGGTTCTGCGGCATGGGACGACGGGTCCAATTTTTCGCCTGTTTAGCACAGAAGCCAGGGCCTGCCATGCCCCGGCTGCCGAGGGCCGCCGATAAATGTTCTTGATTTGTTCTAACCTGCCGCCTAGCCTTCCGCCATCATGGTCGACCTGCTTCCCGATCGTCCCCGCAAGGGCCGCGGCGCCGTCAGCAACCCGACCGGGCGCTTCGAGGCGGCCGTGCGGTTTGCCGTGGCCGACGGCTGGACGGAGGAACGGGAGCCGGAGGAAGCGGGGCCGCTGCGCACCCGGGTCACCATCGATGCGACGCGTTCGATCCTCACCCGCAACAACTCGCCGGACATTCCCTTCAACCGTTCGATCAATCCCTATCGCGGCTGCGAGCATGGCTGCATCTATTGCTTCGCCCGCCCAACCCACGCCTATCTCGGCCTTTCCCCCGGCCTGGATTTCGAAAGCCGGCTGTTTGCGAAACCGAACGCGCCCGAATTGCTGGCCGCGGAACTGCGCAAGCCCGGCTATCGCTGCGAGGTGCTGGCCCTTGGCATGAACACGGACTGCTACCAGCCGATCGAACGGCGTTACGAGATCACCCGCAAGATTCTGGAAACGCTGGCCGCCTTCGGCCAGCCGGTGAACCTGGTGACGAAATCGACGCTGGTGCTGCGCGACCTCGACATCCTGGGCGAGATGGCGGCGCGGCGCCTGGTCAAGGTGTTCGTGTCGGTGACGAGCCTGAGGCCGGAGATCGCGCGCACGCTGGAGCCGCGCGCCCCCCACCCGAAGCACCGTATCGAGACGATCCGGAGACTGGCCGAGGCAGGCGTGCCGGCCGGCGTCATGACGGCGCCGGTCATTCCCTTTCTCACCGACCCGGAAATGGAAAAAATTCTGAAGACGGCGGCGAAGGCCGGCGCCAAGGAGGCCGGGTACGTGGCCTTGCGCCTTCCCCGCGAGGTTGCGCCCTTGTTCCGCGAATGGCTGGAGGCCAACGCCCCCGGCAAGGCGAACCACGTGATGAGCCTGGTCCAGGGCATGCGCGGCGGCAAGGATTACGATTCCCGTTTCTTCATCCGCCGCCGCGGCATCGGAAACTACGCGGAACTTCTCGCCAAGCGGTTCAAGCTCGCCTGCCGGCGGCTGGGGCTGAACGAAAAGGCGATCGCGCTTGACTGCAGCCGGTTCCGCCCGCCACCGGGCGTAGGCGCGCAGCTCGATCTCTTTTCCTGAAGGCAATCCGTGCTAGGGTCTGGCCGACGGGAATCTTCACGGGCCATTTGCCGTGCCGGACTTTGCCCTGGAAATGGAAGTGCCCGGCCCGGTCGCCGGGATCGACGAGGTGGGCCGCGGGCCGCTGGCCGGGCCCGTGCTGGCTGCTGCCGTCATCCTGAAGCCGGAAGACTTTCCGAAACATCTGCATGGCGAGGTCCGGGATTCGAAAACGCTGTCGGCAGGCAAGCGCGAAGCGGTCCTGAAGGCGCTGCTGCCCATCAGCCGCATCGGCATCGGAGCGGCGAGCGTGCGCGAGATCGACCGCCTCAACATCCTGAACGCCACCTTTCTGGCCATGGCCCGCGCCGTGCAGGCGCTGCAGCTTGAACCGGCGCTGGCGCTGGTCGACGGCAACCGAGCGCCCGCCCTTGCCTGCCCGGTCCGCACCGTCGTCGGCGGCGAAATGGTGAGCCTTTCCATCGCAGCCGCCTCCATCGTCGCCAAGGTGACGCGGGACCGACTGATGGTGCGGCTGGGCCGGCGCCATCCCGGCTATGGCTGGGAGCGGAACGCCGGCTACGGCACGGCGGCCCATCGGGAGGCCCTGCTCAGCCTGGGGGTGACCCCACATCATCGGTTGAGCTTCCGCCCCATCCCCCAGATCTTGAGTCATGGGGCCGATTCAGACCTAACATATTGATTCCATACGGATTCTTACCGATTTTCGTTTGACCCGACCGCCCCCTTTCCCCATCCTCCCGCCATGGCGAAAGGAACCCCCCGCAACCGGGTCCTGGTCGGCGACTGCGTCGAGGAGATGGGCCGCATGGCGCCCGGCTCGGTCGATATGGTGTTCGCCGACCCGCCCTACAATTTGCAGCTGACGGGCGATCTGCGCCGGCCGAACGACAGCCTCGTCGATGGCGTCGCCGAGGCGTGGGACAAGTTCGGAAGCTTCGCGGCCTATGACGCCTTTACCCGCGAATGGCTTGGCGCCGTCCGCCGCGTGCTGAAGGAAGACGGCACGCTTTGGGTCATCGGCACCTATCACAACATTTTTCGCATCGGCACCCAGCTACAGGACCTTGGCTTCTGGACGCTGAACGACGTCGTGTGGCGCAAGACGAACCCGATGCCGAATTTCCGGGGCAGGCGTTTCACGAACGCCCACGAGATTCTCATCTGGTGCAGCCGCAGCAAGCAAAGCCGCTACCGTTTCAACTACGAGGCCATGAAGGCGCTGAACGAAGGCGTGCAGATGCGAAGCGACTGGCTGCTGCCGATCTGCAGCGGGCCGGAACGCCTGCGGAAGGAAGGCCGCAAGCTGCACCCCACCCAGAAACCGGAAGCGCTGCTGTACCGGACCGTGCTTGCCGCGACGCAGCCGGGCGATCTGATTCTCGATCCCTTCTTCGGTACCGGCACGACCGGCGCCGTCGCCAAGAAACTGGGCCGCGACTTCATCGGCATCGAACGGGACCCGGCCTATGCCGAGTTCGCCCGCGAGCGCATTGAAAAGGTGGAGCCGATCGCCGAACCGGAACTGCTTTACACGCCCTCGAAACGGGACGCGCCGCGCATTCCCTTCGGTTCGATCGTCGAACGCGGCCTGATCACGCCGGGCGATCCGCTGTTCGATGCGAAGCGGCGTTTCCGCGCGCAGGTGCGCGCCGACGGCGACCTTGCCTTCATGAAAGAGCGGGGCTCGATCCACCGGATCGGGGCGCTGGCGCAAGGCAGCGCCACCTGCAACGGCTGGACGTTCTGGCACTACGAATCGGCCGGCCGGTTAACCCCGATCGACGAGCTGCGCCAGCGTCTGCGCGTCGAATCCCGCTAGAAACGGGCGGCGTCGCCCACAACCAATCCACAGATATAATTTATATATTTCAAGTGGTTATTCACTTATCCACAATTTAAATCTTTGTTAACCAATAATCCTTCTAATAACACCTCTAAAAGTTGAACCGCGCAGTAAAGGTTGAACCTAATACGTGTGAGCGCACAGGAACGTTCTGGGGAAACGGCGAAAACGCCAGGGGGGACCAAGATTCCTTAGAACGACGGCCGGCCGGAAAGGAACCAGGCCATGCGAAATGCGAGATCCATCCCCCCACTGCCGCCGCCACCCGCGGCGCACGCGCCGGCGAAACGATCACGCCGGACGGATCCGCGACCAAAAGCCACCACAATCACAGGAGAGACGGTTTCGCGTTTGGCGAACCGTAAAGAGAACGTGAAGTACAACACCCATCCACACATCCTCGTCGCCGACGACAACGTGGCGATGCAGGATGCCGTGCTGACCATCCTGCGCGTCGCCGGTTTCGATCCGGACGGCGTCGACAATGGCGAGGCCGCCATCGAGGCGGTCAAGCAGGCAGATTACGATCTCGTCCTGATGGATGTCGACATGCCGAAGCTGAACGGCATCGATGCGACGAAAGCCATTCGGGCGCTGCCGAACGGAAAAAGCCGGGTTCCCATTCTCGCCTTCAGCGGCAGCGTCACGCCATACGACCGGGAACGCTTCTACCAAGCCGGCATGGACGGTTTTGCCGCCAAGCCCATCGCCGCCAGGGAGCTGGTCACTCTGGTCGAGCACTGGACCCACCCCGAACCACGGACGAAAGCGACGCCAAGGAAGTCCGACCTGCCACTGATCGAGCCGATGACGCTGGCCGATCTGGAGGCGATGATCGGGATCGACCTGCTGCTCGAGATACTCGTGCTGTTCGACGAAACCGCCTGTCGCCATGCCGACGGCATGCGCGCCGCGGTGAAGGAAAAGGACGCTGCCCGGCTTGCCCGGGACGCCCATGACTTGAAAAGCATCGCCGGCAATTGCGGGTTTACCCGGTTAAGCCGTCACGCCGCCACCATCGAGACGGCCTGCAAGAACGGCGAGGCCGACCGCGCCTTCGCATGGGCCCGCGAGGTGGACGGCATGCTTGCCGAATCGCGGGCATGCCTGCTTGCCACCTACCCCGGCATCCAGGCGAAATACGCAACCAGCGCGCAAGGCTCACGCGCGGCGGCCCAGGGCAACTGATTCCACTTCGAGAACGTGGCGGGTGAGCTTCCGCATCGCGGAAGGCAGTGCGTAGTCGCCAAACCGTTCCGGCCGGCACCAGACCGCGTTCTCAAGCGGGCGGGTCCGGCCCCGCGTCTCGGCCGCCACGATCTGAAGCTCCAGCCGAAAATGGGAAAATTCGTGCCGGACCGTTCCCGGCAACAGCCGCTGGCGGCACAGCTTGGCCGGCGGCAGAGGCGTTTCCTTCAGCGCCTCCGCCAGCGTCCATGCGCCCGGACGCCAGTCGGTGGAGGGGATTTCCATCATACCGCCGAGCAGGCCCCGTTCCGGGCGGCGGCGCAGCAACACGGCGCCATCGCCGCGCCGGAGCCAGAAGGCGATGCCGTGCCGGGTGGGACGCGTCGCCTTGCGCTGGCGTTTGGGCAGTGTGGTGGCGATCCCCTGCTTCCGCGCCTCGCAGGCGAAGGCCCAGGGGCAGGCGTCGCAGGCCGGGTTCGCCGGCCGGCAGACGGCGCCGCCGAGTTCCATGATGGCGTGGGCGTAATCGCCGGGGCGGTGGGCGGGGGTCAGCGTCGCGGCAAGTTCGCGGATCGCGACCTTCGCCTTGGGCAACGGGTCCGTCACCGCGAAGAGGCGGGCGATTACGCGTTCGACATTGCCATCGACGACGGTGGCCGGCTTGCCAAAGGCAATGGCGGCAATGGCGGCAGCGCTATAGGGGCCGATGCCGGGAAGCTGGCGTAGCCCCGCTTCGTCCTCAGGGAAGCGGCCGGCGAACTCGTCCCGAACGAGGCGGGCCGCCCGGTGCAAATTGCGCGCCCGGCTGTAATAGCCGAGGCCCTGCCAAGCATGGAGTACGGCGTCCAGCTCGGCGGCGGCGAGGTCCTCGAGCCGCGGCCAACGGGCGGTGAATTCCCGGAAATAGGGCTCGACGGTGGCGGCCTGGGTCTGCTGCAGCATCACCTCGGCAAGCCAAACCCGGTAGGGGTCCGTTGGTTCGCCCGTCTCCGCCCGCCACAGGAAGGAACGGTGCCCGCGGTCGTACCAGGCGAGAAGCGCCGACACCAAACGGGCCGGGTCGGTCTCCGGGCGCTTGCGCGGCGCCTTGCGCTTGCCTGCCATCACCCGGTTTCCCCGCGTCTCATCGATTGCCCGTCCCCCGCTTCGGGCCTAGCATAGGGATGCAACCGGCCCATCGCCAAGGCCGGATCATGGTTCAGGGAAACGCTTGCGATGTCTGCCGAACGCCGGGGAACCCGATCCCTCGCCCAACTTGTCCCGCACATCACCCGAAGGGCGCTTGGCCGCCGCGGCGCCGCCGTCGCCGGGCTGGTTTCGAAATGGCCGGACATCGTGGGGCCGGCCATCGCCCGGGCCAGCCTGCCCAGGAAACTGATCTTCCCGAAGGGCGAGCGCAGCGGCGGCACGCTGCAGATCGCCGTCGCCGGCAGCCTGGCCGTCGAACTGCAGCATCTGGAGCCGCAGGTGCTGGAGCGGATCAACGGATTCCTCGGCTATGCCGCCGTCAAGCGGCTGCGGCTCGTTCAGGACATGACGGTGGCAACCGGGAAGGCGCCGGCACCGGAAAAGGGGACGGATGCGGCGGACGGTTCGGAGGACGCGACGCTCGACGGCGCGCTCGACCGGCTGGGGAAAGCCGTGCGCAGGGCGACGGCAGCCGACGCGACCAAGAAAAGGTAGGGGGCCGACCCAGGAACCTCGCCCGATGCGCAGCTTGCCGGCCCCTTCCCCCACCCCTATACTGCCCCGCAGCATGCCATATCTTGTGGATCTAGGGCGTCTAGCTCGCCATATCCTGTTTTTTCTGGCCCTTGTCCTGCCGGTGGCGGCCTGCGATTCGGAGAGCGGCACCAACGGCACCATGGATCAGGCACCGGGGCCGGTACGGGCGCTGGGCGCGGAGGACGCGCCGGTCACGATCATCGATTACTCGTCGCTGACCTGCCCGCATTGCGCGCAGTTCCACACCGATATCCTGCCGGAGCTGAAGAAGAAGTACATCGACACCGGAAAGGTGCGACTGGTTTACCGCAATTTTCCCCTCGACAACGTCGCCCACAAGGCGGCAATGCTGGTGAGTTGCGCGCCGGAGGGGAAATATTTTCAGCTTCTCGACCTGCTGTTCGCACGCCAGCGTCAATGGGCGACGTCGGAGGATCCCCGTAGCGCCCTCATGAACCTTGGCAAAATGGTCGGCATCGACGAAAGGCGTTTCGACGCCTGCATCAACGATACGGAACTGGGCAATCTGATTCTGGAAGAACGCGTCTATGGCGACAAGACATACAAGATCCGTTCGACGCCCACTTTCGTCATTCGCGGCGAAAACCATGTCGGCGCGCTGCCCATTGAGGATTTCGATGCTATCCTGGCGCCTCTGTTGAGCGAATCCGGAGCAAACTGAATTGCAGTTTCTGAAACTCAAGCTCACCGGTTTTAAATCCTTCGTCGATTCGACGGAGCTGCCGATCGAGGCCGGGCTGACCGGCATCGTCGGACCGAATGGCTGCGGCAAATCGAATCTGGTCGAGGCGCTGCGCTGGTCGATGGGCGAGACCAGCGCCAAGCAGATGCGCGGCGGCGAGATGGACGACGTGATCTTCAGCGGAACGTCGGACCGGCCGGCCCGCAACCTTGCGGAAGTGGTGCTGCAACTCGACAACCGGGACCGCACGGCGCCGGCGCTGTTCAACGATCAGGACGATCTGGAAGTGTCGCGGCAGATTGAACGCAACGAGGGCTCGCGCTACCGGGTGAACGGCCGCGACGTGCGCGCCAAGGACGTCCAGCTTCTGTTCGCCGACGCAACGACCGGCTCGCGATCGACTGCGCTGGTAAGCCAGGGACGGATCGGCGCCATCATCAACGCCAAGCCCGAAGAGCGGCGCGGCCTGCTGGAAGCGGCCGCCGGCATCGCCGGCCTGCACAGCCGCCGCCATGAAGCCGAGCTTCGCCTGCGCGCCGCGGAAACGAATTTGGGCCGCGTCGACGACGTCATCGAGACGCTGGAGACCCAGCTGAAGGGGTTGAAGCGCCAGTCCCGCCAGGCCTCCCGTTACCGCCGGTTGAGCGAACGCATCCGCGAGGTGGAGGCTTTGCTTCTGCATCTGAAATGGATCGCCGCCTGCACCGCCGTCGAAAACGCTGAACAGCGTCTTCATCACGGGGAAAGCGACGTTTCGGAACGCACCCAGCATTCGGCCGCCGCCGCGGCCGCCCAGGCCGAAGTAGCAGCGACCCTGCCGGACCTGCGCAAGGCGGAAGCCGAGGCCGCCGCCGAATTGCAGCGTCTGCTGCTGGCCCGCGACGGGCTGGACGCCGAGGAAGCGCGCATCCAGTCCGCCCAGCGGGAATGCGCCGAGCGGATCGCCCAGATCGAAAGCGACCTAGTGCGCGAACAGGCGCTGACCCGCGACGCGGCGGAAGCCATCGGACGCCTGGAAGAAGAACGCAAAAACCTGATCGCTTCCCGCGAGGGCGAAGCCGAAGCCCAGGCCGAAGCCACCGAACGGCTGACCGCAGCCAGCGCCGAGGTTGATACCCTGGAAACCGAATTGACCCGTCTTACCGAGCGGGTGGCCGCCGACGAGGCGCGCAAGGCGAAGCTCACGGAAGAAATCCGCGACCTTGAAGCAAGGCGCACCCGCCTCAACGAACATGCGAGCGAGATCAACGAGCGGCGCAGCCGGCTGCAATCGGAAGGGGTGGAGCCGGCCACCCGTGAAGAGATCGAACGCGCCACCGCCACCGCGATGGCTGCCGCCGCCGAGGCCCGCGAGACGGCCGAACGGATGGAGCAAAACCGCCAGCTTGCCAACGACAAGGCCAGCGAGGCGCGCAGCGCCCTTCACGAAGCGGAAGCCGTGCTGACCCGGCTGCGCGCCGAGGAGGCGGCGTTGGCCGAACTGCTTGAGAACGCAGAGACCGGCAACTGGGCGCCGCTGGCCGATTCGGTTTCCGTAAGTCCCGGTTACGAAGCCGCCCTCGGCGTGGCGCTGGGCGACGATCTGAACGCCGCCACCGATGCGGAAGCACCCATCCACTGGCGGGCGGGCCCAAGGACGGACGCGGCGGCGCTGCCCGAAGGGGCGACGCCGCTTGGCGATTACGTGAAGGCGCCGGAGGTGCTACGCCTGCGGCTTTCGCAGATCGGCGTCGTTCCGGACGCCGCCACCGGCGCGCGCCTGGCCGCGTCCCTGCGTCAGGGCCAGCGGCTGGTGAGCAAGGCGGGCGATCTCTGGCGGTGGGACGGTTTTGCCATCCGCGCCGGCACCGCGACGGCAGCGGCGACGAGGCTGAAACAGCGCAACCGGATGGAAGTGCTGCGCGCTGAACTGGGGCGGGCCGAAAGCGCCTTGACCGAACGCGCGGAAGCGGATGAAAGGGCCCGTGATGCGGCCGAGAAGGCGGCCCAGGCGGAGCGCGCCTCGCGCCAGGCGCTGACGGAAGCCGAAACGGCCCTCGCCCAGGCCCGCGAAGCCCAGACGGCACTGGCCCGCAAGAGCGCCGAGACCGATTCCCAGCTGCACGCCCTTGAAGAAGGCGGCGAGCGCCTTGGCCATGACCGCGAGGAGACGGAAACCCGGCTGCGGGCGGCAACGGAGGCGTTTGGCCAGCTCGGCAATCTTGAAGCGGCGCGGAACCTGGTCGAGGAAAAACGCCAGGCCCTTTCGAAGCGACGCATCGTCATGTTCGAGTGCCAAGCCACCCATGACCGCCTGCGCCAGGAAGGGGCGGCGCGCACGTCGCGGCTGCATGCGATCGAGGCCGAGGCCATTTCCTGGCAGAAACAGGCGGAAGGTGCCGAGCGCCAGCAGGGCCTGCTGAAGGAAAGGCGCCAAGCCGCCGATACCGAACAGCAGCGCCTTTCGACCCTGCCCGAGGAAATCGCCGCCAAGCGCGGCGAGCTGGTGACCCGCATCGAGGCCTCCGAGAAGGTTCGTCAGGCGGCGGCCGACCGGCTGGCGGAAGGGGAAAGCCGGCTCAGCGAAACCGACAAGGCCCTGAAGGCGGCGGAGGCGGAGCTGGCGGAAGGCCGGGAAAACCGCATCCGGCTCGAGGCCGAGGTCACCCAGGCCGTGCAGGCCCGCGAGGTGCTGATCGAACGCATCCACGAACGCCTCGAATGCACGCCGGAAGAGACGGCCGAGGTGGCGGGCCTCAAGGAGGGCGTCGCGCCGCCCGATCAGGAGGAGATTGAAGTCAAGCTCGACCGCTACATGCGCGAGCGCGAGCGCATGGGCCCGGTCAATCTGCGGGCGGAGGCGGAGGCGGAGGAGCTTCAGGAACGGATCGATTCGATGACGGCGGACCGCGAAGATTTGGTGGCGGCGATCGCCCGCCTTCGCAAGGGCATCGCCGAGCTGAACCGGGAGGGAGAGGAACGCCTGATGGCGGCCTTCACCCAGGTCGACACCCATTTCCGCGAATTGTTCGTGCGGCTGTTCGGCGGCGGCAAGGCCCATCTGAAACTGACCGAATCGGAGGACCCCCTCGAGGCGGGCCTCGAGATCATGGCCAGCCCCCCCGGCAAGCGGTTGCAGGTCATGTCGCTGCTGTCCGGCGGCGAGCAGGCATTGACGGCGATTGCCCTTCTGTTTGCCGTGTTTCTTACGAATCCGGCCCCGATCTGCGTCCTCGACGAGGTCGATGCGCCCCTGGATGACGCCAATGTGGACCGCTTCTGCACCCTGGTCGAGCAACTCGCCCACAATTCCAAGACGCGCTTCCTGGTCATCACCCACCACCGGATGACCATGGCCCGGATGGATCGCCTGTTCGGCGTGACGATGGGAGAGCGGGGCGTTTCGCAATTGGTTTCCGTCGATCTTCAGGGCGCCGAACGGATGCGCGCCACCGCCTGAAAGGGTCCCGCCGCATCTTCGTAACCCTATGAAGGAAATATGTTTTTTTGGCCTTGCGCCAGACTGCGCCCATGCTTGACAGTCCGAAACCCCGCACCTATCTTGCCCCGAACTTCGCGCGAGTGCCTTGCAGCAACGCAAGCGCAACGTGCCGATGGTAGAAGACGAACGGCCACCTTCGCTCGACGATCTGGAAAACCGGATCCAGAAGGCCCGCGCGGCGCATTCCGCGGCCGGAGCCCCATCGCCCCGGCCTTCGCCCGTAGGTCAGGCATTGCGTCTTGCCGTCGAAATGGCATCGGCCCTGTTTGTCGGCGCAGGCTTGGGCTGGCTGCTGGACAAATGGCTTGGCACCGGGCCGTGGTTTTTGTTGGTGTGCCTGCTCCTCGGAGGTGTCGGGGGCATGTTAAACGTGTACCGGACCGGAAAACGCCTGGGGGCTCCGTCCGAAGAAGAGCGAACCGGCCGGGACGGCGAGTAGGCGCCCCGGCAAGAGGCGAGAGGAAGAAGAGTGGCAGCCGAACACAGCCCGTTAGAACAATTCGCCATCACGCGGCTCGTCGAACTGGAAGTCGGCGGGATCGACGTGTCCTTCACGAATTCATCGGCGATGATGCTGACCGTCATCTGCCTGATCACGCTTTTCCTGAGCCTCAGCATGCGCCGCCACGCCATGGTGCCGGGCCGGTGGCAGCTGATGGCGGAGTTAAGCTACGAATTCATCGCGAAAACGGTGCGGGACACCATCGGCACGGAAGGGAAACGGTTTTTCCCCTTTGTCTTCACGCTTTTCATGTTCATCCTGTTCAGCAACGGCCTTGGTCTCATTCCGCACAGCTTCACGGTGACCAGCCACATCATCGTCACCTTCGCGCTGGCGGCCTTTATCTTTCTCGGCGTGACGCTGCTGGGTTTCGTTCGTCATGGCTTTAAGTTCCTGACGTTCTTCCTGCCGCCGGGGGTGCCGATCTTCCTTGCCCCTCTGCTGGTCCCGATCGAGCTGATTTCCTATCTTTCGCGCCCCGTCAGCCTTTCCGTGCGGCTTGCGGCCAACATGCTGGCCGGCCACACGATGCTGGCCGTGTTCGCCGGGTTCGTCGTCGCGCTCGGCGTGTTCGGGGTGGCGCCTTTTATCTTTATCGTTCTGCTCTACGGCCTCGAGACGCTGGTGGCCTTTCTGCAGGCTTACGTGTTCGCCGTACTTACCTGCATCTATATCAGTGACGCGATCCACCTGCACCACTAGGCGTGAAGCGACAAGTCTTTGACCATTTAACCCAAGCAAGAAGGAAACGGATTATGGATGTTGAAGCGGCAAAACTGATCGGCGCAGGCCTGGCGACCATCGGGGTGGCGGGTGCCGGCGTGGGTATCGGTACGATCTTCGGCGAATACGTTGCGGGCGGTTTCCGGAACCCGGCGGCGGCGCCAAAGGTGTTCGGGAACGTGCTGCTTGGCTTCGCACTTGTCGAAGCCGTGGCACTGTATGCGCTGGTCATGGCCTTTCTTATCCTGTTCGGCTAGGCCCAACAGCCGGGCCTGAAACGCACCGGCCAGCAAGGAGACCCCGCATGCCACAGATGGTCATTCCGGATTACGCGCCGCAGGTCGTATGGCTCGTAATTACCTTCGTGGCGCTTTACTTCGCCATGGCCAAGTTCGCCCTGCCGAAGATCGCGCACGTGCTTGAAGAGCGCCGCAAGCGGATCGACGCCAATCTCGAACGGGCGGGCGCGCTGAAGGCGGAGGCGGAAGCGGCAGGGCGGGCCTATGAAGAAACCCTCGCCAAGGCCCGCGACGCGGCGCACGAGGCCCTGCGGCAAGCCACCCAGGAATTGTCCCAGGAGGCCACCAAGCGGACGGCGGCCTTCGACCAGTCGCTTGGCGAAAGGACGAAGGCAGCCGAGACCCGCATCCAGGAAGCGCGGGAAAAGGCCTATGGGGAGATCCGGGAAATCGCCATCGAGGTGGCGGAGGCGGCAACCGCAAAACTGATCGGCGGGACGGTACCGAAAGAACGGATCGTCCAGGCCATTGATTCGACTCGGGAGAAAAAAACGTAATGTTCGAATCGCTCGTCTTCTGGGAAATCCTTGCCTTTACAATTTTCGTGGCGGCCGTCTTCAAGCCAATCCGGAACAAGGTTCTGGAGATGCTGGACAAGCGCATCCACACCATCCGCACCGAGATCGAGGAGGCGGAACGCCTGCGTGAGGAAGCCCAATCGACCCTGGCCAGTTTTCAGCGCAAGCAACGCGACGCCGCCAAGGAGGCCGAGGAAATCCTAGCCCACGCCAAGGAAGAGGCGGGCCGCCTTTACGAGGCAGGCCTCAAGGAACTGGAAGCGGCGTTCGAACGGCGGAAGCACATGGCCGAGGAAAGCATCGCCCAGGCGGAGCGGGAGGCGACCCGCGAGATTCGCGGCCATGCCGTCGAACTTGCCATGGCGGCAACCGCCGAGGCGCTGGCCGAGAGCGTGGACGCGACAAAGGCCGACGCGCTGATCGACGACGCGATCACGACGCTGCCCAAGAAGCTTCACTAGAAAATCTGTAAGCCTCACGCCTCCGGGCGGAAGCGAAGGACGGGACGGCGCGCGGCCTGGGTCTCGTCCAGGCGGCGGCGCGGTGCCAGGCGTGGCGCTTCCTGGAAATAGGCCGTCTCGCCCGATTTGAGGCGGGCCATCAACGCCTTCACGGTCTGGATGAACTGGTCGAGCCCTTCCCTGCTTTCGCATTCGGTGGGCTCCATCAACAACGCGCCGTGAACGACCAGCGGAAAATAGATCGTCATCGGATGGAAGCCCTCGTCGATCAGGGCCTTTGCGAAGTCGAGCGTCGTAATGCCGTGGGCCCGCAGGGTCGCATCGTCGAACAGCGCCTCGTGCATGCAGGGCCCCGGATAGGGGGCGGAGAGTTCGTCCTTTAACGCGGCAAGCAGGTAGTTCGCGTTGAGAACGGCATCGTCGGCCACCTGGCGGAGCCCGTCGCCGCCGTGACTGAGCATGTAGGTAAGCGCGCGCACGAACATGCCCATCTGGCCGTGAAACCCCTTGAGCCGGCCGAACGGCTTCGCATCCTTCGGCGCGTCTTGGCCGTTCTCGGCAAGGCGCAGGCCCTTTTCGTCATGGACGAGAAAGGGATAAGGCGCGAAAGGCGCCAGCGCCTTGGAAAGCACCACCGGGCCCGAGCCGGGCCCGCCGCCGCCATGGGGGGTCGAGAAGGTCTTGTGCAGGTTGATGTGCATGCAATCGACGCCGAGATCGACCGGCCGCACCCGGCCGACGATGGCGTTGAAATTGGCCCCGTCCGCATAAAGGAAGCCGCCGGCGTCGTGGATGGCGTTGGCTACTTCGAGGATGTCGTTCTCGAACAGCCCGCAGGTGTTGGGGTTCGTCAGCATGACGGCGGCCACGTCCGGGCCGAGCTTCGCCCGGAAGGCGTCGAGGTCCATGCGCCCCCGCGCGTTCCCCGGCACCGGGTCGACCTGATAGCCGAGGGAAGCCGCCGTCGCCGGGTTCGTGCCATGAGCCGATTCGGGCACCAGCACGCGGGAGCGCGCATCGCCCCGTTCCGTGAGCGCAGCGCGGATCGCCATCATGCCGCAGAGCTCGCCCTGGGCGCCGGCGGCCGGCGACATGGCGACGCCGTGCAAGCCGGTCAGGGTTTTCAGCCACGCCGCCACCTGGTCGATCACCTCAAGCGCGCCCTGCACCGTCGAGAAGGGCTGCAGCGGGTGCAGGCTCGCAAAGCCCGGCAGGCGAGCCATCTTTTCGTTGAGCCTTGGGTTGTGCTTCATCGTACAGGAGCCGAGCGGGTAGAAGCCGGTGTCGATCCCGTAATTCTTCTGGCTAAGGCGCGTGAAGTGGCGAATGACCTGGGGTTCGGACAGGCCGGGAAGGCCCACGTCGCCTTTCCGCTGAAGCCCGCCGAGGCGGTTCTTCGCGCCCTTCGCTTCCGGCAGGTCGACGCCGGTCCGCCCCCTGGCGCCTTGCTCGAAAAGCAGGGGTTCTTCGAAATCGAGGCCACGATGGCCGGACGTCGTCACCTCTTTCACGGCAGGACCTCCTTGAGCCCATCGCAAAGGGCCTTCATGTCCTTTTCTTCCGCAAGTTCCGTCACGGCGACAAGGAGGTGGTTTTCGAGCGCCTTTTCGTCCGGGTAAAGGCGGGACAGGGGAACGCCGGCGAGGATGCGCCGTTCGGCCAGGCGTTCGACGACGCCGGCGGCGGGGGCGGGAAGCGCGACGGTAAACTCGTTGAAGAAATTTTCCGTCACGAGTTCGACGCCTGGAAGTTCGGCCAAGCTTTCGGCCAGGGCGACCGCCTTTTCATGGTTGATCAGGGCGAGACGACACAGGCCTTCCTCGCCCAGAAGCGCCACGTGCACCGCAAAGGCAAGCGCGCAGAGGCCGGAATTCGTGCAGATGTTGCTGGTCGCCTTTTCGCGGCGGATATGCTGTTCGCGGGTGGAAAGGGTGAGTACCCAGCCCCGCCTGCCATCGACATCCACGGTCTGGCCGCAGAGCCTGCCCGGCATTTGGCGGACAAATTTCTCACGACACGCAAGCAGGCCCACCGTCGGCCCCCCGAAATTGAGCGCGTTGCCGAAGGACTGGCCCTCGGCGGCGACGATATCGGCGCCCATGCCACCCGGGCTTTCGACGGCGCCCAGGGAAAGGGCCTCCGTGACGACGGCGATGAGCAGCGCGCCGGCCGCCTGGCAGGCGCCGGCGATCTCGGTCAAGTCTTTGAGATTTCCGAAAAAATCCGGGTTCTGGACGACGACGCAGGCGGTCTTCGGCGTGATCTTCGCGGCAAGCGTTTCGTCGCCCGCCACCTCCGGCGGCAGGCTTTCCAGCTCGCCCCCGATGGCGAGCGTCCCCGCCACATCCCGGTAGTGAGGATGAAGGCCGCCCGAGATCACGACATGGTCGCGGCGGGTGATGCGCCTTGCCATCAAAATTGCCTCGGCCGTAGCGGTGGCGCCGTCATACATGGAAGCGTTCGCCACCTCCATGCCGGTGAGCAGGACAACCTGGGTCTGGAATTCGAAAAGGGTTTGCAGCGTGCCCTGGGAAATTTCCGGCTGGTAGGGCGTGTAGGCGGTCAGGAACTCGCCCCGTTGGATCAGGTGATCGACGGCAGCCGGGATGAAATGGCGGTAAAGGCCCGCCCCCAGAAAACTTGGCACGGAAGCCGCATCCAGGTTCCTGGCGGCGAGGGCGGTGAGGGTTCGTTCGACCTCAAGCTCGCCCTGATGGTCGGGCAGGTCGAGCGGCTTGGCAAGGCACGCCGCTTTCGGCACATCGACGAAAAGATCGTCAACGGAATGCACGCCGATCGTTTCCAGCATCTTCTGACGGTCTTCGTCCGTCAGCGGCAGGTAACGCATCAGGCGAGTTCCTTCAAATAAGCCTGATAGGAAGCTTCATCCATCAAGGAATCGAACGCGGCGGGATCGGAAAGTTTCAATTTCAAAAACCATCCCCTGCCCATCGGGTCCGCGTTGACGAGCGCCGGCTCGTCTTGAAGGCTTGCGTTCACCTCGACGACTTCGCCGCCGAGCGGTGCGTAAACTTCGCTTGCCGCCTTCACGGATTCGACGACGGCGGCTTCCTCGCCCTGGCCCATCGCCTTGCCCGGTTCGGGCAGTTCAACGAAGACGATGTCTCCGAGCTGGGCCTGCGCATAATCCGTAATGCCGACGGTTGCGACCTCGCCGTCCAGACGGGCCCATTCGTGATCTTTCGTGTAACGCAATCCGCTCATCCTGCCCCCTGAGATTCCCGTCAGCCCTTGTAGTAGCGCGTCGCAACGAAAGGCGGCTTGACGATCCGCGCCGCGACCGGGCGGCCCCGAAGCAGGGCCTGGACCTCCGTGCCTTCCGCCGCAAACGGCGTTTCAACATACCCCATTGCGACGGGTCCCTCCACGGTCGGGCCGAAGCCACCGCTGGTGATGGTGCCGATTTTCCGCCCGTCGGGCGCGAGGATTTCGGCGCCTTCGCGGACCGGGGCGCGGCCTTCCGGCAAGAGTCCCACCCGGCGCCGCAAAGGGCCTTCGGCAAGCTGGCGGGCGACGATTTCCGCCCCCGGATAGCCCCCTTCGGCCCGGCGGCGCTTGGACACCGTCCAGGTGAGGCCGGCCTCAACCACCGTCGTTGCCGGATCGAGATCGTGGCCGTAAAGGCAGAGTCCGGCTTCGAGCCGGAGGCTGTCCCGGGCGCCGAGACCGGCCGGGGCGACCTCGGGCTCGGCCAAGAGGGCTTCGGCCACCGCTTCCGCCCGGTCGGGGAGCAGCGAAATCTCGAACCCGTCCTCGCCGGTGTAGCCGGAGCGCATGACGAAGGCCTCGACGCCGGCAATCGAAAGGGTGGCGGAGGAAAGATAGGGCATGCGCGCGCAATCCGCCGCGAAACGGGCCAGCACGGTGGCGGCAGCGGGCCCCTGCAGGGCGATCAGCGCGCGGTCCGGGTGATAGGCCACCCTGTCCGCGCCCAGATGCGCCCGCAAATGCGCGAGGTCGGCCACCCTTGGCCCGGCATTGATGATGACCAGCCAGTCCCCGCCCCGGTTGACGATCATCAGATCGTCGAGGATGCCGGCGGTGTCGTTGGTGAACATCGTGTAGCGCATACGCCCTTCGCCGAGATTCACCAGATCGCCCGGCACCAAACGTTCGAGGGCGCGGGCCGGATCGTCGCCGCCAATGACGACCTGGCCGAGATGGGAAACGTCGAAGAGAGATGCCTTGCTTCGCGTGTGCCGGTGTTCGGTCAGGATGCCCGCTTCGTACTGGACGGGCAGTTCGAAGCCGGCGAAGTCGACCATCTTGCCGTTAAGTTTGCGATGCAGATCGTAAAGGGGGGTTCGCAGCAAATCCGCCGTCTTTACCGTCACGCTTTTGTCTCCGGCCTATCGGCGGCCATACCACCGGCGGTTATAGTCAAGTTCGGCGTGATTGAGTTGGAAGCCCACGAAAACGGAATAGTCGCCACCGTTCTTGCCGGGCTCCAGGGGAATGCGCTGTTTCAGCTGTTCCTTCCAGGCCGTCGCGCTGGCTCCCGGCGGAATTGTCGGCGTCGTTTCGAGGTTTTCCTTCGAGAGCACATTGCGGTAGCGATCCGTTACCCCGACGAAATAGTCGATCCTTGGCTTTTCCCCCTGGGAGGCCGGGCCATGGGCCACGACGAATTCAAGCTCGAGATCGACGACGATAACCTCCTCGGACCAGGAGCAACTGCTTTCAACCTTGCGGATCTCGCTTTCGTAGAGCACGTCCGTGAGGTCGCCCTTGGAATGTTCCTGAAAGCGGGTGAGGCGGCTGGCTTCGGTCAGGATGCCGGCATCCGGGCAGGTGGGGACGACGGATTCCGAAACGCTGGTTACGGTTTCCCGGATGCTGCCGCAGCCGGCCACGAGCAAGGTCAGAAAAACGGCAAAAAATCCGCCCCGGCGGGATCGGAGCACGGTCACGATGGCGTTCTCCGGTTAATGGGCGTTACACCAGGGCTGGCTGTGATCGCAGAAGGGAGGGTCGCCGGTTGCCTTGCAACCGCAAAGCGCGGCGGCGTCCTCGGCCTCCTCGGGCGTGAACATGAGCGGGTCCATCCCGGCTTCCGTGTGCGATCCGTCGCAGAACGGCTGCTTGCGGCTGCGCCCGCAGGCGCACCAGAAATAGGTCCGGCCGCCTTCCAGATCGACGTGGTAAGGGCCTTCCTTTGCCCGGACGGGTTCTGCCATGACGCTTCCTCAGGCGCGGACCTTGTGCCCGCTTTCCAGCCTCGACTGTAGAGGAGCGGCCCTCGTTGCTCAAGGGGTGGAAGAACGGCTAAGGTGGGCTTGACGCCGATCGACCCGAGCACCCGTCTTTTCCGGCGCCGCTTGTTCCGATCAACCTGTCCTCGCTTGCATGGCTGTCTACACCGAAGTCTCCGACGAAGATCTCAAAACGTTCGTCGCCGAATACGACTTGGGCGGGGTCGTTGCCTTCAAGGGCATCGCCGAGGGCGTCGAAAACTCGAACTACCTTCTGAACATGGAAGCGGCGACGTATATCCTGACGCTTTACGAAAAGCGCGTCGCGCGCGAAGACCTGCCGTTCTTTCTGGCCCTGATGGAACACCTGGCCGGGCAAGGCGTGCCCTGCCCCCGGCCCATCCACGGCAAGGATGGAAAGGTCATGCGCAACCTGTGCGGCAAGCCCGCCGCCATCATCAGCTTCCTACAGGGCATGTGGCCGCGGCGCGTCCTGCCGGACCATTGCCGGCTTCTGGGCCAGGCCATCGCCGCCATGCATCTGGCCGGTGAAAGTTTCGCCCAGTCGCGCCCCAACGCGCTTGGCCTGGAAGGTTGGGAAAGGCTGTTCCAGGCGTGCGCAGAGAAGGCGGACGAGGTGCGGCCAGGCCTTGCCGCAGAAATCCGCGGGGAACTCGACTCGTTGGCCAAGGATTGGCCCAAAAATCTGCCCAAGGGAATCATTCACGCCGATCTTTTTCCGGACAACGTCTTTTTCCTCGGCAACGAGCTTTCCGGGCTCATCGACTTCTATTTCGCCTGCAACGACTTCTTCGCCTACGAGTTGGCGATTTGCCTGAACGCCTGGTGCTTCGAAACGGATGGCGGCTTCAACATCACGAATGCCGGCCATTTGATCGCGGCCTACCGCGCCGTCAGGCCGCTGCAGGAGGAAGAGATCGCGGCTCTGCCCGCCCTTGCCCGGGGCGCCGCCATGCGGTTCCTGCTGACCCGGCTTTACGACTGGCTCAACCAGGCCGACGGCGCACTGGTCCGGCCCAAGAACCCGCTTGAATTCCTCCAGCGGCTGCGCTTCCACAAGGGCATCGAAAGCCCGACGGCCTACGGAATCGTCTGAGGATGCGGCGATGACGGAAGAGATTGTCGATATCTTTACCGATGGGGCGTGCAGCGGCAATCCGGGCCCCGGCGGCTGGGGCGTGGTGCTGCGTTTTCGGGACACAATCCGCGAAATCTACGGCTTCGAGCCGGCCACGACGAACAACCGGATGGAATTGATGGCGGCGATCCAGGCGCTCGAGACGCTGACGCGTCCCGTCAAGGTGCGGCTTTACACGGACAGCACCTATGTGAAGGACGGCATCACCCGATGGCTTCCCAACTGGAAGACAAAGGGCTGGAAAACGGCGAACAAGAAACCGGTCAAGAACCGGGATTTGTGGGAACGCCTGGAGGCGGCGCTTGGCAGCCACGAGGTCGAGTGGCACTGGGTCAAGGCCCATGCCGGGCACCCCGAAAACGAGCGCGCCGACGAGCTGGCCCGTTTCGCCAGCCTCCAGGGAGAGGAATAGCCCGGCTAGAGCGCGCCGAGAAGGTTCTCGGCCGTGCTGACGTCGAGCCCGGTGCCTTCTTCAAGCAGCAGATTCTTGACGACGCCGTCTTCGACCAGCATCGCGAAGCGCCGCGAACGCACCCCCATGCCGAACTTGCTGACGTCCCATTCGAAGCCAAGCGCCTTCGTGAAATCGGCGTTGCCGTCGCCCAGCATGAGAACCTTGCCATCGGCATTTTGCGCCTTGCCCCACGAATCCATCACGAAGGCATCGTTCACGGAAACGCAGGCAATCGTATCGACGCCTTTCGCCTTGATCGCGTCGAGGTTGTCCACGAAGCCGGGCAGATGTTTCGTCGAACAGGTCGGCGTGAAAGCGCCCGGCACGCCGATGACCACGACGCGCTTGCCCTTGAAGAGTTCGTCCGTTGAGATCGGCTTGGGCCCCTCCGCCGTCATCTGTTGAAGCGTTACCGACGGGACCTTGTCGCCTTCCTTGATTGCCATGTTGTTTTCCTCCCACTCTCGCCCTGTGCGAGATTGCGTTTTGATGCCCCTAAGTTAAAGGGATTGGGCCGGTGATTTCATCCCCAATTTCCATGCGGGTTTCGCCAGGTCCCTATTTTGCGCCTTCTGCCTGCGCCATGGCCTTCAGCACGGCGGCCTGCGTCAGAAGTTCGGGCAGGGGCACACCGGCGGGCGCGGCCGGGCCATAGACGACGTTGAAGGGAATCCCGAAGCGGCCGAAGGTGGCGAGGTAGTCGGCGATCCGTTCATCGGGCCGCGTCCAGTCGGCTCGCATGGCGACCACCTGTTCACTTTCCAGCCGTTCCCGGACGCCGCCTTGATCGAGGACCAGTTCCTTGTTGGCCCGGCAGGTGAGGCACCACTTCGCCGTGACGTCGACGAAGACGAGCTTGCCGTCGGCGACCAGGGCCGGAATGCGGCCGGCGTCGAAGGGCTGCCACGGCCCCTCCCCGGCGGCGGGCGGCGGCGAAGGCGCGCCGGGCGCCGTTAGCGTCACCGCAAGGGGCAGCAGCAGGAAGAGCGCGATCAGGGCGCCCAGCGACCTTCGGGATTTCGGAAAGCGCGCGCGCAAGCCGGTTGCCAGGAAAAGGCCGGCCATCAGCACGCCGACCGCAAGGCTGGCCCTTTCCCCTATTTCGCTGGCGAAGACCGTAAGCAGCCAAAGCGCCGTCGCAAGCAGCGCCAGCCCCAGCAGGCGGCGGAGCACGCCCATCCAGGGGCCGGGTCTGGGAAGCCGCGTCGCCAGGGCCGGAAACGCGACGACCAACAGATAGGGAAGCGCCAGACCAAGACCCAGGGCCGTGAAGATCGCATAGATCTCAAGCGGCCCGCGGGAAAGTGCAAAGCCGATCGAGGTGCCGAGAAAGGGTGCCGAGCAGGGCGTCGCCAGCGCGGTCGCAAAAACACCGGTCAGGAAATGGCCGGCCATGCCCTGCCCCCCCTTGCCGGCGAGCCGGATCTGCAGGGCGCCCGGCAGGCGAATTTCGAAAAAGCCCCAGAGATTGGCCGCGAAAAGCGTCAGCACGACGATCATGGACAGCAGGAAAAGCGGTGCCTGAAACTGAAAGCCCCAACCGACGGCATGGCCGGCGCCGCGCAGCAGCGCGATCAGGGTAGCGAGCAGAAGGAAGGCGAAGAGGATGCCGGCGACCGAGGCGAGGAAGCCCTTGCGCACCTCCACACGCGCCGCGCCGCCATGACCGGCGAGGGCAAGCAATTTCAGGGAAAGCACCGGCAGCACGCAGGGCATCAGATTGAGGATGAGGCCACCGAGCAGAGCCAGTAGCAGGACGGCGGCGAGGGTTTCGGGCGCAAGGGCGCCGACCGGGGCGGGGGATACGGGAAGGATGCGTTCAACCGCGCGCAGATCCACCTTTCCCGCCCCGTCGACCAGGGTGAAGCGCAGATCCTGGCTGCGAAGCGCGGCAAGCTTCGGCGGCACGCCGCCGGGGCCCTCGACGGCAAGGCGGAAAAGCGCGTGACGCCGGCCCGACCAGAAGCGCGTCTCGGGGGCGGCAAAGAACAGGCCTTCCGGCCCCTCGACGTAAAGGTCGGGCGAACGGAAAGGCGCTTCTGCCCGCCCGACGACGGAAAGAAGGCCTGAGGCCTCGGCATATTCGGCGCGCTCGACCGCAAGGCCCACCGGCGCGCCTTCGCCGGGCACGCGGGCAAGGGCGTGCGCGATCGCCGTGCGTTCCGGCGAGGCGGCCCCCGCCTTCGCCCCGGCGAGGTCGAGGGAAAGGTCGGCCTCGCCTGGAATGCAGATTTCATCGCAAACAAGATAGGTGACCCTGGCGCGAAGCCGGACGGGGGCGTTTGCGTCCTGCACACCCGCCCGCACCGGAAAGACGACGCCATTGTGGTAGCCCAGCGTCTCGAGCCCGAGCACGCGGAAGCGTTCCGGCACCGGCCACAGGAAGGAAGGGGGGGCGAGATTTTCCGAACCGGACCAGTCCACCTCCGGCGGATAGCCGGCATCTCCCGGCGCCCGCCAATAGACCTTCCAGCCGGGCAGCAATTCGAATTCAAGCCCGAGAAGAAGTGTGTCCCCGCCGTCCTTTTCGGGGCCGCCGGCAAGCAGCCGGAGGCGGGCCGGGCGCGCCGTCGCATCGAGGGGTTCCTCGCTGGACCAGGCTGACGTCGCGGCCACGGCATCCCCGGACGGCACCGGCCAAAGCCAGGCGCCGCATGCAAAGAGGGCGGCGCAAAGAAGCCGCCGCGCCACGGTCCGGGTGAACATTGGAATCATTTTAACGCAATATAGCGACTGGTCGTCTTTTGATCGCAAGGATTTCCGCGGCTCACGGAAGTTTTACGCCCCGGTAAGCTTGCGTTTACCTAAAGGCTTCCAAACTATACCCTATGGAAGTGATGGAACCGACATCCCAGGGTTATCTGGTTGGCCAGCTTCTGATTGCGACGCCCCAGATTCAGGACCCCCGCTTTTCGCGAACCGTTATCTACGTATGCGCCCACAGCCAGGAAGGCGCGATGGGGCTGGTCGTCAACCGACGCATCGGCAGCGCGCCCCTGCCGGACCTGCTGGAACAGCTTGGCGTCGATACCCCGACCGACAGCCGGGAAATTAACCTGTTCTTCGGCGGCCCCGTCGAATCGGAACGGGGCTTCGTTCTGCATTCGGCGGAATACCAGCAGGACAGCACGCTGAAGATCGATTCGAACGTTGCCCTGACGGCATCGGCCGAGATTCTGAAAGACATCGCCCAGGGACGCGGGCCACGGAAAAGCATGGTCGTGCTTGGTTACGCCGGATGGGCCCCCGGCCAGCTGGAAGTCGAGATTCGGAACAATGGCTGGCTGCACGCCTCCGCCGACGAGCTGTTGATCTTCGACGAAGAGCTGGACGCGAAGTGGGAAATGGCGCTGGCGAAGATCGGCGTCGACTGGGGCATGCTTTCCGGCCAGGCGGGCAACGCCTAAGCCCCGTTCTCTTCAATTCCAACGATGGCGCGATCAGCCGAAGCGGCTTTGCAGCCGCTCGAAAGTCTCGAGCCCGCCGGTCGGACCCAGCGCGGCAAGCGTAGGCTTGCCCTTGCAGAGCCGGCCCGCGACGCGCGCAATCGCCGCCCCGTCAACCGCGTCGATGCGGCTTGCGATTTCTTCCGGCGGCAAAGGCCGGCCGAAAACCAGCAACTGGTTTGCCAGCTGTTCGCACCGCGCGCCTGAACTTTCCCGCGACATCAGGATCCCCGCCTTGAGCTGTGCCTTCGCCCGGTTGATTTCGTCCTCTGTCGTATCGCGCGCCGTCGCCTGAACGGTCTCGGCGATGACGGGGACCAGCTCGCCCGCCTCCTTCGGTCCCGTGCCCGCGTAAATTCCAAAAAGCCCGCCATCGGAATAGAAGGAAGTGAAGCTGTGGATCGTGTAGACGAGCCCCCGCTTCTCGCGCACCTCCTGGAAAAGCCGCGACGACATGCCGCCGCCCAGCAGCATCGAATAGACGGAAAGCGCGTAGAAATCCGGGTCCAGATAGCTAAGACCCTGAAAACCAAGAACAAGATGGAGCTGTTCGAGATCGCGGGCCTCGCGGCTGTCGCCGCCAGCATAGCGGGCCGGCGCGGGCGCGTCCGCCGTCTGCGGCGCGAGCCCCTCGAAGGCGCGGCCCGCCAGATCGCGCAGCTTGTCATGCTCGACGTCGCCGGCCGCCGCCAGCACCATGCGCGAGGCGCCGTAATTCGCGTCCAAATAGCCGAGGATCGCCGGACGCGAAAGCCCGGCAAGCGTCGCATGGGTGCCCAGCACCGGCCAGCCCATCGGCTGGTCCGGGTAGCACGCCCCTTGATAGCGATCGAAAATGACGTCGTCCGGCGTGTCCTCCGCCTGGCCGATTTCCTGGGCGACGACGGCGCGCTCGCGTTCGAGCTCGGTCGCGTCGAAAACGGAATGCTGGAGAATGTCGGCCAGAAGATCGACGGCAAGGGGAAGGTCGGCCCCCAGCACGCGCGCATGATAGGCCGTCTGTTCCCGCGACGTATAGGCGTTGAGCGCGCCGCCGACGGCTTCGATCGCTTCGACGATGGCCCTGGCCGAGCGCGTCTTCGTTCCCTTGAACGCCATGTGCTCGAGCAGGTGGGCGACCCCGTTGACCTCGGCCGTTTCGTAACGGGTGCCGGCGCCGACCCAGACGCCGACGGTGGCGCTTTCGACTCCTTCCATGCGGTCCGTCGCCACGCGCAGGCCATTGGCAAGGGTCGTGACTTCGACCGTCATGCGGCCCCCTGAAGGCGCGCATGAGCCCGCACATGGGCCTTCACTTCCGCAAGATCGTTGGGAAGCGTCACCATGCGTTCTTCGCGCTCGAAAAGATCGGCGAGGCGCTTCGGCAGGGCCGGACGCGTGCCGGTCGCCCGTTCGACGGCGTCGGGAAATTTCGCTGGATGCGCACTGGCCAGCGCCACCACCGGCGCGTCGTCCCCGTCCCGGACGGCCCGCGCCGCGGCCACCGCGATCGCCGTGTGGGGGTCGATCAGAAGCCCGTTTTCCCGATGGACCGCCGCGATCGTCGCAAGCGTCGCCACGTCGTCGAAGCGGTGAGCGGAGAAAGTCTCAAGCGCCTGATCGAGAAGTTTTTTTTCCACATCGAGACGGCCCGAACGACGGAACGCCTCCATGGCAGCGCACAGCTTTTCGCCGTCGCGTTCGTAAAGGTCGAACAGGAAGCGTTCGAAATTGCTGGAAATCTGGATGTCCATCGCCGGGCTCAGGCTGGGCTCGACATTGCGTACCGTCATGGCGCCTTCGGTGAAGAAGCGGAACAGAATGTCGTTCCGGTTGGTGCCGATCACCAGCTTGCGAACCGGAAGTCCCATCCGTTTCGCCACATAGCCGGCATAGACGTTGCCAAAATTGCCGGTCGGCACGGCGAAGGCAAGCGGTTGGCCGGCGTCCAGCTTGAGCGCGGCGGCAAAATAATAGACCGTCTGGGCCAGGATACGCGCCCAGTTGATCGAATTCACCGAGGAAAGCCGCAACGCGTCCCGGAATCCGGCGTCGTTGAACATGCCCTTCACGAGGTCCTGGCAATCGTCGAAAGTGCCGTCGATGGCGAGGTTGTGAACGTTGGCGGAAGCGACCGTCGTCATCTGCCGGCGCTGCACTTCCGAGATCCGTCCCTTCGGATGCAGGATGAAGACGTCGATGGCGTCGCGGTCGCGGCAGGCTTCGATCGCCGCCGAGCCAGTATCGCCCGAGGTGGCGCCAAGCACGGTGATGCGGCTTTTGCGGGCCTGCAGCACGTGGTCGAACAGCCGGCCCAGCACCTGAAGGGCATAGTCCTTGAAGGCCAGCGTCGGCCCGTGAAAGAGTTCCATCAGCCAGAGCTTGCCGTCGAGCGGGCGCAGGGGCGCCACGTCCGGATCGTCGAAGCCGGCATAGGCCTCCTCCACCAGGCGGGCAAAATCCTTAGGCGCGATCGCCTCGCCCAGAAAGGGCGTCATGACGCGAACGGCAAGATCGGGATAGGAAAGGCCCCGCAGCGAGACGGGATCGAGCGGCGGAAAGGCCGCCGGCACGTAGAGCCCGCCGTCCCGGGCCAGCCCGGTCAGCAACACCTCGTCAAAGGGAAGTTCGGGCGCCTCGCCCCGGGTGCTGACATAACGCAAGGTATCGTCTCCGAAATTTCGCGCCCCGCGACCCTAGCCCCCGGCCACCGCTGCGGCAAGCCGGCGGACGGGACGGCCGATCAGGGCCGGGTGCGGCGATGGTAGAGAAAATAGATAACGAGCAAGCCGGCGGCCAGCGAATACCAGATGGTCGCGTAAGAGAGGTGATTGTCCGCAAGTTCGATCCGGGGCGGGTCGGCCACGGGATAGACACCCGGATCGCTGTCCGGCGCCGCCTCGAGCAGGAGGGGAACCACCGGCGTCACGCCGGCGAAGGCGGCCATCGCCGGCAGGTCCACGTGGAACCAGAGATTGTTTTCCGGCTCGTTCGCGGGCGTGAGCCAGCCCTTCGGCTTGTCCGTGCGCAGCACGCCTTCGATCGCCACGGCCCCGGAAGAAAGGCCGTCGGCGCGCGTGGCGGGGTCCTTGCGGTCCATCGGCACCCAGCCGCGATGGACGAGAAGCGCCCGACCGTCCTCGCGCAGAAAGGGCGTCACGATCCCGAAGCCGACATGGCCGTTGCGGGTGCGGCTCGTCAAATACATTTCCTTTTCGTGAAGGAAGCGGCCCCGGACCTGCACCCGGCGCAGCTCCCAGGTCTCCGGCGTCTCGATCCGGGCGGGCAGCGTCACCGGCGGTTCGGCAAGGTTGGCTTCCGCCTCCGCAATCAGCGCCCGCTTCCAGGCCAGCCGGTCCATCTGCCACGTGCCGAGCGCGATCAGCACCAGCACCGCCGGTACGGTCAGCAGGGTCGGCCACAGGGTCGGCCGGAAGGAGAAAGCCCCCTTCAAGGTGCATCGTCCCGTTGATCGGGGCGGTATTGGTAGTGGATGCCGATGATCCCGCCCTTGAGCGGCGGCAGCATGAAATAGACCCCGCCGCAGACAAGCGGCACCCACAGCAGCCCGTGCACCCAGAAGGGCGGCATGTAGGCGACCTCGACGACAAGGGCGAGGCCAACCACCACAAAGCCCAGGATCAGGATGATGAAGACGGACGGCCCATCCGCGTTCTCGAAGCCGGAAAGATCAAGGCCGCAGACCGAGCATCGGTCCGCGACCTTGAGATAACCCTTGAACAGTTTGCCTTTCCCGCAACGCGGGCAACGACCGGCAAGGCTTGCGCGAATTGGAGAAACGTCCGGGGCGGAACTTTCCGTCATTCGCGTGTAAACGTAACCTCCTCTAGGCCGTCGGCCACCAATAGACGCAGGTGAACAGGAACAGCCACACCACGTCGACGAAATGCCAGTACCAGGCCGCCGCTTCGAACCCGAAGTGATGGTCCGGCTTGAAGTGGCCGAGGATTGCCCGGTACAGCATCGCCGACAGGAAGATCGAACCCACGATCACATGGAACCCGTGAAACCCGGTCGCCATGAAGAAGGTCGAGGGATAGATGCCATCGACGAAACGGAAGGGCGCATGGATGTATTCGTAAGCCTGAAACCCGGTAAAGGTAACGCCAAGCACAACGGTCGCCGCCAGCCAGCCGATCAGCTGGCCCCGGTTGCCGTGGCGCAGGCCGTGATGAGCGAGCGTCACCGTGCCGCCAGACGTCAACAGAATGACCGTGTTGATGAAGGGGATGTCCCAGGGATCGAAGACTTTCATTCCGTTCGGCGGCCAGACGCTGCCGACCTGCTCCGTCGGAAAGAGGGAAGCGTTGAAATAGGCCCAGAAAAAGGCGGCGAAGAACAGCACCTCGGACATGATGAAAAGCGCCATACCGAAACGCAGGCCGACCTGCACGACGGGGTTATGGTAACCGTGGCGTTCGCCCTCCAGCGTGACATCCGTAAACCAGCGCACCATCGTATAAAGAATGCCGACGAAGCCCAGAATCATGATGGCGGCATCGGCAAGCGTGCGGTCGCTGTGCATGAACAGAACGCCGCCACCGAACGTCAGGAACGCCGAGATGGCGCCTACGATCGGCCATGGCGACGGATCGACCAAGTGATAGGGATGCGGATGTGCGTGACCATGCGTCATTGAATTAATCCTCCAAGGTGCCCCGTAATCTTGTGCATTCGATTGCTCGCATACAGAATTCCCCGCCCCTTAGCGGCCCGCGCCTTCTTCGGTGGCCGCATGCGCCAGACGCGCCGCCGCTTCCTTGCCGGCGCTTTCCTCGCTGAAGGCGGGAAAGAACGTGTAGGAAAGGGTGATCGTCTCGACGTCTTCGAGGTTGGGATCCTTTAAAATTTCCGGATCGATAAAGAAGGAGACCGGCATGTCGGCGCTCTCCCCCGGTTTGAGCTGCTGTTCGTCGAAACAGAAGCAATGAATCTTGCTGAAATAGGGGCCGGCCTTCAGCGGCGTCACGTTGAAGACGGCGGTGCCGGTCAGCGTTTCCTTCGAACGGTTCGTCGCCTCGTAGAAGGCAAGTTTTTCCTCGCCCACACGGACCGTGACCTTGCGCTGCACCGGCTGGAAGGCCCATGGCAAATCAGGGGCGATGTCGGCGTTGAAACGCACGGTGATCCGGCGATCGGAAACCGCGTCCGGGGCGGCGTCGGCCGTCTGGGTAGTCCCACCGAAACCCGTCACCTGGCAGAACAGGCGATAAAGCGGAACCGACGCAAAACTCAACCCCGTCATGCCGGCAACGACAAGCACGAGCGAAGCAAGCACCACCCGGTTGCGATGCGCTTTTTTCACCACGCCTCTCCCATCCGGATGATCGAGACAACGTAGATCAGCGCCACCAGCCCGAGCAGCACGGCAAGAACCACCAGGTTCTTGGTCCGCAGATTTTTCTTCGAGTTGTCGTCGGTCATCGTCGTCTACACACCTTACGCCACCAAGCTTAAACCCCGATCGGCCAACAGGGCGGCGAAGAGAAGAAAGAGATAAAGAATCGAATAGGCGAACATGTGCCGCGCCGAACGGTCCGTTTCGTCGAACCAGACGCGAACGGCAAACGCCACGAAAACCGCGCCAAGCAGGGCGGCGGTAGCTGCATAGAAAAGGCCAACCAGGCCGATGAAGCTGGGCGCCAGCGTCAGGGGAACCAGCAGCAGGGTGTAGAGCAGGATCCGCTTGCGGGTCTCGCGCAGGCCGGCCACTACGGGCAGCATCGGCACGCCGGCGTTTTCGTAATCGTCGCTCCGGTACAGCGAAAGCGCCCAGAAATGGGGCGGCGTCCACAGGAAGATGATGGCGAAGAGAACGAGCGGGGCAAGGCTTACGTCACCGGTCACCGCTGCCCAGCCGATCATCGGCGGAAAGGCGCCAGCGGCACCCCCGATGACGATGTTCTCGGGCGTGCGCCGCTTGAGCCACATCGTGTAGACGAAGACGTAGAAGGCGATGGTGAGGGTCAGCAGGCCGGCCGCCACCCAGTTCACCGCCAGCCCCATGATGGCGATGGACCCCATTGCCAGCACGACACCAAAGCCGAGCGCCTCGTCCGGCACGATGCGGCCCATCGGCAAGGGCCGGCCACGCGTGCGGCGCATCTTTGCGTCGATGTCCCGGTCGTACCACATGTTGATGGCCCCGGCCGCGCCCGCGCCGACGGCAATACAAAGCAGCGCCACGCCAGCCAGGACCGGGTGCAGCGTGCCGGGCGCCAGCAGCAGCCCGACGATGCCGGTAAAGACGACCAGCGACATGACCCGCGGCTTCAGGAGCTGACAGAAGTCCTGAACGCGGGAATCGCCCGCAAAGGCGGCTTCGTTTTGAACCGTCGTGGAATGCATCACACCTTCCGTCACGCGAAACTCCCGAAGCCCATTGCCCGGCAATCAATGCCGCGTCAATGGATCCGCGGCAGTTCCTCGTAGGAGTGCCAGGGCGGCGGCGAAGACACCGTCCATTCCAGGGTCGTTGCCCCCTCACCCCATGGGTTTTCGGCAACCTTCTCGCCCGAGGTGAAGGTCTTGTACATGACGTAAAGGAACACCAGCGTCCCGATCCCCGAGAGGTAGGCCCCGAGCGAGGAAATCATGTTCCACCCGGCGAAGGCGTCCGGATAATCCGGCACGCGCCGCGGCATGCCGGCCAGGCCGGAGAAATGCTGCGGGAAGAAGGTCAGGTTCACGCCGATGAAGGTGATCCAGAAATGCAGCTTGCCGAGCTTTTCCGGGTATTGCCGGCCGGTCATCTTACCGATCCAGTAATAGATGCCGGCAAAGATCGCAAAGACTGCGCCCAGCGACAGCACGTAGTGGAAGTGGGCCACGACGTAATAGGTGTCATGGAGCGCGATATCCACGCCGGCGTTCGCCAGCACGATTCCCGTCACGCCCCCGAGCGTGAACAGGAAGATGAATCCCGTCGCCCACAGCATCGGCGTCTTGAAGTCGATCGAGCCACCCCACATCGTGGCGATCCAGCTGAAGATCTTGATGCCGGTCGGCACCGCAATGACCATCGTGGCCGCAGTGAAATAGGCCCGGGTGTCGATGTCCATGCCCACTGTGTACATGTGGTGCGCCCAGACGATGAAGCCGATGAAGCCAATCGCCACCATCGCATAGGCCATGCCGAGATAGCCGAAGATCGGCTTCTTCGAGAAGGTCGAGACGACCTGGCTGACGATGCCGAAGCCCGGCAGGATCAGAATGTAGACTTCCGGATGGCCGAAGAACCAGAACAGGTGCTGGAACAGCACCGGGTCGCCGCCGCCGGCCGCGTTGAAGAAGGTCGTGCCGAAATTACGATCCGTCAGCAGCATCGTGATGGCGCCCGCCAGAACCGGCAGTGACAGCACCAGCAGGAATGCCGTCACCAGGCTTGCCCAGATGAAAAGCGGCATCCGGTGCAACGTCATGCCGGGCGTGCGCATGTTGAAGATTGTCGTGATGAAGTTGATGGCGCCGAGGATCGAAGAGGCGCCCGCCAGATGGAGGCTGAAGATCGCCATGTCGACGGCGGGTCCGGCATGCCCGACCGTGGAACTCAAGGGCGGGTAGATTGTCCAGCCGGCACCGACCCCATCGCCCGGCCCGCCGGGCACGAAGGCGGAACCGACGAGGAAAAGCGCCGCCGCCGCCAGGAGCCAGAAACTGATGTTGTTCATCCGGGGGAAGGCCATGTCCGGCGCCCCGATCATCAGCGGCACCATCCAGTTCCCCATGCCGCCAATCATGGCCGGCATGACCAGGAAGAAGACCATGATCAGCCCGTGGGCGGTGATCAACACATTGAAGAAATGACCGTCCGACAGAATCTGCAGACCGGGTTCCTGCAATTCGGCCCGGAACAGGACCGACATCGCAACCCCCACCAGGCCCATGACGGCGGCCAGCAGAAGGTACATCGTTCCGATGTCCTTGTGATTCGTCGAATAGGCCCAACGCCGCCATCCGAAACGGTAGCGACTCTCCTCAGCCGTCACAGCACCCTCGCTCATGATCTCGCCTCTCCAATCCTTAAGCTATTCCAGGACTTCCGTCCGTGCGACGCGGGTTTCGTGATCCGCATCGTCGTTTGTCGCATATTCCTCGATCGCCTCTTTCAACCAGGCCGCGTAGGCCTCGTCCGAGACCACCTTGACCGTGATCGGCATCATGCCGTGGTTCGTGCCACAGAGTTCCGAACACTGTCCGTAATAGGTGCCTTCCTTGTTGGCGCGGAACCAGGTTTCGTTCAACCGGCCCGGGATCGCGTCGATCTTGGCGCCGAAGGCCGGGACCGCCCACGCATGGAGCACGTCCGTCGAGGTCACCAGCACACGCACCGTCTTGTTGACGGGCACGACCACCGCCGTATCGGTGGCAAGCAGGCGGGGCTGGCCCTCTTCGAGTTCGTCCTTCTCGAGCACGAAGGCGTCGAAGGTGAGGTCGTCGTGATCCGGGTAAACGTAGGACCAGTACCACTGATGCCCGACCGCCTTGATCGTGATGTCCGCGTTCTCGACCCGGTCCATGTAGTACATGAGCCGGAAGGACGGGATCGCGATGGCAACAAGGATAAGGGTGGGAATCAGAGTCCAGATGACTTCCAGCGGCGTGTTGTGGGTCGTCTTGGAGGGAACCGGGTTCGCCTTCGCGTTGAAGCGGAGGATGATGTAGACGAGCAACCCAAGGACAAAAGCGGTGATCAGGCTGATAACGATCAGAAGGTAATCGTGAAACCCGCTTAGTCGTTCCATTACCGGAGAGGCGGCGTCCTGAAATCCGAGCTGCCAGCGTACCGGCTCGCTTGCCAGTGTACCGGACGCCGAACCAACGCCGAAGAATGAAAACGCCGCAAGAAACAAGAAAAGTCGCCGACCGAAAGGCATGGAATCCAGCCCTCCCTAACTGGTGAGATTTGAAGGGATGAAACCACCCCCCAGGACGATCCGGAAAAACCTGCGCCCGAACGCCACCCGGTGACCGGGCGGGTCAGGGTGGTTCGTATCGCCCCCTGTATGGCCGAAATGTATAGCAAAGTCCGCCGCCTTCGCAAAAAAGAATTGCCTTGTGGAAGCCCCTGGAAAGCCTGCAGACTCGCGGATTGCGAACGGGTCGCAGGCCGGGGCCCGCCTTTATTACAGAAAAACAGTGTAATAACGGTCCGAAGCTCCGCAAAGCGCCGGCGGCCTCCCGAAAACGAGGTGCGATGTGTCCGATCTGCCGACCACCGACGAGCTTTTCTTCACACCAACCGGCCTGGACCGGAGGCGGGTCGAGCGCGTCGTCGACGATGCGCTGAAGGGCGCTGATGACGGCGAGCTTTTCCTGGAGTTCCGGCAGTCGGAAAGCCTCGTCTTCGACGACGGGCGATTGAAAAGCGCCAGTTTCGATTCCTCGCACGGCTTCGGGCTGCGGGCGATCGCCAAGGAGGCGGTCGGCTATGCCCACGCCTCCAACCTCGACGAGGCGACGATGAAGCGCGCCGCCGAGACGGTAAAGGCGGTCCGTGAAGGCCGCGGCGGCACGGCGATGGCCACCCCGCCGAGCACGAACCGGCATCTCTATTCCGACGCCAATCCCCTGAACGGGGTCGCTTTCGAACGCAAGGTCCGGCTGCTCGCCGAGATCGATGCCTATGCCCGCGGCAAGGATCCCCGCGTGCGCCAGGTGACCGCCTCGCTGGCCGGCGAATGGCAGGCAGTTGAGATCTTAAGGGCCGGCGGCGAACGGGCGAGCGATTTGCGTCCGCTGGTCCGGTTGAACGTCGCCATCGTCGTCGGCGAAGGGGAGCGCATGGAAAGCGGCAGCCACGGCGCCGGCGGCCGCGCCCTGTACGACACCTGGCTCGACCCTTCGAACTGGCAGGGCCAGGTGGACGAGGCGTTGCGCCAGGCGCTGGTCAATCTTGAATCGGTGCCGGCGCCGGCCGGCGAAATGGAAGTCGTGCTGGGACCGGGCTGGCCCGGCATTCTTTTGCACGAGGCGATCGGCCACGGCCTTGAGGGCGACTTTAACCGCAAGCAGACGTCCGCCTTCTCGGGCCTGATCGGCAAACGCGTGGCCAGGGAAGGCGTCACCGTCGTCGACGACGGCACGATCCGGGACCGACGCGGCTCGCTGACCATCGATGACGAAGGCACGCCCACCGAACGGACGGTCTTGATCGAGAATGGCATCCTGAAAGGCTACATGCAGGACCGCCAGAACGCCGCCCTCATGGGCCAGCGCCCGACCGGCAATGGCCGGCGTGAAAGCTTCGCCCACAAGCCGATGCCGCGCATGACGAACACCTACATGCTGGCCGGCACCGACACGCCGGAAGAAATCGTCCGTTCCGTGAAGAAGGGCCTGTACGCAGTCAATTTCGGCGGCGGCCAGGTCGACATCACGTCGGGGAAATTCGTCTTCTCGGCAACGGAGGCCTATCTGATCGAGGACGGCCGCGTCACCGCCCCGGTCAAGGGGGCGACGCTGATCGGCAACGGGCCGGACGTGCTGACGAGAGTCGCCAGGATCGGCAACAACCTGAAGCTCGACCCCGGCATCGGCACCTGCGGCAAGGAAGGTCAGGGCGTGCCGGTCGGCGTCGGCCAACCGACGCTGCTGATCGACCGGCTTACCGTCGGCGGCACCGCCTCCCGGTAACGACCCGCCTCTTCCTTAATAGGCGCATTCCTCGTAGAGCGGTTCGACCGCGCCGCCCCAGGCATGGGCGTAGCGTTCGAGCATGCGTTCGGCCGCGGTGACGCCGCTTTCCGCCGTCTCGGCCAGGACATCAAGAAAATGGCTTTCGTCCCGTCCCGTCCCGTCCTTATGGGCCCGGCGGCGGAGGCCCGTCTTGGCGATCTCGACCGCGTCTTTCGCCACGTCCTGAACGGTCCGGCCGTGGATGCGCGCCTTCAACGCGTCGCGGGCGACCGCCTCGCCAAGGGCCTGCTGTTCCCCGATCGGCCAGTCCCCGACGAGATCGAGCGCGGCTGCCTGCGCGTCCGCGTCATAGAGAAGTCCCGCCCAGAAGGCCGGCAGGGCACAGAGCAAGGGCCCGCCGCCGGTGGCGGCGCCGCGCATCTCGAGAAAGCGCTTCATCCGGACCCAGGGAAAGGCGGTCGTGAGATGGTCTTCCCAATCGGCCATCGTCGGCACCTCGCCCGGCCGTGCCGGCAATTTGCCATCCAGAAAGTCGCGGAAACTTTGTCCCGCCGCGTCGAAATATGTGCCGTCGCGCACGACGAAATACATCGGCACGTCGAGCATGTAGTCCACGTAGCGTTCGAACCCCATGGAGGAATCGAACACGAAGGGCAGGAACCCGCAACGGTCGGGGTCCGTCTCCGCCCACACATGGGCGCGGTAACTTAGGTAACCGCTCGGCTTGCCTTCGACGAAAGGCGAGTTTGCGTAAAGGGCGGTGACGATTGGCTGCAGCGCCATGGAGATACGAAACTTCTCGACCATGTCGGCTTCGGATGCGAAATCGAGGTTCACCTGCACGGTGCAGGTGCGCAGCATCATGTCGAGGCCAAGCGCGCCTTTCGTCGGCATGTAGTCGCGCATGATCCGGTAACGCGTCTTTGGCATCCAGGGCATATCGTCGCGCGACCATTTCGGCAGAAAGCCGAGATTGAGAAGGCCAAGTCCCAGCGCGTCGGTGACCGAGCGAAGCTGGGTGCGATGGTCGGCAACCTCGACGCAGGTTTCGTGGAGCGTCCGCAAGGGTTCGCCGGAAAGTTCAACCTGTCCGCCGGGTTCCAGCGTGATCGAACCGAAGCCCGGTTTCACGAGCGCGACCGGATTGCCGTTTTCCAGAATCGGCTGCCAACCGAAACGTTGCATGCCTTCCAGAATGGCGCGGATGCCATCAGGCCCTTCATAGGGCACCGGCGCAAGGTCGGCCTTGCGAAAAACGAATTTCTCGTGCTCGGTCCCGATGCGCCAGTCTTCGGGCGACTTGCAGGCGGCGGCAAAATATTCGACGAGCTGGGTCTTCGTCTGAATGGGTTCGAATTTTTCGTGAACCGAAAAGCCGGTCATGGCTTGCCCGCCGCCTTCGGCGAAGGCGTTTCTTCGAAGCGGAAGGAAGGCCGCCTTTGCCAATCGCCAAGCACCGTCTGCCAGCAGGTCATGGCCGCCACGGCGGCGGTGTCGGCCCGCAGCACCCGGGGACCAAGGCTGGCAGCCGTGATGAAGGGAAGCCGGCGGAGCCGGTCCAACTCGGCCGGCGCGAAGCCGCCCTCGGGGCCGGTCAGCAGGGCCCAGGAGCCGGGGCCGGCTTCCGCAAGGGCCTCCAGGATGGGCGGGCCGCCGCCGGTTTCGTCACAAAGGAGCAGGCGCCGCGCGGCGGGCCAGGCAGCCAGCACGCTTTCCAGCGGTTCGGCCGCGCCGATCTCCGGCACGGAGAGGCGTTCGGTCTGTTCCGCCGCCTCGATCGCGTGGGCCTTCAGGCGTTTTTCGTTCACCCGTTTTACTTCCGTCCGTTCCGTGATCACGGGCTTTAGATGCACGACGCCGAGTTCGGTTGCTTTCTCGACGAGATTTTCAATCCGGTTCCGTTTGATGGGCGCGAACAGAAGCCAGAGATCCGGAAGCGTTTCCTGGGCGCGGCGGCATTGCCTGGGCATGACGCGGGCCCGTTTCTTCAGGATTTTTTCGATAACCGTTTCCCATTCGCCGTCACGGCCGTTGAAAAGGTGGACGCAATCCCCCGGCCCAAGCCGCATCACGTGCGCGAGATAGTGGGTTTGCTCCGGCCCCAGTTCAAGCGCGCCGCCCTCAGCAAGCCCTTCTTCCACGTATAAACGGACGGCCATGGCTTTCGCCTGCTCCTTGCCCTTGAGAAGAACCGGGGGAACCACTAGACCTTAGCCGATGACGGAGTCCACCAAAACCAGTGCGACGGACATGCCGGATAGCGGCTGGGTCGACCGCGTCGAACCGGCTTATCTAAGGCCCTATCTGAAGCTTGCCCGGCTCGACCGGCCGACCGGCATCTGGCTTTTGTTCTTTCCCTGTCTTTGGGGGCTGGCCCTTGCCTCGCCCGGTTTCCCGGACCCGGTCCTGGTGTTGCTGTTTGCCATCGGCGCCATCCTCATGCGAAGCGCGGGCTGCGTCTTCAACGATATCGTGGACCGGGATTTCGACGCCCGGGTCGCCCGCACGCGGGACCGCCCGCTTGCGGCGGGCACCCTGTCGCCGACGGAGGCCGTCCGCTTCCTAGTCGTTCTCCTGCTTGCCGGACTTGTCGTGCTGTTGTGCTTCAACCATTTTACGGTCCTTCTCGGCATCGCCTCGCTGGGGTTGGTTTTTCTTTACCCCTTCGCGAAGCGCTTCACCGACTGGCCCCAGGCGGTGCTCGGCCTCACCTTCAACTGGGGGGCGTTGATGGGCTGGACGGCGGTGACGGGCGAGATCAGCCTGGCAGCATGCGCCCTTTACGCCGGCGCCTTCTTCTGGACGCTTGCCTATGACACGATCTACGCCCATCAGGACAAGGCGGACGATCTTCTGATCGGCGTTAAATCGACGGCGATCCGGCTTGGGTCGCGGACGAAGCCTTTTCTTTTCGTTTTTTACGGGTCGGCGCTTTTCTTCTTCGCCGCAAGCGGCGCACTCGCGGGCCTTGGTTGGCTTTTCTATGCCGGGCTTGGCCTGCTGGCGGCCCAGCTTGTCTGGCAGGTTGTTTCCCTGAAGCTCGACGCGCCGGCCGATTGCCTCGCCAAGTTCCAGTCGAACCAGTGGGCCGGCCTGATCCTGGCCTTCGCCATCCTCGGCGGTCGGCTTCTTACGTCATTGCCTTAATAGGGAACGGCGATCCGCCCGATGCGCTCGCGAGCGATGACGATTTTCTGGACCTGGGCGGTGCCGTCGCCGATCTCAAGCCCCATGACGTCGCGCAGGCGCTGTTGATGGGGCGTTTCCTTCGAATAGCCGTAATGGCCGTGCAGCAGCAGGCACTGGTGCAGAATGTCGAAGGAGAGTTTCGGCGCCCACCATTTGCACATGGCGGCTTCCGCCGTGTGTGGCAGGCCCTGGTCGCGAAGCCAGAGCGTCTTGTAGCAAAGCAGCCGGCAAGCCTCGTAAAAGGTTTCGGCCTCGGCCAGAGGAAAGGTCACCCCTTCGAATTTCGCGAGCGGCGCACCGAAGGCCTCGCGTTCCTGCACGTAGGCCCAGGTCTCGTCCAGCGAGGCGCGGGCGGCGCCCAGGCATTGCAGGCCGATGATGGCGCGGGAGAAATCGAAGCCCTTCATGATCTGGGTAAAGCCGCCGTTCTCCTCGCCAAGCAGGGCCTCGCCCGACACCTTCACATCGTCGAAGAAAAGGGAGCCGCGGCCGACGATGGTGGATCCCAGATCGTCGAAGCGGGTGCGGGTAATGCCGGGCTGGTCCAGTTCGACCAGGAAAGCGCTGACCCCCTTGGCCCCCGCCGCCTCGCTTCCCGTGCGGCCGAAGACGATGGCGATGTCGGCCTGGTCAGCGGCCGAGATCGAGGTCTTCTCGCCGTTGAGCACGTAGCCGTCGCCGGCGCGGCGCGCCTTGAGCTTCAGTTTCGCCGCGTCGGAACCGACGGCGGGTTCGGTCAAGCCAAGCGCGATCAGCGTCTCGCCGGCAGCAATCTTCGGCACCCATTTTTCGGCCAGCGGCGGGCGGGCGTGTTCGGCAAGGATGCCGCCCAGAAGCGCGCCCAGCAACGTCAGGTAGGAAAGGTTGAAGTCCCCGAAGGCGACACCTTCCGTGATGAGGCCGGTCATCACCGAATCGGCCTCCATGCCGCCGAGCCGTTCCGGCACGTTCGGGACCAGCATACCGAGCGCGCCCATCTCGCGGACCAGTGCCCGGTCGAAGACGCCTTCCTGCTCGCGCGCCATGTAGTCGGGCGCGAGGCGTTCGCGGGCAAAGCGCAAGACGCTCTCGGAGAGGGCCATCTGCTCATCGGTGAAGGAAAAATCCACGCGCGCGTTCCTGTGGTTCCGGCTCAGCCTTCGGCTTCGCGGAGCATCGCCTTGGCGATGACGAGTTGCTGAATCTGCGATGTGCCTTCGTAGATGCGGAAGAGACGGACGTCCCGATAGAAACGCTCGACCGCGTATTCCGCGATGTAGCCGGAGCCGCCGTGAATCTGCACGGCGCGGTCGGCGACGCGGCCAACCATCTCGCTTGCAAAATATTTACAGCAGGATGCCTGCATGCTGACCTGCTCGCCGGCGTCGCGGCGTCGCGCCGCGTCCAGCACCATGCATCTGGCCGCGTAGCTTTCGGCCCGGCTGTCGGCCAGCATCGCCTGGACGAGCTGAAAATCGGCGATGCGTTCGCCGAACTGCTTGCGTTCCATCGCGTAAGCCAGCGACTCCTCAATCAGGCGTTCGGCAACGCCGACGCAGACGGATGAAATGTGGATGCGCCCGCGGTCGAGCACCTTCATCGCCGTCTTGAAGCCGACGCCTTCCTTTCCGCCGATCAACGCGGATGCCGGCACGCGGCAATCCTCGAAGATGACGTCGCAGACATGGGCGCCCTGCTGGCCCATCTTCTTGTAGGGCTTGCCGATGGAAATGCCCGCAAGCGCGCGATCGACGATGAAGGCGGACACACCGGCGGCGCCTTTTTTCGAGGGGTCGGTGCGCGCCATCAGGGTAAAGGCGTGGGCGTGAGAGGCATTCGTGATGAAACGCTTGGTGCCATTCACGACGTAAACGTCGCCGTCGCGGATCGCCGTCGTGCGGAGCGAGGCAGCGTCGGAACCGGAATCCGGTTCCGTCAGCGCAAAGGAGATAACCAGTTCGCCGGAAGCGATCTTCGGGAGGTAGGTTTGCTTCTGTTCCTCCGTGCCGTCCATGACGATGCCTTGCGAGCCGATGCCGATGTTCGTGCCGATGGCGGAGCGGAAGGCCGGCGAGGCGCGGCAAAGTTCGAACATGACCCGCACTTCTTCTTCCGTCGTAAGCCCGATGCCGCCATAGGCTTCCGGCACCGTGAGGCCGAAAAGACCAAGCTCGCGCATCTCGGCGACGATTTCCGGCGGCACGGCGTCTTCTTCCGAGACCCGCTTTTCGGCCGGGATCAGCCGTTCGCTGACGAAGCGGCGAAGCGTTTCGAGCAGTTGTTCGAACGTGTCGAGATCGAGTGCCACAATCCATCCTCCCATTCCGTCGCATCCAAGGCAGGCACGGGCCGGACCCGCGCCAAGCAGAGGATATAATAGATTGACACTAGCATATTTTCAATCTTACGTTAGTTAGAATTTATTCACCATCGGATTGCTGTCCCATGCCCGGAAAAAGCCCTTATCCGCACCTGCTCGAGCCGCTGGACCTTGGTTTCCGGACGCTGCCGAACCGGGTCGTCATGGGCTCCATGCACATGCGGCTCGAGGGCGAGGAACGGGGTTTCGAGAAGCTGGCCGCCTTCTATGCCGAGCGCGCGCGGGCCAAGGCCGGGCTCATCATCACCGGCGGTTTCGCGCCGAACGCCGACAGCATCCTCGGCCCCGGCTGCGCCAAGCTCACGACGGAAGACGAGGTCGCCGAACACCGCAAGGTAACGGAGGCCGTCCACCGGGAAGGCGGCATCATCTGCCTGCAGATCCTGCACCCGGGGCGGTATTCGCAGCTCGACTATGCCTTCGCGCCGTCGGCCATCCGTTCGCCGATTAGCAAGGTGACGCCGAAGGCGATGACGGAAGAGGAGATCGAACAAACGATCCAGGACTTCGCCGATTGCGCCCTGCTCGCCCGGCAGGCCGGCTATGACGGCATCGAGGTGATGGGTTCGGAAGGCTACCTCATCAACCAGTTCACGACCCGCCACGTGAACCAGCGGACGGACCGCTGGGGCGGCACAATCGAGAACCGCATTCGTTTTCCGCTTGAGATCATGCGGCGGACGCGCGCCGCCGTCGGCGAGGATTTCATCATCATCTACCGGCTTTCGATGATCGACCTCGTCGAGGACGGCAACACCCAGGAAGAGATCATCTTCCAGGGCCAGGAAATCGAAAAGACGGGCGCCACGATCATCAATTCCGGTATCGGCTGGCACGAGGCGCGCATCCCGACGATCGCCCAGATGGTACCGCGTGCGCCTTTCGTGGAAGTCATCGCCGCCGTGAAACGCGTCCTTTCCGTCCCCGTCGTGGCGACGAACCGGATCAACACACCGGAACTGGCCGAACGCATCCTGGCGATGGGCCAGGCGGATATGGTGTCGATGGCACGGCCTTTCCTGGCCGACGAGGCCTTCGTCCAGAAGGCAATGGAAGGACGGGCGGACGAGATCAACACCTGCATCGCCTGCAACGAGGCCTGCCTCGATTACATCTTCACGGAACGGCCGGCCTCCTGCCTCGTCAACCCGCGGGCCGGGCGCGAGCTGGAGATCCGGATCGAGCCGGCCACGGAGATCAAGAAGGTCGCCGTCGTCGGCGCCGGGCCGGCGGGGCTGGCCTACGCGATCACGGCGGCCGAACGCGGCCACAAGGTGACGCTGTTCGAAGCCGGCCCGGAGATCGGCGGGCAACTGAACCTCGCCGTCAAGATCCCCGGCAAGGAAGAATTCCACGAGACGCTTCGCTACTACCGGAAGATGATCGAGAAGCACGGCGTCGACGTGCGCTTGAATACGCACGCCTCGTCCGAGGAACTGATCAAGGGCAATTTCGTCGAGGTCGTGCTTTCCACCGGCGTCAAGGCGCGGGTACCGGAAATCGAGGGCATCGATCACCCGATGGTCCTTTCCTATGAAGAGGTCATCGAAAAGAAAAAGCCCGTCGGCCAACGCGTCGCCATCATCGGCGCCGGCGGCATCGGGTTCGACGTCGCCGAGTTCCTGACAACGCCGGAAGGCTGGAAAGAAAGCCAGGACGCGGACGCCTTCTTCGGCGCCTGGGGCGTCGACAAGACGGTGAACACGCCGGGCGGGTTGAAACCGCCCGAGCCGGAGAAGTCGCCCCGCGAGGTTTACCTTCTTCAGCGCAAGGCGACGACGCATGGCCGCAACCTTGGCCGGTCGACCGGCTGGATCCACCGGCTGACGATTCAGAAGCGGAAGGTGCACACGATCGGCGGCGTTACCTACCGCAAGATCGACGACCAGGGATTGCACATCACGGTGGAAGGCGAGGACCGGGTGCTGGAGGTGGACAACGTCATCCTCTGCGCCGGCCAGGAACCGAACCGCGACCTGCACGACGCGCTGGAACGGGCGGGCGTGTCGTCCCATCTGATTGGCGGCGCCGAGGAGGCGCTGGAGCTGGATGCGCGCCGCGCGATCGACATCGGCACGCGCCTCGCCACCCGCACCTGATCAGGACGCCGCCAGGGTCGGGTAGTCCGTGTAGCCTTTGGCGTCGCCGCCATAGAAGGTGGCCGGGTCCGGTTCGTTGAGGGCCGCCCCGGTTTCAAGCCGATGGACAAGATCCGGATTGGCAAGAAAGGGCCGGGCGAAGCTGACGAGATCGGCGCGGCCTTCCGCGATGGCGGCCTCGGCCTTTGGTCCGTCGTAACCGCCATTCGCCATGTAGAGCCCGCCGAAGGCCTCGCGCATGGCCGGCCAGTCGAAGGGCGGCACGTCGCCGACGAGGCTCACCTCGACCACGTGAAGATAGGCAAGTTTCTGCCGCCCGAGCATGGAGGCGACGGCCGGGAAGGTCGTTTCGGGCGCGCTGTCCTGCATGTCGTTGAAGGCGTTGAGCGGCGAGAGCCGGACCCCGACGCGGTCCGCCCCCCACACGCCGGCCACCGCCTCGACGACGTCGTGAAGGAGCCGGGCGCGGTTCATGAGCGAGCCGCCATACCGGTCCGTCCGCCGGTTCGTGCCATCGCGCAGGAACTGGTCCAGCAGGTAGCCATTCGCCGCGTGGATTTCGACGCCGTCGAAGCCCGCCCGGTGTGCGTTCCGGGCGGCCGTTTCGAATTGGGCGAGGAGGCCGGGGATTTCCTCCGTGACCAGCTCGCGCGGCGTCACGAAAGGCTGCAGCCCTTCATAGGTCATCGCCTCGCCCGCGGGGCGAATGGCGGACGGAGCCACCGGCAAGGCGCCATCCGGCTGAAGCGAGGGGTGCGAAATGCGCCCGACATGCCAAAGTTGCAGAAAAATCCAGCCGCCTTCTTCATGGACGGCGTCCGTCACGCGTTGCCACCCCGCCACCTGTTCGGCCGAATGGATGCCGGGGGTCGCCGGGTAGCCCACCCCTTGCGGCGAAATCTGGGTCGCCTCGGTGAGGATGAGCGCGCCCTTCGCCCGCTGGCGGTAATAGGTGACGTTAAGGTCCTGGGGCACGTTGCCGGGCCCGGCGCGGTTCCGCGTCATCGGCGCCATGACGGCGCGGTGGGGAAGCGCAAGCGGCCCCAGCCGCACCGGCGTGAAAAGATGGGAAAAGGCGGGCTTCGTCATGGCATCGCGTTCACGGGCTGGCGATCACTTCACGAATTTGCGGAAATCCGCCTTGCGTTTTTCATTGAAGGCCTTGACCCCTTCCTGGGACTCGGCGGTGTCGTAGTAAAGGGCCAGCGCCTGCATGCCAAGGCTCGCAATGCCGTTGATGTGGTCCGTGTCGGCGTTGATCGAACGCTTGGCCAGCGAGAGCGCCGTTGGGGATTTGTCCATGATTTCGGCACACCATTCGTTCACCACTTCGTCGAGTTTCTCGTGGGGAACGGCGATGTTGGCGAGTCCCATTTCGACGGCCTCCTGCCCCGTGTAGCGGCGGCAGAGATACCAGATCTCGCGCGCCTTCTTCTCGCCGACGACGCGGGCAAGGTAAGCGGTGCCGTAGCCGGGATCGACGGAGCCCATCTTCGGGCCGACCTGGCCGAACTGGGCCTTCTCGGAAGCGATCGTAAGGTCGCAGAGAGTGGCCAGCACGTTGCCGCCGCCGATGGCGTAGCCCTGCACGCGGGCGATGACCGGCTTCGGCGCGATGCGGATGGCATTTTGCAGCGCCTCGATCGCCATGCCGATCGTGCCCTTGCCTTCGTAAGCCCCTTCGTGGCCGGACTGGTCGCCGCCGGCGCAGAAGGCCTTGTCACCGGCCCCCGTCAGCACGATGACGCCGATGGATTTGTCCCAGCTTGCCTCGGTGAAGGCGTCGATCAGCTCGTCCACGGTGGCCGCGCGGAAGGCGTTCATGCGCTCGGGCCGGTTGATGGTGATCCACGCGGCACCCGCCTTCACCTCGTAAAGAATGTCCTGATAAGCCATGGTCATGTTCCTCTTGCTTGCCGCCCCATTCTAGCGGGCCAGGGGCTTTCGGGAACCGGCTTGCCACCGCTGGCGGCGGCCCCTCAAAAGCCCGGTTTTCCTGGATTTTCCGGTTTTTTCCCGGAGTTTGGCTTGACAGGCCAGCCTCCGAGTGCCTAGCTAATGCTAGTTAGAAAATAGGTGATGTGCAAATGAAATCCTCGGCCAAGACAGCGGCGAATGCGGAGCGCAAATCCGTCGTCTCGCGGCGCGAAATTCTGGACGCGGCGGCCGGCCTCTTCCGCATGAAGGGCTATTACGCGACGACGCTTCGCGACATCGCGGCGGCCGTCGGCATGAAGGCGGGCAGCGTCTATTACCATTTCGATTCGAAGGAGCAGATCCTCGAAGAGGTGCTGGACATCGGCATCCGGTCCGCCTTCGAAGCCGTGCGCAAGAGCATCGAGGCCCTGCCGGAAACGGCCACCTGGCGCGAGCGTTTCCGGGTTGCGCTGAACGCGCATTTCGCCTCGCTCTTTCAGCTGGGCGATTACCTGTCGGCAAATTTGCGCGTCTTCGGTCAGGCGCCGCCCCACATCTACGAGCAACACATCCGTATTCGCCGGGAATATGACGACTACTGGCGGAACATGTACGAAAAGGCCCAGGCCGCCGGCGAAATTCGCAGTGACGTCAATTTATCGGCCCTTCGCCTGCTGGTTTTTGGCGCCATGAACTGGGCAATCGAATGGTACAAGCCCGGCAAGAAAACCGTCGACTCGCTTGCCGACGAATATACGCGCATCCTCTTCGACGGTGTTGGGCCCAGATAGGGCTCCGGCCGGAAACGACGACCCCGACCCTTCGGACAGTAACTGGAAACGACCATGGCTTTGATCAAGACAAAAATCGACACGCGCTCGGACGCATTCCAAAAGAACAAGGCGGCCTATGAAGCGATGGTCGGCACCCTTCGTGAACGCCAGGCCTATGCCGTCTCGGGCGGACGCGACAAGCAGATCGAACGCAACCACGAACGCGGCAAGTTCCTGCCCCGCGAGCGGATCGACATGCTGATCGATCCCCATACGCCGTTTCTGGAGCTTTCGACGCTGGCGGCCTGGGACAAATACAAGAACGCCGCCCAGAGCGCCGGCATCGTCACCGGCATCGGCATCGTCACCGGCACGCCCTGCGTCATCATCGCCAACGATCCGACGGTCAAGGGCGGCACGTTCTTCCCGGAAACGGTGCAGAAGCACATCCGCGCCCAGGAAATCGCCCTCCAGAACCGGCTACCGGTCGTCTACCTCGTCGACAGCGGCGGCGCCTTTCTGCCTCATCAGGACGAGGTCTTTTCGGGCCCCCGGCATTTCGGGCACACCTTCTACCTGCAGGCGCGTCTTTCCGCCCAAGGCCTGACCCAGCTTTCCGCCGTCTTCGGCGGCTCGACGGCGGGGGGCGCCTACATTCCGGTGCTGTGCGACTACGTCGTCATGGTGCGCGGCAAGGGCCGCATCTTCCTGGGCGGCCCGCCCATCGTGAAGGAAGCCATCAAGGAGATCGTCGATCAGGAGACGCTGGGCGGGGCGGAGAAGCACACGCGCGTTTCGGGCGTGTCCGACGACTTTGCCGACAGCGAGCCGGAGGCCCTCGGCAAGCTGCGCGAAGCGATCGCCCGGCTGAACTGGCGGCGCCAGGTCCACGCCAAGACGAAGCCGGCGAAGCCGCCGCGCTACGCCACGGAGGAGCTGCTTGGCATCGTGCCGGTCGACCGCAAACAGGTCTTTGACATGTATGAGGTCATCGCGCGTCTGATCGATGACAGCGACTTCGACGAGTTCAAACCCCATTTCGGTGAAGAGCTGGTATGCGGGGTTGCCTACATTCACGGCTATCCCGTCGGCATCATCGCCAACAACGGCATTCTTTTTTCGGAATGCTCGCTAAAGGGGACGCACTTCATCGAGAAGTGCAACCAGCGAAACATCCCGCTGCTTTTCCTGCACAACATCACCGGCTTCATGGTCGGCACGAAGGCCGAGGAAAGCGGCATCGCCAAGCACAGCTCGAAGATGGTCTATGCGGTCGCAAACTCCCGCGTGCCGAAATATTCCGTCATCGTCAGCCACTCTTGCGGGGCCGGCAATTACGGCATGTGCGGGGCGGGCCTGATGCCGCATTTCCTGTTCACCTGGCCGACCTCCTTCATTGCGACCATGGCCGGCGAGACGGCGGTCGTCGTCATGACGGAAGTGAAGAAGGCGGGCATCGGCGGCGACAAGGTGACCCAGGCCGAACTTGACAAGATCGCCGAGGACACGCGCGCCCTTTACACCGAACAGGGCGACCCCTACCACATCACGGCGCGGCTTTGGGACGACGGCCTGATCGAACCGACGAAGACGCGCGACATTCTGGGGCTTTGCCTGGCGCTTGGCGCGACGCTCGAGCCGGAAACGGGCTATCACCCCGTCTACCGGATGTAATGGCGATGGCTTACGAGACGATCCGGATTGCCACCGACGAACGCGGCGTCTGTCAACTGACGCTGGCGCGCGCCGACGTCCACAACGCCATGAACAAGGCGCTGATCGCCGAGATGCGGGACGCGGTGAAGGCGATTGCGAAGGACCCGAAAGTGCGCGTCGTCGTGCTGACCGGCGAGGGGAAAAGTTTCTGCGCCGGGGGCGATTTGCGCTGGATGAAGGCGAATGTCGACATGGCGCGCGAGGGACGCATCGCCGAGGCCGGCGAACTTGCCGACATGCTGCACGAGATCGACACGTTGCCGAAGCCCGTCATCGGGCGGATCAACGGGCCAGCCTATGGCGGCGGCGTCGGCATGATGGCCGTGTGTGACCTTGCGATCGGCGTCAGTTCAGCGCGCTTCGGCCTGACGGAGGTGCGGCTTGGTCTCATCCCGGCGACGATTTCGCCCTACGTCGTGCGCCGCATGGGGCCAGGCAATGCGCGGCGGGTCTTCTTCAGCGGCCGGCTGTTCTCGGCCGAAGAAGCCAGGGCATTGAACCTCTTAAGCGCGGTCGTCGCTCCGGAAGCCCTGGACGAAGCGGTGGAGAAGGAAATTGCCGAATTGTTGCAGGCGGCCCCCGGCGCGGTCGGCGCGACGAAACGGCTTGTCGATTTCGTGGCGAGCCATGACCATGCGGCGAACCGCGACTACACGCTGACGGCCTTGGCGGATGCCTGGGAAACCGAAGAGGGGCAAGAGGGCATCCAGGCCTTCCTCAACAAGGAAACCCCCTGGTGGCGGAAAGGAAACCAGTCATGAAACGCGTCTTCATCGCCAATCGGGGCGAGATCGCCATTCGCGTCCTGAAGACCTGCCGGCGGCTTGGGCTCCGCACGGCGGTTGCCTATTCGGAAGCGGATGCCGACGCGCTGCACGTGCGCATGGCCGACCGGGCCTATTGCATCGGCCCGAAGGAAGCGGCGGCGAGCTACCTCAACGTCGAGGCCATTCTGGAAGCGGCGAAACGGGCCGAGGCGGACGCCATCCATCCGGGGTACGGCTTTCTTTCCGAAAGCACGGCTCTCGTCAACGCCTGCGAGAAGGCGGGCATCACCTTCGTCGGGCCGAACCCGGAAGCCATCGAGAAGATGGGCTCGAAGATCGAATCGAAGAAGATCGCCGAGGCGGCGAAAGTCCCCGTCGTGCCCGGCTATTACGGCAGCCAGGATGAAAAGGCACTTGCCAAGGAAGCGAAACGCGTCGGCACGCCTCTTTTCATCAAGGCCTCCGCCGGTGGTGGCGGCAAGGGCATGCGCCTCGTCACGGACGAAAAGGACTTTGCCAAGACCCTGACGATGGCGCGCCAGGAAGCGAAGGCCGCCTTCGGCAACGACGACGTCATGCTGGAAAGGGCGGTCATGAAACCGCGCCACATCGAGGTGCAGATCGCCGGCGACAAGCATGGCAATGTCATCCACCTGTTCGAGCGCGAATGTTCCATCCAGCGCCGACATCAGAAAGTCATCGAGGAGGCACCGGCCGCCTTCCTGCCCGAAGAGGTGCGCGCCTCGCTTTTCGACTATGCCGTTCGCATCGCCAAGGCCATTGGCTATGACTCGCTTGGCACCGTCGAGTTCCTCTTTGATGAGGACAGCAAGGAAGCCTATTTCCTTGAGATGAACACGCGCCTGCAGGTCGAGCATCCGACAACGGAAATGGTGACCAGACTTGATCTCGTCGAATTGCAGCTCGGGATTGCCGACGGCAAACCCATTCCCTTTGCCCAAAACGACATCACCCTTTGCGGCTGGGCAATTGAGGCCCGCGTCAACGCCGAATCGCCGGCCGACGATTTCCGCCCGGAGATCGGCACGATCCTGCTTTACGACGAACCGAAGGGCGAGGGCCTGCGTTTCGACAGCGGCGTGCACATGGGAAGCCAGGTGACGCCCTGGTACGACCCGATGCTGGCCAAGGTCATCGCCCACGGCAAGGACCGCGAGGAAGCCTGCCGGCGCCTGGGCACCGCCCTGGCCGATTACGCGCTGGCGGGCGTGGCGACGAATATTGATTTCCTGCGCGACGTGCTGGCCCACCCGAATTTCCTGGAACGGCCGCTCACGACGCGCTTCCTGCCGGAAACCTTTCCGGAAGGCTGGAAGCCGAGGCCGGAGCCGGTGGCGGCCGTGCTGGCCGGGATTGCCTATACGCTGAGCCTCGAGACGGCGGCGCCCGAAGGCACGATCGAGGCGGTGACGCCCTGGCAAACGCTTGGCACCTGGCGGACGCTGGACGAGGCGATCGTCAAGACCGAGACCCACCTTCGCCTGCTGCGCCAGGGCGAAAGCGAGGACGTGCGGATCACCGGCCATGGCGGACGCTACCACGTCCTGGAAGGCGAGACGAAACACGAGGTCGAGGCCGAGCGCCTGGCCGACGGACGCATCCAGCTTTGGATGGATGGCGAGCGTTACGACTTTCGCGCCGTCGTCAACGGCGAGGAGATCGTCGTCGCCGGCAAGTGCGGCAACGCGGTGTTCACGCTGGAATCCCATCTTGCGGTGGAGCAGCACGCCAGCGCGCCGCAGCAATCGCATTTCACGCTTTACGCGCCGATGCCGGGACTGATCACGGAGTTGAAGGTCAAGCCGGGCGACCGCGTGCAGTCGGGCGATGTGTTGATCGTCATGGAAGCGATGAAACTGGTTCACAATCTCGTCGCCGAAGCGGATGGCGTCGTCGACGCCGTGCATTGCGAGAAGGGCACGACCGTCCAGCACAAGGCGGCGCTCGTCGAGATTGGCCCCGGAGAGACGGCGGAAGCCTGAACGGAGGCATGAGACAGGTCATGGAATCGATCTATCAGACGGAAGAATTAGCGCTGTTCCGCGAGCAGTTGCGCCGTTTCGTCGAGGAGGAGGTCGAACCTTTCGGCGAAGCCTGGGAGGAAGCGGGCATGGTGCCCCGGGAGGTGATCCGCAAACTCGGCCAGCTCGGCTTTCTCGGCCTCACCTACCCGGAAGAATATGGCGGCGCCGGCCTGGACACGATTGCCAGCGCCATTTTTGCGGAAGAACTGGGCCGTTCCACCTTCGGCGGCTTTCCTGCAACCGTGCTGGTCCATACCGACATGGGCTCGCCCCATCTCGCCAACGCCGGCTCGGCAGCGCAGATGAAGAAGTACATGCCGAAAATCACCTCGGGCGAGATAATCACGGCAATCGCGGTGACGGAACCGGACGCGGGTTCGGATGTCGCCAATCTACGCACCCGCGCCGTCCGCAAGGGCGACGTTTACGTCCTTGACGGCACGAAGATGTTCATCACGAACGGGGTCCATGGCGATCTTTTCTTCGTGGCGGCGAGGACGGACCCGCAGGCGAAGGGGTCGCGGGGCCTTTCGATGTTCATCGTCGAGAAAGGGACGCAGGGCTTCAGGGTCGGCCGACCGCTGAAGAAGCAGGGCTGGTGGTGTTCGGACACGGCCGAGCTCATCTTCGAGGACTGCGCCGTGCCGGCGGAAAACCTGCTCGGCAAGGAGAATGAAGGCTTCTACGCCATCATGAAGAATTTCCAGAACGAGCGCATCGTGCTGGGCGCCATGGCGATCGGGACCTGCGACAAGGCGCTGGAACTGACGCTGGATTACGTGACGACGCGGCGCGCCTTCGGCGGCGTGCTGTTCGATCTGCAGGCGATCCGCCAGAAGCTGGCCGATCTGGCCGGCAAGGTCGAGGCGGGCCGTCAGCTTGTCTATCACGCCGCCTGGCTGGACGCCGCCGGGCGCGATTGCGTGAAGGAAGTTTCGATGGTGAAGGCCTATTGCGGCGAACTCGTCAACGAGGTCGTCTATGCCTGCCAGCAGTTCCACGGCGGCGCCGGCTATTTGCGGGAAACGCCGATCGAACGGATGGTGCGGGACGCGCGCATCCTTTCCATCGGCGGAGGCGCGACGGAAGTGATGCTGGAGGAAGTCGCCAAGCGCATGGTCACGAATTAGGGGAACAAACGTGGCGAAAGAACCTTCGAACCCGGACGTCTGGCGCATCGGCCAATCCGATGAAGAGCTAAGTACAGCGCCCACCGTTTACCGGGACGGCCTGTTCGAAGGAAAGGTCGTGCTTGTCTCGGGCGCGGGCAGCGGGCTTGGCCGGGGGATTGCCGCCCTTTTCGCCCGCCTGGGCGCCAGCCTCGTCATCTGCGGACGGAACGAGGAACGCCTTGCTTCCGCCGAACAATTCCTGAGCTCCCTCGGCGTCAAGGTGCACGCGAAGATCCTATCGATCCGCGAACCCGATCAGGTCGAGGCGCTGATGGACGAGGTGTGGGAACGTTTCGGCCGCCTCGACGTGCTGGTCAACAACGCGGGCGGCCAGTTTCCGCAAGAAGCGATCGACTTCGCCGACAAGGGCTGGCGGGCCGTCGTCGAGACCAACCTCAACGGCACCTGGTTCATGATGCAGCGCGCGGCGCGGCGCTGGCGCGACCACAACCAGCAGGGCAACATCGTCAACATTGTCGCCATCTTTGAGCGCGGCATGCCGGGCATCGCCCATACGGGGGCCGCGCGGGCCGCCGTTACGAACCTGTCCAAGACCATGGCCGTCGAGTGGGCGCCCCTTGGCATCCGCGTCAATTGCGTCGCGCCGGGCACCGTCGCCACGCCGGGTTTTCGCCAGTACCCGCCGGAGGGCGTTGAAAGTTTTCAGCAATGCAACGTGCAGCGCCACCCCGGCGACATGCACGACGTGGCCCAGGCGGTCGTCTACCTTGCCGCCGAGTCGGGCAAGTTCATCACCGGGGACACCATCCACGTGGACGCCGGCCAGCGCCTATGGGGCGAGAGCTGGCCCGCCGGCAAACCGGACTATTTCAAAGTCGGCGTCTAGGCGATGTTCAGCGCCCTTTCCGGCATCAAGGTCCTCGACCTTTCCCAATACGTTCCGGGTCCCTATGCAACGCTGATGCTGGCCGATTGCGGCGCCGACGTTCTAAAGGTCGAGCCCCCCGGCGGCGACCCGATGCGCGGGTTTGCGCCGCTGGACAAGGACGGCGTCTCGCGGATTTACAAGGCCTTCAACCGCAACAAAAAGACGATCACGCTCAACCTCAAGACCGACCGGGGCAAGGCGGCCTTCGAAGGGCTGCTGGAGCGGGCCGACATATTGCTGGAGTCCTTCCGCCCGGAGGTAATGGCAAGGCTCGGTTTTTCGCGCGCGCGCATCGCCGAACTCAATCCGCGGCTTCTGCATTGCGCACTGACCGGCTATGGCCAGGAGGGTCCGCTGAAAGACGCCTCCGGCCACGACGTGAACTACATGGCGCTGATGGGAGGCCTGGCGGCTTCCGGAACCGGGCAACGGCCGGTCCCGGCCTTTCCGCTGGTTGCCGATCACGCCTCGGCCATGCACACCGTGATCGCCCTCCTGGCCGCCCTGCTCGACCGGGCGAAGACGGGCAAGGGCACGTTTCTCGACGTCAGCATCGCCGAATCCGTCCTGCCCTGGCAGCGCATGGCTCTGGCCATCACGGAGGATGCCGGCGAAGACATCGCGCGCACCGCCCATCTTCTTAATGGCGGGGCCGCCTGCTACCAGGTTTACGAGACGAAGGACCACGCCTTCGTCACCCTGGGCGCACTGGAAGAAAAGTTCTGGAAGAATTTCTGCGAGGCCGTTGGCCGGCCCGACTGGACGGCGCGCCAGTTCGAACCCACGCCCCAGCGCGCGTTGATCGGGGCGTTGCAGGAGACATTCGCCTCGGCCACACTGGCCGAATGGGAGGAACGGCTTCGGTCCGTCGATTGCTGTTTTCAGACGGTAACCCCCCTTTCGGCCCTGGCCGATCATCCCCAGCTTCGCGCCCGCGGGTTCCTGCAGGCGGCCAGGCAGGATGGCATGGCCTTCACGGAAATTCTCTTTCCGGCCCGTGCCAACGACGCCGGACCCGATGCGCGAAGGGAATGGCGGGAGGTGGACGTCGAGGCGGCGCTGGACGCGTGGCGGCCGTAACCGAAGCAACGGGGAGATAAAGACCGTGGCGGGAAAGCCTGAGATCGAGCCTTTTGCGATTCACGTCGAGGACGCCGTCCTTGAAGATTTGAAAGAACGGCTTCGGCGCACGCGCTTTCCAAACCCCATGAAGGACACCGGCTGGGAAGTCGGCACGCCGGTCGCCTACATGAAGGAGCTGGTCGATTACTGGCTCAACGAATACGACTGGCGGAAGTGGGAAGCCGAGCTCAACCGTTTTGACCATTTCCGCACCAATGTCGGAAGCGAACGCATCCACTTCATCCACGAAAAAGGAAGCGGGCCAAACCCGATGCCGTTGATCCTGAGTCACGGCTGGCCCGGTTCCGTCTTCGAGTTTTCGCAAATGATCGAGCCGCTGGCCCACCCGGAACGCTTTGGCGGCAAGGTTGAGGATGCCTTCGACGTCGTCGTGCCGTCGCTTCCCGGTTACGGCTTCTCGTCCATGCCGCAAAAGCCGACCGGCCCCAGGGCGACGGCCGCCCTTTGGAACGAACTGATGACGGAGAATCTGGGTTACAAGAAATACGCCGCCCAGGGCGGCGATTGGGGCGCGTTCATCACCGGCTGGCTCGGCTTCAACCACGGCGAGAACGTGCTCGGCATTCATCTGAACCGCATCGGCCCCGACACCGGCCCCGACGTCAGCGACCCACCCTTAAGCGACGAAGAAAAGAACTGGATCGAGGGCGTCCGGAAAACCCGCATTGACGTCGCCGCCTACAGCCATCAGCACACGACGCGCCCCCAAAGCCTAGCCTATGGGTTGAACGATTCGCCGGCGGGGCTTGCCGCCTGGATTGTCGAGAAGTACTACGCCTGGAGCGACATCGGCGGCGACCTCGAATCCGTCTATACGAAAGACCAGCTGCTCACGGCCGTGACGATCTATTGGGTGACGGGCACGATCCATTCCTCGATCTGGTTCTACCGCGCCGTCCAGCTGGCCGGCGACCGGCGGCTGCCCGCAGGCAGGCGCGTCGAGGTGCCAACCGGGTTCGCCTTCTTTCCGGTCGATCTGCAGCCCCAACCGCCGCGGTCCTGGTGGGAACGGGCCTACAACCTCACCCGCTGGACCGACATGAAGAAGGGGGGGCATTTCGCGGCGCTGGAACAGCCCGAGGCGCTTACCCGGGATATCCGGGCCTTCTTCCGGGGCTTGCGCGGATAGGCACCTGGAAACCCTTTGTTAACCCCATTTAAAGACCTTCCGCCAAGAATCGGGTGAGGAAACCGATAAGGAATTCGCGCGTTTTTGCGGATGGTCATTCTTCGACACGTTCTGATCGCGCTCACCTACACGGCGTTTGCCATCGCCCTTGGGGTGACGCTGCCCTATAGCTTCCCGAATCTCGCGGGAAGCGACGCGCTTCTTATCGGCGGATTGTTCTTTCTGGTGGCCGCCCTTCTCCACGAGGTCTTCGCCCGTTTCGAGCGTGAGGAGGTTTTAAGCGCCCAGCTTGCCACTTTCGACGAGCTTCGGGACGAACTTACGGAAGAAATCCGCCGCGCGCGGCGCGAGGTCAACCATGTCCACGCGCTGGTCGAGAACGGCGGCAAATCGTCGAGCAAGATGGGCGACATCGTCGCCGAAGTACGCACCCTGCAGAAGCTGGGCGAACAGCTTTCCTCTAAACGGCAGGGCGAAGCCGACGCCGCGGCGGTAAAGACAGCCGAGAAACCGACGGCCAAGAAACCGAGCTTTGCCGCCAACGTCGCCAGCATGACCCCGGAGGCCGTTCTCGAACTGGTGCAGGATGCGTTGCGCCGGGACCGGATCGATCTGTTCCTGCACCCCATCGTCGCCCTGCCACAACGCCAGCCGAAATTCTATGAAGCGTTTTCGCGCATTCGCGCCGACGATGGTTCCTTCATCACGCCGGACCTTTACCTGAAGGTGGCCGAGCAGCAGGGCCTGATCACGCCGATCGACAATTTGCTTCTGTTCCGCTGCGTCCAGATCGTGCGCAGCCAGCGCAACCGGGGACGCGTTGGCTTCTTCATCAACATTTCGAAGCACACGCTTGCCGACAAATCCTTCTTCCGCGAATTCATCGACTTCATGGAATCGAACGCCGAGTTGGCACCGCATCTTATTTTCGAATTCGCCCAGGCTGACCTTTCCCTGCAAAACGAGGAAATCGCCAACGAGTTGCAGCGGCTGGCCCGGCTTGGCTTCCGCTTCTCGATCGATCAGGTCAGTTCGCTTGATTTCAACATGGACGAGCTGCACGCGCGCCGGTTCAAATTCGTCAAGATCGACGTCGCAACGCTGCTTTCGGAGAAGCGGGAAAAGGGACACCCGAACGCCATCAAGGGCATCCGCGACGCCTTTTTCCGGAACGGCATCGACCTGATCGTCGAAAAGGTCGAGGACGACGCCACCCTGATCGACCTGCTGGAAGACCACATCGACTACGGCCAGGGCTATCTGCTGGGCGAGCCGAAACTGCGCCGTTAACACGATTTCTTTTCTTTCTGTGCCGCGCATGGCAGAACGGGCGGACCCTGTTCCAACCGGTGCGTTCATGGCCATCCGCCTGCTTTCCGGCATTCAAGACCTTGCCGCGTCCTATGACGGTTTCATCCTCGATCTGTGGGGCGTCGTCCATGATGGCTACCAGCCCTTTCCCGGCGCGATCGAGGTGCTGAACCGGCTGAAGGCGGCGGGCAAGGGCACGTTGTTGCTGTCGAACGCGCCGCGGCGGCGGGCGACCGTGGCCGAGGGGCTGGCCGCCATGGGCATCGGACCGGAGCAATACGGCCGCGTGCATTCCTCTGGCGAGGAAGCCTGGCAGGCGCTGAAGGACCGCGCCGACCCCTGGTTCGCGGGCCTCGGCGTTGCCTGCCTGCACCTGGGCCCCGAACGCGACCGTGGCATGCTGGAAGGGCTGGACCTGGAGGAAGTGCAAACCCCGGCAGAGGCGGATTTCATCCTCAACACCGGGGTCGACCGCGACGAGGAAACCGTCGCCGATTACGAGGCCCTGCTGCGGCAGGGCGCCGAGGGCGGCCTGCCGATGGTCTGCGCCAATGCCGACCGCGAGGCCCTGCGCGGCGACGTACGGGTCATCTGCGCCGGCGCCTTGGCCGACCGTTACGCGGCGCTTGGCGGGGAGGTGCGCCGTTTCGGCAAGCCGGACCCGGCGATGTTCGAAAGCGCGCTTGGCCTGCTCGGCCTCAAGGACCGGACGCGGGCGCTCGCCATCGGAGATTCGCTTGCCACCGACATCCGGGGTGCCGAACGGACCGGGATCGCCGCCGTGCTGGTCACCGGAGGCCTGCACGCCGCCGAACTGGGCCTTGAGGCATCCGGCGACCGCCTGCCCGCCGACGACCGGCTGGTCGCCCTGCTCGACCGCGAGAACCTTCACCCCATCGCCGCCATCCCGCGCCTTCGCTGGTAACGGTCACTTTCCCTCTAGTGGAGGAAGAGGGTCGGCAGATGCGGCACGCCCATCTCGGCCAGCATGGCGATCATGGCGCCAAGCCCGACGAAGAAGGCGATGGTGCGGATCCAGGGAATGCCGAGAATGTGCACGGTGCCCTGAACCAGACGCGCCACTACGAAGACCTCGGCCCCGGTCTGGGTCGTTTCGTTGGAGACGCCGAACATCGTGCCGGCGACGAGGATGGCGAAGGGAACCAGATTCTCGATCAGGTTCAGATAGGCCCGTTCGGCGCGCTGCACCCAGGCCGGAAGCGGCGCATCGCCCGGCGTCGGGTGACCGACGACACGCCGGATTCCCCAGGTTTGAATCTTCCCGATGACGGGGATCAGCGCCATAACGATGGCAACGACCGCAAGTTGCAACAGACAGATGAATTCGATGGGAGCCATTTCGCACCCCTCCGGTTATTTATGATGGAAAGTATCCAACCCACATGGAAGGGATGATGCCACGCCGCCGGGACGGGTTGCACCGGAAAAACCCGTTATCGTGAAACCCGGTTTTAGGAGCGGTAATCGGCGTTGATATCGATATAGCCGTGGGTCAGGTCGCACGTCCAAACCGTGGCCTTTCCCCGGCCGACGCCGACGTCGACGGCAAGGTCGATGGCGCTGCCCTTCATGTGCCGGGCAACAGGGGCCTCCTTGTAGCCGGGCACCCGTTCGCCGCCCTTCGCCACCGGCAGACCACCGATCCGGATGGCGAGTTTTTTGGGCGCGACCCGTTCGTCTGATTTGCCGACCGCCATGACAACCCGCCCCCAGTTCGGGTCCTCACCCGCGATCGCCGTCTTGACGAGAGGGGAATTGGCGATGGCCAGGCCGATCCGCCGCGCCGCCTTTTCGGAAGCCGCGCCGGTGACGGTGATCGTCAGGAACTTGCTGGCCCCCTCGCCATCCCGGACGATCTGCTGGGCAAGGTCGATCGTGACGGCCTGAAGCGCCTTCCGGAAGCCGCGCAGAAGCGGGTCCGCTGCCGAGCGCACCGCCTTGTGCGCCTTGCCTTTTCCGGTCGCGCAAAGAAAGACGGAATCGCTCGTCGAGGTATCGCTGTCGACGGTGATCGAGTTGAAGGAGCGTTCGCTCGCCTCAGCGAGAAGCTTCTTCAAAACCGCCGGCGGGATTTTCGCATCCGTAAAAAGGAACGCCAGCATCGTCGCCATGTCGGGGGCGATCATGCCGGAACCTTTTGCAAACCCGCCAATCGTGACGGGCGTGCCCCCGATGCGGGCCACCGCGCACGCCCCTTTCGGATAGGTGTCCGTCGTGAGAATGGCATCCGCCGCCTCCCGCCAGCGGCAGGATTTCAGTTTTCCGGCAAGGGCGGGCAACGCCGTCTCGATCCGTTCGACGGCCAAGGGTTCGCCGATGACGCCGGTGGAGGCCACGAAGATTTCCTTTTCCGGACAATCGAGCAGGCGCGCGAGCACGCCCGCCGTCCGCGCCACCGCCTTTTCGCCGGCCCGGCCGGTATGGACGTTCGCGTTGCCGGCGTTGACGACGATTGCCCGCGCCCGGCCGCCGCCGATCCGCTTGCGGCACCACTCGACGGGGGCCGACGCCAGGCTCGAGCGCGTGAACACGCCGGCCACCGCCGACCCCGGAGCCAGCGTCGCCAGCATCAGATCGTTGCGGCCCCGATAGCGAATCCCGCACGCCGCACCCCCCAGGCGGACGCCCGGAATGGATGGCAGCTTGGGGAATCCCCGAGGCGCCAAGGGTGAACGCTTCAATTTCCCGGCCATGTGCGTATCGGTTGCGATCGTTGGGAAACCGGCATCCTACATATCCGCGTTTCCAGAACAAGTGCAGAAAACGGCCCCTTCCCGGGATTCATCGCGGTTCCTTCCGCCACACCCGTTGACAGCCCCCGGCTCGCACCCTATTTCTCGGTGAGAGCGACCACCCGAAATCCATCCTCCAACCCAATCGAGAGAAATCCAGATGCTCGGCGTCCTCGCCCGACAATTCCTCGGTTCGGCAAACGACCGCTTCCTTCGCAAGCTGCAATCGCAGGTCGATGCCATCAACGCCGAGGAAGAGGCGCTAACCAAGCTTACGGACGAGGAGCTCCGCGCGCGAACACCCTGGTTCCGGGAACGGTTCGAAAAGGGTGAAACGCTGGACGACCTTCTCGTCGAGACGTTTGCCACCGTCCGGGAAGCCGCCAAGCGCACTCTTGGTCAACGTCATTTCGACGTGCAGCTGGTCGGCGGCTTCGTTCTGCATCGCGGCATGATCGCGGAAATGAAAACGGGCGAAGGCAAGACGCTGGTGGCGACGCTGCCGGTCTATCTGAACGCGCTGGAGGGAAAAGGCGTGCACGTCGTGACGGTGAACGACTACCTCGCCAAGCGCGACTCGGAATGGATGGGCCAGATCTACCGGTTCCTGGGCCTGAAGGTGGGCTGCATCGTTCACGAACAGAACGACGAGGCACGCCGGGAAGCCTATGCCGCCGACGTCACCTACGGTACGAACAACGAATTCGGTTTCGATTACCTGCGTGACAACATGAAATACCGGCTGGAGGACATGGTCCAACGGCCTTTCAATTTCGCCATCGTCGACGAGGTGGACAGTATCCTGATCGACGAGGCGCGCACGCCGCTCATCATCTCGGGCGCCGTCGAGGACAGTTCCGAGCGCTATGCGATGGCGGACAAGCTCATCCCCAAGCTGGAAGAGGCGGACTACGAGAAGGACGAAAAGGCGCGCGCCGTATCGCTAACGGATGAAGGCGTTGAAAAGGTCGAGAAACTGCTGGCCTCCATGGGCCAGATCGAAGCCGGCGCCTCGCTTTACGACATTCGCAACGTTGGCCTCGTCCACCACGTCAACCAGGCCCTGCGCGCCCACAAGCTTTACGCCCGCGACACGGACTACATCGTCAAGGACGATCGCATCGTCATCATCGACGAGTTCACCGGCCGCATGATGGAGGGACGGCGTTTCTCGGAAGGCCTGCACCAGGCACTTGAGGCGAAGGAAGGCGTCAAGATCCAGAACGAGAACCAGACGCTGGCCTCGATCACCTTTCAGAACTACTTCCGGCTCTATCCGAAACTGTCCGGCATGACCGGGACGGCGATGACCGAGGCCGCCGAGTTTGGCGACATCTACAAGCTGCGCGTCGTCGAAATTCCGACCAACGAGCCCTGTATCCGCGCCGATTACGACGACGAGGTCTACCGGAGCGCGGACGAGAAATACACGGCGATCCTGGAGCTGATCGAGGATTGCCAGAAACGCGGGCAGCCGATCCTGGTCGGCACCATTAGCATCGAAAAATCCGAAAGCCTGGCCGCGTTCCTGAAGAAGAAGAAAATTCCCCATCAGGTGCTGAACGCCCGCTACCACGAGAAGGAAGCGCACATCATCGCCCAGGCCGGCCGGCCCGGCGCCGTCACCATCGCCACGAACATGGCCGGCCGCGGCACGGACATCCAGCTTGGCGGCAACCTCGACATGTGGCTTGAGGACGCCTTGCAGGGAATCACGGACGACGCGGCGCGCGCCAGGAAGCGCGCGGACATCGAAAAGGACACGCCGAGAAGAAGAAGACGGCGATCGAGGCCGGCGGCCTTTACGTGATCGGCACGGAACGCCACGAGAGCCGGCGGATCGACAACCAGCTTCGCGGGCGATCCGGTCGCCAGGGCGACTCCGGCGCCTCGAAATTCTTCCTGTCGCTGGAGGACGACCTGATGCGGATCTTCGGGTCCGAACGCATGGACGGCATGCTGGAAAAGCTTGGCCTGCCGGAGAACGAGCCGATCATGCACCCCTGGGTCAACAAGGCGATCGAGAAGGCCCAGCAAAAGGTCGAGGCCCGGAATTTCGACATTCGAAAGAATTTGCTTCGTTTCGACGACGTGATGAACGACCAGCGCAAGGTGATCTACGAACAGCGCAAGACGTTGATGCAGGCAACCGACGTTTCCGAAACGGTCGCCGGCATGCGCCACGACGCCATTAACGGCTTTGTCGGACGGATGATTCCGGAATCGGCCTACGCGGAACAATGGGACGTGAATGGGTTGCACGAGGAGTGCCGGAGACTGCTCGGGCTTGACCTGCCGATCGAGGAATGGGCGAAGGAGGAAGGGATCGCGGACGAGGAAATCCGCACCCGGATCGAGGATGCCGCCGAACGGAAGATGGCGGAGAGAAGCATGACCTACGGGCCGGAAGTCTTTCGGGCTGCGGAAAAAAGCGTGCTTTTACAATTACTTGATCAGGCGTGGAAGGACCACCTACTGACCCTGGACCATCTGCGCCACGGCATCGGGCTGCGCGCCTATGGCCAGCGCGACCCCTTGAACGAATACAAACGCGAGGCCTTCGGGTTGTTCGAGGAGATGCTGGACCATTTGCGCGAATCGGTCACCGCCGTCCTGAGCCATCTGGAGATTCAGGTCGCCGCCCCCGAGGACGCCGAGATCGCGCCGCGCCCGCAGACGATGCGCGAAAGCCGGACGGACCCGGCCTTCGCCCAGGCCGGCGGCGGACGCAGCGAACCGGCCATGCCGGGAGCGACGCGCCGATTGCGCGAGGCGGCCGCCGTCGTCGACCCGAACGACCCGAACACCTGGGGACGGGTGGCGCGCAATGCCGCCTGCCCGTGCGGGTCGGGACGCAAGTACAAGCACTGTCACGGAAAAACGGCCTGAGGTCAGCCCAGGCCCTTCTTGCCCATTTCGAGAAACTTCTCGCGACGATGGGCGCGCAGCACGCCGCCTTCGAGCTTGGCGAGACGGGTCAGTTCCTTGTCGAGGGCGTTGCCGACCGCGTTGACGACCTGGCGCTGCTGACGATGGGCGCCGCCGAGGGGCTCGTTGATGATGCGGTCGATAAGGCCGAGGGTCAGCAGATCCTGGGCCGTCAGCTTGAGCGCCTCGGAAGCCTGCTTCGCCTCCTCGCCGTCCCGCCACAGGATGGAGGCGCAACCCTCCGGCGAGATCACCGAATAGATGGCGTGCTCCAGCATCAGCACCGTATCGGCGGCGGCGATGGCGATGGCCCCGCCGGAGCCGCCCTCGCCGATGACGACGCTGACGAAGGGCACGCGCAGGCGCAAGCCCGCCTCGACACAGCGCGCGATGGCTTCGGCCTGGCCGCGTTCTTCCGCGTCCACGCCCGGATAGGCGCCCGGCGTGTCCACGAAGGTCAGCACCGGCAGCTGGAAGTGGTCGGCCATCTGGAAAAGGCGCTGGGCCTTCCGGTAGCCCTCGGGCCGGGCCATGCCGAAATTGTGCCGCACGCGGGAGTCCGTATCCGACCCCTTCTCGTGCCCGATGACGACGACGGAGCGGCCACGGAACCGGCCGAGGCCGCCCAGAATGGCCGGATCCTCGCCGAACAGGCGGTCACCGGCCAACGGCGTCCATTCCGTGACCAGCTCGGCCAGGTAGTTGGAAAAATGCGGCCGCTGGGGATGGCGGGCGACCTGCACCTTCTGCCAGGGCGTCAGCTTCGCGTAGATCTGCCGGAACAGCCGCTCGACCTTGGCCTGAAGCTTGGCAATCTCCTCGGACGTGTTGACGCCGTCGCCCGCCGTGCGATGGCGGAGCATCTCGATCATGCCTTCGAGTTCGGCAATCGGCTTCTCGAAATCTAGGAAATGCTGCATCCGGCGGCCAGTCAGCCCTTTGTGCGGGCGGCGATCTCTTCCGCCTTCTTGACGAGAACCTGGGCCTGCTTGATCGAGGCGATGTCCACCAGCCGGCCATCCAGGGCGACGGCGCCCTGGCCTTCCTTCTGCGCCTTCTCCATCGCCTCGAGGATACGCTTCGCCTTGTCGACTTCCTTCTCGGAGGGACTGAACACCTCGTTGGCAAGCGTGATCTGGGAAGGATGGATCGCCCATTTGCCTTCGCAGCCGAGCACGGAGGCGCGGCTGGACTGGGCGCGGTAGCCGTCCGAATCCGAAAAATCGCCGAACGGGCCGTCGACCGGGCGAAGCCCGTTCGCGCGGGCCGCCACCACCATGCGGGCGATCGCGTAATGCCACATGTCGCCCCAATGAACTTCGCGCTTGCCCGCTTCGTCCGGGTCGGTGAGCACGATGTAATTCGGATTGGGCCCGCCGATGTTCGTCGTCTTCGCCTTCGTCGAGGCGGCGTAATCGGCCACGCCGAAATGGAGCGATTCGTTACGCGGACTGGCCGCCGCGATCTCGTCCACGTTCATCATGCCGAGCGCCGTTTCGATGATAAGCTCGAAACCGATCCGTTTTTTGAAACCCTTTGCCTGCTCGATCTGCGTCACCATCATGTCGACGGCATAGACGTCGGCCGCGGTGCCGACTTTTGGAATCATGATGAGGTCCAGATTCTCGCCCGCCTGCTCAACGACGTCGACGATGTCGCGATACATGTAATGGGTATCGAGCCCGTTGATGCGGACGGAGACCGTCTTGGCGCTCCAATCGATGTCGTTCAGCGCCTGGATGATGTTCTTGCGCGCCTGCGGCTTGTCATCGGGCGCCACCGCGTCTTCCAGGTCTAGAAAAATGACGTCCGCCTCGCCCTTCGCCGCCTTCTCGAAAAATTTCGGCGAACTGCCGGGCACGGCGAGTTCCGAGCGGTTGAGACGGGGGGTGGCTTCCTCGACGATCGTAAAACTCATGGGTTCCTCGTTTGATTGCGGGAAAGGACCGGTGCGCGATCAGGGTTATCCCCCGAAGAGACCGGATTCATTCCGTTCCTTGCCCGGAAAGTCAACTCTATCCCCGGAATCCCCCATTAGCGGGGGTTCGCGAGCGGATGGTGAACGTCCACCAGATGCCGCAGCCGCTCGCGCAGGACGTGGGTATAGATCTGCGTCGTCGCGATGTCGGCATGGCCCAGCATCTGTTGCACACTTCGAAGATCGGCGCCATGGGCGAGAAGGTGGCTGGCGAAGGCGTGGCGCAGGACGTGGGGCGACACCCGCGCCGGATCGATCCCGGCCTCGACGGCCAACTCCTTGAGGAGCTGGAGGAAGCGCTGGCGGGTCAAGTGCCCGGTCCGGCCGCGGGAGGGAAAGACCCACTTCGATTCCTCGCCCTCGCCCAGAAAAAATTTCCGCACCCCGCGATAGGCCTCGAGCGCCGCCATCGCCGGCTCGCCCAGAGGCACCATCCGTTCCTTGTTGCCCTTGCCGCGCACGATCAGAACCCGCTTGTCGCTGGCGATTGCCGAAAGGGGCAGGGCGACGAGCTCGGAGACGCGCAAGCCCGTCGCGTAAAGAATTTCCAGCAGCGCCTGCATGCGAAGCCCTTTCGCATCGGCCTTTCGCCGCACCGCGTCGAGCAGGGCCACGACTTCTTCTTCGCTCAGGTAGCGGGGAAGCCGGCGGCCCGATTTCGGGCTGTCGAGAACGGAGCTTGGATCGTCGGCGCGCGCACCTTCCGCATAAAGGAAACGGTAGAACTGGCGCAGCGCCGAAAGACGGCGCGCCGAGGTGCGCGGGGAAAGGCCGGCCTTCTCGAGGGCGTGCAAATAGGCACGCAGGTCGTCGCTGGTCGCCTCGTCGATCGCGCGCCCCCGCCCGGCCAGGGCGCGGGCCAGATCCTTGAGGTCGCGGTGATAGGAATCGAAAGTGTTCTTCGAAACGCCCCGTTCGGCCAACAGCATTTCGAGAAAATTTTCCACCGCGCGGCTGTCGGTAGCCGTGGCGTGGTTCCGTTTTTGCGGCATCCCGCTTACAGGCCCTTCATCAGGCTTGCCTCGACGGCAAGTCCGCGGGCCTCCTCTTCAAGACCGATTTGTTTGAGCGCCGCGATGACGGCCTCGAGCGTCACCGGCGACGCCTCCCCCGGCCCGCCCGCGCCGAGGCTCAACAGGGCAAGCAGCACCGTTTCGCCAACGCGCCCCGCCGCGGCAGCCGCGGCCAGCCCGTGACGGATGGCAAGCGCCGGCACCACCGTTTGCCGAAAGGGCGCGCCGTTCAGGAGTTCCGTCCATTCGCTCTCTCCCACCGGTTCGCCGAGCGCAGCCAGCAGGGCGAACAGGAGGGCGGGGTCTTCCTTCTCCGGTGCGCCGCCATGGGCCTTCCACCAGGCCGTCAGCCGTTCCGCCTCCCAAGCCAGATTGCCGCCGCCATCGGCCAGCTTGACGAAGGGCCAGAGCGCGTTCCGCGTCGCCTCGGCATTGGCGTTCTCATAGGCCGCCTGCTGGACGATGGCGAGCCAGGCGAAGGCTTCCGGCGTCTGTTCGGCTAGCAACAGCGCCTTGCCGGCCTCGGCGGCGAACCAGGCAAGCTCGGGCTTCGGCGCGATGGCAAGCAGGGTGGGCAGATTGACCCGCACCGCCGTCGCGTAAAGGGTTCCGGCCGGGTCCATGGCGCGGGTCTCCCGCCAGAGCCGTTGCAGAAGCTCGGCTCGCACGGAGGGGTCCGTCTGCTCCCGCGCCGCCCGGTAGAGCAGCGCGCGGCCTTTCGCCTCGCCAAGGGCGGCGTTGTCGACGTCGCGAACCTCTTCCGAGCGAAAGGGAACCCCGCGGTAAAGCTCGCCCAGCTCGTCCGCGCTTAACGTGCCTATCGTCTCGGCCCGTTCGCCAGCGTCCAGCCGCAGCAGCACCGGCGCATTCGGATTCATGGCAAGGGCGCGCAGGACGGCCGGATGCGTCGCCGTGCCGGCATCCGGTGGCACCTGACGGTTCGTCTTGCCGATCATGACGGCCTCAAGGGGCGATGGGTCCGGCAGGTTGAAAACCTCGGCGCCGTCCTTGTCGAGAATCGCATCGACCAGATGGAAGAAGGCAGGCGAGGTTTGCTCCGGCATTTCGTGCAGCAGCGCAAGTCCCAGCTGCACCGCCTGCGCCTCCTTGGCAAGGACCTCGCAGAAAACCAGCATCCGTTGCCAGTGTGCTCCCTGGTAATCGCGAATGCGCCCGCGCACTTCCTGGCAGCCCGTTTCCGTCTCGCCGGCAAGAAAGGCGTTTTCGATGTAAGCGATGGCCATCGATTCATCCATCGCATGGGCGGGAACGATGCGCGCCAGTTCGACGATGGCCTGGGATTCACCCATCGCGGCGAGGCGTTCAAAGCGAAGCGGCAGCAAATTCACCTGCAGCGGGCTGTCGCCGGGCGCGGTTGCCGTCGAAAGCAGGAGGCGGCGCTGCAAGGACCGCATAACAGGCGAACGGGGGGTGGCGGGAAGTTTCGGCAACAGGCGTTCGAGGAGCGCGCGGTCCGTTCCTTGCCACATCGCAATCCCGAAGCCGCCGGCTTCGGAGTCGAGCAGGCCGACGGAATTTGGATCCACCTGTTCGAGCGGCACGACATCCACCATCGGGGAATCGCCGGAGGTTTCGGCTTCTCCTTCCATCGCGTCGTCCTCGAGCCCGACGGTTTCGGCCTTTTCCTCCGGGCCGGAAGCCCGCGTCCCGGAATCGGGGGTTGGCGCCAACGGGATCGGCCCCTCGGCCCACGCCGGCGGCGGGAGGGATACGGCGAAGGCGACCCCGAACGTTATGGCGGCAAGGATGGAAAAGCCGGCGGCCCGTCTATTGCGGGAAACGTTCATCCGGCAACACCTTCTCAATCGCGACGGCAGGCGGCGGAATGTCCCAGTTCGCAAATGCCACAAATCCACCGAGCAGAATAAGCAGGATCAGCAGCAAGGCGATCCGCGAGATTCGATTCATAAAGGAGGAGGATGAGCCCACTTCCGTTCTCCGGTTATCGCCCGGTTCCACGGGCGTTGGCCCGGCTTCCGCTGGCGGCGAGTTTTCAACCTGTGATAGGCTTTACGTATGGCGATATTGCGACATCGCGCCCTCTATTTCAACGCTATCCACCGTCTCTCCGGCCCGGATTCCCTGGGAAAATGACCGGTGAAACCTCTGGCGAGGCAGGCCCCATGATCGTTCTCATCGGCTTGATGGGGGTGGGCAAATCCTCCGTCGGCCGCCGCCTGGCGGCCCGCCTCAAGCTGCCTTTCCTGGACGCGGACACCGAAATCGAGAAGGCGGCCGGCCGCACGATCGAGGATATCTTCGAAATCCACGGCGAGGCGCACTTCCGGAAAGGCGAGCGGCGGGTGATTGCCCGGCTTCTGTCCGGCCCCACCTGCGTACTGGCAGCGGGCGGCGGCGCCTTCCTCGACCCCGACACGCGGGCGTTGATTCGGGAGCGCGGCATCTCGATCTGGCTGGAGGGGGGGCTTGACCTGCTGGTGGCCCGCGTCAGCCGACGGCCGGACCGGCCCCTGCTGAAACGAGGCGAGCCGCGCGACGTCCTTGCGAAGCTGATTGAGGAACGCTATCCCATCTACGCGGAAGCCGATTTGAAGGTCGAGGTGAAGGACGAGCCGATCGAGACCACCGTGGAAAGGGTGGCGGAGGCCCTCGCCGCCTATCAGAAAGCGACGCCGGCAAGCCCCCGGGCTGCCGCTTCCGAGAAGAAAATCCGATGACCCAGGCCGCAACGATCCCCGTCACCGTCCGAGTCGCGCTCGGCGCGCGCAGCTATGACATCCGCGTCGGCCCCGGCCTGCTGGCGGAAGCGGGCAGCCACCTGCGCCCCCTTCTTAAAGAGGAGCGCGTCTTCATCGCCACCGACGAGACGGTGGCCGGCTTTCATTTGCAGGCCCTTGCCTCGGCGCTGGACAGGGAGGGCATCGAGGCGCTGCCCATCGTGCTGCCGGCCGGCGAACGGACGAAGGATTTCACCCATCTCGAACTGCTGACCGGCTGGCTGCTGGATCACCGGGTCGAGCGCGGCTCGACGCTGCTGGCGCTTGGCGGCGGCGTCATCGGCGATCTGACCGGCTTCGTCGCCAGTCTCACGCTGCGCGGGATCGACTTCGTGCAGATGCCGACGACGTTGTTGGCCCAGGTCGACAGTGCCGTCGGCGGCAAGACCGGAATCAATACGCTTCAGGGAAAAAACCTGATCGGCAGCTTCTACCAGCCGCGCCTCGTGCTGTCGGACACAGCGACGCTTCGTACCCTGCCGCAGCGGGAATTCCTCGCCGGTTATGCCGAGGTCGTCAAATACGCGCTGATTCGCGACGCCGAATTCTTCACCTGGCTTGAGGCGAACGGGCCGCAGGTTCTCGACGGGCAGGCGGAAGCGTTGACCCACGCCATCGTCAAGGCGTGCGAAACGAAAGCGGCGGTCGTCGCCGCCGACGAGCGCGAGGCCGGCGCGCGGGCGTTGCTCAATCTCGGTCACACTTTCGGCCATGCGCTGGAGGCGGCAAACGCGTTCGATGCGACCCTTCAGCACGGCGAGGCCGTCGCCGTCGGCATGTGTCTGGCCTTCGAGCTTTCGGCCCGTCTCGGTCTTTGCCCAGCGGCAGACACCGAACGCGTCCGCAACCATCTGGCCAGCGTCGGCCTGCCGACGACGCTGTTGCAGGCCGGCCGCGGCAAGTGGGAAGTCTCCACCCTGCTTCAGCACATGCAACAGGACAAGAAGGTGAGCCGGGGCCGGGTTCGTTTCGTGCTGGCCCGGGGCATCGGCCAAGCCTTCCTGGCAGAGGACATCGCCACCGAAGACGTCGAACGTTTCCTCGAGGAGGCCGCCTAGCATGGAGGATGTCGTTCTTCTCACGCTTGGCGCGATCCTGATCCTGCTGATTCTTTCCGCCTTCTTCTCCGGCTCGGAGACGGCGCTGACGGCGGCGTCGCGCCTGCGCCTCTACCAGCTGGAGCGTGGCGGCAATAACCGAGCCCGCATCGTCAACCAGCTGCGCGAACGCAAGGAACGGCTGATCGGGGCGATCCTGCTGGGCAATAATCTCGTCAACATCCTGGCCTCCGCCATGGCAACCAGCCTGCTGATCGGCTGGTTCGGGGAAACCGGCGTCATCTACGCGACCCTGGTCATGACGGCGCTGGTGCTGATTTTCTCGGAGGTGCTGCCGAAGACCTACGCCATCCACAACGCCACCCGGACAGCCCTATGGGTGGCGCCGGTGCTGCGCTGGGTCGTGCGCGCCTTCGCGCCCGTCACCCACGCCATCCAGTGGATCGTTGCCGGCACGCTCAGGATTTTCGGCGTGCGCATCATCGCCGACCGCAGCCTCGCCACCATGACGGAAGAGCTGCTGGGCGCCATCGAGATGCGGGGCGGCAAGGGCGCCACGCCCCGGCAGGAACGGGCGATGCTGCGCAGCATTCTCGACCTTGCCAGCGTGACGGTGAGCGAGATCCTGATTCACCGCAAAAGTGTCTTCATGGTGAACGCGGACGAGCCGCCCGCCGAAATCCTTACCCAGGTGCTTTCGAGTAACCACACGCGGTTTCCGTTGTGGCAGGACACCCAGGACAACATCGTCGGCGTCCTGCATGCGAAAGCCATGCTGCGCGCCGTGCACGAACACAAGGGGGACCTGGAGGGCCTGAATCCCGCCGAGATCGCTTCGCCACCCTGGTTCATCCCGGAATCGACAACGCTGCTTTCGCAGTTGCAGGCGTTTCGCCAGCGCCACGAGCACATGGCGCTGGTCGTCGATGAATACGGCGCGCTGCTTGGAATCGTGACCCTGGAAGACATCCTCGAGGAGATCGTCGGCGAAATTTCGGACGAACACGACGTGACGATTTCGGGCATCTGGCCCCAGCCGGACGGCTCCGTCGTGGCCCGGGGAACGACGACGCTGCGCGATCTCAACCGCGAGTTCGACTGGCGGCTGCCGGACGAGCCGGCGGCCACCGTGGCCGGCCTTTTGCTGCACGAGGCCCGCCAGATTCCCGACGTCGGCCAGACGTTTGAATTTCACGGATTTCGTTTCGAAATCCTGCGGCGTTACCGCAACCAGGTCACGTCCGTCCACATCGTCCCGCTTGCCCCGCCGGCCCGAAAGGAAAAGGCAAGCGCTTAAGCCTTCTCGTTTGAACCCACGCGAATCACAGATAGGAACGCGCCATGCCCCTTCCGCCAGCCGCGCCAAGAAAACGGATTCACACCCGAAAAATCGAAATTCACGGTTTCCAGCGTGAGGACGACCTGTGGGAGATTGAGGCTCACCTGACCGACGTGAAAAGCTACGATTTTCCCAATCGCTTCCGCGGCACGATCCGGGCGGGCGAGCCGATCCACGACATGAGCCTGCGCATCACGCTGGACGATTCGGGTGTCATCCAGGAAGCGCAGGCAGTTTCCGAGGCAACGCCCTTTGCCATCTGCCCCGAGGCGGCGGCAGCCTACGAACGGCTGAAGGGCCTTCGCATCGCCGCCGGCTGGGGGCGGCAATTAAAGGAGCGCATCGGCGGAACGAAAGGGTGCACGCATCTCTCGACCCTGCTCAAGGAAGTGGCGACGGTCGCCTTTCAGACGATCTTCCCCATCCGCGAGCGGGAGCGGGCCAGCGAACCCGCCACCAAGAAAAAGCCGGCGCTGCTCAACACCTGCCATGCCTTCGCTTCCGACAGCGACGTCGTCAGGGAGCGTTGGCCCGATTTCTATACCGGTTCGTGAAACGTGGGTGCGAATCCACCGCCCGGACCTGATAGTTGCGGAAGGGCTGGACCACTTCCAAGGATCCATGGCCAGCGTTGATGTGCCCGTCCTCCGTCGCCGCCACCCGGAAATAGATGACAATGAAGGCCCGCAGGGCCGCCGTCAGCGTGGATTCGTGCCGCCGCGCATCGACTTCGGTGCACACGTCGTGCACCGTGCGCCTTTCCCGCCGGCAGATTTCCTCGAGCGCCTCCCACATGCTGGGCTCGAGCCGCATGCTCGTGCGGTGGCCGGCGACCGTAACGTTCCGATTAATCAAGGTGCTTACCATTCGCCAACTCCTTGAACGGGTTTCCCTCAAGTGGACAACCTCCGGTTGTCTGTCTGCGAACGAGCTCTGCAATCATGTAGAGCAGCGATCGGAACTATAACAACTATTAATTGTATAATAAAACGTTAATACCCGATATTGGGGTATTCAGCCGGGCGGAACCTAGGCCTGCCGGTCCTCGTCGGGGGCAAGCGCCTTCAGGCTGAGGGCGTGGAGGGAGGCGGCAAATTCTTCGGCCAGCGCCTGGTGAATCAGGCGTTGGCGCTGGACGCGGGAGAGGCCGGCGAAGGCCGGGGCAACGATTTCGACCCGGAAATGGGTCTCGCCTTCGGGCCGGCTGCCGGCATGGCCGGCGTGGCGGGCCGATTCGTCAACAATTTCAAGACGGTCCGGATGGAAGGCCGCTGTCAGGCTGGCTTCGATACGGGCGCGGCGGGAGACGGCCATCGGCAACTCCTTGAGGGACGCCCTTCGCTAGCGCGCGGGCTCCCACCCGTCAAGCCGGGCGGCGTGCCGCCATGCTTGCCAGGCCCCGCTGAACTCTCCATATTTTCCAGATGGCGGGACGCAAGAAATCCCAGGTTTCCGCGCCTCTGATGTCGGAAGAGCCCACAATGCGCTTCTGCGACCACGAGGATTGCGTGGCGGAGGGGCTTTACCCGGCGCCGCGTTCCCGGGAGCGTCTCGATGACCATTATTGGTTCTGCCTCGACCATGTGCGGGAATACAACCGGACCTGGAATTACTTCGCCGGCATGACGGAGGCGGAGGTCGAAAGCCTGGTCCGTTCGGACACCGTCTGGCAACGCCCGTCCTGGCCCCTGGGCAACCGGCTTGCCTATCGCGTGACGAAAGGGGCCAGGATCGATGACCATTTCGATTTCTTCGAGGCCGACCGCAAGGCCGAACGCACCGCCGCGCCCGCCCCGGAGACGGAAGAGGCAAAGGCCTTCCGGGTGCTGGACCTGACGCCGCCGGCGACGGTCGAGAAGATCAAGGCACAGTACAAATCCCTCGTGAAACGCCATCACCCGGACACCCATGGCGGCGACAAGGCGAGCGAAGACCGGCTGAAGGAAATCATCCTCGCCTACCAGACGCTGATGAACGCCCATTGTTCGTAGGCGCACGCGGACAGACCATAAATTAAGGAGCTAGCAGTTTGACGACATCGACGGACGCACTCGACGCAGCATCGACTCATTCCTCCCGGGTACCGGACATCAAGGTTTCGGTTCGCCAGATTTTTGGCATCGATTCAGACATGGAAGTGCCGGCCTTCAGCACGCCGGAAGAGCACGTCCCCGAAATCGACGAGGCCTATCGCTTCGACCCGGATACGACGCTGGCCATCCTTGCCGGCTTTGCCTTCAACCGCCGGGTCATGATTCAGGGCTACCACGGCACCGGCAAGTCAACGCATATCGAACAGGTGGCGGCCCATCTCAACTGGCCCTGCGTGCGGATCAATCTGGACAGTCACGTCAGCCGCATCGATCTGATCGGCAAGGACGCCATCGTCATCCGCGAGGGCAAGCAGGTCACCGAATTCCGCGAGGGCATGCTGC
>JAGWAR010000004.1:0-341 GCA_021296325.1 Alphaproteobacteria bacterium
CTACACGTCGGAGGCCGCCTACAAGAAGGCCGTCGAAGAGGCAAACGCCGAACCCGCCTGATCCGGGCCGCCGTCCTAATCCGTCAATTTTTGTTCGATGAAACGCTTGAGCGCGCGCAGCGGGATCGGTTTGTCGATCACCCCGAAGACCTGAAGCTTGGCGTTGTTGGCATCCCGCACGCAATCGGCGTGGCCGGACATGAGAATGACGGACGGCCTGGGTTGCAACTTGTCAATCAGGCGCGCCACCTCGATCCCGTCCAGGCCCGGCATCTTGATGTCCAGCAGAACGAGGTCGGGGTGATTTTTCTTGATGCTGTTGACCGCCCCATAGCCGTTTT
>JAGWAR010000004.1:400-118632 GCA_021296325.1 Alphaproteobacteria bacterium
GAATGGATTTTAGCTTTTCGAGCATCAAGTCAGTTGCGGTTTTTCTAGGTTGAGTCCGAACCTAAGCGTCCTTGCAACCGGGTGGCTGGGGCAGCCGGATTTCGAAGCAGGCGCGCTCGGTCATGTTTCTGGCGGTAAGACGACCTCCGATGGCGTCGATAATACCTTGCGCGATGGATAATCCCAAGCCGGTTCCTTCACCAACCGCTTTTGTGGTAAAGAACGGGTCGAAAATCTGATTTAACGTCTTCGTCGGAATTCCGGTCCCGTTGTCGGAGACGTAAATCGTGATGGGCGCGCCGGCGTCGTTTACCTCGACCTTGACATCCACCTTGCCCGTTTCCGGTACCCCCGAATTCTGTTTGCGCCGTTCCTTGATGGCGTCCCTTGCATTGTTCAGCAGGTTTAGCAGCACGTGTTCCAGCTGGTTCGGGTGGCCCATCGCCATCAAGGAGCCCTCGGGCAATGCGGTGTGAATTTTTACGCCGTCGACGTCGAACTGCTCCCGCACCAGGGCCGTGGATTGGTTGATGGTCATGGCCAGGTCGAAGCGCTCCATCTGCGCGTTGTCCAGACGGCTGAACATGCGCAGGTGGTTGATGATGTTGCCCATTTTTTCGGACTGTTGTTCGATGGTCGTCAGCTTGCTTTCCGTGAAATCCGGGTCCAGCGTGCCCGCCTTCTGGCGCAGCAGGGCGTTTTCCGACGCCATCCGGATGACGTTCAGGGGTTGATTCAGTTCATGGGCGATGCCAGCCGCCATCTGGCCGAGGGTGGCCAGCTTGGACGCCTGCAACAGTTGAATCTGGATGGTCTTTTGTTCGGTGATGTCGCGAATGGTGGCGATGTGAATTTCCTCGCCCCCGTAGGTCATGTTGCTCGTCGCGACGTCCGCCAGAAAGGTCGAGCCGTCCTTTCGTCTGGCGACAAGCTCGCGGGTGGACGTCGCCATTGCCCATTTCCACGCATCGTCGGAACTCGACGGCTCGTCCGGAGCGTCGACGTTGTATTCGGACGGAATAAGGTCGGAAAAGAACAGCCTCTCGACCATCGCCCCCTCCGTGTAGCCGAACATGCTTGCGGCGGCCGGGTTCGCTGATTTGATGTGCCCCTTTGCGTCGAGGGTCACGACGCCGTCCAGCATGTTGTCCATGATCGCGCGGATGCGCTGTTCCAGAGTGATGACATTAGCAAAGCTTTTGCCGATGCGCAGGCTCGCAACGAAAATCACCGCGCAGTAAACGACGACCATGATCGCCATCATCTGCTCCACCGGCTCCCCGCTGAGGAAAAGCCGCACCCCGATGGCCGGCAGGCTGGTCAGGAAGAACGCCTGAAAAGCCGGGGTGTATTGGCCGGAAACGGCGATGGCGCCGGTGGCCATGCCGCCGATGACAAACAGCAAGAAAGTGTGCAGGTGCGGATCGTCGGGGACGAACAGCAGGAAGCCGGCCAGGCCCCACATCGACCCGCTTGCCGCCGAGCCCAGCACCAGCCAGCGGGCCCATTGCCGTACGTTCGCCTGGTCGATCTCGGCTTTCCGGAAACGCTCCCAGGACCAGAGGCGGACGATGGATACGACGCCGACGCCAAGCAGCCAGTAGATCAGGATGGTGCTTGCCACGTGCCCCCACAGCGCCAGGACGACGAGGCCGGAGACGATGCCGTTCGTCAGCGCCGCGATGGGAACGCCCCGGTAGGCAAGGGGGATCAGCGTGGTGAGAAGATGCCGGGAATAGGAATCGGGCATGGCGGACGCCGGGTGATGGGAAAGGCCGGGGGCAGTTTACCTCAAATAAGCCGGGAGGGAAGAAAGGCTCAATTGCCGGAAAGCCGGACATCCATGGGTTTGGCCTCGGCGTCGATCGTGCAGGGCAGGGTGATCATGAATCGCGTGCCGATCGGTCCGTTCGAAGCGGTGATGTCGCCGCCCATGGCCGTTACGATTCCATGCACGATGAACAGCCCCAGACCCGAAACCCTGCCGCTTTCCTGGGTCGCGAAAGCGGGGTCGAACACCCGGTCCAGATGTTCGGACGGAATGCCAAGACCGTCGTCCAGGATGACGATTCGCACCGTCTGCCCATCCTTGCTGGGGCGTACCCGTACCGTGATTTCGCCGGTTTCCGCGCCGTCCCCCTTTTCGTGCCAGCGCCTTAGGATCGACCCCTTGGCGTTGTGGAGCAGGCTAAGCAGCACCTGTTCGAACCGGCTTACGCTTCCCTTCACCATGACGGGCTCGTCCGGCAGTTCGGCCACGATTTGGATGTCTTCCAGGCTGAACGAGCTTTCGACGAGCTGCACGGCCTGTTCGATGATCCAGCTTACGTAGAAGCGCTCCGTTTGCTCGCCGTCCTTGCGGCTGAACACGCGCAGATGGTGAATCGTTTCTCCCATTTTCTGGGACTGCTGGGCGATCAGGGCGAATTTTTCTTGGGCGAACTTGGTGCCCGGCAGCTTGGCCGATTCGGACAGCAGGGCGTTTTCCGCCGCCATCCGGATCACGTTCAACGGCTGGCTCAGCTCGTAGGTAACGCCGGCCGCCATTTCGCCCAGGATGCCAAGCTTGGATGCCTGCAACAGTTGAGCGTGCAGCTCCTTCTGCTGGGTGATGTCGCGCACGACGGCGATTCGCAACTCTTCGCCGCGGTACATCATCCGGCTCATGGCAAGATCGACATAGAAGATCGAGCCGTCCTTCCGCAGCGCCACGTTCTCCCGGATGGAACTCGCCATGTTGAGGCTTTGCAGGCTGGCCGTCAGACCGCCGCCGGAGGACGCATCGCCCTTGTAGCTGATCGGCACGAAGGCTTCGAAGAAAGGTTGGCCGATGCATTCCTCCACCGTGTAACCGAACATGCCGGCCACGGCCGGGTTGACGGACCGGACCCGGCCGTCCTCGTCGATGGTGACGATGCCGTCGAAGACGTTGTCGATCGTATCGCGCAGCCGTTCCTGTTCTTCGCGCAGCGCCTCTTGTGCCCGCCGCTCCATCGTGATGTCCGTGGCGACGCCGCGGTAACCGGTGAAACGGCCCTCCGCGTCGAACAACGGCTTGCCGCTCATCTGGAAGAAGCAGGGCTCTCCCGTTGCGGTCCGGTACCGGCAGACGAAGTTCCGGAAGGGGCGGCGCTTGGCGAGATTTTCGCGCAGGTGCCGCCATTCCTCGGGGCTCGACCGGTGTTGCAGAATCTCGTGCGCCTCCAGATCAAGCAGGGTGGTCGGGTCCAGGCCGTCGGCGAGGTTCATCCGCCTGGAGACGAAGGAAAGCCGAAGCTCGGCATCCATTTCCCAGAACCAGTCCGAACTGGCCTCGGCGAAATCCTGAAACCGCGTTGCGACCGCGTCGCGTTCGATTTGCAGCGCCGTAACGGCCGCGAAGGACTTGCCGATGCGACGGCTCAACCCCACCATGACGGCGAGGTAGATCATGATTAACGCCCCCATCGTCAGGTAGAACGAATCGCCGATCGCGACCACGCGGATCCCGATCGGCAATACGGCGGTCAGCGCGAAGGCGTAATAGGCCGGCATGTACTGGCTGGAGGTGGCCAGTGCGCCGGCCGTCATGCCGCCTAGGACGAGCAGCAGGAAAAGCTGAAGGAACGGGTTGTCGGGAAGGAAGAAAAGAATACCGGCCGCGCCCCACAGGCTGCCCGAGGCGGCGGAGCCGAGCACCAGCCAATTGGCCCATCGCCGGGCCCGGCCCGGCGTGATCGGGTGCTGGCGTTGCCAATACCAAAGCACCAGCCGTGCGGCGGAAACCAGACAGACGCCGCCAAGCCAGAGGGCAAGCGTGCTTGGCGCAATCTCGGTGTACAGCGCGCTGGCAACGAATCCCGCCACGACGGCGTTCATGATCGCCATCGCCGGCAGGTCCTGGTAGACCGGAACCAGGATCGACGCTAGCAACTGCGTATGCTTGGGTTTCACAAAACCATCCCTCTCCGGCGGGGCCAAGGGCCGCGGCAGATGGGGGTATTTTTAAAGGAAACATAGTTAGCAATTCGTAAACTTTTGGCGGCTGCCAAAGAGGTTTCGGATTGTTTTACAGTAGCTTAGATGGAAACCGGACGGACGTTCCGGCTAGGGCGAGGCGGCCAGGCTCTCCCGGTTGACCCCTTCCGTCTTCTGCCGGAGGGTCTCCAGCAGGCCGTCGATGCCGTTCGTCGAACGCTGGATGACGGCGGCAAATTCGTTACGGTGGGTCAGCACCATGCTCAAGCCCTCGATCGCAACGTCGATGATCTTGACGTCGCTGTTGGGTTGGCGCACCCGCCAGTCGATGCGAACCGGTGCCGCCGTGTTGCGAACGATCCGGGTGTAAACGATGGCGTCCTTGTCGCCATGCTCGCGCACGTCGTTGACCTCGAAGATTTCGCCGGCATAGCCTTTGAAGCGGCCGGAATTGGCCAGCACGATGTAATCTTCCAGAAGGGTCTGGAATTCCTTCTTCTGGGCCTCCGTCGCCTCGTTCCAGTACCGCCCGAGCACGAAGCGGGTAATCGTCTGCAGGTCGAAATGTTCACGGAAAAGCTTGCGGAAGCGCGCCTGAAGGATCGCGTCTTCCAGGTCGGGTTCCGTCAGGTTGTGAATGGCCGTCTGTGCAAGGCCGCCGACGAAATTTCTTGCGCGTTCCGTATCGACGGCCGCCGCCGGTTTTGCCGAAAGCGCAAAGGCGATGACCGCAAACAGGAAGAGACAGGGGCGAAAATGCATAGCGAGACGATTCGACAACATCGTTTGTGGGCGACCTTTCGTTGGCGGTGAAACTCCCTCAACCCTTTCTTCGGCCCGACCGAGGCCCTGGGCGCGTATAGGTTACGCAGTGCCGTCAAGAAATCAACCGGCTTTGACGCTTCCCATGGGTCGGGTGTAGCCCTCAAAGCTTGCCGTTTGTTTAAGGTCCGCCGGCCCGGCGGCGGGCCTGGCAGACGGCGCTTGATAAACATATAAAGATATATTTATATTATATGCCCCTGGCCGCTCCCGGCCCGGGGCGGCGCAAGGGGAAACGATGGTGGAACGCGCGCAATTGCTGGCAGGCCTGCACGCGGCGGCGGAGCCGACGCGCCTGCGCCTGCTCGCGCTTTGCGCCGCCGGCGAGCTTACGGTGAGCGAGCTCACCCGCATCCTCGGCCAGAGCCAGCCCCGGGTCTCCCGCCATCTGAAACTGCTGACCGAGGCCGGCCTGCTCGAACGCTTCCGGGAAGGAAGCTGGACCTTTTACCGCCTGGCCGCCGACGGCGAGGGGGCCGCGCTTGCCCGCGAAATTGTCGCCCGGCTCACCCCCGATACCGAGCTTCGCCGCGACCGCGACCGCTTCGCCCAGGTGAAGCGCGCCCGCGCCAGGGTGGCGGCCGACTATTTCCGCCAGAACGCCGCCGAGTGGGAACGGCTTCGCTCCCTCCACGTTTCCGAGACGGAAGTCGAGGAAGCGATGCTTGCCCTCGGCCTCAGGGGGCTTGGCAAGGCGCAGCGGCAAAACCTGCTCGACATCGGCACCGGCACCGGGCGCGTCCTCGAGCTTTTCGCGCCCCATTTCGACCGCGCGCTCGGCATCGATCTTTCGCGCGAGATGCTGGCGATCGCGCGCGCCAATCTCGAAAGGGCGGGGCTTGCCCATGGCCAGGTGCGCCAGGCCGACATGTACCAATTGCCGCTGGCCGATCGCGCCTTCGATCTGGTGACGATCCATCAGGTTCTCCATTATGCCGACCGGCCGGCCGACGCCATCCGCGAGGCGGCCCGCGTGCTGAAGCCAAACGGCCGGCTTCTGATCGTCGATTTCGCGCCCCATGGCGAGGAAGCGTTGCGGAAGGAACACGCCCACCGCCGGCTCGGTTTCCGGAACGAGGAGATCCAGGCCTGGCTGAAATCGGCGAGGCTGAAGCCCGGCCTTCAGAAGACCCTGCCGGGCCGGCCGCTCACGGTCGTGCTGTGGCGCGCCACCCAGCCGGCGGAGGCCGGCGCACAAGAGGAAAAAGTTGCATGACGCGCCTGTCCGACACGCCCTTGCCGCCACTGCCCTTCGCGCGCGACCGTCTGCCGGCGCCGAAGCTCTCCTTCGAGTTCTTCCCGCCGAAGACGGACGGGATGGCGGAAAAACTCTGGGCCGCCATCCTGCGGCTTGCCCCCTTGCACCCGCGCTTCGTTTCGGTGACCTATGGCGCTGGCGGCTCGACGCGCGAGCGCACCCACGAGACGGTGACCCGCATCCGCCGCGAGACGGATCTGGAGCCCGCCGCCCATCTGACCTGCGTCGCTTCCTCCCGCGCCGAGGTCGACGCCGTCGCGCGCCGCTACTGGGAATCGGGGATTCGCCACATCGTGGCGCTGCGGGGCGACCCGCCGGAAGGGGTGGCCCGTTACGAACCCCACCCGGAGGGCTACGCCTACGCGGTCGATCTCGTCGACGGCCTGAAACGGGTCGCCGATTTCGAGGTTTCCGTCGCCGCCTACCCGGAAACCCACCCCGAAGCGGCGGACGCGAATGCCGACCTCGACAATCTGAAGCGCAAGATCGACGCCGGGGCGACGCGGGCGATCACCCAGTACTTCTTCGACGTCGACGTCTATTTCCGCTTTCTCGACCGGGTGCGCGCCGCCGGCATCACCGTGCCGATCGTGCCCGGCATCATGCCGGTCTCGAACTTCACCCAGATCGTGCGCTTCAGCGCCATCTGCGGCGCGACGGTGCCGGCCTGGCTGCACGACCTCTTCGACGGGCTCGACGACGATCCCGAAACGCGCAAGCTCATCGGCGCCACCGTCGCCGCCGAACAGTGCCGGCTGCTGCAGGCGCGCGGCATCGACGAGTTTCATTTCTATACGCTTAACCGGGCGGATCTCGCTTACGCGATCAGCCACGTGCTTGGTGCGCGGCCGGTTCGGGAAGAAGGGAAAGACGCATGATCCAAGACCGCGCGCGCGAACTGACCGGTCTGCTCGACCGGCGCATCCTGCTCCTCGACGGGGCGATGGGGACGATGATCCAGGGGCACGGGCTGGACGAGGCGGCCTATCGCGGCGCACGCTTCGGCAATTCGAAGAAGGATCTGAAAGGGGACAACGATCTCCTGTCGCTGACCCAGCCCGACATCATCCGCGGGATTCACGCCGCCTATCTCGACGCCGGGGCCGACATCGTCGAGACGAACACCTTCAACGCGACGGCGATCTCCCAGGCCGATTACGGGTTGGAGGCGATCGTCTATGAGCTCAACCGCGAAAGCGCCCGCCTGGCCCGCGAGGCCGCCGCCGCCGCCACCCAGAAGACGCCCGAAAAGCCCCGCTTCGTGGCCGGCGTGCTGGGGCCGACGAATCGCACGGCCTCGATCTCGCCGGACGTGAACGATCCGAGCTTTCGCAACGTCACCTTCGATGAATTGGTCGCCGCCTATGAAGAGGCGACCCGGGGCCTCATCGAGGGCGGCGCCGATTTACTGCTGATCGAGACCGTCTTCGACACGCTGAACGCGAAGGCCGCCATCTACGCGGTGCTCAAGACCTTCGAGGCGCAAAAACGCCGCCTGCCGGTGATGATCTCCGGCACGATCACGGACGCCTCCGGCCGCACGCTGACCGGCCAGACGCCGGAGGCCTTCTGGAATTCCGTCGCCCACGCCGCCCCCTTGACCGTCGGCTTCAACTGCGCGCTCGGCGCGACGGAGCTCCGCCCCCATATCCAGGAGATCGCCCGCGTTGCCGGCACCTATGTCAGCGCCCATCCGAACGCAGGCCTGCCCAACGCCTTCGGCGGCTACGACGCAACGCCCGAAGAGATGGCCGGCCAGCTTCGGGAATTCGCCGAAAGCGGCCTCGTCAACCTCGTCGGCGGCTGCTGCGGGACGACGCCGGATCACATTGCCGCCATTTGCGAGGCGGTGCGGGATGTCGCGCCGCGGCCATTGCCCGCGATCGAGAAGCGCTGCCGGCTAAGCGGGCTCGAGCCGCTGACCCTTGGCCCCGTCACCGGCTTCGTCAACATCGGCGAGCGCACGAACGTCGCGGGCTCGGCCCGCTTCGCCCGGCTCATCCGCGAGGCGGAATTCGAGACCGCCCTCGACGTCGCCCGCGACCAGGTTGCAAACGGCGCCCAGGCCATCGACGTCAACATGGACGACCCGATGCTGGACGCGGTCACGGCGATGCCGACTTTTCTCAACCTGGTGGCGTCCGAACCCGACATCTCGCGGGTGCCGGTGATGGTCGATTCCTCGAAATGGGCCGTCATCGAGGCCGGCCTCAAATGCATCCAGGGCAAGGGGATCGTGAACTCGATCAGCCTCAAGGAAGGCGAGGCCGCCTTCCTCGAACAGGCGTGTGCCATCCGCCGCTACGGGGCGGCCGTCATCGTCATGGCCTTCGATGAGAAGGGCCAGGCCGACAGCCGCGCCCGCATGGTCGAGATTTGCACGCGGTCCTACCGGCTCTTGACCGAAAAGGCCGGCTTCCCGCCCGAAGACATCATCTTCGACGCGAACGTCTTTCCGGTCGCCACCGGCATCGAGGAACACCGGAATTTTTCGCGCGACTACATCGACGCCATCGGCGACATCAAGGCGACGCTGCCCCATGCGCTGACCAGCGGCGGGATCAGCAACGTCTCCTTCTCGTTCCGCGGCAACGACGCGGTGCGCGAGGCGATGCACGCCGTCTTCCTCTACCACGCGGTGAAGGCGGGCCTCGACATGGGGATCGTGAACGCGGGCCAGCTCGCCGTTTACGAAGAGATCGAACCGGAACTGCGCGCCCGCATCGAGGACGTCATCCTGAACCGGCGCGAGGACGCGACCGAACGCCTGCTCGAAATCGCCGAATCGGTTTCCGGCGGCGCGAAGGAAAAGACCGAGGACCTGACCTGGCGGAACGCCTCCGTCGAGGAACGGCTTTCCCATGCGCTGGTCAAGGGGATCACGGACTACATCATCGAGGACACGGAAGAGGCGCGGCTTCTGAAGGACCGCCCGATCGAGGTCATCGAAGGCCCGCTGATGGACGGCATGGGCGTCGTCGGCGACCTCTTCGGTTCCGGCCGGATGTTCCTGCCCCAGGTCGTGAAAAGTGCCCGCGTCATGAAGCAGGCAGTGGCGCACCTGATTCCCTTCATCGAGGCCGAAGGCGGCGAGAATGGGGAAAAATCCAGGAAGGGCAGGGTGCTGCTCGCCACTGTCAAGGGCGACGTCCACGACATCGGCAAGAACATCGTCGGCGTCGTGCTTCAGTGCAACAATTTCGAGGTCATCGATCTCGGGGTCATGGTGCCCTATGCGACGATCCTGAAGACGGCAAAGGAGAAAAACGTCGACCTGATCGGGCTAAGCGGCCTGATCACCCCCTCGCTCGAGGAAATGGTGACGAACGCGAAGGAGATGGAACGCGAAGGCTTCGACCTTCCGCTCTTGATCGGGGGCGCCACGACGTCGAAGGCCCACACGGCGGTCAAGATCGCGCCGAACTATCACGGGCCGACCGTCCACGTGCTCGATGCCTCGCGCGCCGTCGGCGTCGTCAGCAATCTGGTAAGCGACACCCGAAAGAACGATTTCGTGACCTCCCTGCGCACGGAATACGAAGAAGTGCGCACCCGTCACGCGACGAAGGGCAAACGCGGGCCCGGTCTGCCCCTGGCGGAAGCGCGCGCCCGCAAGGCTCCGGTCGACTGGGCCGGGACGGAAATCGTGAAGCCGGCCTTCCTCGGGCTTCAGTCCTTCGACGACTACCCGCTTGCCGAACTGGTCGATCGCATCGACTGGACGCCTTTCTTCCAGGCCTGGGAACTCGCCGGCAATTACCCCGCCATCCTCGACGACGAAAAGGTGGGCGAGGCGGCGCGCCAACTCTTCGAGGACGCCGAGGCGATGCTGAAGCGCGTCGTGGACGAAAAATGGCTCACCGCGAAGGGCGTCTTTGGGTTCTTCCCGGCAAACGCGGTCCATGACGACGACGTCGAGCTTTATACGGACGAAAGCCGTAAGGAGACCCTCGCCACCTTCCGCTTCCTGCGCCAGCAGGTGAAAAAGACGGACGCGCGCGCCGATCTTTGCCTGGCCGACTTCGTCGCGCCGAAGGAAAGCGGCATTGCGGATTATCTCGGCGGCTTCGCGGTGACGGCGGGACATGGCATCGAGGCCCGCCTCGACCAGTTCGAGAAGGCCCATGACGATTTCAGCGCCATCCTCCTGAAGGCGCTGGCCGACCGCCTGGCCGAGGCCTTCGCCGAGCGCCTGCACGAACGCGTGCGCAGGGAATTCTGGGGCTATGCGCCGGACGAGAACCTCGACAACGCCGCCCTGATCAAAGAGGCCTATCGTGGCATCCGTCCCGCGCCGGGCTACCCGGCTTGCCCGGACCACAGCGAAAAAACCATTCTTTTCAACGTGTTGGAGGCGACTCAGCGGGCCGGCATCCGGCTCACGGAAGGCTTCGCCATGCTGCCGGGGGCGGCCGTCTCGGGCTTCTACTTCGCTCACCCGCAAGCCCAGTATTTCGGGGTCGGGCGCATCGGCCGTGACCAGGTCGAGGATTATGCGAAACGCAAGGGCGTCACGGTCGAACAGGCCGAAAGTTGGCTCGCACCAAACCTGGCTTACGACCGCGGCTGATTATTCGCTATAGTCGGAAGACAGAGACAAGGAAAGGAAGCCCATGGACACCGCCGCCATCCCGATGCCCTTTTGCGAATTTCATAGCCGGGTCGAGGAAGGCTGGCTCGACTTCAACGGCCACATGAACGTTGCCTATTACACACGGGCCTTCGATGACGCGACGGATCTCTGGTGGACCTTCATCGGCGTCGGGCCCGAATACGTGAAGGCCAAGGGCCGTTCCGTCTTTGCCGTTGAATCCCACACCGTCTACAAGCGCGAGCTTCGCCTCGGCGATCCCATCCACGTCACGACCCGCCTGCTTGGCTTCGATGAAAAGCGCATCCACCTTTTCTTCGAGCTTCATCATTCCGAAAAGAACTATCTCTCGGCCACCCAGGAACTGATGGCCGTCCATGTCGACATGCAGCAACGCGCCGCCATGCCGTTTCCGGAAAACGTGGCTTCGCGTCTCGACGAAATTCTGAAAGTCCATGCGACGCATCCCGTCCCGGACGAGGCGGGCAGGGGAATCGCGCTCAGAAGCAAGCGTGCGCGTCCCTCCGGGTAGCCGCTTGGGATGGCCGGGCCTTACGACAGTTTCCGAACGTTTTTCCTGAGGCTCACCCGGCTTACCCGCAACGACCAGGTCGTGCTTTCCATCCTCGCCGTCGTCATCGGCGCGGTGACGGCGGTCGGCGCCATCGGCTTTCGGGAACTCATCCACTTCTTTCACCGCCTCTTCTTCCAGGCCGGGCCGAACAGCCTCGGCGACGTCGCCGCCGGGCTTCCCTGGTGGCAGGTGCTGCTGGTGCCGACCCTCGGCGGGCTCGCCATCGGGCTTTTCGTCCGTTACGTCCTGCCGGGCGGGCGGCCGCTTGCCGTCGCCCAGGTTATCGAGGCGGCCGCCTATCACGGCGGGCGCATGCCGTTCCTGGCCGGTCTCGGCGCCGCTTTCACCTCGGCCGCTTCCATCGGCGTCGGGGCCTCGGTCGGGCGGGAAGGGCCGGTCGTTCATCTGGGCGCGACGCTGGCCTCCTACACGGTGGAACGCCTGCATTTAAGCCGTTCGCTGCTGTTGACGCTGCTGGCCTGCGGCGTCGCCTCGGCCGTCGCCGCCTCGTTCAACACGCCGATCGCCGGCGTCTTCTTCGCGCTCGAAGTTATCCTCGGCCACTACGCGTTGCGCGCCTTTGCGCCCATCGTCATCGCGTCCGTCACCGGCACGATCATCTCCCGCATCCATTTCGGCGACTTCCCGGCCTTCATCGTGCCGGACTACATGATCGTTTCCTTCCTCGAATTTCCGGCCTTCGCGATTCTGGGGATGCTAAGCGCGCTCACCGCCCTGCTATTCGTGCACAGCATTTTCTTCGTCGAGGAAAGGTGGCGGCGCGTTGCCTTTCCGGCCTGGGCGCGGCCGGCCGTGGGCGGGCTTGCGGTCGGCGGCATCGCGCTGTTCCTCCCCCAGGTGATGGGCGTCGGTTACGAGGCGACGAACGCGGCCTTGAACGAATCGCTGGACCTGACCCTGTTGCTGGCGCTTCTGGTCGCCAAGACGGCGGCGACCGCGCTTTCGCTCGGCAGCGGCTTCGGCGGCGGCGTCTTCAGCCCGTCCATCTTCGTCGGCGCCATGCTGGGCGGCGCCTTCGGCATCATCGCCGCCAGCATCTTCCCCGAATACGGTTCTGCCCACGGCACCTACACGATCGTCGGCATGAGCGCGGTGGCCGCCGCTGTGCTGGGTGCGCCGATCTCGACGATTTTGATCGTCTTCGAATTGACGGGAAGCTACGAGGTGACGATCGCCGTCATGGTGGCAACCGTCATCTCCAGCCTGATCGCGCGGGAGGCCGGGATGAAATCCTTCTTCTTCCGTCAGCTCGAGCGGGAAGGGCTGAAGCTCGACACCGGCCGCCTCGAGGGGCTGCTCCGCGGCATCTCCATCCGCCAGGTCATGCGTACGGATTACCCCGTCGTGAACGCCGTCGCCTCCGTCGCCGAGATCCGCGAGAAGCTCCGGGCCGCCCCGGACGGCGAGGTGTACGTCGCCGGCTCCTCGGGCCGGTTCCTGGGCGCCATCGCGCTCACCGATCTTGGCGAAAGCGCCTTCGACCCCTCGATCGACGCCCTGTTGAACGCGGTCGATTTGCTGCACCGCCATCCGATGGTGCTCGAGGCGGGGGACGATCTGGAGAAGGCGATCAAGCTGCTCGAAAGCGCCGATGCGCGCAGCCTGCCCGTCGTCGAGAACGCCGAGACGATGCGGCTCATCGGCGTCCTTTACGAACCGGACGCAATCCGCGCCTACAACCAGGCCCTGCTGCACGCCCGTGCCGTCGAACATGGCGAGCGTTAGGCCCAAATGGGGTATAAATCCGCATGACCAGCCTCGATGCGGAAAAGCCCTTGGCGACGGCGGTGCCGGCCCGTCGCGCCTATCTCGACAACCTCAACCCGGAACAGCGCCAGGCGGTGGAAACCGTCGACGGCCCGCTTCTGGTGCTGGCCGGCGCCGGCACCGGCAAGACGCGGGTGCTGACGACGCGCATCGCCCATCTGCTGCTTTCCGGCCACGCGGTGCCCGGACAGATTCTCGCCGTTACCTTCACGAACAAGGCGTCGCGCGAAATGAAAGAGCGCATCGGCGCCCTCATCGGCCGCGCCGTCGAGGGCCTTTGGGTCGGCACTTTCCATTCCGTCTGCGCCCAGATCCTGCGGCGTCACGCCGAATTGCTGGGCCTTAAATCCTCCTTCACGATTCTCGACATGGACGACCAGATCCGCCTGCTGAAGCAGGTCATCGTGGCGGCCAATCTGGACGAGAAACGCTGGCCGGCGCGCGTGCTGTCGAATTTGATCCAGCGCTGGAAGGACCGGGGGCTCACCCCCGACAAGGTGTCGGCGTCCGACGCCTCGGAATTCGCCAATGGCAAGGGGCCTGGGCTTTACGCCACCTATCAGGAACGCCTGAAGGCGGTCAATGCCGTCGATTTCGGCGACCTCATCCTGCATTGCCTCACCTTGTTCACGAAGCACGAGGACGTGTTGCAGGACTGGCAGCGGCGCTTCCGCTACCTGCTCGTCGACGAATACCAGGATTCGAACGTCGCCCAATATCTCTGGCTGCGGCTGTTGGCCCGGAAGAATCGCAACCTCTGCGTCGTCGGCGACGACGACCAGTCGATCTATGGCTGGCGCGGCGCCGAGGTCGGCAACATCCTGCGTTTTGAAAAGGACTTTCCCGGCGCCAGGGTCATCCGGCTCGAACGCAATTACCGTTCGACCCATCACATTCTCGAGGCCGCCTCCGATCTGATTGCGAAGAACGCAGGCCGTCTGGGCAAGCGGCTGTGGACGGATCTGGCAGAGGGGGAAAAGCTTCGCCTGTGCGGCGTGTGGGATGGCGAAGAGGAAGCCCGCGTCGTCGGCGAAGAGATCGAGACGCTGCACCGTGCCTCCCATGCCCTGAACGAGATCGCCGTTCTCGTCCGCGCCGGGTTCCAGACCCGCGAGTTCGAGGAACGCCTCGTCACCCTCGGCGTGCCCTACCGCATCGTCGGCAGCCTGCGGTTCTACGAGCGCCAGGAAATCCGCGACGCCATCGCCTATCTGCGCGTTCTTGTCCACCCCGGCGACGACCTTGCCTTCGAGCGCATCGTGAACACGCCGAAGCGCGGGCTCGGCGAGGCGACGTTGCAGGCGGTTCACCGCCTGGCCCGCGCCGAAGGCCTGTCCCTGACCGATGCTGCCGCCCGGCTGGTGACGACGGACGAACTGAAGCCCCGGGCGCGCAGCGCCCTGGCCGCCCTGCTCGAGCATTTCACGCGCTGGCGCAGCCTGCTCGACCATGCCTCCCACGCCGACCTTACCGCCCAGATGCTCGACGAATCCGGCTACACGGAAATGTGGCAGAAGGACAAATCGCCGGACGCGCCGGGCCGGCTCGAGAATCTGAAGGAACTCGTCGCCGCGCTCGAGGAATTCGACAGCCTGGTCGGCTTCCTCGAACATGTCAGCCTGATCATGGAAAACGAAGCGATCAGCGGCAATGGCAGCGACATGGTCAATCTGATGACGCTGCACAGCGCCAAGGGACTCGAGTTCGACACCGTCTTCCTGCCGGGATGGGAGGAGGGCGTCTTTCCCCACCAGCGCACGCTGGACGAGGAAGGCAACGAAGGCCTCGAAGAGGAACGCCGCCTGGCTTACGTCGGGCTCACCCGCGCGCGAAAGCGCGTCTACCTTTCCTTCGCCGCCAACCGGCGCATCTACAACCAGTGGCAAAGCAACATCCCCTCGCGCTTTCTCGACGAACTGCCGCCCGAGCACGTCGAGGTGAACACGGAAACGGGCCTTTACGGCGGCGCCTATGGGGGCGCGCCGGGCCTTCGTGAATCGAAGACCGCCTTTCACTGGGACGCCGCCGACGGCTACCGCCCGGCGCACACACTGGAAGGCAAGGGGCGCGTCGTCGAGGTGGATGCGGCGGCCTTCGCCGCCGGTGCCCGTGTCTTTCACCAGAAATTCGGCTACGGCCTCGTGCTCAACGCCGAGGGTGACCGCCTTTACGTTTCCTTCGACAAGGCCGGCCGCAAGAAGGTGTTGGCAAGCTTCGTGACCGGGGCCTAGGCGGCCCGCGGCCGGGCCGGGCGACCCTTGCAAGGGGGCACCCGCCCGCCTAGCTTGGACCCATGGCGAAAGGCTTGCAGACAAGGGAGGCGGCGGACCCGCTGGCCAGGCTTCTGGACGAAGCCGGCATGGCGGCGGCGCCCGACGAAATCCACGCCCTCGTCCGGGGCGTGGCGGCGGCGCCGCCGGGCATCGAACCCGAGGCCTGGCTCGGCCTTCTGCCAAGCCCGCCCGCGCCTGCGCTCAAGGAAACCCTGCTTGCGTTGGAGGCCGAGGCTCGCGTCGCCTTCGCGGCCGAACGCCACGCCGCCGCCACGCCGGAACGGCTGGCGGCGCTCCGGGCCGAGCTTGCCTCCCTTCGCCTCGACGGCTTTCTCGTCCCCCGCGCCGACGAACATCAGGGCGAATACGTGCCCCGCGCCGCCAACCGGCTCGCCTGGCTGACCGGCTTCACCGGCTCGGCGGGCCTGGCCATCGTGCTCAAGGAGAAGGCTGCGATCTTCGTCGACGGGCGCTACACGCTGCAGGTGCGCGAGCAGGTGGCGACGGACCGCTTCACGCCGCTTCACCTGACGGAAGACCCGCCCCACGCCTGGCTGAAGGCGGCGCTGAAGCCCGGCGCACGCATCGGTTTCGACCCCTGGCTCTTCACGCCTTCCGGGTTGAAGCCTTTCGCCCGCGCCTGCAAGGAGGCGGGGGCCGCGCTCGTGCCCGGTGCGGCGAATCCGGTGGACCGCGTCTGGCAGGACCGCCCGCCGTCGCCCATCTCACCCGTCCGGGTCCACGATCTTTGCTTCGCGGGCGAGGCGGGCGAGGCGAAGCGCAAAAGAATCGCCGCCGCTCTTGACGACGCCGACGCCGTTTTTCTTTCCCAGCCCGATTCGATCGCCTGGCTTTTGAACGTGCGGGGCGGCGACCTTTCCCACACGCCCTTGCCGCTTTCCTTCGCGCTGCTTTACGCCGACGCCTCGCTCGATTGGTTCATCGACCCCCGCAAGGTGAACGCGGAAACGAAGGCCCATCTCGGCCCCGGCGTCCGGGTGAGGGAACGCACCGCGCTCCTCGAAACGCTCGGCGGGCTTGGCGGGCGGCAACGCACCGTCCTGCTCGATCCGGCAACGACGCCCGTTGCCGTCGACGCGGCCTTGCGCGAGCGGGGCGCCGTGATCCGCAACGGTATGGACCCCTGCGCGCTGCCCAAGGCCTGCAAGAACGAAACGGAACTGGCGGGCATGCGCGCCGCCCATCGCCGCGACGGGGCTGCGCTCACCCGGTTCCTCGCCCTGCTTGACCGGGAAGGCCCGAAGGGAGGCCTGACCGAGATTTCCGCGGCCGACGCGCTCGAAGGCTTTCGCCGCGAGAACGAGCATTTCCGGGGGTTGAGCTTCCCGACCATTTCTGGCGCCGGCGCCCATGGCGCGATCGTCCATTACCGGGTGACCCCGGAGACGGACGCGCGCATCGCGCCCGACCTGCTCTACCTCGTCGATTCGGGCGCCCAGTATCTCGATGGCACAACGGACGTAACCCGCACAGTGGCGATCGGTGCGCCCACCGCCGAGCAGCGCGACCGTTTCACCCGCGTCCTCAAAGGTCACATTGCGCTCGCCCGGGCCCGGTTCCCGGAAGGCACGGCCGGCTCGCAACTCGACGCGCTCGCCCGCGCCGCCCTTTGGGAAGGCGGCCTCGACTACGACCACGGCACCGGTCACGGGGTGGGCAGCTATCTCGGTGTCCATGAAGGGCCGCAGCGGATCTCCAAGCGCGCCGATTCGGTGGCGCTTCGCCCCGGCATGATCCTTTCCGACGAACCCGGCTACTACGAGACGGACGCCTACGGCATCCGGATCGAAAGCCTGGTGGTGGTCAGGCGGGAAAAATCGCCGCCGGTGCTCGGCTTCGAGGTGCTGACGCTGGCCCCGATCGACCGGGCGCTGATCGAAAAGAATTTGCTGGATGAAGAGGAAACCGCCTGGCTCGACGCCTATCACCGCCGGGTCTTCGAGGCACTCTCGCCCCTGCTCGATGCATCGACGAAGGCCTGGCTTCAATCCGTGACCGCACCGCTCTGATCAGCGCCCCGCCACGTCGAGCCACGCCGGCTCGTCCAGGATTTCGACGCCAAGTTCCTTTGCCTGTTTCAGTTTCGAACCGGCGCCGGGCCCGGCGACGACGAAATCCGTTTTTGCCGAGACGGAACCCGCGACCTTTGCCCCCAGCGCCTCGGCGCGGGCCTTTGCCTCGGCGCGGGTCATCGTTTCGAGATTGCCGGTAAAGACGATCGTCTTGCCGGCGATCGCCGAGCTTCCCTCCGGCGCCTTGAAGTCCTCTACGCGCAGTTCCCCGGCAAGCCCGTTCAGCACGTCCCGGTTGTTGGGCTCGGCGAAGAAGCCGAGAATGTCATCAGCGACGCTCGGTCCGATGCCGTCGATGTTCAGCAGGTCCCGATAGGCGTCCCCCTCGCGGTCCTCGGCCTTTTCCATCGCGCGCCGCCAATTGGCGAGGCTGCCATAGTTCTGGGCGATCAGGCGGGCCGTCGCCTGGCCGACCTGGCGGATGCCAAGGGCGTAGACGAACCGTTCCAGCGAAATTTCCCGCCGCGCCGCGATCGCCCGGAAGAGATTCCGTGCGCTCGTCTCGCCCCAGCCTTCGCATTCGGCAAGCGGCGGGGCCGCCTTTCCGTCCTTTTCCTCAAGCCGGAAGATATCCGCCGGCCCCTGGATGCGGCCTTCCTGCCAGAAGGCCTCGACCTGCTTTTTGCCAAGTCCTTCGATGTCGAAGGCGTTCCGCGAGACGAAATGGCGCAGCCGCTCGACCGCCTGGGCGGGACAGACAAGGCCGCCCGTGCAGCGGCGGACGACTTCGCCCGCCTCGCGGATGGCAAGGCTGCCACAGACCGGGCATTCCTGCGGAAACCGGAACGGCTTCGCCCCCTTCGGGCGCTTCTTCGTGATCACGCCGACGACCTGAGGGATGACGTCGCCGGCCCGCTGGATGAGGACGGTGTCCCCCTTGCGCACGTCCTTGCGGGCGATCTCGTCCTCGTTGTGCAGCGTCGCCCGGCTCACCACGACGCCGCCCACGGTCACGGGTTCCAGATGGGCGACCGGCGTCAGCGCCCCGGTGCGGCCCACCTGAATGCCGATGTCGTTGAGCCGCGTCTCGGCCCGCTCGGCCGGGAACTTCCGGGCAATCGCCCAGCGCGGCGCCCGGCTCACCGTGCCCAGCCGCGCCTGCCAGTCGAGCCGGTTCACCTTCAGCACGATGCCGTCGATGTCGTAAGCAAGCTCGGCCCGCCTTTCCTCGATCCGCTCGTAGAAGGCTGCGGCTTCCACCTCGTCCTTGAGGCATTCGGCCAGCGGGTTGAGGACGAAGCCGGCCGCCTTCAGCCACGCCAGCGCCTCCCACTGGGTCTCACCCAACGCCGCGCTCGTCTCGCCCCAGCCATAGGCGAAGAAGCGAAGCTTGCGTTTTGCCGTGATCGCGGGGTCCAGCTGGCGCAGCGACCCGGCGGCGGCATTCCTGGGATTGGCAAAGACGGGCTCGCCCGCCTTTTCGCGTGCCGCGTTCAGTTCCAGAAAGTCGGTCCGCGCCATGTAGGCCTCGCCCCGGATGTCCAGCAGGTCGGGCAGGTCCTGCCCCTTCAACCGTTTCGGGATGTCGGCGATGGTGCTCAGATTCTGCGTGATATCCTCGCCGGTTGTCCCGTCGCCCCGCGTCGCCCCCAGCACGAAGGCGCCCTTTTCATAGCGGAGCGAAGCGGAAAGGCCGTCGATCTTTGGTTCCGCCGTCACTTCGACGGCGGCCTCCGGCGGCAGTTTCAGGAATCGCCGGACACGCTCGAAGAACAGAACGACGTCGTCGCGTGCAAAGGCGTTGTCGAGGGAGAGCATCGGCGTCGCATGGGCGACCTTGCGGAAACCTTCCGCCGGCGCGGCGCCGACGCGCCGCGACGGACTGTCGTCGCGAACAAGTGTCGGAAACCGTTTTTCGATCTCCGCGTTTCGAATGCGAAGTTGGTCGTATTCGGCATCCGAAATCACCGGCGCGTCCTGGGTGTGATAGGCCGTGTCGTGGGCTTGGATCTCCCGGGCAAGCCGGGCAAGCTCGTCGGCCGCTTCCTTCTCGGTCAGCGCCGCGACCGCTTTTTCGGTCTTGTGCGCGTTCATGCCGCGCCCGTGCGCAACAACTGATCGGCGGCGGCGCGGGCCTCGTCGGTCACCTGCGCGCCGGCCAGCATGCGGGCGATCTCCTCCCGCCGCGTCGCCTTGGAAAGCTCGGTGACGTCGGTGACGACACCGGCCTTGCTATCCGATTTCTGCACCAGCCAGTGATGGGCGCCGACGGCGGCCACTTGGGGCGAATGGGTCACGACCAGCACCTGCAAATCGCTGCCCAACCGGGCCAGCCGCTCGCCGACGGCGGTGGCGACGGCGCCGCCGATGCCGCTGTCGACCTCGTCGAAGATCAGGGTGGGCACCGGATTGGCTCGGGAAAGCACGACCTTCAGCGCCAGCATCAGCCGCGAAAGCTCGCCGCCCGAGGCGATCTTCGCAAGGGGGCCCGGCGGCGTCCCCGGATTCATGGTGCCTTCGAAGGCGACGCGGTCGATCCCGTCGCGCGACCAGCGGGGCTCCTCCAGCGCCGTGATCGCCGTCCGGAAGACCGCCCGTTCCAGCTTGATCGGCGCCAGCTCCTTCAGGATTGCCTTGTCCAGGCGCGTTGCCGCCTTCGCCCGCGCCGCGCTTAAGGCGCGTGCCGCCTGAAGATAGGCCTCCTTGCAGGCGGCAACGCGGGCCTCGCCCTCGCGCAGCTCCTCCGCCGCCACTTCCAGCTTCTGAAGCGTTGCCTGCAAGCCGTTGCGGAATTCGGCCAGCCCGTCGACGGCCACGCCATGCTTGCGGGCGGCGGCGCGCAACGCGAAAAGCCGCGCCTCGGCTTCCTCCAGCTGGCCGGGATCGCCACCCAGCGCGTCGCCAAGTCGGGCGATGGCGCTTTCCGCCTCGGCGACGGCGATGGCCGCCGCCTCCAGGTTTTCCAGCACCGGGTCGAAGCGTCCCTGGGCCTGGGCCGCCTGGCGTTCCATCTGCTTGCGGGCGCGGCCCAGCGCGTCGCTCACGCCCGGCTCGCCGGCCAGTGCCGAGGTCGCCTCCTGCAACGCCGCGGCCAGCTGTTCGCCATGGCGAAGCAGCTCGCGGGTTTCGGCCAGTTGGGTCTCCTCGCCCTCGCGCGGGTCGAGGGTCTCGAGTGCAGCGAGGTCGTGGCGAAGTTCGTCCTCCCGCGCCGCGGTGTGCTGGCTGGCGGTCCGCGCCGCGGCCAGGGCGGTGGCGGTTTCCTGCCAGGCGTCCCAGGCGGCGGCGGTGCGTTCGCGCTCGGCGGCGTATTCCCCGAAGGAATCCAGCGCGTCCCGGTGCGTCGCCGGATTGCGAAGCCCCCGGTTCTCGAACTGTCCCTGAATTTCGATCAGGCCTTCGCCGAGTTTCTGAAGGAAGGAAACGCTGACCGGCTCGTCGTTGACGAAGGCGCGGCTTTTGCCGTCCGCCCCGAACAGGCGCCGCACGATCAGCCGCTCGCCCTCGTCGGGGATGCCGGCTTCCGTCAGCAGGGCGCGGACCGGATCGTGATCGGTGAGGACGAACTCCGCCGTGACGCTGCCCTGCTTCGCGGCCGGGCGCAGCAGGGAAGGCGAGGCGCGTTCGCCGAGGGCCAGGCCAAGCGCGCCCAGCAGGATGGATTTTCCGGCCCCCGTTTCCCCCGTCAGCACACCGAGCCCTTCATGGAAGCGAAGCTCCAGCCGGTCGATGAGAACGAAATCCCGGATGGAAAGGCCGGCGAGCATGGGCGTTTGAGGACCTTACAGCTGGGGTTTGCCGGAGGCGGGCGCGCTGGTCACCATGGGCCGCAATTCCTTCTTCGTCAGAAGATCGTAGCTGTCCTGATACCACTCGCTGCCGGGGAAATTATAGCCAAGCACGGCGGCCGTCTTGCGCGCCTCTTCGATCAGGCCAAGGGCGATGTAGGCTTCGGTCAGCCGGTGCAGGGCCTCGGCGACCTGCAGGGTGTTCTGGTATTTGTCGACGACGGTCCGAAACCGCTTGATCGCCGCCAGATAATTGTTGTGCTTCATGTAGTAGCGGCCGACTTCCATTTCCTTGCCGGCCAGGTGGTTGTGGGTGAATTCAAGCTTGAGGCGCGCGTCGCGGGCGTATTTGCTGTCCGGGAAACGGCGGATCAGCGTCTCCAGCGCCTTGCCGGCCGCTTTCGTCATTTTCTGATCGCGGTTCACGTCCGAGATCTGCTCGTAATAGCAAAGCGCCTTCAGATAATAGGCATAAGGCGTATCCGGGTTGCCCGGATGCACCTGGATGAAACGGTCCAGTGCAACAATCGCCTCGTCGTACCGGTTGCGCAGGTAATGGCTGTAGGCGGCCATCAGCTGGGCCTTCGTCGCCCAGACGGAATAGGGATGCTGACGCTCGACGTCGCCGAAGGCGGTAATGGCGGCCTTGAGGTCGCCCTCGATCAGCAGGTCCATGGCGTGATTGTACAGCTCGCCGGCCGGCCGCTCGATGAAGAGGGCGTCGTCGGAGATGAAGCTGCCGCTGTCGTCGTCGGAGGAAGAGCAGGCGCCAAGCAGACAGATCGCTCCGAAGGCTGCAAACAGCCACCGGCGGGTTTCGCGTCGGGCGGGCTTCATTGAGGGCGTCATCGAACTCCTGAGGCGTCCACGGGACCGGCCACCCCGTTGCCGTCGAATATAGCACGCCGAAGGCGGATTCCCAGGGGTTTCGGCGGTTTTCGCCGGGGGCGGCGGGCATAAAAAACGCCGCCGGAACCGGCGGCGGAAATGGGGATGGCGCGAAGGAAAAACGGGCCTGGGTTAGGCCTCCATCGCGTTCAGGTGAGGGGGTTCCCACGTCTCGTCCACATGGACGGCTTCTTCCGCCGGTACGCGGCGGAAGGCGTCCCGCTCCTTGAAGAGCTTGTGGAGCAACTGGTTGTTCAGCGTATGCCCGGAATAAAGGCCGCGGTAGAGACCGCGAATCGGCGTGCCGGCCAGGTAGAGATCGCCGATGCAATCCAGCGCCTTGTGCCGCACGAACTCGTCCTCGTAGCGCAGGCCTTCCTCGTTCAGCACCTTGTCGCCGTCGCAGCTGACGACGATCGCGTTCTTCAGCGAACCGCCGCGCGCCAGTCCGGCGGCGCGAAGCTGGCTTACTTCTTCCTCGAAACCGAAAGTCCGGGCCCGGCAGATGTCGGATTTGAACGTGCCGTTCGAAAGATGGAAACGGCAGCTTTGCCGGGAGATGGCCGCCCGGTCGAAATCGATCTCGCATTCGATGGAAAAGACCGGGGCCGGCATCAGCGCTGCGCTGCGCTCGCCGTCTTTCACGAGAACCGGCTTCAGAATTTCAATCGCCATGCGTGGCGCGTCCTGCTGCTGGATGCCGGCACATTCGATCAGAAACACAAACGGTGCGGCGCTGCCATCCATGGCCGGTACTTCGGGGCCGGTGACCTCGATGATCGCGTTGTCGATTTCGCAACCGTAAAGGGCGGCCATCAGATGTTCGATAGTGGCGACGCGCACTTTATCGGCGTTGCCGATCGTCGTGCCCATCACCGTGTCGACGACGTTGTCCCAGCGCGCCGCCAGTTCGGCGCCCTTGCCGGCGATGTCGGTGCGCCGAAAAACGATCCCGGTGTCCGGCTCGGCCGGGCGGATCGTCATGGTCACATGGGCGCCGCTGTGCAGCCCCGTTCCGGTGCAGGCGATCTCGCTGCGTAGGGTCTTCTGGAAAGTCGGTTTCACTGGGAAAAGGTTCTCTTAACGGATTAACTAAGATTCGAATGCTCCGGGGGGTGTATCAAACCTCCCCCCGGGCATTCAAATCACGTTTTGTTACAAAATGTTACGGGCAATCCGCGGCACGCCTGCCGGTCAGTTTGCCTGCCGCCTCAGGAACGCCGGAATCTCCAGCAGGTCTTCTTCCTGGCCGGCCGTCTCTTCCGTTGGCGCCGCTTCGCTGGCGATGCCCTCGTCGAGGCGTCCCTGCACCGGGGCCGCCGGGCGGGTTTCCTCGATGGCTGGCGCGGCCGGCCGTTCCGGTGCGGTTGGGGCGGCCCGTTCCGGGGCTGCCGGCACCACCGGTGCCGCCGCCCGTTCCGGTGCCACTGGGGCCGCTGCCGGGGCTGCTGGTGGTGCTGCCGGTGCCGCTGGCCGGGCCGGTGCCGCCATCGGCGGGGTCGGCCTCGTTATTGGCCGGGTTGGCTGGGTCTCCGCCGTCTCGCGGGGGCGGGCCGCCCGGCCGGTGCCGGTCATCCGCTCGAACAGGCTCGGCCGTTCCGTCGTCGTTTCCCGCCGCTGGGGACCATTGGCCAGGGCGGCGGCGGCGAAGGGGTCCGGCTCCGCCCGCTTCGGCGTCGGGGCCATCGGCTCCGGCGCGATAAAGGGCGGGTCCATCGGTGCGGCCGCCGGTTCGGCAGAGGCGGCGGGGATCTCTCCGGCCGGCCGTTGGCCGCCCGGTTGCGGTGCCGTGCCGAGGGTGGGCTCGCCCGCCTCGGCGGTGGCGGCGGGACCGGCCACGCTCTTGCCTGGCTGGATGGCCCGGCCGCCTTCGGCGACGAGACTGATCCGGGTCGGCTTCGGTGCGAGTTCCGCCTTGAGGTCGATGCCGGTGGCGACGACGGAAACCCGCATGCGCCCTTCCAGCGCCTGGTCGAAGGTGGAACCGAAGATGATGTTCGCCTCCGGGTCGACCTCCTCGCGGATCCGGTTCGCCGCCTCGTCGACCTCGAACAGCGTCATGTCGAGCCCGCCGGTGATGTTGATCAGCACGCCGCGTGCCCCCTTCATCGTCACGTCGTCCAGCAGCGGGTTGGCGATGGCGGCCTCGGCGGCGTTCAGGCCGCGCTGGTCGCCGTCTGCTTCGCCGGTGCCCATCATCGCCTTGCCCATTTCGCCCATGACGGTGCGGATGTCGGCAAAGTCGAGGTTGATCAGGCCCGGCATGACCATGAGATCGGTCACCCCGCGCACGCCGGATTGCAGGACGTTGTCCGCCATCTTGAAGGCGTCGGCGAAAGTCGTCGTCTCGTTCGCCACCCGGAAAAGGTTCTGGTTCGGGATGACGATCAGCGTGTCGACATATTGCTGCAACTCGGCCATGCCCATCTCGGCGAGTCGCATCCGTTGCGTGCCTTCGAAGGCGAAGGGCTTCGTCACGACGCCGACGGTGAGGATGCCTTTCTCGCGCGCTGCCCGGGCGATGACCGGGGCGCCCCCGGTGCCGGTGCCGCCGCCGAGACCGGCGGTGATGAAGACCATGTTGCTGCCTTCCAGGTGATCGAGGATCTCCTGCAGCGCTTCCTCTGCGGCGGCGCGGCCGATCTCGGGCCGCGAGCCGGCGCCCAGGCCTTGGGTGATCCCGGTGCCCATCTGCAGCTTGCGTCCCGCCTTGGAATGGGCGAGGGACTGGGCATCCGTGTTCACGACCAGGAACTCGACGCCTTCCAGATTGGCGTCGATCATGTTGTTCACCGCGTTGCCGCCGGCGCCGCCGACGCCAATCACGGTGATTCGTGGCTTCAATTCGTAGGTTTCTGGCATTGTGAGATTAATCGTCATCGTTGCCTCCATAATCCTTCGGGTTCATGCCTTTGCCGGTGATCGCCGGCGGTTGTCGTGGGTTGTCCAAATGCAAAGCGCTTTCCTTCTTCTAGAAATTCTCGCGTAACCAATTGCCGATGCGGCCCGGCCGGCTGGCGGATTTCGCCGCCGGCATGGGGAATTTGCCGGTCCAGTCGCTGGGCGTGCGAAGGGCAAAACTCAAAAGACCGGCACAGGTGGCGAAAGCCGGCCCGCCGGTGGCTTCGGCCAGCCCGCGGATGCGGATCGGCCGGCCCAGGCGCACCGGCTTGCCAAGCACGCTGGCGGCCAGCTCGCGGCTGCCTTGCAGTTGGCTGGCGCCGCCGGTCAGCACGACCCGCCGGCCGGCGTAGCGGCCGAAGCCGCTGGTTTCGAGACGGTTGCGGACGAGCTCAAAGGTTTCCTCCAGGCGCGGCTTGATGATTCCGGTCAGCATCGAGCGCGGCACGTGGTTGGCCCGGGCGTGTTCCTCTTCGCCGACGGTCGGCACGTCGATCAGTTCGCGGTCGTCCGTCTGCGAGGGCAGCGCGTTGCCGTACAGCGTCTTCATCCGTTCGGCGTGGATGATCGGCGTCGCCAGCCCGCGTGCGATGTCGTTGGTGACGTGCTGGCCGCCGATCGGGATGCTGTCCGTATAGATCGCGTTGCCATCGGCGAAGACGGCGATCGACGTCGTGCCGCCGCCCATGTCGATCAGCGTCGCGCCAAGCTTCATCTCGTCCTCGACGAGGGAGGCCAGGCCCGCCGCGTAGGCCGATTCGACGACCGTCTGGACGTCGAGGTGGCAGCGCTCGACGCAGGCCGAGAGATTCCGCACGGCGCTTTCCAGCGCGGTGATCCGGTTGACCTTGACGCCAAGCCGGTGGCCGAACATGCCGCGCGGATTGTCGATGCCGTTGCTGCCGTCGATGCTGTAGCCGACCGGGATGGCGTGCAGCAAGGCGCGTTCCTCCGGCATTTCGCGCACGAACCCTTCCGACAATGCGCGGCGGATGTCCTCGTCGCCGATTTCGTCGCGGGTCAGCGGCACCTCGACGTCGATCAGCTGCGAGCCGGGCGCGCCGCCGGACAGGCTGACGATGACCTCGCGGATGGTTGTTTCCGTCATTTCCTCGGCCGAGGTGACGGCGGCCAGAATCGCCTGTTCGGCGGCTTCCATGTTGGTAACCGTGCCGGCGCGCAGGCCCTTGGCGACCTGGTGGCCGATGCCGGTGATGTTGAGACCGTCTTCCTCGCGGATCTCGGCGATGAAGCAGCAGATCTTCGTCGTGCCGATGTCCAGCGCCGTGATCAGGCCGTTGCGTGGTTTCGTATGTGCCATGACGTTTTGCCCTTATGTCTCCCGTCCGCTTGCGTGGCCGGCCTTGCTGGACAACAGTCGGATGACGAGTCGTCCCTTGAGGCGCAGATCCACGGCGGCGATCTTGCGTTTCGTGATTCCTTCGATGCGGTCGTATTCCGCGAGACTGGCCCAGGCGCTCGCGATGCCGTCTTCCGGCAGGTAGACATCGACGCCGCTGCGAAGCCGCAGGTTCCACCGCCGCTTGCCGATCAGCGTGGCGGTGGCGACGTTGGCGAGAAGCGCGGGCTCGCTTTTCAGCGTCGTGAACAGCGCTTGCGCCTGTTGTGGCGCCGTGTCGCCGATGACGATGGGCAGTTCGCGGAAGCGCCCGAGTTCCTCGCGCAGGATGACGACGCCCGTCTCGTCGATCAGCGCGAGCTTGCCGCCCGACTGCCAAAGCGCGAGCGGGCGGCGTTCGACGAGGCGCAACCGCACGCGGTCCGGCAGCCGCCGTTCAACGGCGGCCCGGCGCACCCAGGGCAGCGTCTCCAGCGTCGTCCTTGCCGCCTCCGGGTCGAAGGCGAGGATGGGGTCGCCGGCCTCGATGGCAAGGGCGCCAAGCGCGCTTTCCCGCGACGTTTCTCCAAGCCCCTGGATGTCGATGGCGCGGATGGTGAGGCCGGCCGCAACGCTTCGCTCGATTCCCCAGGCAAGCAGCGCGTCCCGCTGCACCATTGCCCAGCCGGAGCTCCACGCCCAGCCAAGGCCGGCCAGCATGGCCAGCCCGCCTGCGGCCAGCCCGCCGATGACGACGCGGCTTCCCCGCGGTGGCCGGCGCTTGCGCGTCTGCTTCGCCGTTGTTTTCGGAACGAATTTGCGGATCAACCTTCGCATCGCGCGTTCTCCACCATCCAGGTCACAAGCTCGGTAAAGGAAAGGCCGGCATGGGCCGCGATCTCCGGCACCAGCGACAGCGGCGTCATGCCCGGCTGGGTGTTCACTTCCAGCGCATAGAACTGGCCGGGCTCGCCGCGGCTGTCGTCGTAGCGCAGGTCGGTCCGTGAAACGCCCCGGCAGCCCAGCGCCCGGTGGGCGCGCAGGCCAAGGGCGAGGGCCTCCTCATAGGCCTGCGGCCGGATGGCCGCCGGCATCTGATGGTTGGCCCGTCCGGCCGTGTACTTCGCGGCGTAGTCGTAGAACCCTTCCTTGGGGCGGATCTCGATGGCGCCCAGCGCCACCTCGCCCATGACGGCGACGCAGATTTCGCGGCCGGGGATGTAGCGTTCGACCAGCACGTCGTCGCCGAAGGACCAGTCCGGGCCGAGCCCGGGCCGGGTGGCCGCGTCGAGCACGAGGCGCACGCCGACGCTGGAGCCTTCGTTCAACGGCTTCAGCACGTAGGGCGGCTCCATCGGATGGGCCGCCTCGACCGCCTGGCGGGTGACGATCCTCCCTTCCGGGTGCGGGATGCCGTTCACGTCGAAAAGCCGGCGCGTGCTCGCCTTGTCCATGGCGATGGCCGAGGCCAGCACGCCGGAATGGGTGTAGGGGACGCCGAGCATCTCCAGCAGCCCCTGGATGCAGCCATCCTCGCCGAAGCGCCCGTGCAGCGCGTTGAAGACGGCGTCCGGTTTCGGGTCCAGCGCCTTCAGCAGCGCCGCGATGTCGCGGGTGACCTCGACGGCCTCGACGCGATGGCCGCCCTCGGCCAACGCCTCGGCGACGGCGCGTCCGCTCACCAGCGAGACTTCCCGCTCGACGGACCAGCCCCCCATCAGGACGGTGATGCGTTTCGTCATGCCGCCCCTCCGCCTTCCGCCGGAACGCCGATCCGGCGGATTTCCCATTCCAGCGCGACGCCGGTTGCCTCCAGCACGCGCCGGCGCACTTCTTCGCCCAGCGCCTCGAGGTCGGCGGCCGTCGCACAGCCGGTGTTGATCAGGAAGTTGCAGTGCTTTTCCGAAACCGCGGCGCCGCCGATCTGTAAACCCCGGCAACCGGCCCGCTCGATCAGCTCCCAGGCCTTCGCCCCTTCCGGGTTCTTGAAGGTGCTGCCGCCGGTGCGGGTTCGAATCGGCTGGGTTTCTTCACGAGCGCCGGCGATCTCGGCGATGCGCCGCCCAATCTCTTGTGCATCGCCTCGCTCGCCAAGGAGGATGGCGCTCGTGAAGACCCAGTCATCCGGCACGCTTGTGTGCCGGTAGGAAAAACCAAGTTCGGAAGCGGGAAGCCGTTTTACCTGGCCGCTTGAGTCCAGCGCCGTCGCTTCCACGGCGACGTCTTTCGTTTCTCGCCCGTAGGCGCCCGCGTTCATGCGAAGCGCGCCGCCCAGCGTGCCGGGGATGCCGCTCAGGAATTCCAGCCCGGCGATGGCGGCGTCGCGGCTGGCCATGGCGACGGCGCGGTTGGATGCGCCGGCGCCGGCCTTCAGCGTCGCGCCCTCGGCCTCGATCCTGGCGAAGCCGCGGCCCAGCCGGATGACGACGCCGGGCACGCCGCCGTCGCGCACCAGAAGGTTGGAGCCCAGCCCCAGCATCGTGACCGGCACGTCGGCCGGCTTGTGTTCCAGGAAAGCGGCCAGATCGTCGCGGTCCCTGGGCTCGAACAGGATTTCGGCCGGGCCGCCGACCCGGAACCAGGTCATCGCGTCCAGCGGGGCGTCCTCGACATAGCGGCCCTCCACCCGGGGCAGGCGGTCGTGCAGGCGTTCCATGTTTTCTTCCCGCGCCGCCATCATGGGTCCACCTCCACCGGCTTGCCGGAAAGCGTGGCAAGCTCCATCGGCAGGGTCTGCGCCCACAGCGTCACGTCGCCGGCGCCCAGGCAGACGACGTAATCGCCCGCCTTGGCAAGCTCATGGACGAGCGGGCCCAGCGCCTTCGGCCCCTCCAGCGCGATCACGTTGCGATGCCCGTGGGCGCAGAGGCCCTCGATGATGGCATCGCGGTGGACGCCTTGGACCGGCTTCTCGCCCGCCGCGTAGACGTCGGAAACGATGACGGCGTCGGCGTCGTTGAAGGCCGTGCAGAATTCTTCGAACAGGTCGTGGACGCGGCTGAAACGGTGCGGCTGGAAGACGGCGATCACCTGGCCCTCGGCGATCGCCCGCGCGCTGCCCAGCACGGCGGTAATCTCGGCCGGATGGTGGCCGTAGTCGTCGATGACGGTAATGCCGCCGACGGTGCCGGTGCGGGTGAAGCGTCGCTTGACGCCGCCAAACCCGGCCAGCGCGTCGCGCAGCGTGGCTTCCTCGATGTGCAGTTCGTTGGCGACCGCAACCATGGCAAGGGCGTTCTTCACGTTATGGACGCCCGGCATGGGGAGCCGGAGTCCCTCGAGAGTCGTTTCCTTGCCACGGCTGCGATCCGTCAACGTGACGTCGAAATAGGTCGCTTCCGGTGTGATGCGGACGTTCGTGCCGCGGATGTCGGCCTGCGGGCTAAGGCCGCAAGTCACGATCCGGCGGTCGGCGACGCGCGGGATCATCGCCTGGACTTCCGCGTCGTCGATGCAAAGCACGGCGAAACCGTAGAACGGGATGTTCTCGACGAAGCGTACGAAGGCGTTCCGAAGTTCGTCGAAGGAACCGTAGAAATCGAGATGCTCGCGGTCGATGTTCGTCACGACGGCGATCGTCGCCGGCAGTTTCGTGAAGGTGCCATCCGACTCGTCCGCCTCGACGACGATCCATTCGCCATCGCCGAGGCGCGCGTTTGTGCCATAGGCGTTGATGATGCCGCCGTTGATCACGGTGGGGTCCATGCTGGCGCTGTCGAGAAGGGCGGCGATCATCGACGTCGTCGTCGTCTTTCCGTGGGCGCCGCCGACGGCAATGGCCATTTTCAGATGCATCAGTTCGCCCAGCATCTCGGCGCGCCGGACGACCGGCAGGTGCTGCGCGCGGGCCGCCGTCACCTCGGCGTTGTCGGCCTTGACGGCGGAGGAAATGACGACGACTTCCGCGTCCTTGATGTTATCGGCCGCGTGTCCGATGGCGACGGGAATGCCAAGCTCGCGCAGGCGCAGCACGTTCGCGTTCTCGCTCAAGTCGCTGCCCTGCACGCGGCAGCCGAGGTTGTGCAGGATTTCCGCAATCCCGCTCATGCCGATGCCGCCGATGCCGACGAAATGGATTCTGCCGAGGGAAAGGGGAAGCGTTCTCATGCCGCCACCTCCCGCGCGTTCGGGTTGCGCCGTTGGGCGCCGCCGTTGTGGCCGTTCGAATCCGCCAGCAACTCCATCACGGCGTCGGCCAGCCGTTCCGCCGCGATTCCCTGGCCCAACGCCTTCGCGCTTGCCGCTGCCTTGTTCAGGATGACCGGAAGTCCGAGGAAGGATTCGATACGCGCGGCCAGCGCCTCCGGCGTGAAGCAGCTTTCCGGCATCAGCCAGGCGCCGCCCGCCTCGTCCAGCGCGCGCGCGTTCGCCATCTGATGGTCGTCGGTGGCGGACGGGTAGGGTACCAGGATGGCCGGCCGCCCGGCCGTCGTCAGTTCGGCCACCGTCGAGGCGCCGGCCCGCGAGATGACGAGATGGGCGGTGGAAAGGCGCGCCGGCACGTCCTCGAAGAAGGACGCCACCTCCGCCGCGATGCCGGCGGCCTCGTACGCGCCGCGCACGGCGTTCAGATCCTCCGGCCGGCATTGCTGGCTGACGCGAAGCCGCGGGCGCGCCGTATCGTCAAGCGCAACCAGCGCCTTCGGGACGATGCGGGCAAAGACGCTGGCCCCCTGGCTGCCGCCCAGGACCAGCACGGCGAACGGCCCGTCGGATAGCGGCGCCGGGTAGGGCTTCTCGCGCACCTCGTAGAAGGCCTGGCGCACCGGGTTGCCGGTGACCAGAACCTTCAGCGCGTCGGCCGGCCGCAAATTGCCGGTCGCGTTGAAGGACATGGCCAGCGTCGTGACGAGGGGGGCCAGCAGGTGGTTGGCCCGGCCGAGGATGGCGTTCTGTTCGTGCAGGATCGTCGGGATGCCCAGGCACTTCGCCGCCAGCATCGCCGGCACCGGCGCGTAGCCGCCGAAACCGATGACGACGGCGGGCTTCAAGCGCCGCAACAGCCGGATGGCCTGGAGGAAGCCGCAGGCCAGTACGCAGGCCGCCTTCGCCAGCCGGAAGAACTTTCGTCCCGCCATCGGCGCGGCCTGGATCTGGTGCACCTCAAGATTCCTGAGCGCCCCGCCATAGGCGTGCCCGCGCCGGTCCGTCACCAGCGCCAGCTTCACGCCCCGGCGGATCAGCGTCGCCGCCAGCGCCTCGGCCGGGAAGACGTGGCCGCCGGTGCCGCCCGTCGCCAGCAGAACGAGATTTTCCCGGCCCGCCATCAGAATTTCCCCCGGAAGCGCGAGTGGCGCCGCGTGAAGGCGAGGACGAGTCCCATCGTTAGCGCCAGGGCCAGCAGGGACGACCCACCATACGAAATGAACGGCAGCGTCATGCCTTTCGTCGGCATCAGGCTCACCGTCGACGCCAGGTTGATCAGGGCCTGTAGCGCGAATTGCAGCAAAAGCCCGGCCGTGGCAAGCAGGATGAAAAGGTTTTCCTCGCGCATCATCCGGCTGAAACCGCGCAGCAGGATGAAGGCGAACAGGCTGACAATCAGCAGGCAGGCGAGCAGGCCAAACTCCTCGCCGATGACGGCGAAAACGAAGTCCGTATGGGCGTCCGGAATCGTTTCCTTGATGTGCCCTTCGCCGGGGCCGCGCCCGAACAGGCCGCCATTGCCGAACGCCTCCATGGCGCGCGTGACCTGGTAGCTGTTCGTTGAAGCCGGATCGAGGAAGCTGTCGACGCGAAGCGCCACGTGGGGGAACGCAAAATAGGCGCCGACCATGCCGGCGATGCCAAGCGAAAGCAGAAGCGCCGCCCATGGCAGCGGCAGGCCGGCCATGACGAACTGGACGCACCAGGTGGCGGAAACGACGAAGGCCATGCCCATGTCCGGCTGCATCAGGAGCAGGGCGACGACGAGGAAATAAAGCGCGATCGAAATGGCGCGGCCGGCAAATTCCTGATCGAGCCGGTGCTCGGCGAACATCCAGGCGGCCAGCACGGCGAAACCAGGCTTGATGAATTCGGAAGGCTGCAACGACAGACCGGCGATCCAGATCCAGCGCCGGGCGCCCTTGACCTCGGCGCCGATGAAGGGAAGCAGCATCAGCAGCACGAGGGCGCCCAGAAAGACGAGGATGGCGAACCGGCGCGCCTGGCGCGGCGACAGCAGCGAGGCGAAGAACAGCGTGCCCATGGCCAGCGGCAGGTAGCTCAGATGGCGCTCGACGAAATGCAGCGATCCGACGCCGATGCGCTCGGCCACCGGCGGGCTCGCCGCCAGCGTGGCCAGCACGCCAAGCCCGATCAGCAACAGCAACGCGGCCAGCATCCAGTGGTCCACCGTCCACCACCAGCGGCTGAGCGTGCTCGTATCCGTGCGCGCGAAGCTCGTCATGAGACGGCCCCTTCCATCTGCGTCACCGGTTTCGCATCGGGCAGTTTCAAAACCAGCGAACGGAACGCGTCCCCGCGTTCCTCGAAATTCTTCCATTGGTCGTAGGAGGCGCAGGCCGGCGACAACAGCACGACCGCCGCTCGCTCGCCCGCCGCCTGGGCCATGGCGTGGGCGGCCTTGAGCGCCGTCTCCAGATCGCCGCAGCGGCTGTAGGCGACCTTGCCGTCCAGCGTCGCGGCGAAAGCCTCCATCGCCTCGCCGATCAGGAAGGCGTGGCGCAGGCGCGGGAAGTGGGGCGCAAGCGGGGCGATACCGTCCGCCTTCGCCCGGCCGCCGGCGATCCAGTAAATGGCGTCGAAGGCCTGAAGCGCCGTCGCCGTCGCCGTCGCGTTCGTCGCCTTGCTGTCGTTCACGTAACGCACGTCGTTGACGACGGCGACCAGCTCCTGGCGATGGGGCAGGTTGACGAAGCTGGCAAGGCTCCGGGCGGCGTGCTCGGGCTTCAGCCCGGCCGCCCGCGCCGCCGCCCAGGCGGCCGCCGCGTTCTGCCAGTTGTGCTCGCCCTGAAACGCCGGCAGGCGGGCCAGGTCGATGGCCGGCACCGTCTCGCCGAGGCGCTCGACCAGCGTTCCCTCGGCGGCGCTGACGCCCCGGTCGAGGGCCTGGCGCGCCGACACCTCCACCACCGTCACGCCGCTGGCGAGGCTTTTCCGGATGGTCCGGCAATGGGCATCGTCCATGCCGATGACCGCAGTCGCCTTCTCGCGCAGCAGGTCGAACAGCCGCCGCTTGGCGGCGACGTACCCTTCGAGGCCGCCGTGACGGTCCAGATGGTCCGGCGTGATGTTCAACAGCACGGCAACGTCAAGGCAGGGGCTTTGCATGAGGTCGATCTGGAAGGAGGAGAGCTCGAGCACATAGGTGCCTTCCCGTCCCAGCGGCGCCAGGCTCAGCACCGGCGCGCCGAGATTGCCGCCGACCTCGATGCGCCGCCCGTCCTGTTGCAGCAGGTGGCCGATCAGCGCCGTCGTCGTCGATTTTCCGTTCGTGCCGGTGATACCGACATAGCGGGCCTCGTTCTGGGTGCGGGTCAGCAATTCGATGTCGCCGAGAATCTCGCAACGCGCCGCCCGCGCCTTGACGACGGCGGGATGGGGCTCGGGATGGTCCAGCGGGATGCCGGGGCTCGGGATCAGTGCGTCGACATGCGACCAGTCCAGCACGGTCGGGTCCGTGACGGGGAACCCTTCCTGCTTGGCGCGTCCGCGGGCCTTCGGGTCGTCGTCCCAGGTGACGATCGCCGCGCCGCCCTCGCGCAGCGCCGCCGCCGCGGCAAGGCCCGAACGGCCAAGCCCCAGCACCATCACGGCACGATCCCGATAGGCGGTGACTTCGATCATCGGTTCACCGCAGTTTCAGGGTTGATAGCCCGATCAGGGCCAGGATCGACGCGATGATCCAGAAACGGATGACGATGGTGGGCTCCGCCCATCCCTTCTTCTCGAAGTGATGGTGCAGCGGCGCCATCTGGAAGACGCGCTTGCCCGTCAGCTTGAACGAGACGACCTGCACCATGACGGAAACCGTCTCCAGCACGAACAGGCCGCCGATCATGGCCAGCACGAGCTCGTGCTTCGTGACCACGCTGATGGCGCCAAGGGCGGCGCCGACCGAAAGCGAGCCGGTGTCGCCCATGAAAACCATGGCCGGTGGCGCGTTGAACCAGAGGAAACCGAGCGATGCCCCCAGCAGCGCGCCGCACAGCACGGCCAGCTCGCCGGCGCCCGGCACGCCGTGGATCTGCAGATAGCCGGCGAAGACGGCGTTGCCGACGAGGTAGGCGATCAGCGCGAAGCAGGCCGTCGCGATCATCACCGGCACGATCGCCAGGCCGTCGAGGCCGTCCGTCAGATTCACCGCGTTCGAGGTGCCGACGACGACCAGCACGGCAAAGGGCAGGAAAAACCAGCCGAAGTTCAGAAGCACGTCTTTCAGGAAGGGCACGGCAAGGCTGGTGGCCAGGGGTGCGCGGGTCACTTCTAGGATCGCGTAGGTGCCGATCCCGGCGATGACGATTTGGGCCAGAAACTTCACCTTGGCCGGCATGCCGCGGCTGCTGCGTCGGCGGACCTTGAGAAAATCGTCGACGAATCCGATCAGCCCGAAGCCGGTCGTCACCCCCAGCACCGCCCAGATATAGCGGTTCGTCAGATCCGCCCACAGCAGCGTCGAGATCAGCAACCCAAGCAGAATAAGAAAACCGCCCATCGTCGGCGTGCCGGCCTTCTTCAGGATGTGGCTTTCCGGCCCGTCCGTGCGGATCGGCTGGCCTTCCTTCTGGCGGCGGCGCAGCGTGCGGATCAGGACCGGCCCGACGACGAAGCTGATGAACAGCGCCGTCATGATCGCCGCCCCGGTGCGGAAGGTGAGGTAGCGGAACAGATTCAGGACCGGCAGGTGATCGGCAAGAGGGGCAAGCAGGTTAAAAAGCATGGGCCTTCTCCTCAGCGCCCGTTGACGGCATTTGCCATGCCGTTTCCGGCATGCAGCAGCGTCTCGACGATGTGGTTCATGTTTATGGCTTGCGATCCCTTGACGGCGACGACGTCGCTGCCGTGCAACTCTTCCAGAAGGATCGGCAACAGCGCTTCGGCGCTTTCGGCGTGGCCGCCCAGCATGTGCGGCGGCAATTCGCGGTCGAGGTTTTCCATCAGGCGGCCGACCGTGAACACAAGCTCGATCTCGTTGCGGATGAGATCGCCAGCCAGATCCGCGTGCATGCGCGCAGCGTTCGGGCCAAGCTCCAGCATGTCGCCAAGCACGGCGATGCGCCGCCCGACCGGTCCGAGCGGGATGGCCGCCAGGCTGTCGAGGGTGGCGCGCATCGACGCCGGGTTGGCGTTGTAGCTTTCGTCGATGATCTCGATGGCGCCGCTCGGCAACATGCCGCGCACCCGGCGCCCGCGGCCGACCGGGGCGGCCAGATTGCCAAGCCGCGACGCCGCTTTCTTCAGGTCGGCGCCGACGGCATCGACGGCGGCCAACACGGCCAGGCTGTTCGTCACCCAGTGGCGGCCGGGCACGCCAAGCGGGTAGTGCACCTCGACGCCCCGGATCTCGGCAATGACGTTGCTGGAAAAGGCGTGGCAGGTGCAGTTGATAAGCCGCACCTGGGCTTCCGGGTGCTCGCCGAAGCCGACGATGCGTTCGATCCCCCTGGCCCGCGCCGCGTCGGCCAGGCGCTGGAAGTAGGGGTTGTCGCGGTTGAGGATGGCAAGCCCCTCGGGGCCCATGCCTTCGAACATCTCCGCCTTGGCGTCGGCGATCTCGGCGACGGAGCCGAAATGCGCCATGTGCACGGCCTCGACGTTCGTGATGATGCCGATCTCCGGCTGCACCAGCCGGGCCAGCGGCCCGATCTCGCCGGGGTGGTTCATGCCAAGCTCGAAGACGCCGTAATCGGATGCCTGCGTCAGGCGCGCCAGGCTCAACGGCACGCCGTAGGCGTTGTTGAGGTTGCCGTGGGTCGCCGTCACCCGGCCGCTGTCGCCAAGCGCCAGGCGCAACGCCTCTTTCGTGCCGGTCTTGCCGACGCTGCCGGTCACGGCCAGCACGCGCGCCTTCGTGCGCGCGCGCGCCGCGCGGGCCAGCGCCTGCAGCGCCTCGAAACCGTGCGGGACAATGAGAATCGGTGCCCGTTCCGGCACGCCCTGGGGCCGCTGTTCGACGATAGCCGCCGCCGCGCCGCGCTGGAAGGCGTCGCGCACGAAGTCGTGGCCGTCGAAATGAGGCCCGTGAATCGCCACGAAAAGATCGCCGGGCTCAAGCTTGCGGCTATCCATGGAAACGCCGCTCGCCTCCCATGGCTTGCTGCTTTTGCCGCCGGTGGCGCGTTCCGCTTCCCCATGCGTCCAAAGCGGCGTCGTCATGCCGTGCCTCCTTGCGTGCGGATGGCGGCCTTCGCCGTCTCGCGGTCGTCGAAAGGCCGCGTCGCGTCGCCGACGACCTGTCCCGTCTCGTGGCCCTTGCCGGCGATCAGCAGCACGTCGTCCGCCTGCAACGCGGCGATGGCGGTGGCGATCGCCTCGCCACGCTCGGCGATTTCCCGTCCCTTGCGCGAAGCGATCAGGATTTCGCGCCGGATGGCGGCGGCGTCCTCGTGGCGGGGGTTGTCGTCGGTGACAAAGACGACATCGGCCAGCGCATCGGCGATGGCGCCCATCTCGGGGCGCTTGCCCCGGTCGCGCTCGCCGCCGCACCCGAAGACGACGCCAAGCCGCGCCTTCGTGTAGGGCCGCAGCGCCGCCAGCGCATGAGTCAGCGCGTCCGGCGTGTGGGCGTAATCGACGTAGACGCGGGCGCCATTGGCCAGCCGGCCGACCGCTTCCATGCGCCCGGCGATGCCGCCCAGTTCGGGCAACGCCTTTAATCCGGCCTGGACGTCCCCGCCGGCGGCGTGGACCAGCCCCAGGGCCGCCAGCACGTTCTTCGCCTGGAAGGCGCCGACCAGCGGCAGGTGAAACGTCTGCCGCTGGTCAAGCAGCCTGCAGGTAATCTCCTGGCCGTCGCCGGCCGGCCGGCTTTCCAGCAGGCGGAAATCCTCTCCCCCCTCGCCATAGGTCAGCGTCCGAAGCCCGCGCTTCGCGCAAAGGTCGGCGAAGGCGTTGAAGGCGGCGTCGTCCGCGTTCAGCACAGCCGCGCCCCCCTCCGGCAGCAGTTCCGCAAACAGGCGCTGCTTGGCGGCGAGGTAGGCCTCCGCCGAGCCGTGATAGTCGAGATGGTCGCGGGAAAGGGTCGTAAAGACGGCGACGCTGAGTCGCACTCCGTCCAGCCGGAACTGTTCCAGCCCGTGGCTCGAGGCCTCGATGGCCAGATGGTCGATCTGGTTCGCCGCCAACTCGGCCAGCAGGCGGTGCAGCTGGGCGGGGTCGGGCGTCGTCAGCGTCGCGCCCTTGGCCGACGCCACCGGCGGCTCCAGGCCCAGCGTGCCGAGGCTGGCCGCCCGCTCGCCCGAGGCTTCCCAGATCTGGCGGGCGAAGCCGACGACGGAACTCTTGCCGTTCGTGCCGGTGACGGCGGCGATGACACGGGGCTGCGCCTGATAGAAACGGGCGGCGATCCGGGCAAAGGCCCGGCGGGGATTTTCGGTAACGACGCGGGTCGCCCCCTCAAGCGTTTCCAGTTGCTCCGTGCCGAGGACGGCAACGGCGCCGGCCTTCAGGGCATCGGGGACAAAGCGTGTCCCTTCCGTCTTGGTGCCGGGGAGGGCGGCGAACAGAAAGCCGGGTTCGACGTTGCGGGAGTCGGCCGTGATACCAACGATCTTCACGTCCTCTCCCATCGTCTCAAACATCGAATCCCCTTCTTCGCAACGCAGTAGGTCAGAAAGACGCAAGCCTTTTTTCCTGTTCATGAATCTCGATGAACATCTGGCGCTCGACTTCGGGCGCCTCCTCGTCGATCGGCGCTACGCCAAGAAGCGGCGCCATGCGTGAAATGACGTTGCTGACGATCGGCGCACATACCCAACCGCCGGTCGCATAGCCGTAGGTCTGCTTGTCGCCTTTCGGCTCATCCAGCAGCGCAAAGACGACGTAGCGCGGCGCCTGCATCGGAAAGGCACCGACGAAAGAGGAGCGCAGGCCCTTGCCCGCGTAACCGTTGGCGTCGTTCTTCTCGGCCGTGCCGGTCTTGCCGCCGACGAGGTAGCCTTCGGCCGCCGCATGGCTGCCGGTGCCCGAATCGACGACGAGACGAAGCAGGCGGCGCATCTGCTCGGACGTCTTTTCCGAAAGGATGCGCGCCCCTTCCGTCGGCGCGCCCGCGTGATACAGCAGCGTCGCCGGGCGGGAGATGCCGCCATTGACGACCGCCGCCACCGCGCTGGCCAGCTGGATGGGCGAAACGGCCAGGCCGTGGCCGTAGGCAATCGTCAGCAGATTGATCTCGCGCCACGGATAGGGGGCAAGCGGCGCGCCGATTTCTGGAAGCTCCAGGGCCGGCGGGCTTAACAGGCCAAGCCGCGAGAGATAGTCTTGCTGAAGCGTGGCGCCCAGATCCTTCGCCATCTTCGCGGCGCCGATATTCGAGGAATACATGAGAATTTCCGGCACGCTGAGCCAGCGGTTCTTCGGCTTGTAGTCCTCGATCGCAAAGCGGGCGATGCGGATCGGCTTGGAGGCGTCGTAGACGCTGTCCAGCGTCGCCTTGCCGCTTTCCAGCGCCATCGCGGCGGTGAAGATCTTGAAGGTCGATCCCATCTCGTAGATGCCGAGCGTCGCCCGGTTGAACATGGCGTCCGGCGACGCCGCGCCGGGCCGGTTCGGGTCGAAGTCGGGAAGCGAGACCAGGCCCAGCACCTCGCCGCTGGTGACGTCCATCACGACGCCGGAACCGCCGATGGCCTGGAACCGGCGCATCGCCTTGCCGATCTCGTCGGCCAGGATGTGCTGGACGCGGATGTCGAGCGAAAGCCTGAGCGGCCCGCTGCCCTGGCGAAGCGCCGCGTCGAAGGATTTCTCGATGCCGGCAAGGCCGCGATTGTCGACGCCGGTAAAGCCGACGACATGGGCGGCCAGATGCCCGTGGGGATAGACCCGGTGTTCCTCCTGCTGGAAGTAAAGGCCGGGGATGCCCAGCCGGTTGACGGCGTATTGCTGCTGGGGCGTCAGGTGGCGGCGAATCCAGGTAAAGCGGCGCTTCGAGCGCAGCCGCTCCAGAATCTCCTTGCGGTTGGCGCGGGGCAGCAGGCGGGCCAGCGCGCGGGCCGCCGCCTGCGGGTCAAGCACCCGGACGGGGTCCGCGTAAAGCGAGGCCGTGCGCAGGCTGGTCGCCAGAATTTCGCCGTTGCGGTCGAGGATGTCGGCGCGTTCCGTCTGCCAACTCGCGGGTGGCGTAGCGTTGGCGATCCTGGGCTCGCTGCCTTCCCGGAACAGCGTCAATTCGATGAGGCGCACGCCGACGGCGAGGAAGGCCAACATCATCAGCGTCGCCAGCAGGAAAAGACGGGTCCTCCCGGTTTCGATCGCCTGATGGTGGGCCAGGTCCTTGCGGCGGCGGCGTTCGGCGCTCATTCGCTTCGCTCCAGGCGGGCGGCCAGCCCGGCTTCCGTGTCGATGCGCTTTGCCGTCACCGGCTGCAGGTGGAGGAAGCGTTCGCTCAAGCGCTGGATGCGTTCGGGCCGGCTTAGATGCGCCCACTCCGCTTTCAGCACGTGAAGCTCTTCCTGGCGGTCGAGAATCACCTGGTTCAATGCGGCAAGCTCCGTCTCCAGCGACTGCACCTTGTATTTCGCGAGGAACAGGCCGAAACAGACGACGGCAACCAGCAACAGCCAGAGAAAGGTGAAATGCCCCTTCATGCGGCGTGCTCCCAGGGCGCGGCCTCGGTGCGTTCGGCGGCGCGCAGGCGGGCCGAACGCGCCCGTGGATTCGCCGCCGTTTCCGCTTCGCCGGGCCGGGTGGCGCGCTTGGTCAGCAGGCGGAAGCTCGGCGTCCGCTTCGGCGCCAGTGGCAGATGGCGCGACGTGCCCGTGCCGGTGGCGCTGCGGGCCCGGAAGAAGGTCTTGACGATCCGGTCCTCCAGCGAATGAAAGGCGACGACGGCGATCCGCGCCTGCGGCTTCAGCAGGGTTTCGGCGGCGCGCAAGCCCCGCTCGATCTCGCCAAGCTCGTCGTTCACGTGGATGCGCAGCGCTTGAAAGGTGCGCGTCGCCGGGTCGATGCCGCTCTTGTCCTGCTTGACGACGCCGGCGACGAGTTCGGCGAGCTCGCGGGTGCGGGTGATCGGCTGCCGGTTGCGCAGTTCGACGATGCGGCGTGCGATGCGGCGCGACTTCTTCTCCTCGCCGTATTCCCGAAGGATCCGGGCAAGGGTCTGTTCGTCTTCCTGGTTGACGATGTCGGCGGCGCTCGGCCCTTCCTTCGCCATGCGCATGTCGAGCGGGCCGTCGGCGCGGAAGGAAAAACCGCGCCCGGCCTTATCGAGCTGCATGGAGGAAACGCCAAGGTCCAGCGCGATGCCGTCCACCTGGGTGACGCCCTGGGCCTTCAGCAAGTCGGCCATCTCGCCGAAGCGGCCTTCCAGCAGGTGCAACCGCCGCGCATAAGAGCGTAACAGCACGCTGCCGTCTTCAATGGCGTCGGGGTCGCGGTCGATGGCCCAGACCGTGCAGTCGGCGGCGTCCAGCAGGGCCTGCGTGTAGCCGCCGGCGCCGAAGGTGCCGTCCACATAGGTGGCGCCGTCGGTGGGCGAGAGGATGCCTAGCACTTCTTTGAGAAGGACGGGCCGGTGCTCGCGTGTCGTCCTTCCTGCTTGCGGCCGCGTCCGGGGGGTCATGGCGTTTCGCCTCCCGCCTTGTCCGGCGGTCCGAGGCGCAGGGTGACCCCTTTCTCGAGCGCTCGCTTGCGGGCTTTTGTCTGGTGGACCGCGAAGGCCTTCGGCGCCCACAGCTGGAAGGTGGCGCCGCGGCCGACGAAGGCGGCCTCGTCCCGGATGCCGGCGTGATCGGCAAACTCCTTCGGCAGCAGGATGCGGCCTTCGCTGTCGAAGGGCAGGGGGTGCGAATCGGCGAAGATCGTCGCGGCCAGGTCGTCCTGGGCGTCGGAGAACAGGTCGAGCCCGTCGAGGCTGGTGCTCAGCCGCTCCATGCGGTCGATGGAAAAGGCCTCGATCGCCGGCAGGCGATAGGAGCGGAAGGCGACAATGCCGTGGAAATTCTGCCCGCCGATGGCGGCGCGGAACGACGCCGGCACGGAAACCCGGCCTTTTTTGTCGACCTTGTTCGTATATGTCGAAAGAAACAGCGCCATGCCGGCCCCCCATTCGCCGGGTCTTGCGGGCGGGCCGGGGGCTCCTGGGCGGTGGAACGGTCCTGGCCTTCCCTGTCCGGATCGGGCGCAACCGCCCAATATGGGACAAAATGGGATATCATGGGCCTACATGGGTGTCAACGACGGAGCAAAGTAAAACCTTCGTCCAAAAGGAGAATTCGGGACGAAGGGAAAAAGATCGGAAGTCTCCGATCAAGGTCTTCGGAGGTTCTTTTCCTGCGATTACTAGATGAAGTATGAAAAGACCCGGGAAGAGAACATAGTAAGAACATATCTCCCTTCCGGATTTTCTTGAGAAAGGATGCCAGACGGCCTGTAAGCCGGGTTCTGTACCCGCAAGCGGGCGATGGCCATTCGTCTGGGACGCCGGTTGCCCGGCGCCTCTAGCGACCGACCCGGGCGGCGACGCGGAAACCCGCCTGCCATAAGGCGTGCCGCCCCTATTTGGTCTTGCTCCCGGTGGGGTTTACCCTGCCATCCCCGTTACCGGGGACGCGGTGCGCTCTTACCGCACCCTTTCACCCTTACCGGCGTTGCCGCCGGCGGTTTGCTTTCTGTGGCACTTTCCCTGGGGTTGCCCCCGCCGGGCGTTACCCGGCACCGTGTTTCCGTGGAGCCCGGACTTTCCTCTCCGCGTCGCCGCGGAGCGGCCATCCGGCCGTCTGGCCCTTTCTAGCTAGGCCTCCGGGGTGGGGGGGTCAAGGCCTTCAAGCAGGGCGGCCAGCCGGCCCGCCGTCTCCCCGTCCGCCTCGCCATCGACGCGTTCGGGGCGGAAATGGCGCTGAAAGGCCGTGATCGCCTGTTTCGTCGCCGCGTCGGCCTCGCCGCTAAGCGGCACGTCGTAGCCGTAACGGCCAAGGCGGCGCTGGATTTCTCCCACCGGCGGCACGGGCGTTTCCCCGCGCGCCTCCGGCCAGTGCCCGATGCCGGCCCGGGCCAGCCGCTCCCAGTCGAACAGCTCGCCCGGATCCGTCTTGCGCGCCGGCGCCACGTCGGAATGGCCGAGCACGCGCGCCGCCGGGATCGGGTGGCGGGCGAGGATGCCGCCGAGCAGCGCCTCCAGCGCCGCCATCTGGGCCTCGGGGAAGGGGCGGTAGCCGAAGTCGTGGCCCGGATTGACCAGCTCGACGCCGATCGAGCGGTCGTTGATGTCGGTTTCCCCCTGCCAGCGGGCCTCGCCCGCGTGCCAGGCCCGCCGCCCCTCCGGCACAAGCGCGTAGATCCGCCCCCCTTCGTCGATCAAATAATGGGCGCTCACCTTCGCGGCGGGATCGCACAGGCGCTTCAGCGCCTCTTCCGCCGTCTTCATGCCGGTGTAGTGCAGGATCAGCGTGTCGATCGCCGCCCCTTCGGGCCGCGCTTCGTGGTTCGGCGAGGGACGCTCCAGAACCGTCACGCCCATTCTAGACTCCGGCTTCGATTTCCATGGGACGGCGAATGACGATGATGGCAACGCCCGCGATCGTGATCAAGCCGCCAAGAATGGTGAGCCAGCTCAACGCCTCGTTCAGCACCAAAACCCCCGCCAGTACGCCGAAGACCGGCATCAACAGGGTAAAGGGCATCACCTGGTTGACCGTGTATCGCCGCAACAGGCGGTACCACAGCGCAAAGGTGATCGCGGTGATGAAGCCGCCCATGTAAACCAGGGCGGCCAGCGCCTTCCAGTCGGCGGCCATCAGCGCCGCGATCTGCCCGCTCTCGAGGAAGAAGGAAACGGCAAGCGTTTGCGGCACCATCAGGATCGCGACCCAGCCATTGATCATGTTGCCGTCGGTCAGGCGCATCCGCTTGATGACGATGTTGGCGGCGGCCCAGCAGAAGACGGCAAACAGCACGAACGCGGCCGGCAGGAATTCCGCCTGCACCTTGGGCTCGCCGGCGATCAGCACGATGCCGCCAAAGGCGATGGCAAGGCCGCCCATACGCCGCCAGCCAAGGTAGTCGCCGAAGAACGGCACGGCGAGCAGGGCGGCAAAGGGAAACTGCATCTGGGCAAGGATGATCGTGTGCGAAGCATCGAGGTGCTTTAGCCCGGTCAGGAAAAAGGTGTGGTGCAGCGTGCCCATCAACAGCGACAGCAGGAACAGCACGCCCCAGTGCCCGCGCGGATTTCTCAGGAACGGCAACAGCACCAGCATGGTGACGCCGGCGCGCAGGGCCGCGAAGAAGATGGGCGGAATCTGGCCGACGCCGAACTTGCCCACGGTCGGGGTCACGCCCCAGGCCACCATCATGATGACCAGCAGGATAATGTGACTTGGCTTCATGGCTTATCCGCGTCCCCGCAATTTTTCGATTTGGGCATAGGCATCGTTGATCCCCGCCATTTTTTCGTTGGCGACCTCGATGAATTCCTGGGGCATGCCTTGTGCCATCAGCCGGTCGGGATGGTTCTCGCGGATAAGCTTGCGATAGACCTTCTTCAGTTCTTCATCCGTGATATTGGGGGAAACCCCCAGCACCTCGTAAGGGTCGGCCGGTCCCGTTCCCAGATGGGCGGCGGCGATCCGCTCGAAGGTGCGCGCGTCGAATCCGAAGATGCGGGCGACTTCCTTTAGGTAAGCCATCTCCTCGGGACTGACCCGGCCGTCGGCCCGCGCGATATGGAACAGTCCGCCCAGCAAATCCTCCAGCACGACCCGCTGGTGGGCGAACAGGACGCCGATCTGGTGGGCATAGGGCTCGAACCCCGCCGTCTCCTCGCGGGCCCGGTTGAAGATTTCGCCGACCTCGGCCTCGGCCTGTTTCGCTATGCGGAAGATCTGCTTGAAGGCGCGAATCTCGTCCTTCGTCACGACGCCGTCAGCCTTCGCCATCTTCGCCGCCAGCACGATGACGGCGGTCGTGAAGGCGGCCTGGCGGGTGCCTATCGTGTCGGCGCGGGCGCGGCCATAGGGGCCGCTCTGGCTTTCCCCCTTCGAGCGGTCATAGGCGTGGCCCGCGATCGTGCCGAGAATGGCGCCGAGCGGTCCGCCGAGGGCAAACCCTGCGGTTCCCCCAATCAATTTTCCCCAGATTCCCATGAGACCCTTTCACGACTTGCGGGCGACCATAAACGGATCGCGACGGCGTGCCAATACGGACCAAGCGATGCCTTGGGGGCGGGCGGCCTTGCCGGTAAGCTCGTCCGCGATGGCGAAAACGACCCCTTCCGCGGCCGCCGGCTGGCAGTTCTGGATCGACCGGGGCGGTACCTTCACCGACTTCGTGGCGCGCAGCCCCGAGGGCGCGCTGCTGACGCGAAAGCTTCTTTCCGAAAACCCGCAGCGCTACGCCGACGCTGCCGTCGAAGGCATCCGCCAGCTTCTTGAACTACCCGAAGGCGCGGCCGTCCCGGCCGAGCGGATCGCCGCCGTCAAGATGGGAACGACGGTGGCGACGAACGCGTTGCTCGAGCGCAAGGGCGAGCCCACCCTTCTCGTCGTCACGGAAGGTTTCGCCGATGCACTTCGCATCGCCTATCAGAACCGCCCCGACATCTTCGCTCGCCGCATCGCGCTGCCAGAATTGCTTTACGCGCGCGTCGTCGAAGTGCCGGAACGCGTGACGGCAAAAGGCGAGGTGATTCTGAAGCCCGACTTGGTCTTGACGCGGGAACGGCTCGAGGCAGCCTATGCGGAAGGACTTCGCGCCGTAGCGATCGTTTTTCTCCACGGCTACCGCTATCCCGACCACGAACGCGCCATCGCCGAACTCGCCCGCGCCATCGGGTTTACGCAAATTTCCGTTTCCCACCGGGTAAGTCCGCTGATGAAACTCGTAAGCCGCGGTGACACGACGGTGGTGGACGCCTACCTCTCGCCGATCTTGCGGCGCTACGTCGATCGCCTCGCCGGCGATCTCGGCGAGACGCGCCTTCTTTTCATGCAGTCGAGCGGCGGGCTGGCCGACGCCCGTTTCTTCCACGGCAAGGACAGCATCCTTTCCGGCCCGGCCGGCGGCGTCGTCGGCGCCGTCGCGGTGGCGAAGCGGGCCGGTTTTGACCGCCTCATCGGTTTCGACATGGGCGGCACCTCGACGGACGTTTTCCATTACGACGGCACGTTCGAGCGGAGTTTCGATTCGGAAGTGGCGGGCGTCCGGCTACGGGCGCCGATGATGCGGATCCACACGGTGGCCGCCGGCGGCGGTTCGATCTGCGCCTTCGAGGCCGGGCGTTTCCGGGCCGGGCCCCAATCCGCCGGCGCCGATCCGGGGCCGGCCTGTTACCGCCGCGGCGGGCCGCTGACGGTGACGGATTGCAATTTGCTGCTGGGCCGGATTCAGGCGGACTATTTCCCCCGCATCTTCGGGCCCGAGGGTGACCTGCCCCTCGACCGCGATGTCGTTGCCGAAACGTTCGACGCGCTTTCCGAAAGAATTCGCCAATCCTCCGGCCCGGCGATGACTCACGAGGAAATCGCCGAAGGTTTCCTGAAAGTCGCCGTCGAAAACATGGCGAACGCCATCAAGAAGATCTCGGTCGCCCGCGGCTACGACGTGACGGACTACCTGCTTTGCGGCTATGGCGGCGCGGCGGGCCAGCACGCCTGTCGGGTTGCCGACGCGCTCGAGATGAAACAGATCCTGCTGCACCCGATGGCGGGCGTGCTTTCGGCACTCGGCATGGGGCTGGCCGATCTGCGCGCAACCCGCGCCCGCGCCGTCGAGACGCCTTTTGAGGAAACCGCCATGGTGGACTTCGAAACGACGCTCGCCGGCCTGCGGGCCGAGACGGAAGCCGACATCGCGGCGCAGGGCATCCCCGCCGCCCGCATGGAAAGCCGTTCTTCCGCTCATCTCCGCTACGAAGGAACGGACAGCCCCCTCGTCGTTCCCCTGACGAGCTTCGCCGCGACCCGCGCCGCCTTCGAAGCGGCCCATCGCCAGCAATTCGGCTTCGTCGATCCCGCGAAACGCCTCATCCTCGAAGCCCTTGGCGTCGAAACGGTGGGCCGCATGGAAGACATGGCGCACCCCGCCGGGCGCACCCCCGCCGTCCGCGCGCCCGTGGCCGAGGCCCATGCCCCCGTCCACTTCGCCGGGCGCGAGGTGCAGGCGCCGGTCTTCCGGCGCAAGGCCCTGCTTCCCGGCCACCGGCTCGCCGGCCCCGCGCTCGTGCTGGAAGATCACGCGACGACGGTGCTGGAACCCGGCTGGGAACTCGTCGTGCTGGAAGAGGGAAGCCTGCTGCTGACCCGCGCCGCCGCCCTCCGCCGCGCCGGCGTCGCCACCGACGCCGATCCCGTCCAGCTCGAGATCTTCAACAACCTCTTCATGTCGATCGCCGAACAGATGGGCGAGACGCTGGCCAAGACCTCGCACTCCGTCAACATCAAGGAACGGCTCGATTTCTCCTGCGCGCTGTTCGACGCCGAAGGGGGGCTGATCGCCAACGCGCCGCACATCCCGGTCCATCTGGGTTCCATGGGCGAAAGCGTGCGCGCTGTGCGCGAGGCTTACGCCGCCGACCTGCGGCCGGGCGACGCCTTCGCCTCGAACGCACCTTATAACGGCGGCACGCATTTGCCCGACGTCACCGTCGTCAGCCCGGTCTTCGATGCGGCGGGGGAGGGGCTGCTTTTCTTCGTCGCAGCCCGCGGCCACCACGCCGACATCGGCGGCGTGACGCCGGGCTCGATGCCGCCGCAAAGCAAAACGATTGAAGAAGAAGGCGTGCTGCTCGACAACCTTCGCCTCGTCCGCGACGGGCGTTTTCACGAAGACGATCTGCGCGCCCGTCTCATGGCCGGTCCCCATCCGGCCCGCAACCCCGATCGGAACGTGCAGGACCTGCGCGCCCAGATCGCGGCGAACGCGAAGGGCGCCGAGGAATTGCAGAAGCTCGTCGGCAAGTTCGGCCTTCCCGTCGTCCAGGCCTATATGGGCCACGTCCAGGCAAACGCCGAAGCAGCGATGCGCGACGCCATTGCGACGCTGAAAGATGGCGCCTTCGTTTACGAGATGGACGATGGCGGGCGGATCGACGTGACGGTCACGATCGACTGCAAGCACCGTTCCGCGAAGATCGACTTCACCGGCACGTCGGCGCAACGGCTGACCAATTTCAACGCGCCTTCCGCGGTTACCCGGGCCGCCGTGCTTTACGTCTTCCGCACGCTGATCGAGGCTGCCATTCCGCTCAACGCGGGGTGCCTGAAGCCGCTCGAGATCGTGCTGCCAAAGGGCTCGATGCTGAACCCCGAGCCGCCCGCGGCCGTCGCCGCCGGCAATGTGGAAACCTCCCAATGCGTGGCGGATGCGCTTTACGGCGCGCTTGGCGCGCTCGCCGGCTCCCAGGGCACGATGAACAATTTCACCTTCGGCGACGCCACCCACCAATATTACGAAACGCTTGCCGGCGGCGCCGGGGCTGGCCCCGGCTTCGATGGCGCCTCGGCCATCCAGACCCACATGACGAATTCGCGCCTGACGGACCCTGAGGTGCTGGAGTGGCGCTACCCTGTCCTCGTCGAGGCCTTTTCCATCCGCCGTGGCAGCGGTGGGGAAGGCCGCTGGCGGGGCGGCGACGGGGTGGTCCGGCGCCTGCGCTTTCGCCAGGCGATGACGGCGGCGATCCTTTCCAACAACCGGCGCCACGCGCCGCCGGGGCTGGACGGGGGCAAGCCGGGCCTGCCCGGCGAGAACCGGGTCGAGCGCGCCGACGGCACCGTCGCAGTGCTGGCGCCCACGGCCGAGGTGGCGATGGAGCCGGGCGACGTTTTCGTGATCGAGACGCCGGGCGGCGGCGGCTTCGGCCCCGGCCAGCGGGGCTGAAACCCCACCTTTTCCGGGATTTTCCAACATTACGAAGATTTCATCTTGCCATCATGCCTGGGCAAGGTAGGGGCGTATAGAACACGCTCCAGAGCAGATCCTCTACATCGGAACGGTCCCTAAGCGTTTCCCGATGTTCAGCCCGCCGATGGACAAAGTCCACGGAGGTTTCCGAGCCCCAAGCTTCGGCTCCCTTTTAGACCGGCCGTGGGGTCGACGATTGGCTCGGATGGGCGGCCCGTGAACTCCCTCCCGGGCCGCCTTCGTTTTATTCGGCCGCCTGCTTTGTTTCCCCTTCCGCCGCCCGGCGAAATTTGGCCGGTTGTCGCCCAGCTCGAGCGTTGCCCGGTGCAGCTTCGCCACCGCCGCGACCAGGCTCAGGCCCAGCCCGGTGCCGGGGGTTTCCGCCGCCTTCTCCAGCCGCACGAAACGCTGCAGCACCCGCTCGCGGTCGGCCGCCGGAATGCCCGGCCCGCTGTCCTTGAGCGTGAAATGCACCCACGCATCGTCCGCCGTGAGCTCCAGCCGGACGATGCCGTCGACGGGCGTGTACTTGATGGCGTTGTCGAGCAGGTTGGTCAGCGCCTGGGCCAGCGTCTGCCGGTTGGCAAGCACCGGGGCACTCGGGGGGAGGGCGGATTCCAGGCGGAGCTTCTGCTCGTTCGCCACCGGCTCGTAAAGTTCGAGCAGCTCGCCGGAAAGCTCGGCCAGGTCCAGCGGCTTCATCTCGAAATTCGCAACGCTTGCCTCGGCCCGCGCGATGTCGATCAGCGCATCGAAGGTCGAACGGATGTGATCGGTCTCCTTGATGGCGCTTTGCAGGGCGGCGCGATAGGCATCCAGGTTGGCGTCCCCGCGCAGCGTCATCTCGATCCGGCTTTTCAGCCGCGTCAGCGGCGCGCCCAGATCGTGGGCGACGCTGTCCGTCACCGCGCGCATGCCGACCAGCAGCCGCTCGATCTGGTCCAGCATCTCGTTCAAATTCGTCGACAACCGGTCGAACTCGTCGCCGGTGCCGCGCACCTTCACGCGCTTCGTCAGATCCCCGTCGATGATCTGCCGGCTGGTCCGGGCGATCGTGTCGACGCGGCGCAGCATCTGCCGGCTCAACAGCAGCCCGCCGAGGAAGGCCAGCAGCAGCGTGATGACGACCGACCAGGTCAGCGCCGCCCGCATCACCTCCCGAAAGCGTTCGCGTTCGCCGATATCCCGGCCGACCAGCAGGTGGTAGCCGATCGGCAGGTCGATGACGCGGGCGCGAATCTGGCGGGTGACCTCTTCCTCGCCTTCGCCGTGGCTGACGCTGAAGTGAATCCATTCGCTGTTTTCGGGCGGGGTCAGCGGCCCGTCCTCTGCGCTGGCCGGCCACGGGATCAGGTTGCCGATCATCGGCTCGAAATTTTCGTTCGCCAACAGGTAGATGGCGCCCGGCTCCTTCAGGTTCTCGGACCGGTGCCGGATGACGGCGGCGATGCCGCGAAGCCCGAACAGGCTGTACTGCTCGACCAGCCCCTTGCTTTCCGCCTCGATGACGTTGTTCGTCTCGCGGTCGATCAGGTCGATCGTCGCATAGTAGATGAACCCCAGAAGCACGACGGCGAGAAGCCCGAAGACGGCCATGGTAAGGACCGCCATCCGGAAGGCCGAGGTTCGAAGCAGTCTAGTCAGTTGCACGAAGCGAATACCCCGCGCCGCGGACCGTATGGATCAGCGGCTTGTCAAAGCCCTTGTCGATTTTCTGGCGCAGCCGGCTTATCTGCGCGTCGATGACGTTGGTCTGGGGGTCGAAGTGGTAATCCCAGACCCCTTCCAGCAGCATCGTCCGCGTGACGACCTGATCGGCGTGGCGCATCAGATATTCCAGCAGGCGAAACTCCCGTGGTTTCAAATCGATCGCCTGTCCGGCCCGTTTCACGGTGCGGCCGATCAGGTCCATTTCCAGGTCGCCGATGTGAAGGCGCGTCTGTTCCTCTTCCGGGCCCTCGCGGCGAAGCAACGCCTCGATACGGGCCAGCAACTCGGAAAAGGCATAAGGCTTCGCCAGATAGTCGTCGGCGCCGGCCTTCAGGCCGGTGACCCGGTCGTCGACCTGGCCAAGCGCGCTCAACAGCAGCACGCGGCTGTTCACCCCTTGCTCGCGCAGCAGCTTGACGATGGTGATGCCATCCGTGTTCGGCAGCATGCGGTCGATGATGAGAAGATCAAAATCGCCGGTCGCCGCCAGGAAAAGCCCCTCCCGGCCTTCGGACGCGTGATCGACCGTGTAGCCATGCTCCTTCAGGCCCTTCGTCAGATAGGCCGCCATCTCGCGGTCGTCTTCGATGATCAAGATACGCATCAAACCCCGAGCCCTCGGGCCGGCCCCTGCTGGCCACCGAAAGGATGGCGAAGGCGTGGAGCGGGTGAAGGGAATCGAACCCTCGTCACCTGCTTGGGAAGCAGGAGCTCTACCATTGAGCTACACCCGCGCGGCCCGCCACTTTAGGCGGGGGCTTCGCCTTCGCGCAAGGGCACTCTCCGGCGCTTCGGAGCCCCGGCCGAAGGCGTTTTTTCCGCCTTCGGCCGGTATCTCCCGAGAGGTTCGACACTCAGCTCTGCAGATAGACGACGTGCGTCTCGGTGTTCTCATAAAGGCCGTGCTTGCCGTCCGCACCGCCGATGCCCGATTGACGAACGCCGGCGTGGAAGCCCTGCATCGCCTCGAAATGTTCGCGGTTGATATACGTTTCACCGAACTTGAGATCGTTGCAGGCCCGCATCGCCGTTCCGATGTCGCGGGTGTAGATCGACGACGTCAGGCCGTACTTCGAATCGTTGGCGCGCTGGATTGCTTCGTCCAGCGAATCGAAGGTGTTGATCGGCATGACAGGTCCGAAGACTTCTTCCTGCATGATCTCGGAGGACTGCTCGCAGTTGCGAAGCACCGTCGGCTGGAAGAAGTAGCCTTTTCCATCGACGTCCGACATGCTGCCGCCGGTGACCAGCTCGGCGCCGTCCTTGACCGCCCGCTTGACCATGTCGTCGACCGTCTTCTGGGCGGCCTTGTTGATCATCGGGCCCATGTCTAGGTCGCGCACCTTGCCCGGGTCGTTGTACTTCGTCTCCGACATCGCCTTCGAGAACTTGGTGATGAACTCGTCTTCGACGCGCCGGTCGATGTAGACGCGCTCGGCGCAGTTGCAGGCCTGGCCGGTGTTGATGACACGCGACGCCTTGACCGCCGCCACCGTCTTGTCGATGTCGGCGTCCGCCATGACGATGGCCGGGGCCTTGCCGCCCAGCTCCAGGTTGACCTTCGTGATGTTCTTGGCGCAGGCGCCCATGATCCGCGATCCGATCTCGACGGAACCGGTGAAGCTCACCAGGCCGACGTCCGGATTGTCGCAAAGCGCGTTCCCAGTCGTGCTGCCCCGGCCATAGACGACGTTGATGACGCCTTTCGGCACGTCGGTCTGGTCCAGCAGGTCGACGAACATGGCCGCGTTGTTCGGCGTGTCCGTACTCGGCTTCAACACCAGCGTGTTGCCGGTGACGAGCGCCGGGCCCAGCTTCCGCGCGATCAGGAAGAAGGGAAAATTCCACGGCAGGATGCCGGCGACGACGCCGACGGGCTGACGGAACAGGAAGATGTTTTCGCCCGGGCGGTCGGAATTGATGATCTCGCCCTCGATCCGTCGCGCCCATTCCGCCATGTAATCGATGTAATCGGCGGTAAAGGCGATTTCGACTTCCGAAAGGGTCTGGACTTTGCCTTGCTCTTCCGTAAGCGCCTTGGCAAGGGCCGGGACGTTCTCGCGGATCTTCGCCGAGATCTGGCGCAGGTAGTTTGCCCGTTGAATGGCGGGCAGTTTCCGCCACTCGTCCTGGGCCGCCTTGGCGGCGGCAACCGCGTCGTTGACGACTTCCGCCGAACTGTCGGGAACTTCGGAAATCACTTTTTCGGTCGACGGGTTGAGCACCGGAATCATGTCGGCATTCGCCCGGTCAACGAATTTTCCGTTGATGTAATTGCGATGTTGTTGGATGGCCATTTTTTTGTTCCTCCCAGGGTCGGTGGCGGGCGGTTTGAAGTTCCCCACTTCTCATCGCCCTGTCCGATTCGGGAACGAACGGCAAAAGGCGCATCCGGTGGAGCGGTATCGAGTCGAAAGAGGCCCGCTGTATGACCGATTTTGACCGTAACGCCGGGTATTCTCTGCTGCTTCCGCGATGCCTGCAACCCCCTCCGACGCCGCCCGCCGGTTTCCGCGCCTTCGCCCGGGGCTAGCCCTCCTCGGTCCGGTGCAGGCGGTCCAGGCGCAGCCGCTGGCGCGAATCCGTTAACCGGTAGGCGCCGCCCAGCACCGCGCTCAGCACGCCAAGCCCGGTGCCGCCGGCGATCAGGAACATGATGAGAATCTGGTATTCGATGGCGTGCATGGGCTCGGCCCCGGCGAGGATCTGCCCCGTCATCATGCCCGGCAGCGACACCAACCCGGTCGCCGCCATCGCGTTGACGATCGGAATCAATCCGCTACGCATCGCCTCGCGGATGACGCCGCCAAAGGCTTCCCGCCAGGTCTGACCGAGCGCGAGCCGCGCCTCGATAGCGACGCGTTCGCGCCCGATCGTCGTCGCCAGCGTGTTCAGCCCCAGCGCGATGCCGGTCATCGTGTTGCCGAGGATCATGCCCAGAATCGGAATCGCATAGCGCGGGTGGTACCAGGGGTCCGGCTGCAACTGGGTGGTCAGCGCCAGCACGGTGACGATCATGGCCGCCATCAGCATGCTCGTCGTGCCAAGGCCGTAGGTCCACCAGCCGGCGAGGCGGCGTTCCTGGCGGGCGAGGATCTCGCGTCCGGCGAACAGCACCATGGCAAGCGCGACCAGCCCCGTGAGATAGGGCGAGACGATCGCGAACAACGCCTTCAGCACCAGGCCGACCAGAAACAGCTGGGCGACCATGCGCAAGGCGGCAATCAGAAGCTGGCCCTCGAGCCGCAGGCGCAAGATGAAGGAAAGCCCGGCGTTCAGGAGAATCAGCAGCGAGGCGAGAACCAGGTCGCCATAGCTAAGCGCAATTATGCCGTCTGCCACGTTTCCTCGCTTTCCAGACGCCCCTGCTTGAGATGCAGGCAGCGTTTCGCAAGGCGCTTGCCCTGACGTTCGTCATGGGTGACGAAAAGAATCGAAACGCCTTCGGCCAGCCGCGCCTTCAACACCTTTTCGACCGTGGCGATGCTGGTCTCGTCCAGCCCCGAGGTCGGCTCGTCCAGCAGCAGGACGGCCGGGCGCAACAGCAGCGCGCGGGCCAGCGCCAGCCGCTGGCGTTCGCCGGTGGACAGCCGGGCGACGGTCCAGCCAAGCGCTTCCTCGGAAAGGCCGAGCCGGTCGAGCATCTCGCCCACCGCGCCGTCCTTCGGAAAATGGTCGCTGACCCGTTCCGCCCACCAGCCGGATTCGGCGGGCAGGTACGTCACCATCCGCCGCCATTTCGGGGCCGGGAATTTCCCGCGTTCGGCGCCGAACAGGGTGATGGCGCCCTCGTTGGGGTCGAGGTCGGCGATGGCGCGCAGAAAAAGCGTCTTGCCGGCGCCGCTCGGCCCCATGACGGCGACGCATTCGCCGCCGCCGATGTCCAGGTCGATCGGGGCCATGTTCGGGGTGCGAAGCGCAGCGATTTTCAGCATGCTTCCCTTGTAGCGAATTGCCCCATCCCCGTCACCGTCCTCGGGGCATGAGGCCTTTCCACGGGGTGGAAAGCCAAGTAGGTTTTTCTCCGCCCACCGCCCGCAGGAGGCCCCTTGGACGACTTTTCGACCGCCTTTTCCCTTGCCTTCGACATGATCGGCCGGCTCGATCCCGATCTCGTCGAGATCGTCGTCCTTTCCCTCAAGGTCAGCCTGACGGCGCTGCTGGTCGCCGCCCTGATCGCGCTGCCCTTGGGGGCGGCCGTCGCCCTCTTTCGCTTTCCGGGCGTCGGCGTCCTTACCGTGCTGCTGAACGCGATGATGGGCCTGCCGCCGGTCGTCGTCGGCCTCGTCGTCTATCTCCTGATCTCCCGTGCCGGCCCGCTCGGCGTGCTGGGACTCCTGTTCACGCCGACGGCGATGATCATCGCCCAGACACTGCTGATCGCACCGATCATCGCGGCGCTGACGCGCCAGGTCATCCTCGATCTTTGGGAGGAATATGGCGAACTTCTGGTTTCGCTCGGCGTCCACCGGGCGCGCGCCATCGCCACGCTGCTGTGGGACGGGCGCTTCCGGGTGCTGACGGTCGTGCTGGCGGGCTTTGGGCGCGCCATGGCGGAAGTCGGCGCGGTGATGATCGTCGGCGGCAACATCAACCACGTCACCCGCGTCATGACGACAACGATCGCGCTGGAAACCAGCAAGGGGAATCTCTCGCTGGCGCTCGGGCTCGGCATCATTCTCCTGACGCTTTCCCTGCTGATCAACGGAGCCATCTACGTGGTCGGCGAATGGGCAGCCCGGAGGAACGCGGCATGACCCCGTCGATCTTCCCGCTGAGAATCGAGAACCTCGTATACGAAGTCGGCGAACGGGCGTTGCTGCGCGGCATCACCGCCGAGATCGGCGCCACGCAGCGCACGGTGATTCTGGGTCCCAACGGCGCCGGCAAGAGCCTGCTGCTCCGGCTCTGCCACGGCCTGCTCGCGCCCACCGGCGGCCGGGTCGTCTGGCAGGGCAGGAAGGAAGGGGCGGCGATCCGCGATCAGGCGATGGTATTCCAGCGGCCGGTCACGCTGCGCCGTTCCGTTGCCGCCAACGTTGCTTACGCGCTCGCCATCCGGGGCGTGTCCCGTGGGCCGCGCCGGCTGCGCGTCGACGAAGTGCTGGCCCGCACCGGGTTGACGGCGAAGGCCAGGGTGTCGGCGCGCGTCCTTTCCGGCGGCGAACAGCAGCGCCTTGCGCTGGCCCGGGCCTGGGCGTCGCGGCCCCAGGTCCTGTTCCTGGACGAACCCACCGCCAACCTCGACCCGGCGGCGACCCGCGCCGTCGAAGAGGTCATCCTCGAGATTCAGGCAAGCGGCACGAAAATCGTCATGACAACCCACGACCTTGGCCAGGCGCGCCGCTTGGGCGAGGAAATCCTCTTCCTCTGCGACGGCCGCCTGGTCGAACGCAAACCGGCGGACCGCTTCTTCGCCGGCCCGGAAAGCCCGGAGGCCGCGGCCTTTATCGAGGGTCGGCTCACATGGTAGACTTGCCCTTGGACACGAACCGCCAGTTTCCCGTCGATGGGGAAGGAAAAGGAGCCGACGCATCATGATCGATCCCTTCGGACGCGAGGTTACCTATTTGCGGGTCTCCGTCACGGATCGCTGCGACCTTCGCTGCGTCTATTGCATGTCGGAGGACATGAGCTTCCTGCCGAAGCGCGAGTTGCTGACGCTGGAGGAACTCGATCGCGTCTGCAGCGCCTTTATTTCCCTGGGCGTGCGCAAAATCCGCATCACCGGCGGCGAGCCGCTGGTGCGCCGCGGCATCCTCACGCTCTTCGAGAGCCTCGGCCGCCACCTGAAGACGGGGGCGCTCGACGAACTGGCCCTCACGACGAACGGCAACCACCTTGCGAAACACGCCGCCGCCCTTTACGCGGCCGGCGTGCGCCGCGTCAACGTCTCGCTCGACACCCTGCAGCCGGACCGCTTCCGCGCGATCACGCGCTGGGGCAAGATCGAAACCGTGCTGGAAGGCATCCGCGCGGCAAAGAAGGCGGGGCTTCGCGTCAAGATCAACACGGTGGCGCTGAAAGGCGTCAACGAGGACGAATTCGATCGCCTGCTGGCCTGGTGCGGGGCGGAAGGATTCGACTGGACGCTCATCGAGACGATGCCGATGGGCGAGATCGAACAGGACCGGATGGACCAGTACCTTTCCCTGAAGGACGTGCGCCGCCGACTCGAGGAACGCTGGACGCTTCGCGACAGCGCGCATCGCAGCGGCGGGCCCGCCCGCTACGTGGAGGTCGCGGAAACCGGCGGCCGCGTCGGCTTCATCACGCCGCTTTCCCACAATTTCTGCGAATCCTGCAACCGGGTACGGCTGACCTGCACCGGGCGGCTTTACATGTGCCTGGGCCAGGAAGACCAGGCCGATCTCAAGACCCCCGTGCGCACGGGCGAAAGCGACGCCCCCCTGATCGACGCCATCCATGCAGCCATCGGCCGCAAACCCGAAGGCCATGATTTCGTTATCGAACGCAGGAACGCGGCCCCCGCCCTTGGCCGCCATATGAGCGTCACCGGCGGCTAGCTTTCGGCCGTTCAGCCCCCGCCGCGCTGGGTGCGCAGCACGAAATACTTCATGAACACGTCGACGTCCTCTTCCGTATAGCCGTGGAAGGTGAAAGTGATCTCGGTGTCCTGCATCTTGATGGAAGCGCCAAGCTTGCGCGTCTTTTCCGGGGCCAGGTCGAGGGTGATCTTCTTTTCCCCGTTGTCGGCCACTAGGCGCGTGCCCTCGATCTTCACCGGAAGCGGTTCGAAGAACTTGGGAACGGCGCGAAAAATTTCCTTGTGGGAATAGGCAAGCTCAAGAACGCGGCGGTGGACGTCGCCGTCTTTGGTTGTCATTTCCGCCATTATCCGCCCGCCAGTGGTGGCCACATCGCCAGCGTATCGCCATCCTTCAATGTGTGCGAGGCGAAATCGCCCGGCGTGACGTAGGCGCCGTTGACCAGCGTCATGTGAATCATGTTCGTCGGCACCCCCTGGCGTTCGACGACGCTCTGCACGGACGCGCCGTCCTCGACTTCGATCTCGGCGGCGTTGTCCTTCGTGCCCTCGGGCAGGTAGTCCTTCAGGGTCGTGTAGAATTTCAGCGTAATTTTCATGGTAGCGTCTGTGCCTGTGCCTTTGCCAGATAAGCCGACATCAACTGCGTTGGGTCGGATTTCAGTTTTTCCTTCCACGGCCCAAGATGGGTCTCCGTCTGAATGAGCCCGCGAAGCACGCCGACATGCTGGGTCAGGCCTAGCGCCTGGGCGCCGACGAGCACGTCGTCTTTGAATTCAAGGCGAAGGTAACGGAAATTCTCCTCGTCCAGAAGCTCGGCGTGATCGCCGCCCTCGACGCCCATCCACTGGCCGAAGGAGCTTGAAATCAGCCCCACCGTGTCCAGCACGTTCATGTTCAACGAGCCCGGATGCGGGGTCTGCACGCCGGCCATGTTCTGGGCGGCGATGCGGCCATGCTCGGTGGCCGTCGGCTGGATGGCCTGGACCTCGTAGCCGCCGGTCGAAAAATCGCGCCCCTTCGCGCAGTCGCCGGCCGCGTAGATGTCAGCGACGCTCGTCTCCATGTGTTCGTTGATCAGGATGCCGCCATCCGTCTCGACGCCGCTGCCCTTAAGGTAGTCAAGCGCCGGCGCCACTCCGGTCGAAGCGATGATCAGATCCGCCTCCAGCTGCTGGCCGTCCTTCGTGTGGATCAGGTAGCGCGGCTTCTTGTCCTTCCGCTTCTCGATCTTGGTGACCTGGGTCGAGGTGTGGACGGTGATCCCCTTCTTCTCGCACCAGCGCTTGATGAGATTCCCGCAGGTCTCGTTCATCATGCGCGGCACCATGCGGTCGCCCATCTCGACGATGGTAAGCTCGACGCCGGTCGCGGCGATCGCCTCCATGATGATGCAACCGATGAAGCCAGCGCCCATCTGCAGGACCTTCGTGCCCTTCTTGCACCGCTTGGCAATCAGGCGCGCGTCCGCCAGCGTCCAGCAGCCGGTGATGTCGGGGTCCTCGATGCCGGGCACCGGCGGGCGGATGGGGAAAGCCCCCGTCGCCAGCAGCAGCTTGTCGTAACCGGCCGTCTTGCCGCTCTCGAGGTGCAGTTCCTTCTTCTTCGGGTCGATTTTCGTCACCTGCGCCTGCAGATAGTCGATCCGGTGCTTCTTGTAATGATCGGCGTCCGTTTTGAGATAGGTGCCCTCTTCCTTGACGTTGCCGATCAGGTAGTAGGGGATCGCCATCCGCGAATAGGGGGGCTCGGGCTCGCCGCCGATCAGCAGGATTTCATCTTCCGCCCGCAGCTTGCGCAGGATTCCGGAAGCAACCACGCCGGCCGGGCCGGCACCCACGATGACGTGTTTCATCTTTCGGCTTCCCCCGTGATGGCCCCGGTCCGCCCTGGCCGGGAAAAAATCGGAGAAGGCACGCGTTCGCGCCTTCTCCGATGTATTGGTGATTCACCCACCTTGAAAACGGCTTATACGTTGAGCCGCTTAATCGTGTCGTTCGATGGCTGCCCGTCCGGCGTCCAGCCGCGCAGCTCGTAATATTCCGGAAGCATCTTGTCGAGCAGCGCCACCAGGCCCTTGCCGACCCCGGTTTCGGCCGGCGTCTCCAGAAGTCGCTTCGGCAGCGTGTCGTCGGCCGTCGTCAGGCCGGCCTTGTTGTTGAACAGGCGCTCCAGGTTCCACACCCGCTCGCCAAGTTCCATCATCTTTTCCATCGACCAGTCGCCTTCGCTGTCGGCCTGGACCAGCTGCTGGTACTGATCCAGCGTCCAGGCGAAGTTCGGGAACATGCAAAGACCGGTCGAATCGACGGCCGAGGTCGTGTCCTGGGCCAGCTTCGTGATCTCCGCTTTGCCTTCCGTCGTCAGCGGGTCGAGCTTGGTGCCGACGCCGAAGATTTCGACGGCGATCGTGTAGCCCCGCAGGTGGCAGGCGCCGCGGTTGCTGGTCGCGTAGGCTAGGGACATGCCCTGGGCGCCGCGCGGGTCGTAGGCCGCAAATTCCTGGCCCTTGACGGTCATGGCGACCTCGGGATGGCCGTATTTCTCGCAAAGCAGCTTGGAGCCAAGGCCGAGGTCCTTGCCGAAACCTTCGCCCTTGCCGGCCAGTTCGACGGCCTCGACGAGGGCTTCCGCCGACCCGAATTTCAGCTTCAGGCCGCCGGTTTCCTTGTCGGTGATGTAGCCCCGCTCGTAAAGCTCCATGGCGGCGGCCAGCGAGGCGCCGAAGGAGATCGTGTCCATCCCCTGTTCGTTGCAGATGAAGTTCGCGTAGGTCAGCGCCTCGAGATCGTCGATGCCGCAGTCGCCGCCCATCGCCCAGGAGGACTCGTATTCAAGCCCGCCGGAGGCGTTGTGGTATTGCGGCTTGTCCTTCACGGAGAAATGATTCGGGTCGATGACGCTGACCCGTCCGCAGGCGATCGTGCAGCCGAAGCAGGCGGAATTGCGCACCATGTTCGTGCGTCCGTCCGTCTCGCGCACCTCGAACATCGCCTCGCCGCCGATCTTGTCGGCGCCTTCGAACTGGACCTGCTGATGGTTGCGGGTCGGGTAGATGCCGGTGGCGTTGATGACGCTGGTCACGCCTTGGGTGCCGTACTGGGTGAGGCCGTTCGTAAAGGCGCTTTCCTTGAGGTCCGTCTTCGTGGCCTGGGCGACCTGCATGAACTCGCGGGGGTTCTCGACCTTGACGCCGGTCGTCCCGCGGACGGCCACCGCCTTCAGGTTCTTCGAGCCCATCACCGTGCCGACGCCGGAACGCCCGGCCGCCCGGTGCAAATCGTTTACGATGCAGGCGTATTTCGAGCCGGTCTCGCCGGCCACCCCGATCGAGGCGACCCGGATTAACGGGTCCTGATGGGTCTTCTTGATCCACTCCTCCGTCTCCCAGACGCTTTTGCCCCAAAGCTTGTCGGCCGGTAGGATACGGACGTCGTCGTCGTTGATCATGAGGTAGACCGGCTCTTTCGCCCGGCCTTCCAGGATCAGCATGTCGTAGCCCGCGAATTTGAGCTCGGCGCCGAAGAAGCCGCCGGAATTCGAGCACGCGATGGCGCCGGTGAGCGCCCCTTTCGTCACCGCCACGTAGCGGCCCGAGGTGGACGCGCTGGTGCCGGTCAGCGGGCCGGTGGCCAGGATCAGCTTGTTGTCGGGCGCGATGGGATCGACCTTGGGGTCGATTTCCTCATACAGGTATTTCGACGCCAGGCCGCGCGAACCGAGGTAAAGCTTCGCCCACTCCATGTTGAGGGGCTCCGTCTCGCAGGTTCCCTTCGTCAGATTGACCCGCAAAATCTTCCGATGCCACGTCATGGTGTTCTCTCCTGAGGTTCAGTGCCCGGCGGGCGCGCTCGGCTTGGCCGCCGCCGTGGTCGTGCCGGTGTCCGTTTTGGCGGCCCATTCCCGCATCTTGTCCAGCCCGGTCCAGTTCGCGTCCACATAGGTGATCGCTTCCGTCGGGCAGGCCTTCGCGCAGGCCGGATCGCCGCCGCAAAGATCGCATTTGATGACTTTTCCGCTCGACTGGTTGTAGTTCACCGTGCCGAAGGGGCAGGCGATCGTGCAAACCTTGCAGCCGACGCAGGTCGCCTCGTCCACCACCTTCGCGCCCGTCGTCGCGTCCATCTTGATGGCGTCGACCGGGCAGGCGTGGAGGCACCAGGCTTCCGCGCATTGCGTGCAGGTATAGGGAACGAAACGGCCTTGTTCTTCGAAGTGGAAAATCTTGATGCGGGAGTGGGCGGGGTTGAACGATCCCTCCAGCTCGTAAGCGCAGGCCATTTCACACTGAAGACAGCCCGTGCATTTGTTGGGATCGATATTTAGGGATTTCTGCATTCCGTTCCTTCCCCTTCCAGCACTTTTCTTGAAAGCATCCTGTTCTGCTAGAAAACTAAGAGCCGGCCCCGGACCTGTCAATCAAGGCCTTGGCGGGACCAAGCCTGCACTGCCCGGATGACCTCTTTATTATATAGAGGCGGGCACAGGGGACAGAAACACCGGCCTGCCTATGTTTTTTTATGTTTTTTTCCCCAAATTTTCCTAGTAGCCGGTTTCAAGGTCGGCCAGGGTCTCCGGGTCCAGTTCGAACGCCTCGCCGCAATGGGGGCAGGCAAGTTTTCCTGCCTCGTTGCGCGGCGTCTGTTGCAGAGGGTAGCGGTAGGTGCAATGCCTGCATTTATAAAGAACGTCGGGAAGCTCCATCCCGCTTTCCGGCCCATCTTCCGCCACGGCTTGTCTCCTTGTCCCCCGTTCCCGCGAACCCAGCATAGGTTTCGGGCCACCCCCCGGCAACGGTCCAAATTTAAGCTAAATCCGGCCGAAAAGACCGGCCCCGGCGTGCCCGCCCGCAACGAAGCATTAACCGCGGCGCATCTACACTTTCGGCTGGAACCGCAAATGTGGGCAAGAAAGTCATGTCCGCCAGGCACGCAACGCAGGGGCTTACCAACGCGGACGTCGCGCATCTCCTGAGCGACCCCTCGGAGACCATCCGCGCGGAAACGGCGTCCAAGATCGCCGCCCAGTTCGAGTCCGGTCGCCTGAGCGACACGGAACGCGAACTGGCCGAGCAGATCTTCCGCGTCATGGTCCAGGATGCGGCGTTGCGCGTCCGCGAGGCCTTGTCCCATCACCTGAAGGCGTGTCCCTTCCTGCCGCACGACGTGGCGGTGACGCTGGCGAAGGACGTCGATTCGGTCGCGCTTCCCATCCTCGAGGCAAGCGACGTGCTGACCGACGTCGACCTGCTCGAAATCATCTCCAGCCAGAACGTCGAAAAACAGCTCGCGATCACGCGGCGCAAGCGCGTCTCCGAGGTGGTGTCGGAAGCGCTGGTCGAAACCGGCGAAGAAGCCGTCGTCATCAGCCTGGTCGGCAACAAGGGGGCCGAACTTTCCGAAGGCACGCTGCACAAGGTGCTCGACACCTATGGCGAGATCGAGGCGGTCCAGGCCCCTATCGTCAAGCGCGTCAAGCTGCCGGTCGCGATCTCTGAACGCCTGGTCACCCTGGTGACCGACAATCTGCGCGAACAGCTGATCACCAAGCACGATCTGCCGGTCTCCGCCGCCAGCGACCTCGTCATGCAGGCGCGCGAGCGCGCAACCCTCGCCCTGCTTGATCCGGACGCGGGCGAATTGTCGGCCGAGACGCTTGTCTATCAGCTACACGAGCACGACCGCCTGACGCCCAGCATCATCCTGCGCGCCGCCTGCACCGGGGACATGGACTTCTTCGTGGCCAGCATGGCGATCCGGGTCGGCATCCCCATCCCGAACGCCTACCAGCTGATCTTCGACAAGGGCTATCTGGGGCTGAAGGCGATCTACCAGCGCAGCGGGCTGCCCGAAAATCTCTACCCGGCCTTTCGCGTCGCCGTCGACGTGGCGAACGAGACCCAGTATGACGGCGAGGATTTCGACCGGGAACGCTACAACCGGCGCATCATCGAGCGCATCCTCACCCAGTACGAGAATTTGCGCAGCGACGACATCGAATACCTGCTGGGCCGGCTCACCAAGATCGGCGACAAGGTCGAGGCCGTGGCAGCCGGCGCTTAAGCTCCGTTTTCCGCCGGCTTCCGGCACCAGAAAAGATAACCCAGCATTTCCGCGAACACCCCCGGATGGGCCTCTTCGAAACGTGCCCAGCAGGCAAGGTCCGTCATGGCGGCGTCGGCAGGGTATTCCTTGCGGTAGAGATTGCGGATGCCAAGCGCATCCTCGTAGAACTGGAAGCCCAGGAATTCGAGTCCCTGATCCGCGATCATCTTTTCGATTTGCGGGATCGTGTAGCGGTGTTCCTGTACGTGGAAGATCAAATCCCGGCAGCCGCTCAACGCGAAGAAATCGTGAAAGACCATGAGGCCGGCGCACGCGTCGTGTTCGCCCGTCAGCATGGCGTGGCGGAAATCGCGGATGTCCTTCGCCACCGGTTGCAGGCCAAGCTCGGCGATGCGGGCGCGGGCCTCCACGATGTCCTTGCGGGCGGCCTCGCCGTAAAGCCCGATCAGCATCAGCCCGCCGGGCCGCAGCAGCCGCGTCAGCACCGTCCAGCCCTTTTCCGGCTCCTTCATGTGATGGAGCACGCCGGCGCATTCGATGAGGGGGAATTGCCGCTTCAGGGCGTCGAGGTCGAGGATGTCGCCCTGATGGAACGTCAGGTTCCCGATGCCGAGGGCGCGGCTCATGCGGCGCGCATAGGCGAGGCTGCTTTTGCTCAAATCGACCGCCGTGATCTTCGCATCCCCATAGGCCAGCGCGCGCAGGGCCGCGTGCTTGCCGGTGCCACAGCCGGCGATCAGCACTTCCGGCGCCTCCTCGGCCAGAAAATCCGGCAACGCCTCCCGGGGCAGAAGCTGCGCCAGCGCCTGGGCCAGCGTCGCGGGCGCCGGCCGGTCGATCGAAAGCCAGCGCGGGTAGGGATTCGCCTCGTACTGGGACTGGACGGCGCGGGAGGTGGCGTCCCGGATCTCGGTGAGGGAGGGGATCCGGGCCTTGCTCGCCTCTTCCTCCAGGGGCTCAACCAGGGCCTGCCGGAGGACCGGCCGCAGGGGCGCCGGCCAGGCGTCCAGGGGCACCTCCGTCAGCTTCCCGGCCCCGGCCAGCCGGTGCAGCGGTTCGTAAAGCGCCAGCAGAAGCAGTTTCTCGCAAAACGCCGCCTCCGGTTCCGCCTTGGCCGCCAGCGCGGCCTCGACGCCGGCTTTCAGTTCGCCAAGCCGCGCTTCCTCTTCCTCGCTTACCCAGAAGACGTATTCGTTGTTGAAGCCCTGGGCGGCTAGCGCGGCCAGAAACGGCCACTGCGCCGCCGCAAGCGTGTCGGAGAAAAGAAACTCCCGGCGCAGGTCCGTCAGGAAAAGCTCCAACTCGCCATCCGCGTTCACCGTCTTCTTTAATAGGGCCTGCAGCAGGGCATCGGCGAAAAGCGCGTCCGCCGCCTTGGCCCCGCCGCCGATTCCGTGGCGTTGCTTCACAAGATGGGCGGCCGGCCGGGCCAGCGCCTGATGGCTCACATGGGTAAAGCCGAAGGCCCGTTCCATCAGGCTGGCGTGCCGCGCCTCATAAGTCTCCGGCGCCATACGGGCCAGCGCGTAGACGAGGCCGATCTGCAACAGCGCGTTGTCCGGGTGCTGGCGCAGCGCCGCCTCGAAATGACCGCAGGCCTCCTTGTGCAGCCCGCTATCGCTTTGGATGGCGCCGAGCTTGGCGTGGAATTCGCTATTCCCCGGATCGGCCTCCAACAGGGTTTCGTAGTGCGGCACGGCTTCCGCGGCGCGGCCCAGCGCCAGCAGCGTATCGGCCATCTGGTGGCGGGCCGGCGCGAGCTTGGGCTCGAGCGTCAGCGCCGCCTCGTAATGGGCGATCGCGTCCGTCGGTTTTCCCGACGCCTCCAGCGCAAAACCGAGATGGGTGTGAAAGATCGGCGCCTTGGGGTCCTGCGCGACCGCCTGGCGCAGCAATTCGACGGCGGCGGCGTGTTCGCCCCGCTGCTGGGCCAACACGCCAAGCAGGTGCAGCGCGTCCGGCTGGTCCGGTTCCTCGGCCAGCACCTTGCGGTAAAGCGCCTCGGCTTCGTCCAGCCGCCCGGCCTCGTGATGGCGGACGGCTTCGGTGAGAAGTTCAACGCTCATCGCTTGCTTCGCTGGCTTGGTTCGGGAATGAAAAATACGACATTGGTCGGAGTGAGAGGATTCGAACCTCCGACCCCCGCCTCCCGAAGACGGTGCTCTACCAGGCTGAGCTACACTCCGATCCCAAGGGCCGCCTTATACCCTTAAAGGCGCCCACCCGACAAGCAATGGCAGGGTTTTGGCCGGGTCTTTGCCCTAATAGGCGCGGTCGATGCAGAAATCGATGAGGCCGGCCAGCGCTTCCTTCTCCGGCCGCTCCGGAAAGATGCCAAGCGCGTCCCGCGCCACCGCCCCGTAGTGACGCGCCCGCTTGATCGAATCGCCAAGCGCGTCGCGGGCCCGCATGATCGCAATCGCGCGCTCGAGATCGCCCGCCTCCTGGTCCAGGTCCTCGACGGTCCGTTGCCAGAACCGGCGTTCCTCCGCGTTCCCGCGGCGATAGGCCAGCACGACCGGCAGCGTGATCTTGCCTTCCCGAAAGTCGTCGCCGATCGTCTTGCCAAGCGTCTGTTCGTGGGCGGAATAGTCGAGCACGTCGTCGACCAGCTGGAACGCGGTGCCAAGGTTAAGGCCGTAGCTGCGCAACGCCTCGGCTTCCGTCTGCGGCCGTTCGGCCAGCACGGCGCCGACCTCGCAGGCGGCCGCAAACAGCATCGCCGTCTTTGCCTGCACGACCTCCAGATAGCTCGCCTCGCTCGTTTCCGGGTCGTTCGCCGTCGACAATTGCAACACTTCGCCCTCGGCGATCGTGCTGGCCGCTTCCGAAAGGATGGCCAGCACCCGAAGCGAGCCGTCCGCCACCATCAGCCGGAAGGCGCGCGCAAACAGAAAGTCGCCGACCAGCACGCTCGACTCGTTGCCCCAAAGCGCGTTCGCTGACGCTTCGCCGCGGCGAAGGTCGCTTTCGTCGACGACGTCGTCATGCAGAAGGGTGGCCGTGTGGATGAACTCGACGCTCGCCGCCAGGCCGACATGGCGCAACCCCTCGTAACCGCAGAGCTTCGCCGAGGCCAGCGTCAGCATCGGGCGCAGCCGTTTGCCGCCGGAAGCGATCAGGTGATTGGCCAGTTGCGGGATCAGCGGGGCGCGGCTTTGCAGATTGTCGAGGATGACCTGGTTGACGGCCTTCAGGTCCTCTTGGACCAGGGAATGAATCCGGTCGAAGGCGGCCCGCGTCTTGCGTTCGGCGCCTTCCAGATTTACGACGACTCCCACCCCAACACCTTAGCGTTGCTTGACATTCAGCCGTTTCGGGGAGCATAGAAGTCCCCCTCCTTACCGGTCAAGCCGCTTCTCGTGATGAAGGAATTGCTGCGCACGAACGACCCGGTGTTGCTGTCCCTGCTGATGGCGCGGTTGAAGGATGCGGCCATCGAGGCCGTCGTCCTCGATTCACACATGAGCGTTCTGGAAGGCAGCGCCAACGCGATTCCCCGCCGGGTCATGGTGGCCGACGACGATCTGGCGCGGGCCGAGCGCGTGCTGGAAGAAACGGAACAAACCTAGGATGCCAACCGCCGGCACCTTCACGGAAGACACGCTGCTCGACGGCCGCGTCAAACTGACGCAACCGCAAGACGGCTATCGTGTGGCGATCGATCCGGTGCTGCTGGCCGCCGCGGTGCCGGCGCAGGCGAACGAACGCGTGTTCGAGATCGGCGCCGGCAGTGGCGCCGCCGCCCTTTGCCTGGCGGCCCGCGTGGCCGGCGTTGCGATCGACGGCATCGAAATGCAGCCGGACCTGCTCGCCCTGGCCGAACGCAACGTGCGGCAGAACGGAGTGGCGGCCAGGCTCCGTATCCTGCCGGGCGATCTGCTCGACCCGCCGGCGGCCTTGCGGGAAGGGGCCTATGACCACGTGATGGCGAACCCGCCCCACCTGCCGGCCTCGGGCAGCGCGCCCAGGGATGCGGAACGGCGCCTGGCCCACCGGGAAGGGACGGCGGACCTTGCCGACTGGGTCCGTTTCGCCGGCCGCATGGCGAAAGAGGGGGCCACGCTCACCTTTCTTCACCGCTTCGACCGGCTGGACGAACTGCTCGATCTTCTGGGCGCGTGCGCCGGCGATCTCCGCGTCCTGCCGCTATGCCCCATGGCGGGCAGGCCCGCCAAGCGCGTCCTCGTCCAGGGCCGCAAGGGAGCGCCGGCCGGGACGGCCCGCGCCGACGCGCGCGCCCTTCACGACGCCGCCGGTGCCTACACGCCCGAGCTGGAGGCGGTGCTTCGCAAAGGCGCGGCTCTTTCCCTCGACCGATCCTGACCGTGCCGGTTGGCAACCTGCCTTCCGCCCCGTATGGTTTGCGGAACGCGTGCTCCCGGTTCCCGATGGCAGGGCGCGGAACAGCAACGCCAGGGATTCGGAAACGGAAGGACGTAACGCGGCATGTTTGCGCTTAATCTCGTTAAGCTTTTTGTTGTTGCCGTCATCGTTGCGGTTCTTTGGTACGGCTACAAATGGGTGGCAGGCTTCTTCGGCAGGACGGGATCGGACAAGGATCCGGACGCGCTCGACATGAAGGAGTGCACGGTCTGCGGTGTCTATCGCACGGCCCGGGGCCAGGCCGCCTGCGACCGGGAAGACTGTCCCTATAGGTAAAGCCATGGCGAAGCCGCTTTCCTTTCAGGATCTGATCTTGAGGCTCGAGACCTTCTGGTGCGGGGAGGGCTGTGTCCTGCTCCAGCCCTACGACATGGAGATGGGCGCCGGCACCTTTCATCCGGCGACGACGCTGCGCGCCCTGGGGCCGAAACCGTGGCGCGCCGCCTATGTGCAGCCCTCGCGCCGGCCCTCGGACGGGCGCTATGGTGAGAACCCGAACCGGCTTCAGCACTACTACCAGTTCCAGGTCATCCTGAAGCCTTCGCCCGACGACGTGCAGGACGTCTATCTGGAAAGCCTGAAGGCGCTTGGCATCGATTCGACGCTCCACGACATCCGTTTCGTCGAGGACGACTGGGAAAGCCCGACGCTCGGCGCCTGGGGGTTGGGCTGGGAAGTTTGGTGCGACGGCATGGAGGTCACCCAGTTCACCTATTTCCAGCAGGTGGGCGGCATCGAATGCGATCCCGTCGCGGTGGAACTCACCTACGGGCTCGAACGGCTCGCCATGTACGTGCAGGGGGTCGAGAACGTCTACGACCTCGACTGGAACGGTGGCGAAGGCGCAACGCGCGTTACCTATGGCGACGTCTTCCTCGCCAGCGAACGCCAGTATTCGGCCTACAACTTCGAACACGCCAACACGGACCGTCTGTTGCGAAGCTTCGCCGACGTCGAAGCGGAATGTCAGGACCTGTTGCAGCACCACTTGGCGCTGCCGGCCTATGACCAGTGCATCAAGGCAAGTCACCTCTTCAACCTTCTGGATGCGCGCGGCGTCATCAGCGTGACGGAACGCGCCGCCTACATCGCCCGCGTGCGCCAGCTGGCCAAGGCGTGCTGCGAGGCGTGGCTCGCCGGCGAGGCGGACGGCGGCTGACGATGGCGGAATTCCTGCTCGAACTCCTATCGGAAGAAATCCCGGCCCGCATGCAGACGCGCGCGGCGGACGATCTCGAACGCTTGGTCGCCGCCGGGCTGAAGGAAGCCGGGCTTCCGTTCGAGCGCATCGCGGCCTACGCGACGCCGCGGCGGCTCGCGCTTTGCGTGGACGGCCTGCCGAAGGCCCAGGCCGACCTTTCGGAAGAACGCCGGGGCCCCCGCGTCGATGCACCCGAAAAGGCGATCGAAGGCTTCCTCGCCAGCGTCGGCCTTTCCCGCGACGCGCTCGAACACCGCCAGACGGAGAAGGGCGAGTTCTATTTCGCCACGATCGAGCGCAAGGGCCGCCCGGCGGCCGAGGTGCTGGCCGCGCTGCTGCCCGGCATCTTCCAGACCTTTCCCTGGCCGAAATCCATGCGCTGGGGGGGCGGCCGGGCGCGCTGGGTGCGCCCGCTCCACGGGCTCCTCTGCCTGTTCGACGGCAAGGTCGTGCCGGTCGCCTTCGACGGCATGGAGGCCTCCGACCGTACCCTTGGCCACCGCTTCCTTGCCCCGAAGCCCTTCCGGGTGAAGCACTTCGCCGATTACCGCGAACGCCTGCGTGCCGCCTACGTCATGCTGGAAAAGGACGCCCGCATCGAGGCGATCACCGCCGATGCGACGCTCGCCGCCAAGGACGAGAATCTGCGCCTGGCCGAGGCCGGCACCTTGCTCGAGGAAGTGGCCGGCCTCGTCGAATGGCCGGTCGTCCTGCTCGGCGACATCGATCCAAAATTCATGGCGCTGCCGTCGGAGGTGCTGACGACGGTGATGCGCGCCCACCAGAAATATTTCGCGCTCACGGATCCGGACGGCAAGCTGGCACCCCGTTTCGTGCTGGTCTCGAACGTGCAGGCGACGGATGGGGGCGGCGCCATCGTCGCCGGCAACGAGCGCGTGCTCCGCGCTCGGCTCGAGGACGCGCAGTTCTTCTGGGACCAGGACCGCAAGCGCCAGCTCGTCGATTGGTTTCCGGGCCTGCACGAGGTGGTCTTCCATGCCGGCCTCGGCTCGCTGGCCGATCGCGCCTTCCGCTTGCAGGAACTGGCCGACGGCATCGGCCAGCAGATCGGCGCCAAGGCCAAGCTTGCGCGCCGCGCCGGCCAGCTTGCGAAATGCGACCTGCTTTCCGGCATGGTCCACGAATTCCCCGAGCTTCAGGGCGTCATGGGCCGCTACTACGCGGCCGAAGGCGGCGAGCCGCCGGAAGTGGCGGCGGCGATGGCCGAACACTACGCCCCCCAGGGCCCGAACGACGCCTGCCCGGCGGCGCCGGTCAGCGTCGCGCTGGCGCTGGCCGACAAGATCGACCAGCTCACCGGCTTCTTCGCGATCGGCGAGAAACCGACCGGCTCGAAGGACCCCTTCGCGCTTCGCCGCGCCGCCCTTGGCGTCATCCGCCTGATTTTGGAGAACAAGTTGCGCCTTCCCCTGCGCGCCCTGTTCCAGGCGGCCTTCCGCCTGCAGCCGGAGGCCGTGCGCGCCGCTCTCGGCAAGGATGCCGAGGCCGGGATCGTCGCCGACCTCCTCGACTTCTTCGCCGACCGCCTCAAGGTGCATTTGAAGGAAAAAGGTATCCGTCACGATCACATCAGCGCCGTCTTCGCGCTGACGGGCGAGGACGATTTCGTGCGCCTGCTCGAACGCGTCGCGGCGCTCCGCGAATTTCTGGCAAGCGAGGACGGCGCCAATCTGCTGGTTGCCTACCGGCGTGCCCGCAACATCGTCCACATCGAGGAAAAGAACGACGCCACCACCTATGACGGCGCCGTCAAATCCGCCGCTCTTCGCGAATCCCAGGAGCAGGCGTTGCAAACGCGCCTCGAAGAGGTGCAGAAACTTGCCGATGCCGCGTTGAAGAACGAAGAGTTCGCCACCGCCATGTCGGCGCTGGCCCGGCTGCGCCTGCCGGTGGACGCTTTCTTCGATCACGTGACCGTCAACACCGAGGACAAGGCCCTGCGCGCGAATCGCCTTCACCTGCTTGCGAACATCCGGCGCACGCTGGAAAGCGTCGCCGACTTTTCAAAGATCGAAGGATGAAGTTCAAGAAATCGAAGGCGCAATGGGTCTATGGTTTCGGCGGCGGTCATGCCGACGGCAACGCCGGTCTCAAGGAACTGCTCGGCGGCAAGGGGGCGAACCTCGCCGAGATGAGCAATCTCGGCCTTTCCGTGCCGCCCGGCTTCACGATCTCGACGGAAGTCTGCGTCCACTACTACGCGAACGGCCGCGCCTATCCCGAAACCCTGAAGCGCGAAGTGCAAAAAGCGCTTTCCCGCGTCGAGAAGATCGCCGGCGGCAAATTCGGCCATCGTAAGAAGCCGCTTTTGCTTTCCGTCCGTTCCGGGGCGCAGGCCTCGATGCCCGGCATGATGGACACGGTGCTGAACATCGGGCTGAACGACGAAAACGTCGAACGCCTTGGCGAGCTCAGCAAGGACCGCCGCTTCGCCTGGGACAGCTACCGCCGCTTTCTCCAGATGTATGGCGACGTCGTGCTCGACGTGCCCCATTACCTGTTCGAGGACATCCTCGAACTCTACAAAACCGAACACGGCCTCAACCTCGACACCGACCTGGCCGCCGAGGACTGGCAGGCCATTGCCGGGGCCTACAAGGCCCGCATCGAACAGGAACTGGGCGTGCCCTTTCCCCAGGACCCCGAGGCCCAGCTCTGGGGCGCCATCGGCGCCGTCTTCGACAGCTGGATGAACCAGCGCGCGATCACCTACCGCCGCCTTCACGACATCCCGGAGGACTGGGGGACGGCGGTCACCGTCCAGGCGATGGTGTTCGGCAACATGGGCGAGGATTGCGCGACCGGCGTCGCCTTCACCCGCAACCCGGCCACCGGCGAGAAGGATTTTTACGGCGAGTTCCTGGTCAACGCCCAGGGCGAGGACGTCGTCGCCGGCATCCGCACGCCGCAGCCGATGACGGAACGCGCCCGTTTACAGGCCGGCTCCAGCGCGCCGTCCATGGAAACGACGATGCCCGAGGTCTATGCCGAGCTTTGCGACATGCGTGACCGGCTCGAATCCCATTTCCGCGACATGCAGGACATCGAGTTCACCGTGCAGCGGAAAAAACTCTGGGTGCTGCAGACCCGCAACGGCAAGCGGACGATGTCGGCGGCGCTCAAGATCGCCGTCGACATGACGGAGGAGGGGCTGATCACCCATGAAGAGGCGATCCGCCGCATCGATCCGGCCGCCCTGGACCAGATGTTGCACCCGACGCTGGACCCGGACGCCGAGCAAACCGTGCTGGCCAGCGGCCTGCCGGCCTCGCCGGGGGCGGCGACCGGGCGCATCGTCTTTACGGCGGCCGAGGCCGAAACGGAAGCGGCCCGCGGCGCTTCCGTCATCTTGGTCCGGGTCGAGACCAGCCCCGAGGACATCCACGGCATGCACGCCGCCGCCGGCATTCTCACCACCCGCGGCGGGCTCACCAGCCACGCCGCCGTCGTCGCCCGCGGCATGGGGCGGCCCTGCGTTTCCGGCGCCGGCGACATCCGCATCAACGAGGAGGCCGGCGAAATGCGGATCGGCGATTGCGTCCTGAAGCGCGGCGACGTGCTGACGATCGACGGCGCCAAGGGCAACGTCCTGCTCGGCGAGGTGCCCATGCGCCAGCCCGAACTTTCCGGCGACTTTGCCATCGTCATGGACTGGGCCGACCGGGTGCGCCGTCTTGGCGTGCGCGCCAACGCGGAAACGCCCCAGGACGCCGAGGTGGCGCGCCGCTTCGGGGCGGAAGGCATCGGCCTTTGCCGGACGGAACACATGTTCTTCGAGGGCAGCCGCATCCTCGCCGTGCGCGAGATGATCCTGGCCGACGGGACCGAGGCGCGCCGTGCCGCCCTTGCCAAGCTCCTGCCCATGCAGCGGGACGACTTCGTCGAGATTTTCCGGGCCATGGCGGGCCTGCCGGTGACGATCCGTCTCCTCGACCCGCCGCTTCACGAATTTCTGCCCAAGACCGACGCCGAGATGCAGGATTTGGCGGCGAAGCTCGGCTTCGATGCGGGCGAGGTGAAAGTCCGCATCGAACGGCTGCACGAAATGAACCCGATGCTCGGCCATCGCGGCTGCCGGTTGGGCATCACTTATCCGGAAATCTACGAGATGCAGGCCCGCGCCATCTTCGAGGCGGTCGTCGCGCTGGCCGAGAAAACCGGCGAGGCCGTCGTGCCGGAAATCATGATCCCGCTGGTCACCTCGCGGAAGGAATTCGACTTTCTGAAGGAACTCATCGAGCGGGTCGCCGGCGAGGTCCTGTCGGCGGAAGGCGAGAAGCTTGCCTACCAGATCGGTACGATGATCGAGCTGCCGCGCGCCGCCTTGCGCGCCGCCGAGATTGCGAAATCGGCCGAATTCTTCAGCTTCGGCACGAACGACCTGACCCAGACGACCTTCGGCATCTCGCGGGACGACGCCGGCGGATTCCTGAAAAGCTACCTCGAGAAGAAGCTGATTGAAAAAGACCCCTTCGCCACGCTCGATATTGACGGCGTCGGCGAACTGGTGCGGATCGCCGTCGAACGGGGACGGGCCGCCCGCGGCGACCTTCACCTCGGCATCTGCGGGGAACATGGCGGCGACCCGGCCTCGATCGCGTTCTGCGAGGAAATTGGCCTCGACTACGTTTCCTGCTCGCCCTACCGGGTGCCGATCGCGCGGCTCGCCGCCGCCCACGCCGCCCTCAAAAAAGCCTAGCGCCGGGGGGAAAGCCGCGCCGCGCCCGCCTGCAGGGCATCGCCGGCTTCAATGGCCTCGTGCTTTAACAGGGCGAGCCCGACGTCGCCCCGCACCGAGGTCAGCATGCCCACGTCGCGCCCGCCCGCCGCGATGGCCGTGCCGGGGGCGGGGGGCGCCCCCTCGATCGTCACCGGAAAGAGGCCCTTACGGGCAAGCCCGCGGTGCTTCATGCGGGCCGTCACCTCCTGGCCCACGTAGCAGCCCTTCTCCCAGTCGATGCCGTTCAACGCGTCGAACCCGTAATCCAACAGCACGGCCTTCTCCGGCTCGAGATCGCGGCTGCCGTCGGGCAGGCCAAGGGTGATGCGAAAGCGGTCGTAATCCGCCGCGTCTGCTTTTGCGAAACCGGCGACGTCAACCGTCCCGTCGTTCGGCAAAAGCGCGCGGGTGCCGGCCTTCGCCGTCCGCGGGTCGACGTAAAGCAGGCCGTCCTCGTAAAACCGCGCCGCGCCGGCCTCTTCCGGAAGGCGAGAGGCCTCGACCGCGCCTTCCCCGAAGAAGGCGAAGACGCGGAATTTTTCCGTCGCGTCCTCGATCGAAACCTTGGCGCGCAACTTGTATAGGGAAAGCCGCTTCTTGAGTTCTTCGATTCGCGCGCCTTCGCTCTCCAGGTAGAACGCGGCGTCCATGCGCAGAAGAAAGAAATCGAACAGGAACTTCCCCTGGGGCGTCAGCAGCGCGCCATATAGGGCGCGCTCCCCGCTCGCCTTCGTCACGTCGACCGAGACCAGTCCCTGCAGGAACGTTTCCGCGTCCTCGCCCATGATCGCGAGCACGCCACGGTCTTCAAGCAGGGCATAGGAAGCGGGCATCAAGGGTCCATCTCCGCGGCAAAGGGTGCCAGCCTAACCTGCCTTTAAGTGGGATCGCTTGGCAAGGGGCGGGGGGCTTTCTATAAATCCCCTATGACCCGTGTCCTCCAGTGCATCGCCGGTGCCGAACATGGCGGCGCCGAGACGTTCTTCGTCTCCCTCGTGCTGGCCCTCCATAACGCGGGCCTCGAACAGCGCGTCGTCATGCGCCCGAACGCGCTGCGCCGCGCCCGCCTCGAGAAGGGCGGCATCGCGCCGGTCGAGCTTCCCTTCGGCGGCGTCTTCGATTTCCGGACCGGCCCGGCCCTGAAGCGCGAGGCGGAACGCTTCGGCGCCGACGTCGTGCTCTCCTGGATGAACCGCGCCTCCATCCGCTGCCCGAAGGGCCCTTACGTCCGCGCCGGGCGCCTCGGCGGCTACTACGACCTGAAATATTACCGGACCTGCGACTGGCTGATCGGCATCACGCCGGATATTGTGGAACACATGGTGCGCAATGGCTGGCCGCGGGAACGCGCCATCTACCTTCCGAATTTCGCAACGCCCGAGGCCGCGCCGCCGGTGCCGCGCGCCTCCCTTGCCACGCCCGAGGACGTGCCGCTCATCTTCTCGCTTGGCCGCCTGCATCCGGCCAAGGGTTTCGACGTGTTGTTCGAGGCGCTCGCCGACATCCCCGGCGCCTATCTCTGGCTGGCCGGCGAGGGACCGTCCAGGGGCGAGCTTGAAGCGCTTGCCGAACGACTCGGCGTTGCTCCGCGCGTCCGTTTCCTGGGCTGGCGCGAGGACAAGGCCGCGCTTTTCGCCGCCGCCGACGTCGCCATCTTTCCCTCGCGCTACGAGCCCTTCGGTACGGTGACGCTGGAAGCCTGGGCCTACGAAACGCCGCTGGTGGCGGCAGCCAGCGCCGGGCCCGCCGGCGTCATTGCCGACGGCGAGGACGCGCTGCTGGTGCCGGTCGAGGACGCGCCCGCCTTGGCCGCTGCGATCAACCGGCTGATCGCCGACAAGGCCTTGCGCGACGCGCTGGTCGCCAGGGGCAAGGCGAAATTCGATGCGCATTTCACCGAGGCCGCCGTTGCCCGCCGCTACCTCGACTTCTTTGAACGGATCCAGAGCTGATGTGCGGCATCGCCGGCATCATGAGCACCACGGGCACGTCGCCTTCGCCCGGCCAGCTGAAAACGCTTTCCGACGCCCTCGGCCATCGCGGGCCGGACGGGCAGGGCGTCCACGTGCAGGGCGCGACCGGCCTTGTCCATACGCGCCTCGCCATCATCGACCTTGAGACCGGCGACCAGCCGTTCGTTCATCCCGACGGCCCCGTGCTCGTCGCCAACGGCGAGATCTACAACCATGTCGAGCTCCGCAAGGCCCTCGCCGACTATTCCTTCCGCACGCGTTCCGACTGCGAGCCGCCCCTGCACCTCTATGCCCAGGCCGGCCTTCGGTTCATCGAGCGCCTGCGCGGCATGTACGGTCTGGCCCTCTACGACCCCCGCCGGGAATGCCTCGTCCTTGCCCGCGACCCCTTCGGGATCAAGCCGCTCTACTACGTGGAAACGGAAACAAGCTTCGCCTTCGCCTCGGAACCCCAGGCCCTGATCAAGGCGGGCCTCGTGACGCCCAGTTTGCGTCCCCAAAGCCGGAACCAACTGCTCCAGCTTCAGTTCACGACCGGGCGCGAGACGATTTACGAAGGCATCCAGCGCGTGCTGCCGGGGGAAACCCTGATCGTCGAAAAGGGGCGCATCACCCACCGCGAACGCATGCTGGCCTTGCCGGAAGGGGCGCCGGACACCCTGGACGAGGCGGACGCGCTGGTTTGGCTCGACACCATTCTTCGCGACAGCGTACGCGTCCATCAGCGCGCCGACGTGCCCTACGGGCTGTTCTTTTCCGGCGGCATCGATTCCTCCGTGCTGCTTGCTCTGATGGCGGAACTGAACGAACGGCCCGTCGCTGCCTTCACGGCGGGCTTCCCCGGCACCGCGGCCAAGGACGAACGGGCCCATGCGCGAATGCTGGCCGAGGTGACCGGTGCCCAATATGTCGAGGTCGAATTCACCGAGGGCGACTTCTGGCAATACCTGCCGGAAATCGCCGGCGTGATGGACGACCCGGTGGCCGACTATGCGATCTTGCCGACCTGGAAACTGGCCCGCGCCGCAAGTCGCGATCTGAAGGTCGTGCTGTGTGGCGAGGGGGGCGACGAAATCTTCGGCGGCTATGGCCGCTACCGAAGCGCCATGCGCCTGCCCCTGCTGGGCCGCCGCCGGCTGCGTTCGCGTGGCATCTTCGATGGCCTGCACGTACTTCGGCAATCGCCCTCTGGCTGGCGGGAGGGAATCGCCGCGGCGGAGAAGGCAAGCAAGCGGCGTGACCGCACGCGCCTGCAGGTCGCCCAGGCGATCGATTGCGCGGACTGGTTGCCCCACGATCTGTTGACGAAGCTCGACCGTTGTCTGATGGCGCACGGCGTCGAGGGGCGCACGCCCTTCCTCGATCGCGAGGTAGCCCGCGTCGCCTTTCGCCTGCCGGACCGGTTGAAGGTGCAGAACGGTCTGGGCAAATGGGCGCTTCGCAAATGGCTGGCCCAGAAGCTGCCGGCGTCGAAACCCTTTTCCGAGAAGCGCGGTTTCACGGTTCCGGTCATGGAGTGGATTGCGCGCAAGGGGACGACGCTGGGCCCCCTCGTCGCGCGCCAGCCGGCGGTCGAGGCAATCTGCATGCCGGGGTCCGTGGAGGCGCTGTTTCGCAGCCCCGGCAAGCGGGCGGGCTTTGCCGCCTGGTTGCTGCTTTTCTATGCGCTGTGGCACCGCCACCACCTGGAAGGCCGCCCTTCCACTGGCGATGTCTTTGAAACGCTTGACTTTTAAGGCGTTCCCGCTTCAGGGAATGTTAAGTTTCTTAACCTAAAAATGGGCGCTGATTTGCGTCCGGGGCGTGCCTCTCGGACAGGGTGGACCTGAGAGAAAAGCATGCGCCGTTTCTTCTCCCTTCATCGGCTTGCTTCCTTTTCCATGCTGCGGATCATGGTTTTCATGAATCTGGCCGCCGCCGTGGCGCTGCTTGGCGGCGTCGGGCTTCACCTTGGCTACGTCACGCCGGTTGCGCTCTTCCTCTTCGTCACGCTCTTGCTTTTGCAATTCGCCGTCTATCGCTTTCTCATGCGTTCCCTGCATCAGCTGGATTGCACCGTGACGCGCATCCAGGACGGCAACCTGGCCGAACCGGTGCCCATGATCGAAGGCCCGCAGGAAATCGTCGTGCAGAACCGGGGCATCGTGAAAATGCGCGAATCGCTGAACCGGCTGACTTCGGAATTGCACGCGAAGGTCGCCACGCAGACCACCGCGATTGAACGGCACAACCTTCAGCTCGGCCTTATTCTCGAGAACATGGCCCATGGCGTCATCCTGTATGAGCCGAACGGCGACCTCGCCTTTCGCAACCAAAAGGCGATGGACCTGCTGGAGTGCGCCGGCGACGAGCTTCGCCCCGGCACGAGGATCTCGGAATGGCTGGGGCTCATCGCGGACCGTTACCAGGCGCCGCCCGACATGTCGCGTTCGGACATGATCGAATTGCTGAAAGGCGAGGGTGGCGGCATCCCCCAGGAATTCATGCTGCCTTTTCAAAGCGGGCGCACCGTCCGGGTCATCTACCGGCCGATCGAGACCGGCGGGTTTCTCCACACCTGCGAGGACATCACCGAACGCCTGCGCCACGAAGAGGAATTGGAAGTAAGCAAACGCGAAGCCGAAGAGGCCAACAAGGCGAAGTCGCAATTCCTCGCCAACATGAGTCACGAATTGCGCACGCCATTGAACGCCATCATCGGCTTCTCGGAGCTCATTCTCGACGGTTCGGTCGGCAAGATCGAGAATCCGAAAATCCGGGACTACCTCGAAGACCTGCACGAATGCGGCCGTCACCTGTTGTCGTTGATCAACGACATTCTGGACCTTAGCAAGGCGGACGCCGGCGGGCTCGACATCGAATGGCAATCCGTCAGCACGGCGAAGGTGATGGAGGAATCCGTGCGCTTCATGTCGGACACGGCGCGCCGCCAGCGCGTCGATCTGACCTGCGAGGCCGATGCAGACCTGCCGCGCATCTGGAGCAACGAACGTCGCCTGCGTCAGGTCCTGCTCAATCTGCTTTCGAACGCAATCAAGTTCACGCCGGATGGCGGGCGGGTCACGGCGACGGCAAAGTTGCACGAATCCGGCGATATTCTGCTGACGATTACGGACACCGGGATCGGGATGACCCAGCAGGAACTCGTGCAGGCCTTTCGCCCCTTCCAGCAGATCGAATCCTCGCTTTCCCGGCGCTACCAGGGCACCGGGCTGGGATTGTCGTTGACCCAGCGGCTGGTCGAGGTGCTGGCCGGCCAGCTGTCGGTCGAAAGCGAGCCGGGCAAGGGCACGCGCGTCACCGTTCGCTTCGTCAGCTCCGATTTCCCGGAGGCGACCGGCACGGCCAGGGAGGCCGTCTAGGCGCCGTTCCCCCCGTACTTTCGTTTTTGCCGGCGGGCGATCCGTCGAAAGCGCTTGCGATGTTGCCTTGAGGGCCTAGAATTTCCTCCATCATGGCAGGCGGCTTCGATCTTGTGCTCAAGCGTGGAACCTGTGTCACGCCGAAGGGCACGCTGGTTGCCGACATCGGTGTGAGGGAAGGCGTCGTCGCCGCCATCGGCGATCTGGGCCGGCAACCGGCGGCCGACACGATCGATGCCTCCCACCTGCACGTGCTTCCCGGCGTCATCGACACCCAGGTCCATTTCCGCGAACCGGGGATGGAACACAAGGAAGACATCGCAACCGGCACGCTGGCCGCCGTGAAGGGCGGGGTGACGACCGTCTTTGAAATGCCGAACACGAAGCCGCCGACGACCGGCGAGGCGGAGCTTGCCGACAAATTCGCCCGCGCCAGGGGCCGGGCCTGGACCGACATCGCCTTCTTCATTGGCGCCACGCCCGAGAACGCCGACCGGCTGGGTGCGCTGGAGCGCCTGCCGGGCGTTTCCGGCGTGAAACTCTTCATGGGCAGTTCGACCGGCACGCTGCTGGTTGCCGAGGACGCCGCGATCGAGCGCGTGCTTCGCGCCGGGGTGCGCCGCCTGGCCGCCCATTGCGAGGACGAGACCCGGCTGAAGGCGCGCCACGCCCTCGCCGTCGAAGGCGGCACGCCCCATTTCCATCCCGTCTGGCGGGACGAGGAAACGGCCGTTAATGCGACGCGCCGCCTGATCGGGCTTGCCCGCAAGACCGGGCGCAAGGTGCACGTGCTGCACGTGACGACGGCGGGCGAAATGGCGCTTCTGGGTCAGGCCCGCGACGTCGCCAGCGTCGAGGTGACGCCGCAGCACCTGACCCTGGCCGCGCCTGACTGTTACGACGCGCTCGGCACGCTCGCCCAGATGAATCCGCCGATCCGCGATGACAGCCACCGCAAGGCGCTGTGGCAGGCGGTGGCCGACGGCATCGTCGACGTCGTCGGTTCCGACCACGCCCCCCACACGCTCGAGGAGAAGGCAAAGCCCTACCCGCAAAGCCCGGCCGGCATGCCCGGCGTGCAGACGCTGGTGCCGCTCCTGCTCAACCATCTGCACGAGGGCCGGCTGTCGCTGGAACGCCTCGTCGAGCTGACCAGCCGCCGCGCCGCCGAGCTTTACGGCATCCTTGGCAAGGGGGCGATCGAGGTGGGATTCGACGCCGACTTCACAATCGTCGACCTTTCGGCCCGGCGGCGGATCGCGAACAGCTGGATCGCCAGCAAGGTCGGCTGGACGCCGTTCGACGGGATGGAGGTGACCGGCTGGCCGCGGATGACGCTGCTGCGGGGCGAGCTTGTCATGCGCGAGGACGAGGTTTTGGGTCAGGCCCGGGGCCGGCCCGTCCGGTTCCGGGAAACCGCCACCGAAAAGCATTGATATGTCAATGATATCAAAGAGCTAGAAAGTTAATCAAAACCATACTATATTTTCCAAGACTGGGGGTGGGACCGGAAGGAGGCGGCACGAAACGCCTTTCCTTCTGCTCATAGGAACGGAGAAACGCTATGCAGAAGCTGGTTACCATTGCAGCCACCCTCGCCGTCCTGGTCGCCCTGCTCGGGACCGTTTGGGTTGTTCGCGAACTCGGCAAGAAAGAAGCGCAGGAAGCCGCCCTTGCCGAAACCGTCACGCCGGGCGCTGTCGGGGAAGACGGCGAAGTCGATCATCTGAAGGCCGGCTACGACTTCTATTACGGTGGCAAGCTTGTGGAAGCCGCCGCCGAATACCATCTGGCCGCGGAGGCGGGCGATCCCGTCGCCCAACGCAATCTTGGGTTCCTGTACCAGCGTGGCCACGGGGTCGATCCGGACCCCAAGATCGCCATGCTGTGGTACCGCAAGGCGGCCGACCAGGGGCATCGTGCCGCCTATAACAACATCGGATTCCTTTACGTGGCCGGTTTGGGTGTCAAACAGGATTTCGTTCAGGCCCACTACTGGTACACGAAGGCGGTCGTCGCCGGCAGCAAGGAAGGCAAGCGTCTGCGTGAAGTGATTCTGAAGAAAATGACGAAGGAACAGGTCGACGCGGCCATCAAGCTTGCCCGTGACAATGGCGTTGAGGAAGAGAGCCTGCTGGATTTCTGATCGGCGATGTGTCTTCGAGAAAAAAGGAGGCTTTGACCTCCTTTTTTCATGGGCGCTCTGCTAGAGTCGTGCCGGGAAGGAAGCAAACGAAAAGGGAGAGGAATCCGTGACCACGGTCACAATTTTTGGATTCCCGCAAAGCACTTACGTGCGGACCGTTCGCATGACGTGCGAGGAAAAGGGCGTCCCCTACGTCCTGGAGCCCGTCGAGTGGGGGGCGCCGTCGCACCGTGCCCGCCATCCCTTTCTTCGCATTCCCGCCTTTCAGCACGACGGTTTCACCTTGTACGAATCGCTCGCCATTGCGCGCTACGTGGACCGGGCCTTCGCGGGCCCGCCGCTCCAGCCCCAGGAGCCGAAGGAAGCGGGGCGCATGGACCAGTGGATCAGCGCGATCGGCGACTACTTCTACCAGACGATGATCCGCGAACTCGTCTTTCCGCGGCTGGTGGCGCCGTCCCGCGGGCAGGCGCCGGACGAGGCGGTGATCGCCAAGGCCGTGCCAAAGGCCGAAGGCCTGCTCGCCGCCACCGACGCCACCCTTGCCGAGGATGCCTATCTGGCGGGGCCGATGGTCACCCTGGCCGATCTCTACCTGGTGCCGATCCTGTTCTGGCTCTCGAAGACGCCGGAAGGCGCGCCGCTTCTCGACGCGGCCCCCGCCGTTTCCCGTTGGTACGCGGCGATGGAGCAGCGCCCGTCCTTCGCCGCCACCCTGCCGCCGGCGCCGTAACGCCCGTGGACGGAGAATCCCCCATGAAGGAAGCTACCGCCCCCCGCCACGCAGACCTGAAGACGCGCTACCGGGCCGTGCGTGCCCGCACCGATGCGCTTGCCGCGCGCCTCTCGCCGGAGGACCAGGCCGTCCAGTCGATGCCGGACGCAAGCCCCACGAAATGGCACCTCGCCCATACGACGTGGTTCTTCGAGGCCTTCCTGCTGCACCCCTTCTTCGAAGGCTACGACGCCTTTCATCCGGACTATGGCTACCTCTTCAACTCCTATTACGAGGCGGCCGGCGATCGCCACCCGCGGTCCGAACGCGGCCTGCTCACCCGGCCCGGCCTCGACGAGGTCCTGGCCTACCGCGCCCACGTGGACCGGGCGATGGAAGGGCTGCTCGACGGGGCAGGGACAGACGCCGCCGCCCTGGCCGTGCTCGGCCTCAACCACGAGGAACAGCATCAGGAACTGATCCTCACCGATATCCTGCACCTCTTTTCCCAAAACCGGTTGAAGCCGGCCTACGCACCTTACCAGCCGGCGCCGGTGCCGGTGCCGCGCGCGCTGGCCTGGACCGATTTTCCGGGCGGCATCACCCCCATCGGCGCGGAAGGCTCGGGCTTTGCCTATGACAACGAACGGCCTCGCCACGACGTGCTGCTGCGCCCCTATCGCCTGGCCTCCCGCGCCGTCACGAATGGCGAGTGGCAGGCCTTCCTCGCCGACGGCGGCTACGAACGGCCCGAACTCTGGCTTTCGGACGGCTGGGCCTGGGTGCGCGCGGAAGGCGTTGCCGCCCCCCTTTACTGGGAGATGCGCGAAGGCGCGTGGGGGTCGATGACGTTGGCCGGTTTCAAACCCGTCGAGGCGGCAAGCCCGGTCGTCCATGTCAGCTTCTACGAGGCCGACGCTTTCGCCCGCTGGGCCGGCAAGCGGCTGCCCTCGGAAGCGGAATGGGAGGCCGCCGCCGCCACCGTGCCGCCGCTTGGCAACACGCTGGGCACGGGCCTCCTGCGTCCCGTCGCGGCGGAGACGGAAGGCCTGGCCCAGCTTTTCGGCGACGTCTGGGAATGGACCCAAAGCGCCTACGCCCCCTATCCGGGCTACCGTGCCCCGGCCGGCGCCCTCGGCGAATACAACGGCAAGTTCATGTGCAACCAGCTGGTGTTGCGCGGCGGCTCCTGCGTCACGCCGGACGGCCACGTGCGGGCAAGTTACCGCAACTTCTTCTACCCGCATCAGCGCTGGCAGTTCAGCGGGCTTCGTCTCGCGGAGGACGCGGCATGACGCCGGCGCAGGGCAAACTGGACTTGCGCGAAGGCTTCGACGAAGCCGGCGCCATCAAGGACGACTTCCGCCGCGCCGTTCTGGAGGGGCTTGGCCAGCGCCCGAAATGGATTCCCTGCAAATATCTCTACGACGCCCGCGGCTCGGCCCTGTTCGAGGAAATCTGCAAGCTCGACGAGTACTACCCGACCCGCACCGAACTTGCGCTTCTGCACCGCCATTCCGACGAGATCGCCTCGCTCGTCGGTCCCAACGCCAACGTCATCGAATTCGGCAGCGGCTCCTCCCGCAAGATCCGCATCCTGCTGGATACCTTCGAAAAGCCGGCCGCCTACGTGTCGGTCGACATTTCCAGGGAACATCTGCTGCAGGAAGCGCAGCGCCTTGCGGTCGATTACGACGGCCTTTCCGTCATCCCGATTCACGCCGACTACACGCAAGGCCTCGAATTTCCCGCCAGCGTCTTCGAAAGCCCGCGCGTCGGTTTCTTTCCGGGCTCGAATATCGGCAATTTCGCGCCCGCCGACGCGTTCCGCTTCCTTCAGGAACTTTCCCGCTCGATGGGCGAAAAAAGCGGCTTTCTGGTCGGCGTCGACCTGAAGAAGGACGAACGCATCCTCGCCGCCGCCTACAACGACGCCAGGGGCATCACGGCCGCCTTCAACACGAATTTGCTGGTGCGCATCAACCGCGAGCTCGCCGGCGATTTCGACCTTGCGGGCTTCGTCCACGAGGCCCCCTACAATGCCGAGAAGGGCCGCATCGAGATGCACCTGAAAAGCGTGCGCCCCCAGACCGTCCGTGTCGAAGGCCACCGCTTTGCCTTCGCCGAAGGCGAGACGATCCACACCGAAAGTTCCTACAAATACGCCGCCGACGAATTCCAGGCCCTGGCCGAGGACGCCGGCTGGCGGCCGGTCGCCTGCTGGCAGGACCCGAACCGGCTGTTCAGCCTGCACTATCTGGAAACCGCCTGAGGCGGTTTAGCGCGCCTTCGGCCGTGCCGTTTTTTCGCCACCGATGTAAAGCGTGTCGACGCGCTCGTTGTAGAAGGCAAGCCTCCCCTTGATCTCGGGCAGGGCGTGGTGCGGGGTCTCGTAGACCCAGGCAATGTCCGGGTAGTCCTTGTCCCCGATCCGGGCCGAGTAATAGCCCGCCTCTCCCTTGTAGGGACAGTGGGTTCGCGTCGGTGACGGGCGAAGGCGCTCCATGGCGACGTCCGCCTTCGGCAGGTAGTAGCGCACCGGCAGGGTCGTCTCGAACAGGAAGACGGCGTCCTCCGATTCGCCGACGACCTTGCCGCCAAGCTCGATCCGGACGGTTCGGCGGCTCCGCCGGACGTCGATCCGGCGATAGGGGTGGGCGGGATGCACGAAGACTTCCTCGTCCTCTTCGAACCAGTGGTCCATCCGCTCCCAGTCGAAGGCAAGATGCCCCTTGAGGGCGCCGGCCTCCTTCGCCGGGGAGGCAAACCCGTGGGCGGTATCCTGGGCGGCCCGCCCGCCCACGTTGAGCGACCATAGCGTTACCTCCCCAAGGGAGGAGGCGCGTGTTTTCCGGGACGTTTCTTCGAGGAACTCGGTGCGGATATCCTCGATGGGAAAGTAGTAGACGGGAATCCGGTTCCCCTCCATCAACAGCAGGGCCCGTGTCGTGTCCGCGATCGTCTCGCCCCCGAAGACGACGCGCACGCGCTTCGGACTCGGCTCGACGAGAACGCGATGGGCAAGATCCGTCACGGCAGGCACCTCCCGCCCGATTCTGCGAAGAAGTCCCGCCGCAATCAACCCGCTTGGCCGGAAGCGCGCGGCCTTAAGGGTTCAGGTACAGCCACCAGTGGGTTTCGTTCACGGAATAGACCGGTTGGTAGTGCCGGACGCCGGAGGCCGGGACGACAACGTTGATCTGGTTGTCGAGAACAAACGCCTGGTCGTTTAGATAGACCGCCAGCACCGCGTGAGGGATGCGCAGGTTCAGATCCTGCAGGACGACGATCCGCAAATCCGCGTTTGAAAAACCCAGCTCGCGCAGAGACAGAAACTTCGCAATCGCGTAGTCCTCGCAATCGCCCCGCCGGTTCAGATGCTCGTCGGGCACGGCCCAGTAGTCCGGAACCCCGTAATTGATCGGATCGGTCAGGTAGGAAACGTGGTTGATGTAACGGTTGACTTCCTCAAGCTGGGTGTGCCGGCTCTTGCCGCGCAGCCCCTCGAGAAACCGGCGCCATTCCTTCAGGTGACAACGGGTGAAGAAGCTTTCCTCGCAGCCGCCCTCGGCCACGTCGCGTCCTTCGAAGTAACGGGCCAGCGTGCCCGTCCATTTCGGAAAGGCCGAAAGGTTGGACGAACCCTGGGACACCTTGCCGAAAAGTCCGCGCCCGTCCGTCAACGCCGCCATCTCTTCCGAAAGCGCCGGCGGCGCCCCAAGCGACAGCAGCAGCAACGCCCCGGCGAGGATGTAAACCCACCCGTCTTTTCTTCTCGGCCGGTCCATTTGCCACGGCGTCATGCCTGCAACCCTTCATCCTTCCTGGATCGGCTGAAGTCTACGCGCCCGTCTTTAAGGATTTCCTAAGGGGTCATGGTTAACGTCGGCCTTCGAAGGCGCGCCTTTCGGGGCGTACAGAAGGCAGGCAACCGCATGGCAAAACGCAACTGGCTCGGCTCTTTGCGCCTCGATCTGCGCGTGGCAGGCATCTGGCTCGCGCTGCTGCTGGCCGGCCTTGCCGGCACCTTCGGCATCCTGCGTTTTGCGGAAACGGCCTATGAACGCGACCTGCGGGTCTGGCAGGATCGCCTGCACCTGGTCGCCGACGGCCGTTTTACCGCCGTCAATGCGTGGCTCGACGCCAATTACGACCATCTGCGCGAGCTGGCCGACAACGCCTCCCTGCAGCTTTACCTCACCGAACTTTCCCGTGCCGGCAGCGACCCCGAACAGAGTCGCGCCCTCGAGGCAAGCCGCGGCTACCTCTACAACCTCCTGCTCGCCACCGCCGGGCGCACGGGGTTCACGGCCCGGCCGCTGGGTCCCGAGGTGGCGGCGAACGTCCGGCGCGTCGGCGTCGCCGGCCTGGCGCTGCTCGACCGCAACGGCAACGTCCTCGTCGCCACGCCCGGCATGCCGCCCCTCGAAGGCGCGCTGGCCGCCGCCCTCGCGCGCGTGCCGGCGGGCGGGCGCGGGGTCCTCGATCTGCACCTGAACGCGGCAGGCCAGCCGGCGCTCGGCTTCGTGCTGCCGGTCTTCGCCGTGCAGGGCGATCCCGGCCCAAGCGCCGAGGTCGGCCGCATCCTGGGCCTCCGCGAAACGGGCGCGGCCTTCCAGCGCCTCCTCGAACAACCGGGTCTGGCCGAGCCAAGCCTCGAGACGCTGCTCGTGCGCGAGCAGGGGGCCGCGGTTGAATACCTTTCCGCGCTTCGCGACGGCACCACCGCCATGAAGAAGCGCCTGGCCCGGGACACGCCCGATCTGGCCGCCGCCGTTCTCGCCGCCGCACCCGGCGGCTTCGCGCTGCTGCGGGACTACCGCGACCGGGAAGTGCTGGCCACGGGGCGCGCTTTTACCGGCGTGCCCTGGACGCTGGTCACCAAGATCGACCGGGACGCGGCGATGGCCGACAGCGACGCGCGCTCGAAACGCCTCATCACCGGCTTTTTCCTTGGCCTCGTTCTTGTGCTCGTCGCCTTCGTCGCGGTGTGGCGCCACGGCGCCTCGCGCCGGGCCGGGGCCGCCGCCCGGAAATACCGGGAACTCGCCGACCGCTTCGAACGCCAGAAGGACTTCCTCCATCTGGTGACGGACAACCAGTCCGACGCCCTTTACCTGGTGGACGAGGACAACCGTTACCGCTTCGCCAATCAGGCGGCGGCCACGGCGGCGGGCATTGCGCCGAAGGACATGGGGGGCAAGACGCTGGCCAGCGTGCTTGGCCCCGCCACCGCCCGCAAGATCGAGGGGCTCAACCGCCACGCCCTCAAGACGGGAACGGCGGAACGCGCGCTGCACCGGATCGAGGGGGCGGCGGGCGAAGGGCCGCGCATCTTCGAATCCGTCCACGTCCCGATGCCGGCGACCGAGGACATGGGGCGAAGCGTGCTCGTCGTCGAAAAGGACATGACGGCGACGATCCTGGCCCAGGAACGCCACGAGGCGACGCTCGGCCAGCTCGTCGCCACCCTGGTTGCGCTGGTCGACCGGCGCGACCCCTTCGCCGCCAACCATTCCGGGCGCGTCGCCGAGGTGGCCCGCGCCATCGCCGGCGAGATGGGGCTCGACGACATCTCCATCGAGACGGCCGAGACGGCGGGCAAGCTGATGAATCTCGGCAAGATCCTGGTGCCCGAGGAACTGCTCACCCGCCAGGGCCCGCTCGAGGAAGAGGAGAAGCGCAAGGTCCAGAAAAGCCTTCAGGCCAGCGCCGACCTCCTCGAAGGCATCGCCTTCGCCGGCCCGGTGACGGCGACGCTGCGCCAGTTGCAGGAACACTGGGACGGCAGCGGCGAACCGGAAGGCCTGGCCGGCGAGGCCATCCTGATCACCGCCCGCGTTGTCGCGGTGGCCAACGCCTTCGTCGCCATGGCCTCGCCACGGGCCTACCGCGAGGGCATCGGCTTCGATCAGGCGATCGAGAATTTACGGGAAGGCGAGGGCAGCCGCTTCGACCGCAAGGTCGTCGTGGCGCTGATCAACCATCTGGAAAATCACGGCGGGCGCGAGCGCTGGGGCAACTTCGCCAAGCTCGCCGGCTAGGCCATCCCGCCCGTTCCGGCCATCTGGCCGTCACGAAGCCGTCATGGAACCGTCACGGGGCTGTCAAACGGCCCCGCTAGGGTTAGGCTCATGACAGCTCTCATTTCCCATTTCGTGAACGAAGGCGGCGGCTTCTTCAAATGGCTGCTGGGCCTCCTGCGCGAGGACGCGCCAAAGACGGACCCGAAGACGAAGACGCGGCCCGACGAAGGCGTGACCATCCCGCCCGCCTATCTCTAGACTTTTTATCCCTCTTCAGACCGAAGACGCGTAAAGCCGGCTACTGCGCTCCGCATTCCTTGCAGCTGTTTATTCGTGGTGCTGCCGGCGTGGATTGAACGCGCGCGCGAACCGTCAGCATCGATTGCGAAGATGGCTTCGCATCTAGCCGTTCCGGCTGGCGGGCTTGCGGCGAAATGGATGGTGCCGCCGGCGTGGATCGAACACGCGACCTCACCCTTACCAAGGGTGCGCTCTACCACTGAGCTACGGCGGCGAGGGGGCGAAGATGCCACACGCGGGTTAATAAAAAAAGGCTCCCGCACATCCCGCGGGAGCCTTTTTCGTCGTCCCTGAAACTTTCGGCCGTTAGCCGGAAAATCCGAGGCTTGCGCGAAACGCCTTCGCCGCCTTCTTGGCATCCTTGGCGCCGTCCGGCAGGTCGGGAAGCGCCCCGCAGAAGGCGTCGATCGCCTTGTCGGCCAGGGGCACCCATTTGTCGATCCAGCCCTGAAAAACCTTCTGGTTCGCCGGGTTGTTGAGGGCAAGCTCGACGAAGCTCGTCGACCACCGCCGGCTGCGCTCCGAATCCCTGAGCGCAGCGTCGGCCAGGAAGTGGACCAGCATGTCGTTGTTGCGCCGCGCCGAGGCGCCGAACTGGCGGAAGAAGGCCTCGTCGAAGGCCGGCTTCGCAACCAGGTTGATCGCCGTGAAGCTCTCGCCCATGTCATAGGCGACCAGCGCCTTTTCGAACAGCTCGCGGAACCCCTGCCAGGGGGCATCCCCTTCCCAATGCTTGCGCTCGTCTTGGCCGAAACCCGCGTCCTTGTGGGTCTTGGCAAGCTCGGCCGTGCGGTAGGCCACCCGCGAAACCCAGCGGAACTCGTCGGCCGTCTGGAACATGGCGCTGTTGGCAATCGTGCTGGAACCGGCCATCTGGGCGATGTAGGCCGAGCCCATCTGCAGGGCGCAAAGCGGATAGCGCCCCGGCGTATAAAGGCTGGCCAGCACCTTCACCCATTTCGGGTCCAGGTCCACGTCGTGCTCGGTCTCGCTGAACTCGTCCAGGATGCCGTCCACATAGGTTTCCTGGCCGTCCTGCATCCGGCAATAGGTGCGGTAGATGGTTTCGTCGGGGTCGCGGTAGGCTTCCCAGTTCTTGTACTGCAGCGGCGATTCGTCGCGGTACTTGTGGTACCACTTCGCCATCGGAATCTCCGACGAAATCTCGAAAGGCTCCTTCGTTTGCCGCTCGCCGGGGAAATCGTCCCCCGGCGCCAGCGAATCCATCAGCCAGTAGGCCTTCGTCGTGGTGATTTCGTATTCGCTTGGCCGCCGCCGTTCCTTCGCCAGATGGCTGAAGGTTTTTAGCGGTTTCAATACTTCCGGCGCTTCATCGCTCATCGCTGCTTCCTCCGTAGCCGCATGTGCAAGCGGCCTTATCTTTTCTTCTCGAAATAGAACCGGGCGTGCTCGGACGAAAGGTCGATCCGGCCGGCGAAGGTGCTCAACACCACCTCCAGCTCCTGCATGACGAAGGGGCGTCCCAGAATTTTTTCCATCGTCGCGCGGCGGATGATGCAATCGTCGTCCGTCTGGATGCGGATATAGGCCTCGTGGTCCTCGATATCGAATTCCTTGCCGGGGTTGTCCTCGTCCAACGCCACGATTGCGGCGTCGGCGATTTCCCCCGTCATCAAAACCGGGCCGACCTTGTTGGTCCCTGCCATCCTGCTTCCTCCTATTTATCCGTCGTGATGGCTTCGCCGGTTGCCGCGGCGAAGGTGGGCGTGACCCCTTCGACGTCCACATAGACGTCCTCGCCCTCGATCTTCACTTTATATTCGGCAAGCGTGCAGCCGCCGGGGTTGATGCCCTCGCCGGTGTTGCCGTCGAAGGTCCATTCGTGCGCCTTGCAGGTCAGGGTGGTGCCTTCGAATTTCCCATCCCAAAGCGGCACCTGCTGGTGCGGGCAGATACCCTGAAAGGCGTGAATTTCACCGCCTTCCGGATAGACCAACAGCACCGGCACCTTGCCGACGGGACGCATCTCCATGTCGCCCTCCCACAAATCGTCGAGCGAGCACACTTTCGTAAAAGCCATGGGCCGTTTCTTCCTTCGTTTCTTTATTGAGGTCTAGTCTTCGTAATAGATCTGGACGGGAGTCATGGGCGCGAGCCCCGAATCCTTTACCTTTACGTCGCGGTCCAGCGGCGTGTCCTTGCCCTGCACGCGCACGCGAAGCGGCCCCTCCTTGGCAGGCACCCACTTACCGGCGGATTGTTCCGCCGCCGCCGCGGCCACCTCGTCCATCGTGTTTTCCGTGTCGACGGCGAGCAAATAGATCAACACCTCGCCCTCGAAGCTCGAAACAAGTGGAAACAGCGCCATGATTGGAATTCCCCCCTCGATGTTCTTTACTTAAACGATCGGAGACCGGACGGGTTGCCCGTCCGGTCTCTGTCGTTTTGTTTATTGGGCCGCCTTTACGTCGCGGTAGGCGTCGACCCAGGTGTATTTGTCCGCGTCGTCGCCCATCTCGCCCGGCGCAACCCCCATATAGGCAAGCACGCCCGGTATCGTCATCGGCTGAATCTCGCCGGCGAGGAAACGGTCGATGAGCGTCTTGTGCTCCTGGTAACGGTCCGTTTCCGTCTCGAAGATCCACTTACAGGGCTTCGAGCAGAAGTGGTAAAGCCGCCCATTATGCTCAAGGGTGTGGTCGTGCAGCTTGAAGTCCTTCGTTTTCCGGTTGGGCGGCGCGACGAACGGCAGCTGGCAGATGTTGCAGAGCATCGGCAGCGTCAGCGGCAGCGTCTTCTCGACTTCGCCGTTCTTCAGGTTCTCGATGACGACGTCCCACGACTTGCCGAAGGTGTCGTTCCAGCCGGGGTATTTCTCCTCCAGCCACTCGCGCTCCGGCGGCGTCACGCCCGCCTTCGGGTCCCAGAACAGCGTCGGGCGATAGCGCCAAAGGCCCATGTGCAAGCCGTGATGGGCATAGTTCAGCTCATCCAGGAAGATGTCCCAATACCAGGGCTCGTCGATCCCCATGTCGTCGATCTGGCGCCGGTACTGGGCGATGATCCACTCCTCCATGAATTCCTTGAAGGACTTCTCGCGCTTCTCAAGCGGCGTGAAGTAATCGATCGCCGGCCCGGTCAGCGTCAGGAACAGCTTCCACGAACGCCAGAACGCATTGTCGAGGACGTATTGGGCCTCGTCCTTGTGGCCGGTCTCGACCAGGAAGCGGACGTTCGGTGCGCCGATCTGGGCGTGACGGGCCTCGTCCGTCTGGATGCTGGTGACGACGTTCGAAAACGTGTAGTCGCCCATCTTCGCGGCGTCGGCGGCCATGCTGATGAACTGCACGTTCGTATAGCCGGTCTCCAGGCAGAACCCGTTCATCAGCGTCGAGGAGACGGCGTCGCGGGTAACCATGACGTCCTCGATGAAGTGACGCCCCGCAATCGCCGTCCAGTTGTCCGTGTGATAGGTCTTCACCGCCCAGTCCCACTGGCGGTCGTTCTTCAGATATTCATGCGGGAAGATGAATTCGAGCTGGCCGTGACGGATTTCGTCGAGAATGCCGAAAGTGCCGGTGTTCCGCATGCCGCCGGCGCGGCCGAAGCGCGCATTGCGGCAGTTGTAGATGGCGGCGGTGAACTCGACGGAAGCGATGATCCCGTAATGGGATTTGAGAATGGAAAGCCAGCCCCGGGGCGCCTTCTCGACGAAGTGCGACCGGCCAAGGGCGGCGCGCACCGAATAGACGCCGATGTCCTTGTCCCGCTGGACGCGGACATAGTCCCGATAGGTTGTCTTGTAGGGTTCGTCATAGGTGTCCCAGACTTCCTGGGGCATGCCGTAAGGGTCGCTCATCTCCGGCGGAAAAAATTCCTCCTCCTTGACGTATTTCGGCGTCCAGGACGTCGTCCGCGCGAGATCGTACCATTCCGTCCGTTCCAGTTCGGCCATCTTCCTAACTCCTTGGTATGTCCGGGGCGTCTAGGGCGAACCACCCCGGAAAACCGGTTTGTTCCGGAGGCGTGTCTCTACCTGACAGATGGGAAATTTTTGGCGAAAAACAACGCCGAAGCCTCCCCCGTTACCCCCTTGCGACGTGAAAATTATTCCTGATTAGAATGGGTTATTCACGTTGCCGCGATTTTACACAGGAACGCATCCCCTTTCCAAACGGAATCTGCCCCTTTTCGGGGGCGCGCCGGAAAGGGTTAAGGGCGCGAGAGCCTTGCCTTGACGCCTCGGGATTCGCACCGCATCCTGCGGCGTCGCAGGCAAGGGGAGTGCAACATGACGCCAAGCAACGCCCGTCCGGGAGAGCCGAAAACCAAGCGCCTTTCGCCGGTGCAAAAAGACCGCCAGGCGCGCCGCGCCGCGGCGCTGCGTGCGAACCTGCGCAAGCGCAAAGCGCAAAGCCGGGTGCGCCGCGGCCAGGAGAACGGCTGATGGGGATCATGCCGGACAGCTGGATTCGCGAAATGGCCCAGACCCAGGCCATGATCGAGCCCTTCGTCGAATCCCAGAAGCGCGAGGGCGTCATCTCCTTCGGCCTTTCTTCCTACGGCTACGACGCGCGCGTCGCCGACGACTTCAAGATCTTCACGGACGTCGATTCAGCCGTCGTCGATCCGAAGTCCTTTTCGCCGCAAAGCTTCGTGAACCGCCAGGGCCCCGTCTGCATCATTCCGCCGAACAGTTTCGTGCTGGCGCGCACGGTCGAATATTTCCGCATTCCCCGCGACGTGCTGGTGATCTGCCTCGGCAAGTCCACCTATGCGCGCTGCGGCATCATCGTCAACGTCACCCCGCTGGAGCCGGAATGGGAAGGCCATGTGACGCTCGAATTCTCGAACACGACGCCGCTGCCGGCGCGGGTTTATGCGAACGAGGGGGCCTGCCAGTTCCTGTTCCTGAAGGGCGAGGGGCCCTGCGAGGTCTCCTACAAGGACCGGGGCGGCAAATACATGGGCCAGAAGGACGTGACCCTGCCCAAGCTGTAAGGCGGCTCCCTTGCCTCGGGGGCGCGTTCGGCCTATTTCTCCTTGCGGCTGCATTCCGTTTCCAACGTCAACGCGAAGGTTGAAGGCATGGATCGCATTCGAATCCAGGGCGGCAACCGGCTCGAAGGCCGGATTCCCATCGGCGGCGCCAAGAACGCGGCGCTGCCCCTGATGGCGGCCTCGCTGCTGACGGACGAGCAGCTCGCCCTTTCCAACCTGCCGCACCTCGCCGACATCTCGACGCTCGCCAACCTGCTTTCCGGCCACGGGGTCGCCATCCACATGGTCGGCGAGGAGACGAACGAAGGCCATGTCGGCCGCGTGCTGGGGCTCCAGGCGAAGGAAATCACCTCGACGACGGCGCCCTACGAGCTCGTCCGCCGGATGCGCGCCTCCGTCCTCGTGCTGGGGGCGCTCTTGGCGCGCGCCGGCCAGGCCGAGGTTTCGCTGCCCGGCGGCTGCGCCATCGGCACGCGCCCGGTCGATCTGCACCTGAAGGGGCTGCAGCAGCTTGGCGCCGAGATCGAGCTTCGCGAAGGCTACATCCACGCCAGCGCGAAAAAGGGTCTCCATGGCGCGCGCTTCGTCTTTCCCTTCGTCTCGGTGGGGGCGACGGAGAACCTCCTGATGGCGGCGGTGCTGGCCAGGGGCGAAACGGAACTCGCCAACGCCGCCCGCGAGCCCGAGGTCGTCGATCTCGCCGCCTGCCTCGCCACGATGGGGGCGAAGATCGAAGGGGCGGGCACGGACACGATCCGCGTCCAGGGCGTCGACCGCCTGCATGGCGGCACCCACGCCGTGATCCCGGACCGCATCGAAACCGGCACCTACGCCATGGCGGCGGCGATCACCGGCGGCGACATCGTTTTGGAAGGCGCCCGGCTGGGCCAGATCGGCGCCCTGGCCGAGATTCTCACCGAGGCCGGCGTCACGTTGGAAGAGGTGCCCGGCGGGCTGCGCGTCCACCGGCGCAACGCCGACCTCACCGGTGTCAACGTGATGACGGAGCCCTTTCCCGGCTTTCCGACCGACATGCAGGCCCAGATGATGGCCCTCATGTCGACGGCGACGACCGCCTCGATGATCACCGAGACGATCTTCGAGAACCGCTTCATGCACGTGCCGGAGATGAACCGCATGGGCGCCGACATCGCCGTTCACGGCGCTTCCGCCATGGTGCGCGGCGTCACCGGCCTGGTCGGGGCCGAGGTGATGGCGACGGACCTTCGGGCCTCCGTCTCGCTGGTGCTGGCTGGCCTCGTCGCCGATGGCGAGACCGTCGTCCACCGGGTCTACCACCTGGACCGGGGCTACGAGCGCCTCGAGGAGAAGCTCGCCGCCTGCGGCGCCGAGATCGAGCGCCTCAAGCACTAAAACCGGGGTTTTCACGGCCGCCGCCGGGGTCGTAGGCCCCGGACGGGCCCTTGTGCTATAGCTGCGCCTTGGAAAAGGAGCGAACACCTTGGCGAAAGAGAAGAAAATCGTCCTGGCCTTGCCGAAGGGCCGCATCCGCGAGGAGGCGGTGCCTCTGCTCGCGCGCCTAGGCGTGGAGCCGGAGGCCGCCTTCCGGGACCCGGATACCCGCCAGCTCCGCTTCACGACCTCCGACCCCGTCCTCGACCTCATCCAGGTCCGTTCCTTCGACACCGCCACCTTCGTCGCCTTCGGCGCCGCCCAGATCGGCATCGTCGGCAACGACGTGCTGATGGAATTCGACTATTCCGAGATTTATTCGCCGCTCGATCTCGGCATCGGGCACTGCCGGCTCGTCGTCGCCGAACCGGAGGCGCTGGGCACGCAGGACAACCCCGCCCGCTGGTCGAACGTGCGAGTCGCCACGAAATATCCATCCCTTACCCGCCGCCACTTCGCCGCCCGCGGCGTGCAGGCGGAATGCATCAAGCTCAACGGCGCGATGGAACTGGCGCCTTCGATGGGACTGTGCGAACGCATCGTCGATCTCGTTGCGACGGGAAGAACGCTTCGCGAAAACGGCCTCGTCGAGGTCGAGAAGATCGCCGACATCACCTCGCGCCTCGCCGTGAACCGGACGGCGCTCAAGACGCGCAGCCGCGAGATCACGGCGTGGATGGACCGGTTCCGGGAGACGGTCGATGCCACGGTTGCTTGACGCGCGCGCTTCCGGTTTCGAGGCGGCCTTCCGGGCCCTGCTGGAAGCGACCCGCGAAACGGAAGCGAACGTCGATGCCGCCGTCGCCGACATCCTGGCCGACGTGCGGGCGCGCGGCGATGCCGCGCTGGTCGACTACACGCAGCGCTTCGACCGCCTCGATCTGACGCCGAAGGACTTCCGCGTCGACGAAGCCGAATTCGTCACGGCGCGCGGTGCCGTCGATGCAGAAGTGCTGGAGGCACTCGAGCTTGCCGCCAGCCGCATCGAGGCCTTCCACCGCCGCCAGTTGCCGGAGGATTTCGAGATCCGGGACGAAGCCGGTATCCGGATGGGTCTGCGCTACCGCCCGGTGCGTACCGCCGGCGTCTACGTGCCCGGCGGCACCGCCGTCTATCCGAGTTCCGTCCTGATGAACGCGATTCCCGCCCGCGTTGCCGGCGTCGAGCGCATCGTGATGACGGTGCCGGCCCCGGACGGCATTCTGAACCCGCTGTTGCTCGCCGCCGCCGCCATCGCCGGCGTCACCGAGGTGTATCGCCTCGGCGGCGCCCAGGCCATCGCCGCGCTGGCCTATGGCACCGAAACCGTCCCCGCCGTCGACAAGATCGTCGGCCCCGGCAACGCCTATGTGGCGTCCGCCAAGCGCCAGGTCTTCGGCGAGGTCGGCATCGACATGGTGGCCGGCCCTTCCGAAATCCTCATCCTCGCCGACGGCCGCAACGATCCCGCCTGGATCGCCGCCGACCTGCTGGCCCAGGCCGAGCACGACACGGCCGCGCGGTCGATCCTGATCACCGACGACGACGCCTTCGCCGAAAAGGCCGCCGCCGCGGTCGAGGCGACGCTGCAGACGCTTCCCCGGGCCGGGATCGCGAAGGCCAGCTGGGAGGCGAACGGTGCCATCGTCACGGTGGCAAGCCTCACCGACGCGGTGCCGTTGATCGACGCGCTGGCGCCCGAACATCTCGAACTTGCGATCGAAAACCCGGAAGCGATCGCAAGCCGCGTGCAGAACGCCGGCGCCATCTTTCTTGGCCGCTTCACGCCGGAGGCCTTCGGCGATTACATGGCGGGCCCCAACCACGTGCTGCCGACGGCGCGCAGCGCGCGCTTCTCCTCGGGCCTCGGCGTGCTCGACTTCATGAAGCGCAGCACCTTCGTCAACGCCGGCGCGGAAGGGCTGAACCGGCTGGGGCCGGCGGCCGAGACGCTCGCCCGGGCCGAGGGGCTCGACGCCCACGCGCTTTCCCTGGCGCTTCGCCGCGCCTCGTCGAAAGACGCGTGAGGGGCAGGCCCGTGTCCGCCGATACGCAACACATCGCTGACGTTACGCTCGACGAGCGCTCCATCGTCCGCTGGTCGCCGGAGATCGAGCACGAGCGCAACGTCGCCATCTTCGACCTCCTCGAGACGAACCATTTCGCGCCCGTCGGCCTGCCCGCCGGGCCCTACAACCTTTACATCTCGATCGTAGATGGCAGGTTGCGCTTCGACGTTCGCTCGACGGAAGGGGATGACCTTAGCTGCATCACCCTTTCGCTGTCGCCTTTCCGCAAGCTCATCCGCGACTACTTCACCGTCTGCGACAGCTACTACGCCGCGATCAAGAAGTCGGCCAGCGCCACCCAGATCGAATCGATCGACATGGGCCGGCGCGGGCTTCACGACGAAGGGGCCGAATTGCTGCGCGAACGCCTGGCCAACCAGGTCACCATCGACGAAAACACGGCGCGGCGCCTGTTCACGCTGATCTGCGTCCTGCACCTTCGCAACTAGATGGGCGACCTTCCCGGCAGTGTGCTGTTTGCCTGTACGAACAACGCCATCCGTTCGCCGATGGCGGAAGGAATCTTGAAGCATCTCTTGGGAAGTCGCGTCTACGTCGATTCGGTCGGCGTGCGGGCCGGCGAGATCGATGCCTTCGCGGTCGCCGTGATGGACGAGATCGGCATCGACATCAGCCGCCACCGCTCGAAAAGCTTCGCCGACCTCGAGGACACGTCCTACGATCTTATCGTCTCGCTTTCGCCGGAGGCCCAGCACAAGGCGGTCGAGATGACCCGCACGATGGCGGCCGACGTCGAATTCTGGAAGACGCTGGACCCTTCCTTCGTGCACGGCAACCGGGAGACGCGGCTCAAGGTCTACCGCGAGGTGCGGGACGAACTGCTGGCGCGCATCAAGCTGCGCTTCGACGCGATGGTGGGGCCGGCGGTATGAGGCTGGCGGAAAATCCAAGAAATTCCTTGACTTGTGAACGCTTGCGGCAGATTCATCGGGGGCCCCGGACGGATCGGTAAGGAGCGGTATGGCGAAAGAGGAACCCCTCGAATTCACCGGCACGGTGATGGAATTGTTGCCCAACGCGATGTTTCGCGTGAAGCTGGAGAACGGCCACGAAGTGCTGGCCCACACGGCCGGCAAGATGCGCAAGCACCGCATCCGCGTGCTGGCCGGCGACAAGGTCACCGTCGAGATGACGCCATACGATCTCACGAAAGGGCGAATCACCTTCCGTTTCAAATAGCCTGCCCGCATGCCGGCCTTGCCCCCGCTCGTGCTTGCCTCCGCCTCGCCAAGGCGGCTTGAGCTGCTGAAGGCGGCGCAACTTCCCCCCGACCGGGTCGACCCGGCCGAAATCGACGAAACCCCCCTCCCGCGTGAAACGCCACCCGCCCTTGCCAGACGCCTGGCGGAAGCGAAGGCGCGCGCCGTCGCCGCGCGCAACGCGGACGCCTTCGTACTGGCGGCGGATACCGTCGTGGCGCTGGGCCGGCGCGCGCTGCCGAAGGCCGAAAGCCGGGAACAGGCGGAGACCTGCCTGCGGCTGCTTTCCGGGCGCAACCACCGGGTTTACGGCGGCATCTGCGCGGTGGCGCCCGATGGGCGCCTTGGCTCCCGCCTGGTCGTGACGCGGGTCGCCTTCAAACGGTTGAGCGACCCGGAGGTCGCGGCCTATCTTGAAAGCCAGGAATGGGAGGGCAAGGCCGGCGGCTACGCCATCCAGGGCATGGCCGGGCGTTTCGCGCGCTCCCTGCAGGGTTCCTATACGAACGTCGTCGGCCTTTCCGTCCATGAGGCCGCGGCGCTGCTCGAGGGCTTGGGTTATGGCAACGGCTAAGACGAAGGCGGCCTGCCCGGTCTGCGGCAAGCCGGTTACGAAGGCGGCCCGTCCCTTCTGCTCGAAGGCCTGCGCCGACAGGGATCTCGGCAAATGGCTCGGCGGGGAATACCGGATTCCGACCGAGGAACAGCCCGAAGTGATCGAGGGCCCGGAACGGGAGGAAGAGGAAAGGGATTAAGGCGGCGGCTGGACAGGCCCCGCCTTTTTCCCTATGAAGGCCGCCGGAAACCAAGCATGCCCAGGTAGCTCAGTTGGTAGAGCAGCGGACTGAAAATCCGCGTGTCGGTGGTTCAAATCCGCCCCTGGGCACCACTTCTTCTACTTCTTCTTCTGCTTCCTCGAATCATCGCTTTTCCGGCCCGTTCCGCGGCCCTTCCTGGCCCCGATATCTCCGGGTATGCAGGGCCATGCCCGGCCGCAAAGGGGCCGTAGCGCCCGTTCACCGGCCTTTCGGGTCATTTTACGGATTCTTAAAGCAAGCCGCAGAGACTGGACCGGCACCTCGCCTCAAAAGGAACCGCGTCCAGGGCCTCTCTACGTCCATGGCGGCGCGGATAGTCCATGGCCGTTTTGTCGATCGCTCCTGCCACTTTATTGCGCTTTGGGAATCTATCGTTCTCGATCCGTGGAAAATTCGTCGCCCTGGCCGTCGGCATCGCGCTGTTTGCCTCGCTCGCCATCGGCGGCGTTGGCTACATGCGCGTCGTCGATATTTCCCTGGACCGGGAGGTCGCCACCCTGGAAGGCCAGGCCCGCCTGGTCGTTCCGCAGATCAAGGCCGCTTACGACCTGCTTCGAAGCGATGCGCTGATCGTATCGCAAACGCCGCCATTCAAGGGACTGGCCCGTTCGATGCCGAACGGCGATGTCGATCCGAGGGACGGCTCCACGACCGAAGACTGGCGCCGGCGTCTCGCGACGATTTTCACGTCCGTCATGGCCTACCATCCCGAATTCGTTCAGATGCGCTACATCGGGATCGCCGATGGCGGAAGAGAACTGGTTCGTGTCGATCGGCGGGGGGAACAAACCTATGTGACTCCCCTCCAGGGACTGCAACGGAAGGGCGAGGAGTCCTATTTCACCGAAGGGGTCCGGCTAAACGTAAACGAAGTCTATTTTTCTCCGATTACGCTCAATCGCGATTACGGCCGGATCGACCACAACCTTCCTGTCGTCCGGATCGTCGTGCCCGCCTTCGCACCCAATGGCCAGCTCTTCGGCTTGCTCGTGATCAACGCGCATTATGAAAAGTTTCTGAGGGGAATCCTTAACGAAATTCATCCCGACGGCGACACCTACCTGCTGAACGATACCGGCGACTACATCTCGAAATCCAGTGACGGGAAGGTGTCCGCCCTGCAATTTCGGGGCTTGGCGGAAGGGGCCTCCCCGCCCGCCACGATCCGGACGCTGCACACGGCGACGACTTTCGACACGACGGTGTTCCACAAGCTTGACAACGAAAAAGTTGCCATCCACGTGACGAAGATTGCGCTCACCGGCAGCGGCGGCGCCAGGTTTCTCAAGATTGCCCTGGTTGTTCCGGAGGTAAAGCTGCTTGCTGAGGCTTGGGATACGCGCCAGTCGTTTGCGATGGCTGGCGCGTTGCTCGTGGTCTTCGCCTTGCTGTTGGCCCTGGTCTCTGCCCGGGCGATTTCGCAACCGCTTCGCCAGATCGTTGATGAAATTCGCGCATTCGGTGGCGGGCGAACGACCCTGAATCTTCCCTCAAACCGTGCCGACGAAATCGGCGAGCTTTCGGTCGCGTTCGAAAACATGATCCAGCGGCTTGAAGTCTCCAACAAGGCCAAACGCGAAGCTTTCGAACGGTTGGAGGCGATGCGGGACGAGGCCGTGGACGCGCTGATCACGACCGACATAAACGGCACCGTGCTCCAGTTCAACAAAAGCGCGGAGAAGCTTTTCGGCCATGCCACGGCCGATATCCTCGAAAAAAACGTTTCCGTGCTCATTCCGGAATCCCATGGCCGGCAACATAACGGCTATCTGGCGAAATATCGCGAAACGGGAGAACGCGACGTCAGGGACGAGGTCAGGATTGTCGATGGGTTGCGCAGGGACGGCTCGACCTTTCCCGCCGAACTGCGCGTCAGCGACATCCGCGTCGGCAGTGAGCGATTTTTCAATGGCATTGTCAGGGACATCAGCGCCCGGATCGAAATGGAGAAGAAGATCGACGGATATGTGGGCGAGCTTGAGCGCAGCAACCGCGACCTCGACGATTTTGCCTACATTGCCTCCCATGACCTGAAGGAACCGTTGCGGGGCATTTCCAATCACGTCCGGTTTCTGCAGGAGGACTACGAGGATTTGCTCGGGGAAGGCGGAAAGAAGCGGGCCGACCGGATACGCCAGCTTTGCCAAAAAGCCGACAAGCTTACGACCGACCTGCTCGAATGGTCGCGCCTGGGGCGTACCGCCTACCAGTTTGAGGAGATCGACACGAAGGAGATCGTCCAGACCATTATCGAATCCCTGTCCGAGTTCCTGCAGGAAAAGAAGGCTACGGTCCAGATCGTCGAGCCGCTGCCGACGGTGAAAGGGGACCGGGCGCGCCTTTCAAGCGTGTTCCAGAACCTGATCGTCAATGGCGTCAAATACAACGACAGCGCGGACAAGCGAATCGAGATCGGTTTTCTTACCGGCCAGCCGGCTCCCGATGGCGGTCAGGCGGATGTTTTCTACGTGCGCGACAACGGCATCGGCATCGCCGCCGAGTTTCATGACACCGTCTTTACGATCTTCAAACGGTTGAACAGCGAAAAGACCTTTGGCGCCGGTACCGGTGCCGGGTTGAGCTTCGTCAAGAAGATCGTCGAACGGCATGGCGGGCGGATATGGATCGTTTCGAAACCAGGCGAAGGGACCACGTTTTATTTCAGTCTTAAAGGAAGCGAAAATGCACATAGCTAATCTGCACCCAATCATGATCGTCGAGGATAGTGACGACGATTATGAAGCGACCGAGCGGGCACTGAAAAAAGACGGCCGTCTTGCCAATCCGGTGATCCGGTTTGAAAACGGCGAGGATGCGGTTCGCTACCTTCTCAATGAGGGGCCTTATGCCGACAGCAGGCAATTTCTCCAGCCCATCATCATTCTGCTGGATCTGAATCTTCCCGGCGGCGGCGGGCTCCATGCGCTCTCGCGAATCAAGGCCGTGCCCAAGCTGTCCACGATCCCGATCGTCGTGCTGACCTCCTCCGGCGACCGGCGCGACGTCGAGAAATGCTACGAAGCTGGTGCCAACACCTACGTACAGAAGCCGGTCGAACTGGATAGCCTGTTCACGGCCGTCCAGCAGCTGAAGGATTACTGGCTTGGTCTGGCGCTTCTGCCCGGGGAAAATGCGTGACCGAATCGCCGACGGTACTGCTGATCGACGACAACCCGGACGACCGCGAGGTCGTTTCGCGGTTGCTGCGTGACTCGTTCACGCCTGCCGCGACGATCATCGAGGCGGAAGACGGCAAAAGCTGACTGGTAAAATTACGGGCCGGGAACGTTGATTGCGTCATCCTCGATTTTTCGATTCCCGGAGAGGACGGCGTCACGGTCATGCGGGAAATCGCGCTTCGCTATCCGGACATCGCGATGCTCATGATCACGGGCGAGGGAAATGAAAAAATCGCCGCCGAAGCCTTCCGCAACGGCGCGCAGGACTACGTCGTAAAATCCAGCCTGACCGGAGACACGCTTGCCGCCGCGATCAACAACGGGCTTAGCCGGAAGGCGGAAGAAGTGGAAATTCTGCGGCGGGCCAACCACGATGAACTGACAGGGCTGGGCAACCGGCGGCTGTTCAACGACCGTCTCGATCACATCCTCGATCACACCGACAGCCTGACGGCCTGTGCGGTCATCTTTTTCGACCTGAACGGGTTCAAACTGGTCAACGATACCCATGGCCATGGCGTGGGCGATGCGTTGTTGAAGGAAGTAGCCGAACGGGCGAAGAAGATATTGCGTCCGGGCGATACGCTGGCGCGGCTCGGCGGCGACGAATTCGTCATCTTGCTGGAAAACCTGCCGGGAGACGGTGCTAAAATGGCGCAAAGCATTGCCTCGCGCCTGACCGGCGAGATCCGCGACCGGGCCTACCACATCAAGGGCAGCGACATCACCATTGGTGCAAGCGTTGGTCTGGCCCTTTATCCCCGGATGGCCGATAACCGTCATGACCTCTTGCGCATTGCCGATCAGGCCATGTACGCGATGAAGCGAAAAGATGCGCAGGCGCGGGAAAAAAACAAGCGTGCCGCGAATGGGTGAAGCCTGGGATGAGCCCGGTCTTCCGCTTCAACCCTTCCCTTCCAGATACTCCGCCAGTGCCACCGCTTGGTTGTGGTCGGCATCGCGCGCCGAATAAAGCAGCGTCACCCGCCGCTTCGCGGCAAGGTTTCGGATCTCGGCGACCCGCTCCGGTTGCTGGTCGAGCTCGGCGGCGTAGCGCCGCCTGAACCCGTCCCAGCGTTTCGGATCGTGGCCGAACCACTGGCGCAGCTTCGTGCTGGGTGCGATCTCTTTCATCCAGTCGTCGAGTGCCGCCTTGTCCTTCGAGATGCCGCGCGGCCACAGCCGGTCGACGAGCAGCCGATGCCCGTCCGTCTTTGCCGCGGGCTCATGGATGCGTTTGACGCGGATCTTCGGCATGGCGCCTTCAATCGGGCGGCTCGCGCCATCAACAATGGGCGATGCCCTGCTTCTCGAAATATTGCTGGTGGTAGTCCTCGGCCATCCAGAAAGTCGGGGCGGACACGATCTCGGTGACGATCGGCCGGTCATACCGGCCATCGGCCTCGAGTTTCGCTTTCGAGGCCTTCGCCGCCGCTTCCTGCTCGGGCGAGGTGCAGAAAATCGCCGAACGGTATTGGCTTCCCCGGTCCGGCCCCTGGCGGTTGAGGCTGGTCGGGTCGTGCATCTTCCAAAACAGGTCGAGGAGCGCTTCGTAGGAAATCTTCGCCGGGTCGAAGGTCACTTCGACCGCCTCGGCGTGGCCGGTCTGGCCCGAGCACACCTCGCGGTAGGTCGGGCGCGCCGTCGTGCCGCCGGCGTAGCCCACCGCCGTTGCCGTCACGCCCTCAACTTTTCGGAACGTAGCCTCGATGCCCCAGAAGCAGCCCGCCGCAAAGATCGCCTTCGCCATCCGCTTTCCTTTTTCTTCTTGCTTACGCGCCCCGGCCATAGACTCGGAGGAAGCAACCGACCGCTTCGCGCACGGCGGCCTGCTTCTCCGCCGTGTCCGGTTCCTCGCCGATGCCGAGAACCAGGCGCAGATGCAGGCTCGATTTCGCGAGATCCAGGAACTGCATGGCGGCGCGCTCCGGCTCGGCCACGGCAAGGCTGCCCTTGCGGTCCTGTTCCTTGAGATAGGTGGCGATCGAGTCGACCAGCCGTTTCGGTCCCGTCGCGTAGAACGTCGCGCCGAGTTCCGGGAAACGCGCGCTTTCGCCCACGACGATGCGGAAAAGGGCGATCCCGTTCGGCGACGTCACCAGGTTCAGGAATTTCTCCCCGACCGTCTGGAGAACCTGTTCGGGCGGGCCGTCCGGGGTTTCGGCGGGCAGGGCGCGGTCACCGAGCAAGTCGCACATCGCCGTCATGACGCCGGCGAACAGCGATTCCTTGCTCGCGAAATAGCTGTAGACGGTACGCTTCGAGACGTTGGCGTCGCGCGCGATCGCGTCCATCGTCACGGCGCCGTAGCCATATTCCAGGAACAACCGGCAGCCGGCCCGCAAGATCGCTTCCCGCTTGGGGCTGGGGGCGTCGTCGGGGTCGGGAGAGGGCAGGGGTGCCGCCATGGGTTCCTCCAGAAGGGCCGGAAAACCGGTCAAGACTACACCGTCTAGTTTACCCTTGACAGGGGAGTCGACCAGACTAAACTACACCGTCTAGTTTACACCGAATCGATGGGCCCTGTCCAGGGCCTGCCGGTCCGCCGACGCGGTAACGAAATCCGACCCAACGGGGGCATCATGTTCGCCAAATTCGGCATCACCGTCACCGGTTACACGGAATGGGTGCTGCGTTTCCGCTGGGCGGTGATCGGACTCACGCTGCTGGTTGCGTTCGCCATCGCCAGCGGCGCTGGCCGCCTCGGCTTCTCGACCGATTACCGGGTGTTCTTCAGCAAAGAAAATCCCCAGCTCACCGCGTTCGAGGATCTGCAGAACGTCTACACGAAGGACGACAACATCATCTTCGTCCTCAAGCCGGCCGAAGGCAGCGTGTTCACGAAAGAGACGCTTCGTGCCGTGCGCACGCTGACCGACGAAGGCTGGAAGATCCCCTTTGCGACCCGCGTCGACTCGCTTGCCAATTTCCAGCACAGCTACGCCGAGGGCGACGACCTGACCGTCGAGGATCTGGTGCGCGACCCGGACGCGCTTGCGCCCGAGGACCTTGAGCGTGTCCGCGACGTGGCCCTTGCGGAGCCGCTGCTGATCAACCGGCTGATCGCGCCGGACGCGCGCACGACAGCCGTCAACATCAACCTGACACTGCCGATGCAGCATGCGGGCGAGGGGCCGGAGGCGTTGGCCGCCGGCCGGGCGCTGGCCGAGCGCGTGCGGGCCGAGCATCCCGACCTCAAGATCGCCATCACCGGCATCGCGCCGCTCAACAACGCCTTCACGGAGGCCAGCCAGAACGACCTGCAGACGCTGATCCCGCTGATGTCGGTGGTGCTGTTCCTGGCCATGATCCTGCTGCTGCGTTCGATCAGCGGCACCTTCGCCACGATGCTGGTGATCGGCCTTTCCGCAGCGACCGCCATGGGGGTGGCCGGCTGGATCGGCATCGAGCTGACGCCGCCCTCCGTTTCGGCGCCGACGATCATCCTGACCATGGCGATCGCCGACAGCGTCCATATCCTGGTGACGATGGGCCAACAGATGGCACGGGGGGCGACGAAGCGCGAAGCGATCCTCGAAAGCATGCGGATCAATTTCCACCCAGTTTTTCTCACCAGCCTGACGACGGCCATCGGCTTCTTCAGCCTGAACTTCTCGGACGCGCCGCCCTTCCGCGACCTCGGCAACATCACCGCCTTCGGCGTCATCGCCGCCTGGGTCTATTCCGTCCTTTTCCTGCCGGCGCTCATGTCCATCCTGCCGCCCCAGCTGATCCGGCGGCGGAAGACCGGCGCCGACCGCATGGAGAGGCTGGCCAATTTCGTCATCGCCAAGCGCATCCCGTTCCTGTGGGGAGCCAGCCTCTTCGTCATCACGATGGGCGTCCTGATCCCGCGGATCGAGTTGAACGACCAGTTCGTCAACTACTTCGACCCGTCCATTCAATTCCGCGCCGACACCGATTTCGCCATGGAGAACCTCTCCGGCATCTATCAGATCCAGTATTCGCTGCCGGCCGGCGAAAGCGGCGGCATCAGCGAGCCGGAGTATCTGCGGCAGCTCGACGACTTCGCGAACTGGCTTCGGCAACAGCCGAGCGTCGTGCACGTCCAGACGCTGACCGATGTCATGACCCGGTTGAACAAGAACATGCACGCCGACGACCCGGCCTGGTACAAGCTGCCCGACGTTCGCGAGCTTGCCGCGCAATACCTTTTGCTGTTCGAGATGTCGCTGCCTTACGGGCTTGACCTCAACAACCAGATCAACGTCGACAAGTCCTCCGTGCGCGTGATCGCAACGCTTAAGAACATCTCGACGCGGGAGGCGCGCACGCTGAAATCGGATTCGGAAGCCTGGCTTGCGACCTACATGCCGACGGCGGCCGAGGTGGAGGGGAGCGGGCCGTTCGTCATGTTCTCCTACATTTCCGAGCGCAACATCAAAAGCATGCTGACGGGCACTGCGCTTGCCTTCGTGCTGATCTCGCTCTCGTTGATCCTGGCGCTTCGCCACATCCGGCTTGGCCTGCTTAGCCTGGTGCCGAACATGATTCCGGCGGTGATCACCTTCGGGCTCTGGTCGATCATGGTCGGCGAGATGGGGTTGGCCGCCTCCGTCGTGGTGGCGACGAGCCTCGGCATCATCGTCGATGACACCGTGCATTTTCTTTCGAAATACCTCCGCGCCCGCCGGGAGCGGGGATTTGATTCGGCGGATGCCGTGCGTTATGCCTTTTCAACCGTCGGAACGGCGCTGGTCGTGACGTCCATCATTCTGGTTGCCGGCTTCGGGGTGCTGGCGTTTTCCGCCTTCGAGCTCAACCAGAGTCTGGGCCTGCTGACGGCGATCTCCATTACCGCCGCGCTGGTCGCGGATTTCACCCTGTTGCCGGCGTTGTTGATCGTGCTTTCGCAAAAGAAACCCCCCGAGGAGAAGGCCCATGTTGTGGACCTGGCCACCGACCCCGCGAAATAGCCTCCCTTGCCTGCTGGTTCTGCTGATCGGCCTTTGGGCCGTGCCGGCGGGCGCGGAGAGCCCCGAGGAGAAGGGGCTTGCCATCGCCAAGGAGGCCGACCGCCGCGACCTTGGCTGGCAGGACAGCGAGGTCGATCTGGACATGACGCTGCCCAACCGCAACGGGGAATCCAGTACGCGGTCCCTGCGCATCCAGTCCCTCGAGGTGCCGGACCCCAATTTCGGCGACAAGAGCCTGACCGTGTTCGACGAACCCCGCGACATCGAAGGCACGGCGTTCCTGTCCCATACGAAAATTCTGGAACCGGACGACCAGTGGCTTTACCTGCCGGCCGTCAAGCGTGTGAAGCGCATTTCGTCCGTTAACAAGTCCGGCCCCTTCGTCGGCAGCGAGTTCGCTTATGAGGATATCGCGAGCCAGGAGGTGGGCAAGTACACCTACAAATGGCTTCGGGACGAGCCTTGCGGCAAGTTGCAGTGCTTCGTCGTCGAGCAATATCCGCGCTACGAATATTCGGGCTACACGAAACAGATCGTCTGGATCGACCAGGGCGAATACCGCGTCATGAAAGTCGAATTCTACGACCGCAAGGACGAGTTGCTGAAAGTGCTCGTGCAGTCGGAATACCAGCGCTATCTGGACCAATACTGGCGGCCCCACCGGATGCATATGGACAACGTGCAGACCGGGAAGTCGACAACCCTGCAGTTTAAGAACTACAATTTCCGGCTTGGCGTCGATGAAGACGATTTCACGTCCAGCCGTTTGAAGCGGGCCCGTTGACGAACGCACGCGCTTTTTTATTGCTGGTTCTGGTTTTCGCGCCGTTTTCCCTTGCCGCGCGCGACGCGGCGGCCGGCGAGTTCGATCTTTCGGGCTTCGTCGCCTTCGAGACGCGGTATTTTCCGAACGCGCCTCTTTTTGCCGGGCAGGGCAGCGCAGAACTGTCGCCTTCCGTGGTAGCGGAACCGGAGTTCGTCTATGAGTGGAACCGGCGCAAGGACCGCCTGACCTTCGTTCCTTTTGCCCGGTTCGACGCCGACGACGACCGGCGCACCCACGCCGACATCCGCGAGGCGAACTGGCTGCACATCGGGGACGGGTGGGATCTGGTCGTCGGTTTCGAGCGCATCTTCTGGGGGGTCACCGAATCCCGTCATCTCGTCGACATCATCAACCAGTTCGACGGCGTCGAGGACGTCGACGACGAGGACAAGCTTGGCCAGCCGATGGTGAACTTCCGCCTGCAGGAGGATTGGGGGACGCTTTCCGCCTTCGTGCTGCCCGGTTTTCGCGAGCGCACCTTCGTCGATGACGACGCGCGCCTGCGCGGTCCGTTGCCGATCGACGACGACGATCCGACCTATGATTCGGCCGCCGGGGAAGCCCATGTCGATGTCGCGCTTCGCTGGTCCCGCACCATCGGCGACTGGGACATCGGCCTTTCCCATTTTCACGGCACCAGCCGCGAGCCGCGCCTGATCCCGACGCTTCGGCCCACCGGCGAGGTCGTGCTGGTGCCCCATTACGACCAGATCGATCAAAGCGGGCTGGATTTGCAATGGACGATGGAGGCCTGGCTCTGGAAGCTGGAGACGATGACCCGCAGCGGCCACGGCAAGCGCTTCGTGGCCAGCGTCGCCGGGGTTGAATACACGCTCTATCAGCTCTTCGAGACGGTCTACGATCTGGGCCTCCTGGCCGAATACCAGTATGACGGCCGCGATAAGGCGAACGCCCCCTTCACGCCGGCGGACGGCGACCTTTTTCTTGGCATGCGGCTGGCGCTGAACGACGTGCAGAGCACGGAGGCGCTGGCGGGGGCGAGCTTCGACCGGACGTCGGAGGCCGTTCTCTTCTTTGTCGAGGCGGAACGGCGGATCAGCGACCACTACAAGGTCGAGCTTGAGGGCCGCTTCAATTTCAACGCAAAGAACGACGTCCTGCTCTCGAATATCCGGGAGGACGATTTTCTGACCCTGCGCCTGAGCCGCTATTTCTAGGCCCTGCGAGCATGCCTACCCTGCACCCGCCCGGGACGCGTTTAAGAAGTCTTTAAACTTTTGACCCTAGGTTTTAAGGGACCGTTAACCAAGGGACCGTTAACCAAGGGACCGTTCATCCCATTGCGTGTCGATCAATGGGGGAAAGGGGCGCTTTGGCTGGGTCTTTCGTTCGAGTGCAGCAGGGGAAACGCGTGCGGAGCGAACTTGAGAAGGAGTGGGATGCCAAGGCACTGAAGCTTGGTAAGCTCAATCTTCGCTTCACAAGCGACGAGACGGAGCGACACTACCGGATCATGCATATCCGGCAGTCGCTGCCCACCATCTGGCTTTCCATCCTGGCCGGTATGTTTCTCTATGCCGTCTTCGGCATTCTCGATCTTTACGTGGTTCCGGACAAGCTGACGGAAATCTGGACCATCCGTTACGCTATCGTCTGCCCGATCCTGATCGGGGCTTTCCTCGTCACGCTTACGAAATATTTCATTCGCGTCTCGCAGGTTGTCCTGGCGCTTGGCATGCTGGTGCCGGGGTTGGGCATTCTGGGCATGGTGGCCGTCGCAAATACGCCGGGCAATCATCTTTATTATGCCGGCCTTATTCTCGTCATCATCTATTGCTCTTCTTTAAGCGTGCTTCGCTACGTGTACGCGGCAGCCGTCTCCGTGACGTTGCTGTTGATTTACCAATACGTCGCGCTGGTCATTAATCCGATTCCCAGCGAGACGTTGATCAACAACAATTTCTTCCTGATCGTCTCCCTGGCCGTCGGCGTGTTCACCAGCTACACCCAGGAGCTTTATATCCGGCAGAACTTCGTCAATACGCAGCTGTTGCTGAGGGAAAAGGGCCGCACCGACCAATTGCTGGACGAGGCGCGCGCCAGCAACCAGGCCAAGACGGAATTCCTTGCCGTCATGAGCCACGAGCTGCGCACTCCCTTGAATGCCATCATCGGTTTTTCCGAAGTGATCAAGCAGCAGATGTTCGGTCCCGTCGGGTCGAAGAAATACCTGACCTATATCGACGATATCTATAACAGCGGCACGCATCTCCTGGGGTTGATTACGGACATCCTCGACCTTTCGAAGGCGGAAGCCGGCCGGCTGGTGCTTCGGGACGAGGTTGTCAATCTGACGGAAGTGCTGGACGGGTGCCTGCGCATGTTCCGCGAGCGGGCGGCGGAGACCGGGGTCCGGCTGCAGTTCGACATGCCGGGCGTGGCCACCCAGGTGCGGGCGGACCCGCGTCTGTTGCGCCAAAGCTTCATTAACCTCATCTCGAACGCGGTGAAATTCACCCAGAAGGGAGGCTCGGTGCTGCTTTCCATCGGTCACGCCGAGAATGGGGGCGTCCACGTGCGGGTGGAGGACAGCGGCATCGGCATCGCGGAAGGGGACCTCAAGAAGGTCGTCGAACCCTTCGTGCAGGTGCAAAGCGCGCTTACCCGCGACCATGAGGGGACCGGCCTTGGCCTGCCGCTTGCCAAGAAGATCATGGAATTGCACGAAGGCTCGCTCGCGATCGAAAGCGAGATCGGGACCGGCACCGTCGTCACGGCCATCCTGCCCGCTAAGCGGGTCATCCCGAAGGCAGGGCCGCCAAGCCTGTCGGGGGATGCGGCCTAGGCGTTGATTTCCGGTTTTTGCAGATAGAGAAGCTGGATGCGGTCCGTCGCATCGGCCTTGATCGTGACGTTGGCCGAGGGCAGGTCCTTGGCCAGCGCCAGCATGTCGGATTCCGACCGGTAAACGAGACTCCAGTCGCAGAGAAATTCCGCCGGCCACAACAGGCTGACGGGGCTTTTCTTGACGTTGCCGATGACCAGGAAGCCGCCCGGCGCCAACTGTCGGTAAAGCCCGTCGATGAGGGGGCGGGCCTTGCGCGCGTCCAGATAATCCACGAGACCGACCGTGTAGATCAGGTCCTGGGCCGGGATGTTGTCGAGGAGGCGTTCGCCTTTCAGGAGCTGGCGGAAGGAGACGTGGAGGCAATTGACCGTGGCCTGTTCCTTCAGCCGCAGGGTTTCTGGGTAGGTGCGCTCGTACGCCTGAGTCAGGGCCTGATGGTCCTGGTCGATCAGGGTGATGTGAACGGCCTGGGGAAGCATGCCAAGGCGCAGGTAGTTGACGATTTCCTGGGCCGGGCCGCAGGCCAGATTGGTGATCTGGACGGGGCCGCCCTTTCTGGCCACGACTTCGGCAATCGTCTGCTGCATCATCACCATGCGGTTGGCGATGCATTCCATGCCGTCCAATCCGATGCGGTGCAACAGCTTGCCGAACGCACTCGCCCCCTGGCGGCGCCAGGCGTAGACGTAATTCATGACTTCGAAGTCGCCCGGATAACCAAGCGGCTTTTCGTAACTACGCTGCCAGATCGGGCCTTCGAGAAATTCCGGCGTCAGCGCCAGTTCGGTGAATTGTTTCGTCGCCTTGCGCGCCTCCGGGTCTTCCATGACAGGCTCGACGAGGGCGTTGGCCTGGTACCAGAGGGCGCGGCACTCGGGCAGGATGCGTTCTTCACACAGGGTGAGCACGTCGGCCAGGCGGGCGTCGTCCGCCGGCGTATGGGGGTTCGACCCGCCGTCGAACTTCTCCAGCGCCGAGCGATAGCGGCGCAACAGGTACAGCACGTCGGCGACCAGTTCGCGGTAGGCGGACGGCACGCGTTCGCTGGCTACGGCGAGGCCATCTTCGAGTTCGCGCTTGAGGCAGACTGCTTCGTGGCGGGCGACGAGTTCCGGAATGTTCAAATAGCCGCTGGTCAGTTGGATGGCGACTTTCGTGCCGAAGGGGGTCGGCTCGACGCGGCAGATGCGTCCGCGGCCTTCGTGCAGGACGGAGCCGCCGAGGCGAAGCTGCACCGGCACGACTTCGCCCTGTTCGCCGGACCAGTTCATCCGGGGACTGGCAAAGACGGCAAGGCCGCTCATGCTTACGTCGTGAAGCGTCAGGGATGTGTGATCGATTTCGATGTCCGGCAGGGTCCGGCGAAACAGATCCCGGACCTTGTAGCGATCGGCCCGGTAGTAAACCCGGCGCCCTTCCTCCCCAACCAGCTCTTCATAGGCCTTCATGGTGTGCCTCGTTTCGAGAGCGTGTTCGTTAATCTTTGTTAAGAAAGATTAATCATAAACGCCGCCGGAAGGCAAACCGGGATCGCGCCAAAAGGTCGAGAATTTCAGGAAGTTAGGCCCATATCCCGGCCGGGGCGGCGGGTTCAGGCGGCGGCCAAGGTCTCGCGGATTTTCATGGCGAGCACGCGCTTGCGGTAGGGTTTTTCGACGAGGTCGGTGCCAAGGTCGCCCCAGTCGAGGGGTTCGGGGAATTCTCCCACATAACCGGACGTCAGCAGCACTTTCAGGCCTTCCCGCCGCGCCCGCGCCTTCTTGGCAAGCTCGACGCCATTGAGGCCCCGGGGTAGCACGACGTCGGTGAACAGCAGGTCGATGTTGGGCGTCGAGTCGAGCAGCTTGAGCGCGGCGAAAGCATCCTCGGCCTCGATCACCCGGTAGTTGAGGCCGGTCAGCATCCGTTTCGCCATGCTGCGCATTTCCATGTCGTCCTCGACGACCAGGATCGTCTCGCCGTTCCCTTCGAGTTCCTGCAATTCGGGCAGCGTGGTTTCAGCCGCCTCGACGCCTTCGGCCGCCGCCGGCAGGTACACCCGGATGGCCGTTCCTTCGCCGAGTGCGCTTTCGATCCGGATCTGGCCGCCGGACTGCCGGATGAACCCGTAGACCACGCTTAAGCCGAGGCCGCTTCCCTTGCCGACGCCCTTCGTCGTGAAGAAGGGATCGAAGACGCGGGCCTGGTCGTGTTTCGGAATGCCGATGCCGGTGTCGCGAACGGTCAGGAGGACGTAGCGGCCGGAGGCAGGTTTATCGTCGGGCGCATCGGCGGCATCGATGTCGGCGTTTTCGGTCGTCAGGGTGAGCGTGCCGCCGCCCGGCATGGCGTCCTGGGCGTTGAGCGCCAGGTTCAGGATAACGCTTTCCAGCTGGTTCGGATCGACCATGGCGGGCCAGAGGTCATCGGTGAGGCGGGTTTTGATCTCGATGACCTTGCTGAGGCTGTGTTCGAAGAGTTCCGTCATGCCCGAGACCAGCTTGTTCAAATTCGTGGGCAAGGGCTGCAGCGCCTGTTTGCGCGAGAAGGCGAGCAGGCGCTGGGTCAGCGCCGCCCCGCGGTCCGCCGCCCCGAGCGCGCGGCGCACGAAATTCCGGATGGCCTCGTCCCTGGCGGTTTCGTCCAGCAGCTCCAGATTGCCGATGACGACGCCGAGCAGGTTGTTGAAGTCATGGGCGATGCCGCCGGTCAGCTGGCCAATCGCTTCCATCTTGGTCGCCTGGCGAAGCTGTTCCTCGGCCTGCTTGAAGGCGGTGATGTCGTGGAAGCCGGAAAGCAGGGCTTCCTCACCCTCATAGACGACCTTGTGAACGGAGAGCAGGACGCTTATCGGCGTGCCGTCCGCCTTCTTCATCTCGAGCTCGTAGCCGGTCAAATTGCCGGTTTGTTCGACAAGCTCCTTGATGGTCTCGCGTTCCTTTGGGTTCTGATAGAACTCCATCGTCGGACGGCCGATCAGGCTTTCCGGGTTCGTATCGAAGGCGGTGCCGACATGGGTGTTAGCGTAGGTAATGCACCCGTCGGAGGTCCGGGCGATGATCAGCGGCAGTGGCGAGCCCTCGACGACGGCGCGGAACCGCGCTTCGCTTTCGCGAAGGGCCTTTTCGGCCGCCTTGATCTGGGTCACGTCGTGGACGATGTTCATCACCGCGTCTTCGTTGTCGAAAGTGATGCGGGCGATCGAGACGACCGCCGAGATCGGCGTGCCGTCCACCTTCTTCAGATTCACCCCGACGTCATGAAGATGGCCTTCCCGTATCAGGCGTTTCATGATCGTGACGCGGTCGGACGGGTCCTGATAGAAGTCCGGGCTTTTCCATGCGGCGGTCAGTTTGCCGCCGGGCACGTCGTGGAGTGCGGCCACCGCCGGGTTCGCGTAGAGGAACGTGCCGTCCGAAATCCGGTTGATGGAAATGGGGACGGGGGCGCGTTCGGCGATGTTGCGAAAGCGCGCCTCGCTTTCGCGAAGCGCCTGCTCCATCTCGGCGCTTTCGGTGATGTCCATGGCGATCGAGCAGATCTCGGTCGGATTGCCGTCGCCGTCCCGAAGCGCGAATTTCGTTCTTCGGAAGTAGTGGAGTTTGCCGTCCTTCATCCGCTGCACGATGCCCTGTTCGTAGCTTGGCTCGGAGGAGCGCGCGACCTCCATGTCCCGCTCGTGGGTCCGTTTTGCCGCGTCCTGGGTCAGGGGGCCTTTCGCATAGGCCTCGACCGCCGTCTTGCCGACGAGATCCTCCGAGCGCAGGCCAAGCATGTCCTCGTAGTAGCGGTTGACCCATTTGTAGCGCCCCTCGAGGTCCTTGAGCGAGACGCAGAACGGCGCGTAATTCAGGATGCCCTGAAGCTGCAGATGGCTGGTTTGCAGGGCCTTCTCGGCCTCGCGGCGCTCGGTCACGTCGCTGAAGGTGACGACGGCGCCGACCACTTCCCCGTCCTTGCGCAACGGCGTGCTGGTGTATTCGATGGGAAAGCTGGTGCCGTTCTTGCGCCACAGCACCTCGTCCTTGCGGTGATGGACCGTGCCGTCCATGAAGGCCCGGTACATCGGGCAGGCCTCGGCGGGGTAGGGGCGGCCGTCCGGGTAGCTGTGGTGGATCAGCGGGTGCAGCTTCTGGCCGATCAGCTCCTCGATGGCGAAACCGGTCATCTCGGCGACGGCGGGGTTGACGAAGGTGCCCTGGCCTTCGAGATCCAGTCCGTAAATCCCTTCGCCGACCGATTCGAGGATCAGACGAAACTGCTCTTCATTGGCGCGCAGCGCCTCTTCGATCTTCTGGCGGTCGGTGATGTCGTGGACGATGGAGCAAAGCTCGCTCGGCTTGCCGTTCTCGTCGAGAATCAGGAACTTCGTGCGCTGAAGGGTGCGGGTCTGGCCGTCGTGGGGGCATTTGAAGCTTTCCTGGTAGAGGGGCTTGCCGGTCCGCAGCAATTCCTTGTCCGAACTCCGGCTTTCCTCGAGGAAGGCGGTATCGATGGGGGAAGCCGAGAAGGCGTCTCCCGCTGTTTTCCCGACGATAGCGTCGGGGAGCGGTATGCCGGTCAGGCGCGCGTAGTAACGGTTGACCCATTTGTAGCGCCCGTCCGTGTCCTTGAGTGCGATCCCGATCGGCGCGTAGTCGAGGATGCCCTGCAATTGCCGGTGGCTTTCCTTGAAGGCTTCCTCGGCCCGCTTGCGTTCGGTGATGTCCATGGCGATGGAGATGATCTCGTCGGGCTTGCCGTCGGTTCCCATCAGCGGAAATTTCGTCGCCAGCAGGGTGCGTTCCTCGCCCTTGAGGACGCGGACGGATTCGAAATTCTGCATCGGCTTGCCGCTTTGCAGCAGTTCCTTGTCCTCCCGCTCGATCTCGGCCAAGACCTCGGGGGATTCGTGGAAACGGTCGACGGCCGTCTTGCCGACGACGTCTTCGCTTTTGATGCCCGAGCCCAGTTCGTACTGGCGGTTGAAGACCCGGTAGCGGCCGTCAGTCCCCTTGATGGTGATGTAGATCGGGCTGTAGTCGAGGATGCTCTGAAGGCGGCGTTGGCTTTCCTCAAGCGCCTCTTCGGCGGCGCGCCGTTCGGAGATATCGATGGCGATGCCGCAAATCTCGTTCGGCTCGCCGTCCGGCCCGCGCAGCAGGAACTTCGTGACCAGCGCCGTTCGCTCCTTGTCGGGAAAGCCCCGCGTCGTCATGTATTTTTCAAGGGGACGGCCGGTCTTGAGAAGCGCCCGGTCCTCCCGCTTCGTCTGGGCGACGACGTCGGGCTGATCGGGGTAGCGTTCCTCGATCGTCTTGCCGATCAGCGCGGCGTTGGTCTGGCCCAAGAGCTCTTCGTAACGGCGGCTGAACAGCTTGTAATGGCCGTCGACGTCCTTGATCGAGATCATCAGCGGGCTGTAATCGAGAATGCCCCGCAGGCGGCGGTTGCTTTCCTCAAGGGCGGCTTCCGTCTTCTTGCGCTGGGTGAGATCGTAGATCTGGCTGACGAAGTAGAGGGGGCTGCCCTCCGCGTCCCGGACCAGGCTCACGCTCAACAGGCCCCAGACGGCGTGGCCCGCCTTGTGGAGGTAGCGCTTCTCCATCTGGTAGGTCGAGATGTCGCCGGCCAGCGTCTGGCGGAAATGGGCGAGGTCTTTCTCGAGGTCGTCCGGATGGGTAATCGCCTCAAAGTTCTTCGCCAACAATTCCGCCTCGTCGTAGCCGGTGAACTCGCAAAGCGCACGGTTCACCTTTATGAATTTGCCTTCGGGATCGACCAGGGCAAAACCGTGGGGAGCCGCCTCGAAGGCGCTGCGGAAGCGTTCCTCGCTTTCGCGGAGCGCGCGTTCGGCGCGGGCCCGTTCCGTCAGGTTGGTGGCGGTCGAAAACAGGGCAAGGTCGTCGTTGTAGACGATGGGGTGGGTGGACAGCTGGGCGGAGAAAACCTCACCCGTGGCCGAACGGAGATCGAGGGGGAAGTCCTTGACGACGCCCTGTTTCTCGAGGGCGGCGACGAGGTGGTTCCGCCGCGCCGGGTCGACGTAGAAGTCCGTAACCTTGCGGCCGATCAGCTTTTCGACGGGCGTGGCGAAAAGCTGCCCGCCCGGTTCGTTCACGTAGAGGATCCTGCCGTCTTCGGCGCGCGAGATGAACAGCGGCACCGGCGCCGCATCGACGACGTTGCGCAAGCGCCGTTCGCTTTCGTCACGGCGACGGTCGCCCTTTCGGCGGCGCAGGTGGCTGTTCTGGAAATCCGCAGGCTGGGCTTTCAACGACCGCGTTCCGATGGTGGTGCAACGGCAAGGAACAAGGCCCCAGCTTGGCGCGGGGATGGCTAATTTCCCGTTAACGAAAGGGGTGGTTTTTCAACTTAAGGTTGCAATGCCGCCAGGCCGGCGGGGTCCGGACGGGCCGGCTTGGCGCATTGCGGCGCTTGGTGTAGGGTGCTCGACGCATGCGCTGAAAGACGCATTGGACGCCGCCGGCACGGGCCTTGAGGCCGGTGGCGGCGGGCCAACGTTAGGGGGAGACACCATGCCGGTTCGCAAGCTCACGCACGTCCTTTATCTATTTTTCGCCTTCCTGTTCATCCTGGCCCCGACGCCGGCCCTCGCCGAAGAGGCGATGGTCAACGGTGCCAACACCGCCTGGATCCTGACAGCCACCGCGCTCGTGTTGTTCATGACGCTGCCGGGGCTTGCCCTTTTCTATGGCGGGCTGGTCCGGGCCGAGAACGTCCTTTCCGTTCTCATGCACTGTTTCGCGATCGCGTGTTTGATGTCCGTGCTCTGGGTCGTCTGCGCCTACAGCATCGCGTTCGGGGACGGGGGCGAAGCGAACGCCTGGTATGGCGGGTTCGGCAAGGCCTTCCTGGCCGGCGTGGGCCTGGAAGCCATGTCCGGGGATCTGCCGGAATCGCTGTTCATGATGTTCCAGATGACGTTTGCGATCATCACCCCGGCGCTGATCGTCGGGGCCTATGTGGAACGGATCAAGTTTTCGACCGTGCTGGTGTTCAGCGGGATCTGGCTAGTGCTGGTCTACGCGCCGGTCGCCCATTGGATCTGGGGCGGCGGCTGGTTGGCCGAGATGGGCGTCATGGATTTCGCCGGCGGGCTGGTCGTCCATGCGACGGCGGGCGCGACGGCGCTGGTGCTGGCGGCCATGCTGGGCGGTCGCAAGGGCTTTCCCGACGAGGTGAAGCCGCCGCACAGCCCGGGCATCACGATGGCCGGCGCCGCCATGCTGTGGGTCGGCTGGTTCGGCTTCAACGCCGGCAGCGCGCTGGCCGCCGATGCGAACGCCGCCATGGCGATGACGGCCACCCATATTTCCGCCGCCACCGCCTCGCTGACCTGGATGGTGATCGAATGGATCAAATACGGCAAACCAAGCCTGGTCGGCATCGTTACTGGCATGGTGGCAGGGCTGGCGACGATCACGCCGGCCTCCGGCTTCGTCGGTCCCATCGGTGCCTTGGCCATCGGGCTGGCTGCCGGCCTCGTCTGTTCCTGGGCCCTGAATTTCGTCAAGCGGGTGATGAAGATTGACGATTCGCTCGACGTGTTCGCCGTCCATGGCGTCGGCGGCATTCTCGGCATCCTGCTGACGGCGGTGTTCGCGGCGCCGAAATTCGGCGGCCTCGGGCTGGCGGATGGCATCACGATACTGGGTCAGTTGAAGGTGCAGGCGATCGGCGTCGCCGCCGTCGTTATCTGGACGCTGGTCCTCAGCATCGTTATCGCCGTCGTGCTTCGGGCCGTTCTCGGCCTTCGGGTTTCGGAGCCGGAGGAAACCGAAGGCCTCGACGTCACCACCCACGGCGAACGGGGATACAGTCTGTAATGCGTATCCAGACGTTTGCCGTTTCGACAGGGAGAAGACTCATATGAAGCTCGTCATCGCCATCATCAAGCCGTTCAAGCTCGACGACGTTCGTGAGGCGCTGACGGCGCTCGGCGTCGAGGGGATGACCGTCATCGAAGTCAAGGGGTATGGCCGCCAGAAAGGCCATACGGAGATCTACCGTGGCGCCGAATATTCGGTGAATTTCGTGCCGAAGGTAAAGGTCGAGGTGGTCGTCGACGATTCGATCGCCGAGCGCGTCATCGAAACGATTCACGAGACCGCGAAAACCGGCCAGATCGGTGACGGCAAGATCTTTGTCCTCGACGTGGGGCAGGCCATGCGCATTCGCACTGGCGAAACGGATTCCCAGGCCCTGTAAGCGTTTCCCCGCCGACGTTTAAGTCGGGCAGGGAAACGGGGCCTGCATGCGGTTTGTTTTCATGTTTGCCCGTGTCGTCCTGTTGCGGGGCGTCAACTGGCCGATCATGAAGGTCGGCCTGGATGGGCTGGCTGCCATCTTTACCGCCCTACGAGACTTAAACAGACTGTCATTTGCCCATTCAGGCCGGGCTTGTTAAGGTGGTTACACCGTCACCGTAATTGAGCCACCAATACCCTTACATTCTAACAGGATGTGAGCGCTTGGACGTGTGTGGCTTTGTGCCGGTCTGCAACAAAAGGAGGCAATCATGTCAGGCGGCACCGACTTTTCGGGCATTAACGAAGCCAAGGTTGATATGGAGGCAATCTACAACAACCCCGACCCAAGATCATATTATAACACCCTGGAAATACTGGATTACTCCATGCCTGAAAACGCAAAGCCATTATTTCAAAAGTTAATTTCAAAACTTCGGGGCAG
>JAGWAR010000031.1:0-2713 GCA_021296325.1 Alphaproteobacteria bacterium
CGAATCAGCCGATGGTTCTGGCTGGCTGTCTCGATATCGATTCGTCGCGCAAGGCGGCGCGGTTCGTGCGTTTCTGCGACTGTTTCAACATTCCGATCGTCACCTTCGTGGACGTGCCCGGCTTCCTGCCGGGGACCGGCCAGGAATATGGGGGCATCATTACGCATGGGTCGAAATTGCTGTTTGCCTACGCGGAAGCGACGGTCCCAAAGGTGACGGTCATTACACGCAAGGCCTATGGGGGCGCCTACGTCGTCATGAGCTCAAAACATCTGCGCGGAGACGTGAATTATGCCTGGCCGACGGCGGAAATCGCCGTGATGGGCCCGAAGGGGGCTGTCGAGATCATTTTCCGTCAGGACGCCGACGATCCGGCAAAGCTCGAGAAACGGACGGAGGAATATCGCGCCAAATTTGCCAACCCTTTCATTGCCGGTCATCGGGGGTTTGTTGACGACGTCATCATGCCGCACAGCACGCGGCGGCGGATCAGCCGTTCGCTCGCCATGCTGAAGAACAAACGACTCGACCAGCCCTGGAAGAAACATCCGAACATTCCACTTTAGACGTAAAGGCCGTTCCGTCCGTCAGGGGCCTTGTCAGGCGACGACCGGGATGCGCTGGAAAAACCGATAACGATGTTCAAGAAAATCCTGATCGCAAACCGAGGTGAGATTGCCTGCCGTATTATTCGCACGGCAAAACGCATGAATATTCAAACGGTTGCTGTTTATTCGGAGGCGGATCAGGATGCCCCCCACGTGGCGATGGCGGACGAATCGGTGCTGATTGGCCCGCCGCCTTCCGCGGACAGCTACCTGGACATCGAGAAAATCATCCAGGCGGTAAAGGACAGCGGTGCGGATGCCGTGCATCCGGGCTATGGCTTCCTTTCCGAAAACCGCGCCTTCGCCGAGGCGCTGGCCAAGGCAAAGGTCGCCTTCATCGGCCCGTCGGCGGATGCGATCGCGGCGATGGGCGACAAGGTCGAATCGAAGAAGCTTGCCAAGGAAGCGGGTGTCAACGTGATCCCGGGCCATATCGGGGCCGTGAAGGATGCGAAAGAGGCGGCGAAGATCGCCAAGGACATTGGCTATCCGGTCATGCTGAAGGCGTCGGCCGGCGGCGGCGGCAAGGGAATGCGGATTGCACGCAGCGAAAAGGAAGTCAGCGACGGATTCCGTGCGGCCCAGAACGAAGCGAAATCCAGTTTCGGGGACGACCGCATCTTCATCGAAAAATATATCGACGAGCCACGCCATATCGAAATCCAGGTCCTGGCGGACACCCATGGCAACGTCATTCATCTGGGCGAGCGCGAATGTTCAATTCAGCGCCGCCACCAGAAAGTCATCGAGGAATCCCCAAGCCCCGCGATCAAGCCGAAAACCCGCGACGCCATGGGCGCCCAGGCCATCGCCCTTGCCAGGAAAGTCGATTACTGCTCGGCCGGCACCGTCGAGTTCATTCTGGACGGGCAGGGGAACTTCTATTTCCTCGAAATGAACACGCGCCTTCAGGTCGAACATCCCGTTACCGAGCTCGTGACGGGCATCGACCTCGTCGAACAGATGATCCGGGTTGCCTCCGGCGAAAAACTCGCTATTGCCCAGAAGGACGTGCGGTGGAAGGGCTGGGCGGTCGAGGCGCGCGTGTATGCGGAAGATCCGCTGCGCGGCTTCCTGCCTTCGATCGGGCGCCTGGTTCGCTTTCGCGAGCCGGCGGGCGAAGGGGTGCGCGTCGACAGCGGTGTCACGGAAGGCAGCGAAATCAGCGTCTATTACGACCCGATGATCGCCAAGCTCTGTACCCACGGTTCCGACCGTCCAGCGGCGGTGGCGCGGATGCGCGGCGCCCTTGACGAGTATTTCATCCGGGGACTCGACCACAACATCCCCTTTCTTGCTGCTGTCATGATGCAACCCCGCTTTCTTGCCGGTGAATTGACGACGAATTTCATTGCCGAGGAATTTCCGGACGGCTTTTCCGGTGTCGAGCTTCCAAAGGACGAACGCGAAGCCCTCGTCGCGGTGGCGGCGATGGTTCACCATCGCTATGCCGAGCGAACGGCCGTTGTCGATGGGCAGATGCCTCCGGCTTCGGCCGTGGCCGAACTGGAATGGGTCGTCATTCTGGATGGTGCCCATTATCCGGTTGCCCTGAAGCCGGCGCTGGATGGCTTCGATGTTCTCATCGATGACAAGATCTATGCCGTCCGCAGCGAGTGGGCGCTTGGTTCACCGGTTTTTCGCGGCACCGTCAATGAACGTCCGGTTACCGTTCAGATCGACCGCAATGGAATCAGCTTCCGGCTTACCCATGGCGGTGCCACCAGCGATGTACTGGTCGTGACAATACATGGCGCAGCCCTTGCTTCGCTCATGCCGGTCAAGGAACCGCCGGATCTTTCCCGCTTCCTGCTTTCTCCCATGCCGGGCCTGCTGGTTGCCGTGGCGGTCGAGCAGGGGCAGGAAGTAAAGGCGGGCGCCGAGCTTGCCGTCGTCGAGGCGATGAAGATGGAAAACACCCTGCGTGCCACGCAGGATTGCAAGGTCATGAAAGTCTGCGCCAAGGCTGGCGATAGCCTGGCGGTCGATCAGATTATTCTGGAATTCGAGGCCTGACCGGAAGGGTAAAGTGAACGTCCCGTCGAAGCTTCAAAACGCGGCGCTGGCATTTGGCGCCGGAACCTTGGGGGGGCTGGCCAACAGCC
>JAGWAR010000031.1:2735-9618 GCA_021296325.1 Alphaproteobacteria bacterium
GCGTTGCGATTGGGCCCGAATTGACTGCCGCCTGGCTTTATCCGCGCGTCGTCTGGGGCGGGCTTTGGGGCGGGTTGTTTCTGCTGCCGCTGCTTTCCGGCTCGCCCCTGCTGCAGGGCGCCCTGTTCGGGCTGGGGCCGACCCTCGTGCAGCTTTTCGTCGTTTTTCCCTACAAGGCCGGGAAGGACGTCGCGGGCTTGGCGCTGGGCGACCTGACGCCGCTTGTCGTCATCGTAGTCAACCTTGTCTGGGGATTGGTGGCGGCCTACGCCTATCATTCGGTTCGCCCGCGCTAGCCATGCAAAAGGTCCTGCTTCGCATCTACGGCCGTGTCCAGGGCGTTTGCTACCGGGCATGGGCGATCGGCGAGGCAACCCGTCGCGGGCTTGCCGGCTGGGTGCGCAATCGCCGGGACGGCACGGTCGAGGCGCTGCTGGCCGGTGGTGAAGACGCGATCGCCGATATGGTGCGGGCCTGTTGGGAGGGCCCGCCGGCCGCCGACGTGACGGAAATCGAGGTTCGCACGACGAATGAGGAAACCGGCGAAGGTTTCACGGCCCGCCCGACGGCCTGAATCTAGTCCCCGAACACGTCCTCGAAGGATTTCTGAAGCGCCAGATCGATGTCCGCCATCGTGGCGGTGACGCCGAGATCGGCTAGCGACGTGACGCCGTAATTCGCTTCCATAATTCCACAAGGTACGATCCCGCGGAAATGCTCAAGCTCGGGATCGACGTTCAGCGCAATCCCGTGATAGGTCACCCATTTGCGTACGCGCACGCCGGTCGCCGCAATCTTGTCCTCCCTTCCGGCCCCGCGGTCGATCCAGATGCCGATCCGTCCCTCGCGCCGTTCGCCGCAGAGGTTGAAGTGTGCAAGCGTGCGAATGATCCATTCCTCGAGATTGTGAACGTATTTGCGGATGTCCGCGCCACGCCGTTCCAGGTCGAGCAGCACGTAGCCAACCCGTTGTCCGGGGCCGTGATAGGTGTATTTGCCGCCGCGGCCGGTTTCATAGACCGGGAACCGCGCCCCCTCGAGCAGCTCTTTCGGCTCGGCGCTGGTGCCCGCCGTATAGACCGGGGGGTGTTCCAGAAGCCAAACCATCTCCGGGGCGCCTGTCTCGCGAATGGCGGCCGCGCGTGCCTCCATCTCGACCACCGCCTCCGGGTAGGGAACCGGCAGGTCGCTGAACCGCCACTCGATTTTTTTCTTTATGGTCAAACCTTGGAAGCTCCTTGGCTAGAGCGCCCTTGCGCGGTATTTTTTGATTTGGTATTCCCCCCGGGTGCGAATGGCAAGTGTCATGCGCAATCGTGCGGTCGTGGCGGAATTGGTAGACGCGCAGCGTTGAGGTCGCTGTGGGGGAGACCCCGTGGAAGTTCGAGTCTTCTCGACCGCACCACTATTAACTTAAGTCCATTCTGTTTGCCGCGTATGTCCGGATTCATACCGGAGAAAGGTCCACCATGGCCACGGAACTGGATCTGGAAAATGAAACGCAGCGCGAACGGCCCGAGGAAACCTACGGGCTGACGCCCGAGATCGAGCGCGCGGTCATCGAAGCGCTGGAAGCGAAAGACAAGGCGGGCGTCTGGACGCTGGTTGAATCGCTGCACGCGGCAGACGTTGCCGACCTGGTCGAACATTTAAGCGGCGATCGCCGCAAGGATCTGGTTGAGATCCTGCCGCCGACCCTTCACGCCGACCTGCTGGCCCATCTCGACGAGACGGTTCGTGAAGAAGTCGTCTCTTATCTTGGTCCGAAGGAAGTCGCTGCCGCCGTCGGCGAGCTTGAAAGCGACGACGCCGTCGAGGTCATTCAGGAACTCGACACCAAGGAACGACAGGAAGTCCTGGGCGCCGTCCCGCCGGAAGAGCGGGCCATCCTCGAGGAAGGCCTGACCTATCCGGAGGAAAGCGCTGGCCGCATGATGCAGCGGGAGATGGTCGTCGTTCCTTCCTATTGGACGGTGGGTGAAACGATCGACTTCATGCGCGAGACCGATTCCTTGCCCCAGGATTTCTATGACATTTTCGTGGTCAGCCCTACCCACCAACCGATCGGCAAGATCGCGCTAAGCCGGCTGCTCCGGACCCGCCGCCCGGTGATGGTGACGGAAATCATGTATCAGGAACCAAAGACGGTCCCGGCGTCGATGGACCAGGAAGAAGTCAGCCATCTCTTCCTGCAATACGATCTGGTTGCGGCCCCGGTTGGCGATGACGGCGGCAGGCTGGTGGGTGTCATCACGGTGGACGACGTCGTCGACGTCATCGATGAAGAGGCGGAAGAAGACATCATGAAACTGGGCGGCGTCAGAGAAACGGACATCTACCAGGCCGCCGTTTATACATCCCGTTCCCGGTTTTCCTGGCTGTTCGTAAACCTGTTTACAGCCATCGCCGCTTCCATCGTCATCGCCTTTTTCGACACCGAGATCGACAAGATCGTGGCCCTGGCGATCCTGATGCCGATCGTGGCCTCCATGGGCGGCAACGCGGGCACTCAGACGCTGACGGTGGCCGTCCGCGCGCTGGCGGTGCGGGAACTTACCATGACGAATGCCTGGCAGGTGATTGGCAAGGAAACCCTGGTCGGTGGTTTCAACGGGGTGCTGTTTGCCGTGCTTGCCGGGGCGGCCGTATGGTTTTGGTTCGAAGACCTGCTGCTGGCCGGTGTGCTGGCGCTGGCAATGGTCATCAACCTCGTCGTTGCCGGCATTGCCGGAGCGGTGATCCCGATTGGCCTGGCCCGTTCCGGGGTCGATCCCGCCGTTGCTTCCGGCGTTTTTCTGACGACCGTAACGGACGTGGTGGGGTTTTTCTCCTTCCTTGGCCTGGCCGCGATCTTGCTGCTGTAGAATCTGTAATCTATTGAAAAATAATATGAAATTTTCAAACTCCCGGTTCCCAAGGATAGGGTTGCGGACAACCGGGCGAGGCATGCATACATATTAGATAGGCATGCAAACGTCGCAGGGACGGAAAGGAAATCGGAATGTCGAGTGATCCAATCGTCATCGTAGGGGGCGCGCGCACCCCGATGGGCAGCTTTCAGGGTGAGTTGCAGGCCGTTCCCTCGCCGGAGCTTGGCGCCATCGCCATCAAGGGCGCCCTGGAACGCGCCGGCGTTTCGCCGGAAGACGTGGAAGAGGTCATCATGGGCTGTGTGTTGCCGGCCGGCTGCGGCCAGGTGCCGGCGCGTCAGGCTTCGTTGAATGCGGGCATTCCCGAAGACGCCGGCTGCACAACGATCAACAAGGCCTGCGGTTCCGGCATGAAGGCCGTCATGCTGGCCAACGATCTGCTGCGCGCGGAAACGAACGACGTCATGGTCGCCGGCGGCATGGAAAGCATGACGAACGCGCCCTACCTCCTCATGAAGGCGCGCGGCGGTTACCGCATGGGGCATGGCGAAATCTACGACCACATGTTCTTCGACGGCCTTCAGGATCCTTTCAAGGGCGGCAACAACCTGATGGGCGTTTTCGCCGAAAACACGGCGGAGAAATACCAATTCACCCGTGAAGCGCAGGACGAATTCGCGATTACGTCGTTGAAGCGGGCGAAAACGGCGGGGGAGGACGGCACGTTTGCCCGCGAGGTTGCGAGCGTGGCCATTAAGACGCGGAAGGGGGAAACCGTCGTTCAAACGGACGAACAACCGCGAACGGCCAACCTCGAAAAGATTCCGCAACTGAAACCCGCCTTTCGCAAGGACGGTACGGTCACGCCGGCGAATTCCAGCTCCATATCGGATGGCGCGGCGGCGGTGGTGATGATGCGGCTTTCGGAGGCCGAAAAACGGGGCCTGACGCCGCGGGCAAAGATCCTGGCCCACGCCACCCATTCCCAGGACCCGGCCTGGTTCACGACGGCGCCGGTCTATGCGATCCAAAAGCTGCTCGACAAGGTGGACTGGGAAGCAAAGAACATCGACCTGTACGAAATCAACGAAGCCTTCGCCGTCGTCACGATGACCGCGATGCGGGAGCTGGGCCTGCCCCATGACAAGGTCAACGTCCACGGCGGAGCCTGCGCGCTCGGCCATCCGATTGGCGCTTCGGGCTGCCGAATCCTGGTGACGCTGCTGAACGCGCTCGAGAAGTACGACCTGGATCGCGGCGTGGCTTCCCTTTGCATCGGTGGTGGCGAGGCGACGGCCCTGGCGGTCGAAAGACTGCATTAGACAGGGCCGGTTGATGGCGGACCCGGTCTTCTTCTACTTCGACTTCGGTTCCCCTTACGGGTATCTGGCCAGCAAGCGGATCGACGCCATCGCTGCGCGTCACGGGCGCGAGGTCACGTGGCGGGCCTTTCTGGTGGGCGCGGCGGTCAAGCTTACCGGCGTGCAATCGATCTTCGATCAGCCCCTGCGCGGGCCCTATACGGTCCACGACATGCAGCGCTTCGCAAGGCTGGAAGGCCTCCCGCTCAAGGTGCCGCCGGTCTTGCCGATGCATTCCCTGGCCGCCAGCCGGGCCTATTACTGGCTGTTCGATCGGGATCCGGCTCTTGCAAAAACCTTCGCCAGGGCCATTTTGAAGAAAGAATGGGGCGAAGGATGCGACCTTTCTTCTGTCGAGGCGGTGGCCGAGGCGGCCGTCCCCCTCGGCATCGAGGCCGACGCCCTGCTCGCGGCCGTTCGGGACCCCGCCGTGAAGGACCGTCTCCGCGAAGAGATTGACGCGGCCATTGCGAAGGGCGTCTTCGGCTCGCCCTTTTTCCTGGTCGATGGCGAAGGCTTCTGGGGGGCCGACCGGCTTGATCAGGTCGATTGCTGGCTTGAACGGGGCGGTTGGTGATATCACTACCCACTGCAGTGTAAGGAGACGAAACGAACGTGGCGCTTCCAACCAAGGTCAAGATGTTCGAGGTTGGTCCCAGGGACGGGATTCAGAACGAACCTAACCGGGTTCCAACGGCGGTGAAGGTCGAATTCATCAATCGCCTTTCCGAAACCGGCCTCCAGCAGATCGAAATCGGCGCCTTCGTTTCGCCGAAGGTGATTCCCCAGATGGCGGACAGCCGGGAAGTCGTGGCGCAAATCCGGAAAGCGCCCAGCGTTACCTACAGCACCTTGGTCCCGAACATGAAAGGCTTTGACCAGGCCCTGGAGGCCGGCGTCGAGGAGATCGAAATCTTCGGTGCGGTTTCCGAAGCCTTCTCGCAAAAAAACATCAACTGCTCGATCGCCGAAAGCCTTGATCGCTTCGCGCCGGTGTGTGAAGCGGCAAAGAAACACGGTATTCGCGTGCGCGCGGCCGTTTCCTGTGTGCTTGGCTGTCCTTACGAAGGCGAAATCGCGCCGGAGAAAGTCGCCGAGGTAACCGAAATCCTCTACGAAATGGGCAGCTACGAAGTGGCCCTTGGCGACACGATCGGCACCGGCACGCCGGAAAAGACCAAGCGCATGCTGGAAGCGATCACCAAACGCGTGCCGGTCACGAAGCTCTCGGCCCATTTTCACGACACCTACGGGCAGGCCCTTGCCAATATCTACGCGGCGCTGGAAGAGGGCGTTGCCGTCGTCGACAGCTCCGTCGCCGGTCTTGGCGGCTGCCCCTATGCGAAAGGGGCCACCGGCAACGTGGCAAGCGAGGACGTCCTCTACATGCTGAACGGCATGGGCATCGAAACCGGGGTTGATTTCGACCGGCTGGTCGATGTCGGACACTTCATTTCCGAGGCCCTGGGCCGGGAAGTGGGTTCGCGGGCCGGCCTTGCCACCCTTCGGAAACGGGCCTGATCGGCCGGCTTTCACACGCCATAGTTGTAATTCATCGAATATTACTGTAGTAATACGTGCAGGCGCCGCCCTGTCCGTAGACGCATGAACCGATGGCGGGCGGCTGGCGTGCCCATCCTGGCGCCGGAACGATGCGGGTTCTGCAATGGACGCTGAAATACTCAAGCGGGCAGAAAAAGCGGTCGAACAGTTACGCAAAACCTATCCGGAATGGGTTCTGTCAGACGTGGACCGGATGGCCTCGATTCTGGAGGAGGCCAAGACCCTTTCCGGCGAGGCGCAGGAACGCCGTCTCGAGGAAATTTTCAGTTTTGCCCACAACATCAAGGGCCAGGGGACAAGCTTCGGCTATCCACTGATGACGGAAATTGGCGAATCGCTTTGCCATTTTCTTCGCACGCCGAAAAAAATCGACGACGAGGGATTTCGGCTGATCGAGCATCATATTCTGGCGATGCGGACGGTGATTAGAAACCGGATCTGCAACGCGAGCGATCCGCTTGCCGTCAAGACGGTTTCCGAATTGCGTGCCGCCGGCGCCGGTCGCGCCTGACCGGTTTAGGGTGCTGGTCTTCGGGGGAGGCTTCCCGTTAAAATGCGGGCATGCCCCTTCATCTCGTAAAAATGGCGGTCGGAGTCGACAACGTCGACCACCTTGCCACCATTCAGAAAAAACGAAAGCAGTCTGCAAAGGCAAAACGCCTTCGCGTGCGTACGCGCAACATGCCGCGGCGGGTGGAGGAACTGCTGGATGGCGGGTCCATGTACTGGATCATCAAGGGCTACGTCCGGGTTCGCCAGCGCATCCTCGCGGTCGAGCGCAAACAGGAAGCCGAAGGGCGTTCCTATTGCGAAATCTGGCTTGATCCGGCGCTCGTAAGAACCCAACTTTATCCAAGAAAGCCGCAGCAGGGCTGGCGTTACCTGGATGACGCCGACGCGCCGGCGGATCTGGGCGACACCGGCATGGACGAAAACCTGCCCCCGGAAATGGCGGCGGAACTTCGCGAACTTGGGCTGATCTAGGCCCCTCACAGGAAGGATGTTATAGAGCCGTGCGTGTCATCGCCTTTCTCGCAACGGTTCTGCTGTTTTCGGCCTGTGCTCCCACGACGCAACGGGTTTCGATCG
>JAGWAR010000032.1 GCA_021296325.1 Alphaproteobacteria bacterium
TCGGAAAGCCAGGAGCGCATGCTGATGGTCATCAAGCCGGAACACGCAGAACGGGCGAAAGCAATCTTCGAAAAATGGGAACTCGATTTTGCCGTTATCGGCCGCGTCACGGAAAGCGGCCATATGGTCTTGAAGATGGGAGGCACGGTGGTGGCCGATCTGCCCATCGCGCCGTTGGTAAGCGCTTCGCCAAATTATGACCGGCCATGGGTTGAGCCGGACCGCCCGGCAGTACTTCCTCCTTCGGAGCGAACCACGCCCGAAGCCGTCGGCGAGATGCTGCTGAAACTGATCGGCAGCGCCGACCTTTCAAGCCGCCGCTGGATCTGGGAGCAATACGACCATATGGTCATGGCGGACACCGTTGAACGCCCCGGTGGGGACGCCGCCGTCGTGCGTGTCCACGGCACGCGAAAGGGCCTTGCGGTGACGACGGATTGCACCCCCCGCTATTGCGCGGCAGACCCTAAGGTCGGCGGCGCGCAGGCCGTCGCGGAAGCCTGGCGCAATCTGACGGCCGTCGGCGCCAAGCCGCTTGCCATGACGGACAATCTTAATTTCGGAAACCCGGAACGTCCGGAAATCATGGGGCAATTCGTGGCCGCCATCGAAGGCATAAGAGAAGCCGCGCTGGCGCTGAATTTCCCGATCGTTTCCGGCAACGTCTCCTTCTACAACGAAACAAACGGACAGGCGATCCATCCGACGCCCACGATCGGCGCGGTGGGCCTGATCGCCGATCTCGACAAGCGAGCGACGCTGGCCTTCCAGCAGGCGGGAGAAACGCTTGTTCTGATTGGTGAAACGAAAGGCGCGGTTGGCGCTTCGATTTACGTGCGTGAAATTCTGGGCAGACTGGAAAGCGCGCCGCCTCCCGTCGATCTTGAAACGGAGCGGCGAAACGGGGATTGCATTCGCAGGCTGATTGAAAACGGGATGCTGACGGCCTGTCACGACATCGGCGATGGCGGCCTTGGCGTCGCCCTTACGGAGATGGCGCTGGCTGGTAACATGGGGGCCGAAGTGACGCCGAACGGCAACGGCCTACCCCTGGATGCTTGGCTCTTCGCCGAGGACCAGGGGCGGTATTTGTTGACCACCCGGACACCGGAAAAGGTCTTCGCCGCCGCCGAAAAGGCGGGCGTGCCCGCCCATGTTCTCGGCACCACCGGCGGGGATGCATTGAAAATCGCTGGCATCTCACCTATATCGCTTGCAAGATTGCGGGAAGCCCATGAAGGGTGGTTTCCCACCTATATGGCAACCCCCTGACGCCCGACAAACGGATCTGGAGACGCCAATGGCAATGGACGCAAGCGAGATCGAGCGGTTGATCAAGGAAACGCTTCCGGATGCGGAAGTCACCATCACCGATCTCCGGGGCGATGGCGACCACTATGCCGCCCACGTCACGTCGTCCGTCTTCAAGGGAAAAACGCGCGTTCAGCAACACCAGATGGTCTACAAGGCGTTACGTGGCAATATGGGCGATGCCCTCCACGCACTGGCCTTGCAGACGGAAGTTCCGGAAGGCGCCTGAAGCTTTTTTTTGATTAACGAGGTAGCGATGAGTGAGAATCCCGTTTTTAGCCGTATCCGTGATGATATTTCGGAGAATTCCGTTGTTCTTTTCATGAAGGGATCCCCCGTTTTTCCGCAATGCGGCTTTTCCGCCGCCGTCGTGGAAATTCTCTCCCGGATGGGCGTCAAATTTAAGGGAATCGACGTGCTATCAGACCCGGATCTGCGACAGGGGATCAAGGAGTTCAGCGATTGGCCGACGATCCCCCAGCTTTACGTCCATGGCGAATTTGTCGGCGGCTGTGACATCATCCGGGAAATGTATGAAAACGGCGAGCTGACAAGCTATCTACAGGAAAAAGGGGTGGAAACGGCCGCCTGACGGCGATCCGATCCCCATCGAAAACGGCCGCCCCCTGGGCGGCCCTTATCGCCTTTCGCAGGGTGCACTCGCAACCGCGAATAGAATAGCACCCATCTGCACCGGGTAAGGCACGTCGCCAAGAACCGGGATACGAACGAATTTTCCCTTCATCGTCTTGTAATCAACTTCAAGATATTCCGGCACATCCCGTTCCGGTGATTGGGCCGCCTCGAGTACCAGAGCAAGCTCCCTGGACTTTTCCCGGACTTCCACTACGTCCCCTTCCTTTATCTGATAGGAGGGGATCGTGACCCGCTTGCCATTCACCCGGACGTGGCCGTGATTCACGAACTGGCGGGCGGCAAAGACCGTCGGCACGAATTTGAGGCGATAAACCACCACGTCGAGGCGCCGCTCGAGCAGGCCAACCAGCCGTTCGCCCGTGTCGCCCTTCTGGCGGACGGCTTCCTCATAGATCTTACGGAACTGCCGCTCGCCAATGTTGCCGTAATAGCCTTTCAGCTTCTGCTTGGCGGCGAGCTGGGCGCCAAAATCGGAGACCTTGCGGCGGCGCTGATTCGACGGGCCATGCTGACCCGGGCCGTATTCGCGCCGGTTCACAGGGCTTTTCGGCCGGCCCCAAAGGTTAAGACCGAGTCGCCGGTTGATCTTGTATTTTGCCTGTAGCCGTTTCGTCATCGAGGCCTAAATTCCCATTATTTTCAGGCGATTTCGCCCGCCTGAAGCGGGCGTACTATACGCATGCCCCACGCGCTGTCAAACCGAGATTTCCCTTGGAATTCAATCCTTCCGCTGGGTCAGGCCCGTCACGATGCCGCGCAGCGTGCTGACTTCCCGGTCCGTAAGCCCGGCCCGGGTAAAGATGTTCCGGATGTTGCGGACCATCCCCGGGCGCTTCTCCTGGACCCGCAGAAACCCGCAGGCGTCGAGTTTGCCCTCAAGGTGTCGGAACAGGTCCAGAAGCTCGGCCTGGGTTGCCGGCCGCGTCCCATCACGGGACGCGTCTGAAGCAGCCCGTTGAACCCGGCCGGCCTGAAACCACTCATAGCCGATAAGAAGGACCGCCTGGGCAAGGTTCAGGGAAGCAAAGGCCGGGTTCAGCGGTACTTCGACGATGGCCTCGGCAAAGGTCACGTCGTCGTTCGTGAGGCCGGCCCGTTCGGGACCGAAAAGGATCCCGATTTTGCCCCCGCTGCCTTCCGCCGCACGCATGCGTTGGGCCGCCTCGCGCGGAGAAAACACGGGCTTTTCCATGTCACGCGGACGCGCCGTCGTCGCAAAAATATGCTGAAGATCGGAAACGGCCTCTTCCGTCGTCGCGTAAATCTTCGTTTTTTCGAGGATGGCATCGGCGCCGGCCGTCGTGGCGACGGTTTTTTCATTCAGCCAGCCTTCGCGGGGGTTTACGAGCCTTAATTCGTCAAGACCACAATTCCACATGGCGCGCACGGCGGTACCAACGTTCTCACCCAACTGCGCATCGATCAGCACAATGGCCGGGCCACCGGTCGCCGGCGTTTGCGTCGAATCGGTTCCGGCCATCACACCTTGGCGCCGTCACAGAACAGCTTGTAGGTAAGGCTGTCGTGAAGCGCGTTGTAGGATGCATCGATCACGTTCGTCGACACCCCGACCGTCGTCCAGTGTTTGCCGTCCGCGGCGCTCTCAATCATCACGCGGGTTTGCGCCTCGGTCCCAAAACTTGAATCGAGAATGCGCACCTTGTAGTCCACCAGATGCAAATCCCTTAATTGGCGGAAAACGGGCACCAGCGCCTTGCGCAGCGCATTGTCCAGGGCGTTGACGGGGCCATTGCCTTCGGCCACGGTGAGAACGTTCTTCCCGCCCACATCGACGTTGATTTTGGCTTCCGACAGGGTGACAAGCTCGCCGCGGGCGTTCCAGCGACGTTCGTCGATGACCCGGAAATTGTTGAGCTTGAAATATTCCGGCACTTTCTCAAGCGACCGCCGGGCAAGCAACTCGATGCTGGCACCGGCGCTATCGTAGGAATTGCCCTCGTATTCGCGCGCCTACAGCAGTTCCACGAGGCGTGGCAACCGGGGATCTTCCGAATCCAGCTTGATTCCGATTTCCTCGAGCCGGGTCAACACGTTGGATTTCCCGGCCTGATCCGAAACGACGACATGGCGGCGATTGCCGATCAGTTCGGGATTGATGTGTTCGTAGCTCTTCGGATCCTTGGCAACTGCTGAAACATGCAAGCCGCCCTTGTGCGCGAAAGCCGATTCGCCAACATAGGCAGCGTGACGATTTGGAATCCGGTTCAACCGATCGTCGATCAGATGGGAAACATGGGTGAGATGGCGAAGGTTCTTTGGACTAACGCCCGTCGCATACCCCATCTTCAGCATAAGCGTCGGCAGGAGAGAAACGAGGTTGGCGTTTCCGCAGCGTTCACCCAGTCCATTCATCGTTCCCTGCACCTGACGCACGCCGGCACGCACCGCCGCCAGACTGTTGGCGACGGCATTTTCCGTATCGTTATGACAATGGATTCCCAAATGGTTTCCCGGCACTTCTTTCACCACTACGGAAACGATTTCCTCGACCTCATCCGGAAGCGTACCGCCGTTTGTATCGCAAAGTACCACCCAGCGTGCCCCTGCCTCATGGGCCGTCTTTACACAGGAAAGCGCAAAATCCGGGTTTGCCTTGAACCCGTCAAAGAAATGTTCGGCATCGAAAAGAACCTCGCCAACCTTTCCGTTCGCGTGCCCCACGCTCTCGCAGATCATCTTGAGGCTTTCTTCGAGGCTGACATCCAGCGCCACCTTGACGTGAAAGTCCCAAGCCTTGCCAACCATGCAAACGGTCTTCACGCCGCTTGAAAGCAGGGCCGCTAAACCGGGGTCGTTGTCCACGCTGCGGCCCGGCCGGCGAGTCATGCCGAATGCGGTAAGCTGCGCATGGCGCAGTTTCGGAGAATTCGCGAAAAAGGCATCGTCCGTCGGATTGGCACCCGGCCAACCGCCTTCGACGTAGTCAATCCCGAGTCGATCCAGCTCGCGCGCGATCGCACCCTTGTCGCTGACGTTGAAGTCGACCCCCTGGGTCTGCTGTCCATCGCGAAGGGTGCTGTCATAGAGATAGACCCGTTTGTCCGTTTTCCTGCGGATCATCCCGCGTGTCTCCAAATCGTTTTTCCAGCCCGATCTTCGAGCAGGATTCCATTCGCGGCAAGCTCGTCGCGTATGCGGTCGGCTTTCTGGAAGTCTTTTGCCTCGCGCGCCTTGTTCCGCAGCGCGATCTGGCGCTCGATTTCCGTCTCGTCCAAATGGGTAGCCCCCGCCGGCCGCCAGCGAAACCACGCTTCAGGGCTCTGTTGAAGTAGCCCAAGCGCCGCCCCCCCTGCAAGCAACTTTCCCTTTATACGGGCTTTTTCATCCGCAGTTTCCGCCTTGTTGAGGGCCGTCACGAAGCCCACCAGATTGCTCAGGGCGGTCGGCGTGTTGAGGTCATCAAGAAGCGCCGATTCGATTTCATCGGGGGCCTCTTCCGTCGCGGGGGAAAGACCCTCCACCTCGCGAAGGGAGGTGTAGAGCCGATCCATCTTCTCCCTTGCCTGGGTCAGGGTATCGTCCGACCAGTCCAGCGGCTGACGATAGTGAGTCGAAAGCATGGCAAAGCGGATCACCTCGCCGGGCGCATGCTTCAACAGTTCACGGACGGTGAGAACGTTGCCGATCGACTTCGACATCTTCTCGCCATTGACGGTAAGAAAGCCATTATGCACCCAGAACCGTGCGAAGGGTTTACCGTCATGGGCGCAGGTGCTCTGTGCGAGTTCGTTCTCGTGATGAGGAAAGACAAGATCGCGGCCGCCACCGTGGAGATCGAACGTTTCGCCGAGAGACTGGCCGCTCATCGTCGAGCATTCGATGTGCCAGCCTGGACGCCCCCGTCCCCAGGGACTGTCCCACCCGGGGAGATCCGGCGTGCTTGGCTTCCACAACACAAAGTCGGCAGGTTCTTTTTTGTAAGGCGCCACCTCGACGCGGGCGCCTGCGATCAGGTCGTCCCTTTTCTTTCGCGAAAGCTGGCCATAGGCCGGCATCGTGTTTACCTCGAAAAGAACGTGGCCTTCCGCAACGTAGGCATGCCCTTTTTCGATCAGGCTTTCGATCATCGCAACCATGGCGGGGATGTGCGTCGTCGCGCGCGGCTCTTCGTCCGGTGACAATGCCAGCAAGGCTGCCATATCCTCATGAAAAGCGACGGTTGTCCGTTGCGTAAGGTCGCCGATGGATTCGCCGCCTTCCGCAGCAGCCGCGTTGATCTTGTCGTCCACGTCTGTGATGTTGCGAACGTAGGTAACGTCCTGGAAGTGACGCTTCAGCAGACGGTAGAGAATGTCGAAGACAAGAACGGGCCTCGCATTGCCGATATGCGCGAAGTCATAGACGGTCGGCCCGCACACATACATGCCCACCCTGTCCGGGCACAGAGGGGTAAAGACCTCTTTCTTGCGGGTCAGCGTATTGTAAAGGACGAGTTCCATATGTCCTGGCGGGCAGCATAGGTATCCATGTCGACGTTAGGCCGTCTGTCCCTGTAGCCTGGCAACAGCCCGTTTTCTTCCGATCATCGGTAACAGATTCTGCAATTCCGGTCCACGCTCGCACCCGGTGAGCGCCAGCCGGAGCGGATGATAAAGCGCCTTTCCCTTACGACCGGTCGCCTTCTTTACTTCGTCGGTCCAGGCCTGCCACGTATCGGCGCCCCACTCCCCTTCGGGCAGGAGGGCAGCAGCCTTCCTTGCAAAATCCGCGTCCTCAACGACCGGCGCGATCTCTGCATGGCAGACGCGCCACCATCCCAGGGCGTCGGAAAGGCGCGCGAGATTCTCCCGCACGGCAAGCCAGAAGCCTTCGTCGACGTGATCCAGGCCAATCGCTCGAAGCCGTTCGACGACCTCCGAAAAGGGCAGTTCGTGCAACAGCTTTGCATTCACGCTTGCAAGCTCGTCCGGATCGAATTTCGGCGTGGCACGGGCAAATTTCCGCAGGTCGAAATTGGGAAGCAAGGCTTCGAGGGAGGCGAAGGGCGCAACGGGGTCCGAACTTCCGATCAGGGCCAACAGGCTGTTCAGGGCCATCGGCTCGAGCCCTTCGTCCCGCAATTCCGAAACGGCGAGACTGTCCTCCCGCTTCGAGAGCCCCTTGCCGTGAAGATCCGTCAGCAGCGGCAAATGCGCAAAGCGCGGCGGTTTTGCCTCCAGCGCCTCGAAAATCTGAATTTGCACCGCCGTGTTCGTCACGTGATCTTCCCCCCGCAAGACATCAGTGACCTTGAAATCGATATCGTCAACGACGGAAGGAAGGATGAAGAGCGGCGTACCATCGGCGCGAATCAGAACCGGGTCGCTTACATTCTCCGCCTCGAAATGCACGTCACCACGAACGCCGTCCATCCAGCGTATTTCGCCGTCTTCCAGCCTAAAACGCCAATGCGGCGCGCGGCCTTCCGTTTCGAATTTACGATGAGCGGTCGCGTCCAGCTGCAAGGCCGCGCGGTCGTAGATCGGGGGCTTGCCCCTAGAAAGCAGCATCTTGCGCTTGAGAGCCAGCTCCTCGGGCGTTTCGTAACAAGGATAAAGCCGTTCGGCCACTTTCAGCTTGTCGATTGCCGCCCGGTATCGATCGAGCCGCGCCGACTGGCGCACCTTTTCGTCCCACGCGAGGCCGAGCCAACCCAAGTCTTCTTCCGCCATTCGCACGTATTCTTCACGGCTGCGTTCGGTATCCGTGTCGTCAAACCGGAGGATGAAGCGACCGCCTGCTTTTCGGGAGAGCAGCCAGTTGAGAATGGCGATGCGAACGTTGCCGACGTGCAGACGCCCGCTTGGGCTCGGCGCGAACCGAACGGTGACGGTGGATTCCGCCGCGTTCATACCAGTCCCTTGTAGCGGTTCGTGATTGGGTAACGGCGGTCACGGCCGAAAGAGCGGCTAGTGATTTTCACGCCCGGCGGCGCCTGGCGACGCTTGTATTCGGCGATGTCCAACATCCGCCACACGCGGTTTACCGTATCGCGATCATGGCCGCGTTCGGTGATTTCCTCGACGGACATATCCTTTTCGATCAGGCAGGCTAGAACGTCATCCAGAATTTCGTAGGGCGGCAGCGTGTCCTGGTCGCGCTGGTTCGGCTTGAGTTCGGCGGAAGGAGCTTTCGTAAGAATGCTTTCCGGTATCACCTCTCCTTCTGGCCCCAGCATGCCTTCCGGCGCATGCACATTTCGCCAACGGCACAACGCGTAGATGGTTGTCTTGTACACGTCCTTGAGAACGGCAAACCCGCCCGCCATGTCACCATAAAGGGTGGCGTAGCCCACGGACATTTCCGACTTGTTCCCGGTGCTGAGCACGAGATAGCCAAACTTGTTGCTAAGAGCCATAAGGGTCATGCCGCGGGCACGCGCCTGAACGTTTTCTTCGGTTTTGTCCACCGGATGCTCGGCGAACAGCGCTTTCAGCATTTCATCGAAGGCTGCCATCGCCGGATCGATGGAAACCGTATCCAAGCGAATGCCGAGATTGCCGGCAAGGGTTTCGGCGTCCTTCAGACTTGCCTCCGAGGTATAGGGATATGGCATGCGTACACCATGCACCCGCACCGCCCCCAGCGCATCCACCGCCAAAGCCGCGGTAAGCGCCGAATCGATGCCGCCGGAAAGGCCAATCAGGACACCGCGAAAGTCGTTTTTCGTCACGTAGTCGCGCAGCCCCAGCAGAAGCGCCTGGTAGATGGCCTCAATGCCTTCCGTTCCCTTCGCCATCGAGGTGGGCTCGCAAAGCCAGCTCTCGTCGCTCCGGCACCAATGCGTAACGATGACCTCCTCGCGCCAATCCTGGGCGCGCGCGATG
>JAGWAR010000033.1 GCA_021296325.1 Alphaproteobacteria bacterium
TACTCAACCCTCTGTCCTTCGGTCAACGTATTCAGACCAGCGCGCTGCACGGCCGAGATATGTACAAACACATCTTTCGAACCGTCCTCTGGTTGAATAAAGCCGTATCCTTTGGCCGGGTTGAACCACTTCACCGTTCCTACTGACATTAGATTTCAACTCCAAATACGTAAACGCGCACCCTTCCTGTGCTCGCCCGATTCGGGGACGACACCGGAAGCGAGGGCATATTCTACCGCACCGGATGGATTTCGGGAAGTGGGGGTTAAACGGTGCCGCGTGTAAGACTCGAACTTACGACCCCAGCATTACGAATGCTGTGCTCTACCAACTGAGCTAACGCGGCGAAGGCGGCGATGGTAGCGGCAGAAAACCACCGCGTCAACGGTTAGGCACCGCCATATTTTCCCTAGAAAACCAAGCACTTCGGCCGGTTCTATGCCGTGGAAACGCGGCGGTGCGCTCGACGCTACCGGACCTCGGGGATCGCCATTCCAGGCCATCAAACCCCCCGCAATTCCCGCAAATCCGGGACCAGGAATCGGCAATCGCGCTGCAGTGCCCACAAACCCACCGGTTATCGGCCGGCGCCTCGGCGGCGCGTGTACGCCATTGCTCGGCCACACGGCCTTTTCCCGCTTCCGCCTCCTCAAGCTCCGCCATCCTGCGAAAAGCCCGTGCCGAGGGCATGGCCGCAATCGCCGCTGCAAGGTGGTCTCTGGCATCGCCCCATATCCTGGCTTCGATCGCCACCTCCGCAATGGCAAGATGGCTTTCCGGATGGTTTGGATGGAAGGCGGCTAATTTTTCAATTCGTTTCAGATGCCCCAGCGCATCTTCGGTTGAAGTGATTTCCAGGTAGATTGCCGCAAGATCCGGATGGGGCGCCTTGGCCCATGCCTTCTCAATTGCCCTGGCGGCACGATGCGTCTCCCCCGCTTTTGCGGCAAGCCGCGCATAGCGCGCGGACACCGGCACGAAACCGGGCGCCAGTTTCAACGCCTGCTGTGCGAGTTGGCGCGCTTCCTGATCGCGCCCTTGGCCTTCCGCAATCTCGCTTTGGCGAAGCAGGAGAACGGCCGTTTGCCGTTTGCCTTCGGCAGACGGAATTGCCTTCCGGGTTGTTGCGTGCTTGAGCGTTGCCTCGGCTTCGTCCCACCTGCCGGCCCGCACCTGAAGGTCGAAAAGCGCCTGAACGACCCACGGTGTTTTGGGGTGCAGCTCGTAGGCGCGCTGGGCTAGCCGCAGCGCGTTTTCATTATCCCCTTCCCGAAGCGCCTGCATAAAAAGGCCACGGATACCGAGAAACGCCATTTCGGGATGATGAAGCATCGATTCGAAATAGTTGGCAGCCGCGCTTTCATCGCCGCGCAGCTGGGCCGCCTGAGCAGAAAGCAGCATGGTCAATGGCGGATCGTGTAAAAGGCCTTCCGCCCGCTTGGCTTGACGGCCAGCTTCCTCCGAATCACCCGCTGCCACCGCCACCATGCCCTGCGTAAGCGCCCGATAGCCACGCCGGCGGCGGTTCTCCTGAAAGGCAAGGGCAATTCGGTGAGGTGCGGCCACAAGGTAGCGCCAGATTCGATCCAGGAAGGTCAGGGCAAGGGCAAGCAGCGCGGCAGCAACAACCAGGAAGCCGACCGAGGTGCGAAGGCGGTATTCATCAAACGTAACCAGGACGGTTCCGGGATGCTCGGAAAGCCATGCCGCAAATACGACAAGAGCGGAAAGGATCAGAAAGAAAAAAAACGTGCGAATCATCGCCGTGATTCCGAAGGCGCCTTGTCGCTCGAGAAAGCCACCTGGCGCAGATGCCGGATCGCGGCCTCTGCCGCAAGACGGGCCCGGGCATCGCGAAGCCAGGATTCCGCGGCTTTCAGGGCAGGTGCGCCGATCCCATCGAGAAGGGAGACGGCGCGCTCCAAATCGCCGGAGTTAAGGGCCATTTCTGCGCGGGCAAGCACTGCTTCCAAATCGTCGCCTTCCAAATCCCCGGTTCGTCGAACCGTCACCACGTTTGCAAGATTCGCAAGAAGCCTTTCGTGCCATTTTGCCTCCGGTTTCACCCATCCGGTCTCAAGCACGGCTGCCGCCATGTCATCGAATCGCACGCGCAGCATTGGCAACGTCGGAATTCCCCGATCCGCATAGGCGGTGATAGGCGCTAGCGCTTTCGCCACCGCCGGATCATTGCCCGCAACCGCTAAAAGAGCGGTCAGCCGTTCGCTGAACGGGCCATACTCCCAGAGGCCCTCCCGAAGTTCTTCGACTGCACGAAGACGCGGGTTCATGGAAACGTCCGTCGATACTACTTGCTTCGGAGCGTTTTCAAGGCTAGCGAGCCGGGAGGAAAGAGCCTGAAGTTCGCCTTGGAGCTTCTCAACTTCTGGCCCAAGAGCCCCTGTCGCATTTCCAGGCGGGCTTTGCGTGACCCATCGCTCAAGCGCGGCAAGCCGGCTGTCAAGCGAGGCTATGTCGGTTGCGATGGCGCTCAACGCCGCATTGGAGGCCGGAGGAGTCTGCGAACCGGCGGCCAGCGTTTCCTCAAGGGCAGCCACCCTTCCCGCAAGGGATTCCGACGCTTCCGGAAGCGGCACGACCGTCGTCAGCCCAGCTAGGTCTTTCGGCAGGGGAACGTAGTAGTAAAGCGCGCCCAAGCCCACCAGCAGCAAAAGGGCCGCAGTCCAAAGCAGCCGGCTTTTCCTGCGCACGGGCTTTACCCCGTTTTTCGGCGTCGCATGTTCCTGATCATTCATCGGCTTTGGCCAGTTTCATCGAGTTTCCCCTTACCCACCCGATTCACAACGTCATCCAGATCATGAAGTAGGGAGTTTACATCCGGATGGGTCGATACCTGCAATGCCTGCCAACGAATGGTATCCGCTGCTTTGGCAACGGCTGGACTGAGGCAGAGCGCAACCACCCGTTTGCAATAAGGGGCGAGACCAGCTTCGCAGGCCAGCCTAACAAAGGCGCCCGCCGTTCGGGGAGAGAAAAAAAGGACCGCCGAAATCTTGCCTTCCTGAAACGCCTTGGTAGCAACCGGAGAAATACCCATTGCCGGCGTGGTTTCGTAAAGCGTCTTGCGCCTTACATCGTATCCGCGGGCAGCAAGCGCTGTTGCCAAATCGCCGGCAAGGGTTTTGCCCGCGACGTGCAGGAGAGACCCTGCCGTCGGGTCCACGCGGTCCGCGACGAGATCTGCCAGCGCACGCGCATCCCCGGCCGCGCTGTGCACTTTCTTGAAACCAAGGCTGCGTGCCGTTTCGGCCGTCGCATTGCCAACCACATAGACTGGAAGGTCGCGTTCCGAAATGGCCTTCGCCAGAAACCGCGCACCATTCGCGCTTGTAAGCAGCAAGGCCTGAACGTCGCGGGTCGAAAGCCGGACATCCGCACATGGGCGAATGGTCAGCATCGGTTCGATAAGGCTTGCAATACCACGCGCCTTCAGAAGGGTTGCCAGGCTTTCCGAATCTTCTTGCGGTCGCGTTAAAAGAACCAACATCTCATCCGCCAAGCTTGGCAAAAAACGCCGGGCCCGCCCGGCTGCGAAGTTCCTCGCCCGCATCTTTGCCAAGTGTTTCTGCGTCCACTACCTGCCCGCGACGCTCCACATCATAACGCAGCGAGCCATCCGGCAATGCCACCATCGCACGCAGAAAAAGTGCGTCTTCACCGGCGATTTCCGCCAACACGGCAATCGGCGTTTGACAGGAACCGTCCAGCGCGGCGAGGGCAGCGCGTTCGGCGGCAAGACAACGATCCGTCTTCGCATCGAAGATCGGTTCAAGGAGGGTCCTGAGCACATCGTCATCGGCCCGGCATTCGACCCCGATCGCTCCCTGCCCCGCCGCAGATAAAAATTCGTCGGGTTCAAGCGCCGTGGTGATATGCCCGGCAAGATTGAGCCGCTTGAGACCGGCCACGGCGAGCAGGATGGCGTCCGCTTCCCCTTCTCCGAGTTTGCGAAGACGGGTACCTACGTTGCCCCGCATGGGTACGATCCGAAGATCGGATCGCCGGTTCAGGACCTGAGCTTGCCGACGCAGGGAGGAAGTGGCCAGAACACCCCCCTTCGGCAAGCCTGCAAACGACCCATACCGGCGGGAAATGAAAGCGTCCCTCGGGTCTTCGCGGGGAAGACAACCGGCAATGACCAGCCCGTCGGGCAACCAGGTCGGCACGTCCTTCATGGAATGAACGGCGAGATCGATTTCCTTCGCCAGCAAGGCCGTTTCGATCTCTTTCGTAAAAAGCCCCTTGCCGCCCAATTCGGCCAGCGGACGATCCAGAACCTGATCGCCGGTCGTTCGAATGATCTGGACCGCGAGCGCCTCCGGCCCGGCCAGAGCCGTATGGGCCGCCTTCAGACGGTTTATCACCTCTTCCGCCTGAACACGCGCCAGCTTGCTGCCTCTCGTGCCTATGCGAATGGGCATTCTTTCGACCATGTCATGTGTGTAGTGCTTGCCGACCCGCGAGGTAAAGTGGTTATTACAGAAGCAGAAATCCCTTCTCCGCCCGCCCCTTTGGAAGGGCGAGCAGTGACGAAAAGCGCATGATTGTCCTAGGCATCGAGAGCAGTTGTGACGAGACCGCCGCAGCGGTTGTAAACGACCAGCGCCAGATTCTGGCAGAATGTCTGCATTCGCAGGTCGCCGCCCACGAGCCCTATGGCGGTATTGTTCCGGAAATTGCTGCGCGGGCGCATCTCGATTACCTGGATGAGATCGTGGCCGGGGTCATGGCGGATGCAAGGCTTACATTCGATGACCTTGACGGCGTGGCGGCAACGGCCGGACCCGGATTAATCGGCGGTTTGCTGGTCGGCACGATGACTGCAAAGGCCATTGCCGCCTTTCACGGACTTCCTTTTCTCGCCGTCAATCATCTGGAGGGGCACGCCCTTTCTTTCCGCTTGCTGGAAGATCTCGATTTTCCGTATCTGCTTCTTCTCGTTTCCGGGGGACATTCCCAGTTCGTAATTGTGGAGGGAGTTGGCACATATCGCCTGCTTGGCTCAACGGTCGACGATGCAGTGGGAGAAGCCTTTGACAAAACGGCCAAGCTTCTCGGTCTCGGATATCCAGGAGGCCCGAAAATTGAAGAGCTAGCCAAGCAGGGTAACGCGAAAAGCTTCGACCTTCCACGGCCGATGATCGGACGGAAGGGGTGTGAGCTTTCCCTTTCCGGATTGAAAACGGCGGTCCGGCAAACCGTTGCCAGGCTTGCCGGAGATTCCATACCGTCCGGGGATCTAGCGAACATCGCGGCCGCCTTCCAAACGGCCATCGGCGATGTGCTGGTGGACCGGTCCGGTAACGCAATCCGGCAATTCCAGGCGCGTTACCCTGGCCGGGAAGCCTTTGTCATCGCCGGCGGCGTCGCTGCCAACCAGTATTTGCGGACCCGCCTTTCGGAACTGGTCAAAGGCGAAGGCATGCGCCTTCATGTACCGCCCCAAAAGCTTTGCACGGACAACGGAACGATGATCGCATGGGCCGGCGTCGAGCGTTTGCGCCTTGGTCTGACCGACGGCTTCGACTTCGCAGTGAAGCCCCGGTGGCCACTTGACCCGCACGCGTCTTCAAAAGGTGGCGGCGAGGTTCACTCATGACGCAACCGGCATCCATGCTAGAATCGGCGCCATGATGCGAATCGGAATTGTGGGAGCGGGCGCGTGGGGTACAGCGCTTGCACAGGTCATCCGCCGGCAAGGCAAGGAAACCGTCCTCTACGCCCGGGAACCGGAGGTCATCAAGACCATCCGGGAGACGTCCGAAAACACGATCTACCTGCCCGGGATCAAGCTCGACTCTGGAATCGACGCAACCGACGCCCTGGACGTCGTGGCCGATGCTGATGCGCTTTTGCTCACCACACCAGCGCAATATCTTCGCCAGACGACCGAATCCCTTGCCCGTTACCTGACGGACAACACTCCGGTGGTGATCTGCGCGAAAGGCATCGAGGAAAAAAGCGGTGCCTTGATGAGCGAAATCATAGGCGCAACCCTGCCGGAGGCACCCCTGGCCGTCCTGTCGGGCCCAACCTTTGCGGCGGAGGTGGCGCGCGGCCTGCCAACGGCAGCGACGCTGGCTTCCAGGGACAAGGTTGCCGGCAAAAAATTACTGGCTATTCTCGGCAGTCCCCGTTTTCGCACCTACCTGTCCGATGACGTCATTGGCGCCCAGATCGGTGGCGCCGTAAAGAACGTGCTGGCAATTGCCTGCGGCATTGTCGAGGGGCGCCGCCTTGGCGAGAACGCCCGCGCGGCGCTGATCACGCGCGGACTTGCGGAAATTCTGCGCCTGGGAGTCGCCCTTGGTGGGCACCCCAAGACTTTCATGGGGCTTTCGGGACTGGGAGACCTCACACTTACCTGCAACAGCCGCCAGTCCCGCAATTTGAGCCTCGGCGTCGCATTGGGCGAAGGAAAACCGCTGAAGGAAATCTTGGCGGGCCGTAAATTTGTGACGGAAGGCGTTTACACGGCGCGGGCCATACCCGAACTTGCCAAACGGCACGGGCTCGAAATGCCGATTGCGGATGCCGTTTGCGATGTGCTGCATCGTGGCGCGGATATCGATTTGACGATCGCGGGTCTGCTTGCCCGGCCGTTGGGGGAAGAATTGCCGGACGGCATCGGATTTTCCTGATCCCTCTCACCACCGCGGCAAAGGAGACGGGGCATGCTTTACCTGATTCACTGCTATGACAGC
>JAGWAR010000012.1 GCA_021296325.1 Alphaproteobacteria bacterium
AGAAGTGCCCTTCGGAATCGTAGTCGGACAGCAACACCTTCAGGCGGGTCGAGGCGATCATGGGCTGGCCCACACGGACGGTTCCGGGTCTGCGGCGTCGGCTCAAAGCCGCTGCTTCCATCCTCCATCGGGTTTGCGGCGGAAAACGCCGCTGGTGGGCGCCTTTCCCATGGCCATTATCGCACGCCAGCCCGACTTGTCACCCCGGGGTTGGGCGGCATCGGCACCGGGGGAAAGGGGCCGGGGGATAGATTTTTCTTGTCTTCCCGAAAAAATAGTGCAAATGGGAAAACGGCTTCGGGCTTTGACGACAGAAACGACGATGTTCGCGCGACGGTCAGCCCCAAGCTGGAGATCTCAAATCCAATGCGAGTACGGTCCTCGGAAGTAGCCCAGGAGGAGGCGTCGGAGCCTCCGGATAGCCTGGCGGTACGCCCGCCCCTTTCCCTTAAACCTCCCTTAACCAACCAGCCCGCGGCGCAACCCGCGGCACCGGCGCCGGCCGGGCGAACCCTTGTGCCGTTTCGCCCGAGAGGGCCCGAGCGCTTTCCGATCAGCCCCGAAACCGAACGGTTCCGCAAGCGGTTCTATGCTGAGGCGAGCCGCGAGAACTGGATGGACTGGCGCTGGCAGCTGCGCCGGCGGATCAAGTCGCTGGCCGAGCTGGAACGGGTCTTCGCATTGAGCGAGGACGAGCGCAACGCGGTTCATCAGCATCAGGGCGCCCTGCCGGTGGGCATCACGCCGTACTACGCCTCCCGCATGAGCCTGACCGATGCGACCGAGCCCTTGCGCCGGACCCACATCCCGGTCGGCCAGGAGTACCTGAAGATGCCGGGCGAGGCGGACGACCCCCTGGGCGAGGACGGCGATGCCGCCGTGCCGGGGCTGGTGCACCGTTACCCCGACCGGGTGCTGTTCCTGGTGACGGGGTTCTGCTCGACCTATTGCCGCTACTGCACGCGCTCGCGGATGGTCGGCGAGGCGGGGGGCGAATACTCCTTCTCGCGCGGCCAGTGGGACCAGGCAATCGCCTATATCGAGGCGAACCCCCAGATCCGCGACGTGCTGCTTTCAGGTGGCGACCCGCTGACCCTGGCGGACGACAAGCTCGACTATCTGCTTGGCCGCCTGCGGGCCATCAAGCATGTCGAGTTCCTTCGCATCGGGACGAAAGTGCCGGTCGTCATGCCCATGCGCGTAACAAAGGCCCTGACGAAGATCCTGAAGAAATATCACCCCTTGTGGATGAGCCTTCATTTTACCCATCCCGCCGAACTGACGCCGGAAGTGACGGAAGCGACCACCCGTCTTGCCGATGCCGGTATTCCGCTTGGCAGCCAGACCGTGTTGCTCAAGGGCGTCAACGATGAGATCGACGTGATGAAGAAGCTCATGCATGGGCTGCTGATGCGCCGCGTGAAGCCTTATTACCTTTACCAGTGCGATCCGATCTCGGGCTCGGCCCATTTCCGCACCAGCGTCGGCAAGGGGCTTGAGATCATCGAGGGCCTGCGCGGCCACACCACCGGTTACGCGGTGCCCCAATACGTCATCGATGCGCCTGGCGGCGGCGGCAAGATTCCGCTTTTGCCGGAATACGTCGTCGGCCGCGATGGCGACGATCTGATCCTGCGCAACTTCGAGGGCGGCCAGTACCGTTATCCGGACCCGCAAGGCGGGACGGGTGTGGAAAAGATGCCGTCCCAGACGGGAGCCGTTAAAGGAGCGGTTCGCGGTTCCTGATGATGCGGATCGGATTCGTTTATGACCTGCGCGAGGATTATCGCGCCAAGGGTTACACGGACGAGCAGGTGGCGGAATTCGACACGGGCGAAACCGTGGCCGAAATTGCCGCTGCGCTTGGGCACCAGCATTGCGAAGTCGTGCGCGTCGGTTGTGGGCAGGCATTGGCCGCACGGCTGGTGGCGGGCGAGCGTTTCGACCTGGTCTTTTCGATCGCCGAAGGCCTGAAGGGGCGTTCGCGCGAGGCACAGGTGCCAGCCCTTTGCGAATTGTTCGACCAGCCCTATGCGTTTTCAGACCCGCTGACCATGGCGGCGACGCTCGACAAGGGGGTGGCCAAGCGGATCGTCCGAGATGCCGGCATCGCGACGGCGCCCTTCGCCATGATTGAACGCCCCGAGGAAGCCTACGGCCTCAGCCTTGCCATGCCGGCCTTCGTGAAACCCGTCGCGGAAGGCACGGGCAAGGGCTGCGAGGTGGCCTCCAAGGTTTTTTCCGAGGACGAACTGGCCCAGGCCACCGTCGGGCTGACGGCCCGTTTCGGTCAGCCGGTCATCGTCGAAAGCTTTCTGCCGGGCCGCGAGTTCACCGTCGGCGTCCTTGGCACCGGCACGGCGGCCAAGGTGATCGCCACAATGGAAATCGTGCTGCCCGCCGGTGCCGATTTGGGGGTCTATTCCTATGCGACGAAAGAGGCGTGCGAATCGCGCGTGATCTACCGCCTGGCCACGGATGACGAGGCAATGCGGGCGGCCGACGCCGCCCTTGCCGCGCACCGCGTGCTGGGCTGCCGGGATGCCGCGCGCTTTGACTTTCGTTCGGACGCGAAGGGTCAGCCGCATTTCCTTGAGGCGAACCCGATCGCGGGTCTCCATCCCACTCATTCAGATCTACCGATGCTGACGGAGTTTTCCGGGCGCAGCTATGACTGGCTCATCGGCCGTATTCTGGCCAGCGCCGCCGCGCGTTACGGCCTGGCCTTTCCTTCGGCGCCGCAGGCGAAGCTTTCCAGCGTCGCCTGATCGAAGTCCGGACATGCCAATGGCTCGTTTTGTTCCCATCATTCACGGTGCCGCGCTCGAGCGGGCGGACGAGGCGGACACGCTCATCGCCGCCGAGGCGATCGCCGGCTCGCTGGCGCGGCTTGGCCACGAAAGCGACGTGTTTCATGTGGGGCGGAATTTTGCCGCCCTGGTGTGGCTTGCGGAAAGCTACCCGGACGCCGTGGTCTTTAATCTCGTCGAGGCGCTGAACGGTGACGCCTCCGTCGCCCACCTGGCGCCGGCCCTGATGGACCGCCTGGGTCTTGCCTATACCGGCGCCAATGCCAGCGCCTATACCCGCACCCTGTCGAAGCTGGCCGTCAAACGGCTGCTGCGGGCGGAAAGCTTGCCGACCCCGGACTGGTGGCAAAGCGGCGCCGACGTGCCGCAGGGCAGGCGCGTCATCGTCAAGTCCGTCCACGAGCACGGTTCGCTCGGGATGGACGCGGGCTCCATCGTCACGGGCAAGGCTGCCGAAGCGGAAATCGCCCGCCGCCAGCGGCAATTCGGCGGCACCTTCTTTGCCGAAGCCTTCATCGAGGGCCGGGAATTCAACGTGGCGCTGCTGGACGACGGTAAGGGCGCGCGCGTCCTGCCGATCCCAGAAATCGACTTCTCCGGCCTGCCTGCGATGCGTCCGGCCATCGTCGATTTTGGCGCCAAGTGGGACGAGGCGGACCCCGCCTATCACCGGATGGATCGCCGTTTCGGCCTCGAGACGCGGGAACCGGCATTGGCGGCGGGGCTTGCGTCACTTGCCATGCGTGCCTGGGACCTGTTCGGCCTTCGCGGCTATGCGCGGGTCGACTTTCGCGTCGACGCGGAAGGGCAGCCGTTCCTGCTTGAAATCAACGTCAACCCGGCGCTGACGCCGGACGCCGGTTTTCCGGCTGCCGCCGCGGTGGCGGGACTCAGCTACGACGACATGGTTGACCGCATTCTGAACGCCGCCTGACATGCTTCGCGTACGAACGATCGTCGATGCGCGCAGCGCGGCCAACCGGCAGGCCGTCGCGGAGGTGCAGGACATTCTGCGCGCCCAGTTTCCGGGCATGACCGCAGACGAGATCGACAAGCTTCCGGAACAATTGGCGGACCCGTTCAAGTACCGCTTCGTCTCCAAGCTGTTTGTCGCCGAGGACGGGCGCGAGCGTATCCGGGCCTTTGCCCTGCTGCTGTTTGCGACGGACATCAAGTTTGCCTATCTGGAATCCATCTCGACGGCGCCGGGCGCCACCGGCGGCGGTCTGGGCACGGTCCTGTATGACCGCGTCCGCGAGGAAGCGCTGGCGATGGGGGCCGCGGGGCTTTATTTCGAATGCCTGCCCGACGACGCGGAACTCTGTCCCGATCCGGCTATCCGCAAGCAGAACGCCGAGCGGCTGAAATTTTACGAACGCTATGGCGCCCGCCCGATCGTCGGCACCGCCTATGAAACGCCGCTCAAGCCCGGCGACGTGAACAGCCCCTATCTGGTGTTCGATGGGCTTGGCAAATTTTCCCTGCCGCCGGCGGGCACCTTGAAGCGGGTCGTGCGGGCGATCCTGGCTCGTAAATATGGCCACGTTTGCCCGCCCGGCTATATCGACAAGGTGGTGGGCTCCATCCGGCAAGGCGCAGTCAACCTGCGCCCGCTTCGCTACGTGCGGCGCGAGCCTGCCGGGGATGTCAAACCACAACGCGCGCTTCTCGACCGGATCGCGCTCGTCGTCAACGACAAGCATGACATTCACCACGTCCGCGAACGCGGCTATGTCGAGGCGCCCGTGCGCATCGCCTCGATCCTGTCGGAGTTGGAGAAGTCCGGCCTTTGCATCCGCGTGCCTCCGAAACGTTTTCCGAACCGTTACATCCGTGAGGTACATGACGCGGGCCTCGTCGAATACATCGAGCGCACCTGCAAGGACGTGTCGCCGAAACGCTCCGTCTACCCTTATGTCTTTCCCATCCGCAATCCCAACCGCAAGCCCAAGGACCGGTCGGTGCTGGCCGGCTATTGGTGCATCGACACGTTCACGCCGTTGAACGGCAACGCCTTCGCGGCGGCCCGCGCCGCGGTCGATTGTGCGCTGACGGCAGCGGAACGCGTGCTGGAGGGCGCGCCGCTTGCCTATGCGCTGGTCCGCCCGCCCGGCCATCACGCCGAGCGCAAGGCCTTTGGCGGCTTTTGCTATTTCAACAATTCGGCGATTGCAGCACATTTCCTGTCGCGTTTCGGCCGGGTGGCGGTGCTTGACATCGACTACCACCATGGCAACGGCACCCAGGACATCTTCTATGAGCGCGACGACGTGCTGACGGTCTCGATTCACGGGCACCCAAGCTTTGCCTATCCCTATTTCACGGGCTTCGCCGACGAACGCGGGCGGGACGCCGGCGCCGGGTTCAACCTCAACCTGCCGCTGGCCGAGCAGGCGACGCCGGAAGACCACCGCAAGGCGGTGGAAACGGCGCTGAAGCGTATTGCGCGCTTCCGGCCCGACTATTTGGTCCTGGCGGCGGGTTTCGACACCGCCAAGGGGGACCCGACCGGCACTTGGACGTACCGGGCGCGGAATTTTTACCAGTTGGGGCAGATGCTGGGCGCGGCGGACGTACCGACGGTCGTCGTTCAGGAAGGGGGCTACGCGGTACGCACGCTTGGCATCAACGCGCGGAACTTCTTTGCCGGCATGACGGAGGCCATCCTGGCGCTTCCCAAGACTGTATCCCGGAGAAAGCGCTTGCCGCTGGAGCCGCCGGGCGCGCTGACGTGGCGGCATGCCGTGACGCGCGCCGACGTCGAGGCGATCAAGCGTCTGGTGGCGGCGGCCGGCCGGTTTACCGCCGCCGAAATCGATCTTGCGGCGGAGCTGGTTCAGGAACGCATCGCCAAGGGCCGGGCCTCGGGCTACGAGTTCATCCTGGCCGAACGGGAAGGGACGCTTCAGGGTTACGTCTGCTATGGCCCGGCCCCGGCGACGGACCACAGCTTCGATCTTTTCTGGATCGTGGTGCGGCCGGAATGCCAGGGGCAGGGACTTGGCCGGACGTTGCTTGCCCGCGCCGAAGCCGAGATCGCCAGGCGCGGGGGCACAGCGATTTACGTGGATACGTCCGCAACCGAGCCCTACCTTCCGACGCGCGTCTTCTACGAGCACGCGGGTTTCCAGACGGCGGCCACCCTGCCGGATTTCTACCGTCCGGGCGACGGCAAGGTGATCCTGCGCAAGGCGCTCTCTGGTGTTACTGGGCCGGGCTATTGATGTGAGAGGGGGGTTCGGGTTGTATGGGTCCTAGGTTTTACGCTTTACGACGTAGGAGGAAGTCCCGATGAAACATCTACTGCTTGTTCTCAGTAACCCGACCGAAGGGCAGGAAAAGGAATTCAACCGCTGGTACGATGAGCTTCATCTGGATGAAATGCTGGCTACCACGAAATGCACGAGCGCCCAGCGCTTCAAGCTTACAGACGACCAGTGGACGAAAAGCGCACACAACTACCTGGCGGTGTACGAGGTCGAGGCGGACGACCCGAAAGACGTGCTTCGCGATTTGAACGAAACCCGTTCGCAACGCCAGCAAAGCCCGGCCCTGAACAAGGAGACGGCGGCCGTCTGGCTGTTCTCGGAAATCGGCCCGAAACACGAAAAATAACGGCGCTTACTTGTCGCCGGCCTCACGGGCAGGAACGTCCGTGAGGTGGGCGTAGCTTAGGGGAAGCGCCGTCGTGTACTTGATCTGCTCCATCGCAAAACTCGAGCTTACTTCCGACAGAGGCACCTTTTCGATGAGCCGTTTGTAAAAGGCGTCATAGGCCGCAATGTCGGACACGACGACGCGAAGCAGGTAATCGACCTCCCCGCTCATGCGGTAGAATTCGGCAACCTCCGGCATTTCGACGACGGCCTTGGCGAAGGCTTCGAGCCATTCGCGGTTGTGCTGGCTTGTCTTGATAGAAAGAAAGACGGTAACGCCGGCGTTCAGTTTCGTGGCATCGAGCAGGGCGACGCGCCGGCGGATGATGCCGCCTTCCTCCATCTTCTGGATGCGCCGCCAGCACGGCGTGGCGGAGAGGCCGACCCGCTCGGCGATGTCGGCGAGCGGCATCGTTGCGTCCTCCTGCAGGCAGTCGAGAATCTTGCGGTCGATCGTGTCCATGCCCGGCTTCTTCCGGAGAATAGTAAATATTCCTATTATAACTATAATATATAGTAAAAAATACTAATTTTCTAGTTAAAAAATCCATATGATGAAAATATTTTCTAATTCTATGGCTTTCCCTGCTTGAAGGATCGGTCCGGATTCGCTAAGTCGAAGGCGAGGCGGCAACGGGAACCATCCTTCGCCTCGCGGGAAACCCAGTCGAGGCAGGGCAGGCAAAGATGACGCTTCAGGTCGTTACGGCAAATCGCTTACGCGACGGCGACGTTGTTTATCTGACAGCGGAACACGGGTGGGCCCTGTGGCTTGACGAGGCCGCCGTCGCGGAGACGGAGGTGGAAGCCGAGGCGCTTCTGAAGTTCGGCGAGGCAGCGGAGAAGGCGCGCGAGGTCATCAGAGTGTACCTGATGAAGGTCGAGCGGATGGAAGGCAAGCTGGATCCCTTAAGTGCGCGCGAGCGCATTCGTGCAAAAGGGCCGACCACGCGGCGCGATCTCGGCAAGCAGGCCGATAACGGTTTCAAGGAGCATAATTAAGCGGATGTATCAGTACGACGAATACGATCACACGTTGGTTCGGGAGCGGGTCGCCCAGTTTCGCGGGCAGGTCGCCCGTCGGCTGAAGGGCGAGCTTACGGAAGACGAATTTCGTCCCATCCGCCTGATGAACGGCCTTTACCTGCAGCTCCACGCCTACATGCTCCGGATCGCGGTTCCCTACGGCACGCTCTCCTCGACGCAGATGCGCATGCTGGCTCACATCGCGCGTAAATACGACAAGGGCTACGGCCATTTCACGACCCGGCAGAACATCCAGTTCAACTGGCCGAAGCTGGAAGATGTGCCGGACATCCTGGCGGATCTGGCTTCCGTCGAGATGCACGCCATCCAGACAAGCGGCAACTGCATTCGCAACGTGACGGCGGACCAATATGCGGGCGTGGCGGCGGACGAGATCGAGGACCCCCGCATCTATGCCGAGATCATTCGCCAATGGTCGACGCTGCACCCGGAATTTTCCTTCCTGCCTCGCAAGTTCAAGGTTGCGGTGACGGGGTCCGACCATGACCGCGCTGCCGTGCGGGTGCACGACATCGGGCTGCACATACGGCGGAACACGAAGGGTGAGGTAGGTTTTGAGGTTCTGGTGGGGGGCGGTCTGGGCCGCACGCCGGTCATCGCCGAGACGATCCGGAAATTCCTTCCCAAGCGCGACCTGCTTTCCTATCTGGAAGCGATTCTGCGCGTCTATAACCAGCTTGGCCGGCGGGACAAACTGTTAAAGGCGCGCATCAAGATCTTGGTGCAGAGCGTCGGCGCCGAACGTTTTGCCGAAATGGTCGAAGCGGAATGGGAGCATCTTCGTGACGGTGCGCTGGTGTTGCCGGCGGAAGAGGTGGAGCGTATCCGGGCCTTCTTTGCGCCACCCGCTTACGAAACCCTGGATGTGAACCAGCCCGCCTTCGAGGCGGCGCGGTTCGAGGACCGCGCCTTCGCGGAATGGTGCCGCACGAATCTGGCGCCTCATAAGACGCCAGGCTATGGCATCGTCAACATCTCGCTCAAGGGCATCGGCGAGGCCCCCGGCGATGCGACCGCCGAGCAGATGGAGCTGGTCGCGGACCTGGCCGAACGCTACAGCTTCGACGAGGTGCGCGTCACCCACGAACAGAACCTCGTGCTGCCCCATGTCAAGCTAACGGACGTTCATGCCATCTGGCAGGCGTTGAAGCCGGCGGGCCTTGCCACGCCGAATCTGGGCCTCGTGACGGACATGATTACCTGCCCGGGCCTTGATTTCTGCAACCTGGCGAACGCGCGCTCGATCCCCATCGCCCAACGGATCGGCAAATGTTTCGAGAATCTCGATCGCCAGTACAACATTGGCGAATTGAAGATCAAGATTTCCGGCTGCATCAACGCCTGCGGCCATCACCATGTCGGCCATATCGGCATTCTCGGCGTCGACAAGAAGGGCGAGGAGTTCTACCAGATCACGCTTGGTGGCAATGCCGAGGAGGACTCTTCCATTGGCCAGATCGTCGGGCCGGCCTTCGCCTATGACGAGGTCGTCGGCGCGGTGGAAACGCTGGTCGAAACCTATCTGTTGGAGCGCAGGAACGGGGAACGCTTCCTCGATACCTACCGCCGGGTCGGAATTGCGCCATTTAAGGAGAGACTCTATGACGCTCATTAGGCGCGAGGGCGTGGTGGAAGACCCCTGGACGTTCGTCGAGGACGGCGCGCCCTTGCCGAAAGGCGCTTCAGTCATTGTCACGCTGGAACGCTGGCAGACGGATAGCAACGCCTTGCTGGCCCATGACGGCCGGCTTGGCGTTCGCCTGAAGAGCGACCAGACGGCGGACGCGATCGCCGACGCGCTTGCCAAATTCGACCTGGTGGCGCTGGAATTCCCCACCTTCAAGGACGGACGGGCCTATTCCACCGCCCGGCTTCTGCGCGAGCGCCATGGTTTCACGGGTGAGCTGCGGGCCGTCGGCAACGTGCTGAGGGACCAACTTTTCTTCATGCTCCGCTGTGGCTTCGATGCGTTCGCGTTGCCGGATCACGCCATGTCCGAGGCATGGCTGGAAGCCTTCGGGGAAATCAGCGTCGTCTACCAGCCGACGGCAGACGGCCGTCCGCCGATCGCCACCTTTCGCCGTTAGGCGCTTCTCCGTATCCCGAATTTAGGAAGGTTTGCGGCGTTGCCAAAGGCGCCGTCCCTCGACGACGTGCCAGGCAAAGAGGGAAGGCGCTCCCAACGCCACTTCGCGCACGCGCTTGGCAAGGGAAAGCGCAAGTCCCACCTCGGGCGTAAGCCCAAGCAGGGGCGCCAGCAGCATGAAGCCGCCTTCCTGCACGCCGAGCCCACCCGGCACGATGAAGGCGGCGCTGCGAACGGCCTTGCCTAGGCTTTCCAGGATCAGCGCGTCCCAGATGCTGACCGGGTAGCCCATGAAGTAAAGGGCGATCCAGACCTCGCCGGCGCCGATCACCCAGGAGAAGAAGTGATAAAGGGCGCTTGAAATCAGGGCGCGCGGCGAACGGTAGATCGTCTGGATGGCGTCGTGCAGGCCGCTAAGTTCACCGATCCCCAGCCATTCGAGATCGAGGCCTTTGGTAATCCGGTTGAATAGCCGCTCGACCAGCCGGAAAAGCCCGGTCCGTTGGGCAACGACGAAGCCCAGCAGCACCGGCAGGGCCGTCAGAAGCCCGAACAGAATCCAGGAAAGGCCTTCCGATTCACGCCCGCCGAGAACAAGGAGGAGAAGGCCGAAGCCCAGGACCGTGAATAGGAACTGGGTCAGGACTTCCATGGTTAGGCTGACGACGGCGCTGCCCCCCGCCAGGCCGCCGGGGATGCCGAAAAAGGTCAGCAGCCGGGCGCCGATGAAATCGCCACCCACCTGGGCGACCGGCAGCAGGTTGTTGATCCCCTCGCGGATCCAGCGAAGGTGGGTCACCTGAAGCAGTCCGGTCCGGTGGCCGATGATCAGGACTTGCAGGCCTTTTGCCGAGAGAACCAGGGGAACGGCGTGGAAGAGGGTGATGAGAAGCAGACCCCATCCGGTATCGACAAGGGGGCCGAAAACTTCCGCGACGCCGCGGTAAACGACAAGCAAAACCGCCGCCACCAAGCCGGCCAGCGCCGCCACGACCATGCTCTTCTTCATGGGTCCTTATATGCCGGGGCGGCTTCGGAATGACAAGTCCGGGATCGGAGCCCCGGACCGGGGCGGGGTAGCCCGGGGGTAACCATGTTTTCCGGGCGGGGCCGACAGAGCCCACTTTTTTGTGTATTGCCAGCCGAGCCATCCCGGGCGCATCCTGTTTCCATCACGCAGGTAACGCGCGTGATTCCCTGAACGGGGGCGCCAACTATTTAGGAGTGGAAGTCCATGTTGTCGAAGAAACGTATTCCCATGAAGCGCGCCGTTGCCTTAAGCGCGGCTGCTCTTTTGGTGGGCGCCGTGGCAGCGGCAAATCCGGCTGCCGCGGGTTGCAATCCATGTAACCCGTGTGCGGCGAAGGGTTGCAATCCTTGTGCGGGTGCGAACCCCTGCGCAGCGAAGAATCCCTGCGCGGCAAGCGGCTGCAATCCCTGCGAGCCGATGTAAGTCTCTTCGTACGAATGAAAAGGGCGCCGCAGGTTTCGGCGCCCTTTTTATTTGGGCCCAGGGCCGGAGCGGATCGCCGCATGGCACCGGAATTAGGGGGTATGCACGATCCGCAGACGGGGTTCGATATCGATTCTTTCGACCGTCTTGAAGACGCGGTATAATTGCCTAAATAAAAAGGGCAGGCTCAGATCTTCCGGGAATTGCTGACAGACAGGGGGGTATGTCCATGGTGAGTTTGACCGAGACCGTAAGCGAGGCGGTCGGGGTTTTCCATTCCGTTGAATGTCTGGAATCGGCTATCGACGAACTTCAAAATGCCGGTTTCAACCGGTCGGAATTAAGCTTGCTTGCGCACGACAAGGCGGTGGAGGAAAAGCTTGGCCACATCTACAAGAAGGCCGAGGATGCCGCCGACGATCCGGAAGCCCCCCGCATGGCGTGGGCGTCGCGCAATTCGGTTGATGCCGGCGAAGCGGCCTTGGTTGGCGCGCCGTTCTTTATCGCGGCCCTGGTTGCGGGCGGCGCCGTCGTTGCGACGGGCGGCGCGCTGCTGCCGGCAATTGGCGCGGCCGTGGCGGCCGGTGGTCTAGCCGGCACCTTCGGCGGCCTGGTTGCGGGCGAACTTGGCAAAGAACACGCCGCCCATTACGAACAACAGCTCGAACGCGGCGGAATTCTGCTCTGGGTTCATTTACGCAAGCCGGAAGATGGGGAAAGGGTGGTCGACATCCTGCAGAAGAACAAGGCTGATCACGTCCACGTCCATCAGATCGCCGCAAGCGCCTAAGCCTTTATCGACGCCTGATGCAATTTGCGCCCCCGATGGGAGTCGGGGGCGCAAGGCTGTTTGGGGCCGGGGCCCGGTTAGGGCGCCGGGCGCTTCGTCAGCAGAACGATTCGCGTGTGAAGCAAACGGAAGAGAAAGACGAGGAAGGGGAAAGCCTTCAGCAGAGGGTAAAGGGTGGCCGACCGGCCGGGCCCATGCTTCGTATAGATCCGTTCCTGGTATGAAAACGTGTCGAAGCACGCGCCAAGCATGCGATCGATCGTCCGGCCATTCGGATAGTTGAGGCCGACCTTCGCATATTCGCAATTGTTCCTGGCGACGTCGCGCGCCGATTTGCCTTTCTGATACTCGTTTCGTACCCCAAGCAGCGCCCAGAAAAGATAGTAGCCGTAGCTCTGGAAGGCCGCGCCAAAGGGAACGTAGATATGCGGTTCGATGGGCCGCCATTTCGCGGGAAAATCGTGGATGCTGACACCGCCCGGCTTGAGTACGCGGTAAATTTCCCGAAAGGCGATTTCCGGGTCGAGCACGTGCTCGAAGACGGACGTCGAGAAGACGAAATCGAACGTGTCGTCGGGAAAGGGGATGCGGGTGATTCTGTCCTTTTCGTCGAAACGAAAGCGTTCGATATCCTCCGGTTTTCTCAAATCGACGTAGTTACGGACATCATAGCCGAACACGTTCTTGTAGCCGAGGTCGAGATGCTCGTAGACGTGCCGGCCGGAGCCGCAGCCGAAATCGAGGATGACGCTTTCCCGGGTGAGAGGGAAACCGTTCTCCGCCAGGATGCGTTCCTGCAGTTCGACGACGCGCTGGCTTGGCGGTATCGCTTCGGGAGTGGGGTGGTCCATGTCCTCAGGCGTGTTTTTCAAAAACGAATTCGTTGCAGCCGATGCCGTTCCCGGCGGTTTTTATCCGATGCGCCACGAAACCGCGGCTTTGGTAGAAATCTAGAATCTCCTCCGGTTTTGCAACCTCGAAAGGGTAGCCCCCGACCCAGTCGACCACGTCGCGCCAGGGGCTCATGCCGCGCAGGCTGGTTTCGGCGTAGTTCCGCCACGTGTACCCCGGCCGCCCCCTCTGCAAATCGCGCAGGCTGGTTGGTCCCCAGAGGCGCAGGAAAGCGGGCAGAAGAATCAGCCACCGCAAGGCCACCGGCAGGGCATTGTAGGTCTTCTTGACGATGCGCCAGCCGTTGCTGGCCCATCCCTGGTCGTTGTAGATGGCAAGAAAGAGCCGGCCCTTTTTCCCGACCCTGGGTGCGACGTTTTCCAGGGCTTCCCACATAGCGCCCGTGTGGTGCAGCACACCCCAGGCATAGACGACGTCAAAGCTGCCCAGGCGTTCCAGATAGTCCTTGTCCAGCACGGAGGCTTCCTCGACCGTCCAGTCCGGGTCGTCGGGAAAGAAGCGGTGCTTCAATTCGCGGGTGCAGTCCACCGACCGGGGGTCGTAGTCGAAAGAGTGAACCCGCGCCCCAAGGCGGCGCGCGGCGAGGCTGAACAGACCGCTTCCCGACCCGGCGTCGAGGAAGGTTTTGCCCTGTAGCGTTTCTACTTCCAGCATGTCTTTCAGGGACGCTTCGGCCAGGCGAACACGCCGCTCGTCCAGTTCGGACAGGAACCGGGCCCAGTTGGCGCCGAAGGTGAACCGTTCTCCCCGTTTCACCTCGGCCGGATGGGCCGTCATGCCTTCCAGAAGCTGGAGCCAGCGGGCGGCGATGTCGTCCAGCGCGCAAGGCTGGACCGCCGTCGGCGCCCGTTCGGAAAAGCGTCGGCGAAGTTCCGGGTCGGACATGGCGCGGTCCAGCGTTGCCGCGAGGTCGTCGGCGTCCTCGGGCCTGACCAGCAACCCGAACCCGCCGTCCTGCAGGATTTCGCGGTTGGCGCCGGTGCAGTCGGTAGCCACGCAGCACAGCCCCGATGCCAGGGCTTCCACCAGAGCGTTCGGATAGCCTTCGTAACGGGACGGATGGACGTAGAGATCGGCCACCGCCAGTTCCGCATGAAGGTCATCGGAGATGCCGGGCAGGGAAACGCGCGCGGCCAGCCCGTGGGCGCGGACGGCCCGTTCGAGTTCCTGGCGCTGGTCGCCTTCGCCGAAAATCGTGAGGTCCCAGTCGGCGTGCGTTTCGGCCAGCCGGGCGAAGGCCTCGAGCAAAAGGTCGTAGCCCTTTTGAGGGGTGAGCCGGCCGACGGCGATCAGACGCCGGCGCGAATCGGAACGCGCCGTCTTTTCCGGTTGCCTTTGGAAATCGTCAAGGCGCACGGGATTGGGAATGACGGCCGCTTCGGCCTTTATGTGCCGCTGCACCCAGGCAGCGATGTCGGCCGTTTGCACGACGATCCGGCTGGCCCGCGGGTAGGTCCGTTTCCGCAGCCAGTGCCGCAACCCGCCGACCGGATGGGCCGCCGGGTGGATGCGTTCCGAAATCACGACGGGGATGCCAAGGCTTCCGGCCGCCAGAATGGCAATCACGTTCGTATCCGTCACGAAGCTGACCAGCGCGTCGGGACGAAGCCGTTGAAGCACGCGCCGGACCGCCAGCACCCGCCGCAGGCCGTTGCAGACAAAGGCCGGGAGGGACCGGCTGGCCTTCATGAGGCCGAGGGGGTGATGCGTGACCCCCGGCGCCAGCTTGTAATGCACCGGCGCGTCTTCCGCCTGGAAGGTAAGCAGGTCCACCCGGTGCCCGGCTTCCTGCCAGGCGTTGCAAAGCAGCGATGCCACACGTTCGGCCCCGCCGGAAGAAAGGGACGAGATCAGGAAGGCGATGTTCATGTCAGCAGGGCTGCGTAGATGGCCTGAAGCGTGGCGACGTAGTCCGTCTTCAGGAAGCGCCGGCCGGCGTCGTCATGGGCGGCGCGGGCCAAGTTTTCCCGAAGGGCTGCGTCATCCATCAGCCGAATCAGCGCCCCGGACAGGGCGTCCGCGTCGTCCGGCGCGACCAGCAGCCCGGTCTGTTCGTGGGTGACGATTTCGCGATGGCCGCCGGAGGCGGCAGCAATGACGGGCGTTCCGTTCAACATGGCTTCGACCAGGGCGCGCCCGAACCCTTCATCGATTGCGGGCGCGGCGAAGATGTCGGACGCCCGCAACCAGTCGCGCAGGTCCGAACGGTGCCCCATCAGAACCAGGTCCACGGGGTGGGCGGGATCCTTGCTCATGGCCGTCAGTTCCGCCGCCATCCCGGCGCGGTCATCGCCGAACATCAGCAGTTTTGGCCGGTGGCCGGATTGCGAGACGACCCGTTGCAGGGCGGTAACCAGGAGGCGGGCGCGTTTCTGCTCGGTCAGCGAACCGATGAAGGCAATCACCGGCCGTTCCATGGGCAGGCCGAGCCGTTCCTTCAGCGTCGCACGCGCGGCCGGATCCCAATGCCAGTTATCCGTTTCCCCGCGGAAGGGGTTTACGACGATGGCGTCGGCGGGCCGGCCTTCCTGGGCCAGCCGTTCGCCGATGAATTCGGAAACGGCGATCAGGTGATCGCAGTGGCGATGCACAAAGCGCGCAAGTTTTGAGGCATAGGGCACGCCATGCTGCTGCAGGACCAGCCTTGCGCCTCCCAGCCGGCAGGCCGGGAGCCAGGCCGCCGCCACGCTTTCTTCATTGGCGTGAACAACGGCAACGCGGTGCCTGCGGATAAAGCAAGCAAGACGAAGCGTCTGCCAGGCATAGGCCGGAAATGTCGCCAGCGCACCGCCGTCCCGGCCGGGCAGGACGAGCGGGGCAAGGCGGAAAGCGGGAAGACCGGCCGATGCCAGGCGCTTTGTCCAGGGGCCGGCGTTGTGCGTCGCGGCGCTGACAGGAAGAAAAGAGTCACGCTTCGTCGACAGCAGGGGCAGACAGGCGACGTAACTGCCGCCCATGTGACGGTCTTCGAAGGGCAGGCAGACGGCGCGTAACGTCATGACGAAGCGTTTGTGGGCGTAATTGGGTGTTCTTCAATTTCCGCAACGCCTTCATAGACAGGCGGCCCAAAGCTTCGTTCGAACAAATCACGAATCTGGGGGGGCGAGGGAACGGGGTCGGGCATGACAGGGCCACCCCCTTCATCCGTAAGAATCTGATAAATCTGTGCAAACGGCATTTGCGTTGCAGGGTAAATTCTGGAATTTTTGGCGCGAATCAGGTGGCCGTTACCCGCAAAGCGTTGTGCGCGCACACCCTTGTGTGACGATCCGATCAGTAATTCCCCACTTCGCTCGGCCGCGCCGCGCACGATATAGCCAGGCGGCTGGCGAAAAAACTCCGGCCACAATTCACCGTTTTCCGTGAGGATTTTCCCTCCCGTAGACACGCTGTTGTCTCCAAACGTATCGAAAACCAGAAACCCGCTTTTGGTAAGATAAACATCATGCACGCCGGCGTTGGCGTGGTGGTAGCCGATAACGGTTTCACCATCCAGAACTCCGATCATGGCACCTTTTCCAGCGCGGTAAGCCGTAAACAGAACGACGTCACCATATTGGGTGACGCTGTTGATATGATTTATGTCGGCCTTGATGGGATGCCCAAACCGGTCGCGGATGGGCGTGATGCTTAGATAATGATCATCGCCACACCGATACTTTAGAATGGCGCCCTTGGCGGTACAGGCGGCCAAAACGGTATTTTTCCAGTGGGTAATTTGGTGAAGACGCTCTTTCGTGTCGTTCGTGCGGATGCAAAAAATTTCGCGAAAATCAAAATGGGTACCTGCGTGAAAGAGTGCGTCTTTTCGTCCTTCCACCAGAATACTGTCATCGTCGACATAAAGCCCCATGAACACCTTGTCGCCAACGATCGTGCAGCCATAGAGGGGGTACTTTACAATTCGGTAAAGCCCGCTTGGCTCGACGCGATACAAGCCCTTATCGGACGTTATGAAATAGGTGTTTTCCGGCGCATCTTCCCATTTAAGGACACGGGTGTTATGGCTGCGCAGTCGGAATACCCGGTCTTTGCGACATTGGGATAAAAACGCGCCTACGGCTCGGCGCAATGGCAACGTTGCGTTCACGTGTTCCTGCCTATACGGATTTGGTTGTGGGATCTGGCATCGAGAGTAGTTCGATGACGTTATCAGCGTAGGGCCTCAGCGACGTTTGATGGGAAATGGCGATCTTGGTCATTTCGAGGGGCGTGATGATCTCGAGAATCTGTTTTTCCGTGGCCGGATCCAGGCCCGACGTCGCCTCGTCGAGAATCAGAAGTTTCGGTTTGCGAAGCAGGGCGCGCGCGATCATCAGGCGCTGGCGTTGCCCGCCGGAAAGGGCGAGGCCGCGTTCGCCGACGCTGGCGTCGAGCGCTTTGGGAAGCGAGCGAATATGGGTAGCAAGCTTTACCAGCGCCAGCGCCTCCCATAGGTCCTCGTCGGCGACGCCTTCCTGGTAAAGCGTGAGATTGTTCCGGATGCTGTCGTGCAGCAGCACGGGTTCCTGCGGCACGTAGGCAATCATGTGCCGCCAGGCGTTCCTGTCCACCGATTCGAGCGGCGCGCCGTCCAGCAGAATATCGCCCTCATCGGGCGTCTGCAGGCCAATCAGCAGGTCCAGAAACGTCGTCTTGCCGGTGCCCGAAGGTCCGGCCAGCAGCGTGAAGGAGCCGGCGGGAATCGTAACGCTGAAGGAATCGAAAACCACCGTCGTGTCATGCCGGAAAGAGACGTTTTTTACCTCGATGGCGCGGTCGAGGGTGGGCGTGGCCGTTCCACCCGGGGTTTCGGCCGCGGAGGTGGCCTTGCGAATGGATTGCATGAGGGATTCGTAAGCCGCGTTGCAGCGAAGGATGCTTTGCAACGCGCCTTGCATGGTGCTTACCCGGCCCATGATCCGCATGAAGGCGAGGCAGACCAACAACAATTCGCTGTTTCGCCCTTCGAAGAACACGTTGAACACGTAAAGGCCCACGGCAATCAGGATGATGACGATGGCCTCCTGGGCGGCGATCATGCCTTCCTTTGCGAACACCTCCCGCCGTTTGGCGGCAGCCAGGTCGTCGTTGATGCTAGCAAGAGAAGCAACCATCACGGGTTCCTGGGCGGAGGCTTTCAACACCTTGAACCCGGCCAGAAGGTCGATCAGGACGCGGCTGCCGCTTTTCAACAGGCGGGTTTGGTCGCGGCCCGACCGTTCGGCCATGTGGACCAGGCTTCGCATGACGTAGATCAGGCCCGGCGCAATGATGGCCGCCGCAAGGGAGGCGAAGGGCGAAAGGGCGGCCACGGTGATGACGTAGAAACCGGCAATGAGGAAACCGGCAAGCAGCCGCGCCGTATGGAAATAGGTATTGGAGGCGTTTTCCGCCTCGAAGGTAAGCGCGTTCGAAAGCTCGCCACTGGATTGGGAGACGAAGAACGGCCATCTGGCCTTGCTCAGGGCCGTGATGAGCTCGCGGCGGAGCGCCCGCCCGATGCCGACGACCGCATCGCCGACCTTCTTCTGGGCAATGAACACGATGCCGGCCTTCGCCACGGCGATCGCAATCAGCAGAAGAATCAGGGATTCCAGGGTGGGTTTCAGCCCGATCCAGCCTAGGGTGGCCGTGATGATTTCTTGCGCGGTGCCGCCTTCCTCGCCAAGCAGCAGGTAAAGAACCGGGAGAAGGATGGCGAGGCCCAGTGCCTCCATCGCGCCGGAGACGGCAAGCAACGCCACCATCAGCGCGCTGTCGGCGGGCCGTTCGGCCAAGGTTCGCCGGATGACGCGCATCCAGTTCGAGGCACTGGCCGTGGGGGCGGCAACGGGGAGGGGGGATGGGTCAGTCATTCCGTGGTCCGTTCAATCGCGAATAAATAGCGGTAGGGTTCGGTGTTCGAATAGGCCGTCGCGCCCACCAGGCGAGCCTGCCAGCCGGGATGGGTGGCAACCAGCGTGGCGATCCATGCCTCGACCGACGCTTGGTCGTTATCCTTGGCGAAAAGCCTATCCCCGGCGTATTTCGCATTAGTGCTGGCCGTCTCGAACAGCATTTTCTGGCGGCATTTCGCAAGCAGTGCGCCGAAGCAGTGCAGGGCCTCTTCGCGCCCAAGGGCGACGTAGATTTCCTGAAACACTGAAAGCAGAAGAATCACGTCGAACTCCGGAAGTTGTTCCACGAAGGGCCGGGTGATCGAGGCGTTCATGAAACGAATGTTCGGCAGATCGGCGTGTTTTTTACGCGCGTAACGGATCGTTGCCTCGTTGACGTCGATGCCGACAGAACGCCATCCCTTTTGGGTGGCAAGGCGCGTGAAAAATCCTTCGTTGCAGCCGATATCCAGCAATTCGCCGGTGCGCGCGTCCAGCTCCTTTTCCAGCAGGGCCCATTTCCGGCGCATGCGATCCATGTCCAGCCGTTGGTGGGACATGCCGCGCAGGCGCTGGCGGTAGAAATGGATGAATGGAAGGGCGCATTTTATTAAAAGGGATTTCATAGGGTCCGCTGCACGTTTTTTTGCACGCGGCTTTGACCAAGCCGGCGCATCACGCCGTTTCGCAACACGCGATAGAAGAAGTGCCGGCTTTCCGTTTTGCGGGCGTGAACGCGCGCACGTACGGTTTCCGCAAGATCGGGGGGCAGGGATTCAAGCCGGTCGTGGTCCATGCGTTCGACTAGGATTTGTTCGAAGGGCTCGTTCAGAAAGGTGTATTCGAAGTCGATGATGCGAGCGGTGCCCGCGTCATCGACCAGAACGTCCTTCGGCGACGCCTGCAGATAATTCACCCGATGCCGGTAAAGCCAAGCGTCGATCCGAAGCAGCTGGTCAAGGATGCCGTCAAACGCCGAGTGCGGCGCCTTTTCAAGCCAGTTCGCAAGCGTCACTCCGCCATTGCGGAGGGCAAGCCCGCAAATTTCATTGGTGATGCCGGATTCGAGAAGCTCGGGGACGAAGGGGGCCCGTCTCGCCGTGAAAAAGCGGAACGCCTCAATCTCCCGTTCGAATTTCTCGCGGGCCTTTGCCGCATATCGGGGGTAATAGGCCTTGAAGACGATTCTATCCCGCATTTCCAGCCGGATATGCAGGCCGGCTTCGGGTTCGAACAGGGCCTCCGGCAGCGCAATCGATGACGTATCAAGGGCGTTCACGGCGTTTCGGTCCATTCTCTTAATTGTCCGATCTTGTCGTCGGACCACCGCGGATAGGCTCGCTGCTTGTTCCGGTTTGCCCGGCTGAAACGGGCGTGAATGCGTAGGAAGAAAGCCGCCATCTTGATGGCATTCCAGATATGCAGGTAGCGGGTGTCGGAAAAAAGGACTTCACTGCCCCCGTTCGCCAGATAGGCTTTCCGAAAGGCTGACCGTTCCAGTTTGTCGAAGAGGGTGCTGCCGACAAGAAAAACGTCCAGCAATTGACATCTTTGATAGCTGCCCTTGTCGGGCAGAAACATCTCGCCACGTTCGTCCATCAGAAAATTATCGGGCTTGAGGTCGGCATAGACGATCCCGGTTGGGGCCTGGTCGGGAGCCGTTTCCAGCAAGCGCGCCCTGGCCCGGGCTAAAAGGTCGCGCAGCGCGGGCCGGTAGCGTTCGATTTCCAGCAGGTAGCCGTCGGCCATCCGGGCGATTTGTTCGCGCGTCAGGAAGCCGGGCTCGTGGCTATGCAGCCTTGCGAGACATTTTCCGAAGGCGGGGGCGAAGGCCGGTGTCTGGTAATCCGCGCTTTTGCATGCCTTGTATTCGAGCAGCAGGTAATCCGGATCCCTGTGCAGCACGGCCGGAACGAAAGGAAGCCCGCGCAGCGTTTCGGCGGTTTCGGCGACGCCGGTCAGTCGCAGGCGGTTCTGGGGGGCGGCCTTGAGAAGCTTGAATTGCCGACCATCGGCGCAATCGACGCGCCAGGGAAACGGCATCAACGACCAGCCGGTACCCTTCAGGCAGCGAAGCACGGCCTGCCGCCGCACGGCCCCGGATTGAAGTGGCCGGAAGGTTGCCTTGGTCCCGATCGCCCGTTCTAGCCGTTGCCGGCAAGCCCGTGACAGGATCGGCCACGGACGCGTGGCGGGCGGAAAGGTCTCTTCCGGCCAATAGCCGAACAGCTCGCGGTTACCGTGGAGCATGGCGTGAAAGAACCGGGCCGAAGGCGTATCGGCCTCGCGGGCAGCTGTTTCAAGAACAAAATCTATCAGGGCCTTCGGCGCCGCCGCACCACCGGCTGGGCCGAAAAGCACGCGCCCTTCGGCGTCGACGGCAAGCCCGGTGGCGGGACAGGGGTCGGCGGGCGAGGCATGGCTAAGACGCGCCAGCTGCAGCGTCAGGTGTTCCGCCTGTTCCGGCTGGCACTGGCCGAGCCAGTCCCTGAACGGCATGTCGGTCAATTCATCGGTCTTTCGGTTGGAAGGGGTGGATGGCAAGGGTCGGAATTATCGGGTGGCTGCCAGGCCGGGCTTCTCCAGCGCCTCGACCAGTCCGGTGGCAATCGCGTCGATGGTTGCAGTTTGCGCCTCGAGAAATTCGTCGGTAACCGTCCCGTCGTTAAGAATCGGCGCCGGTAGGGGGAAGGACCCCTTCAACATGGCAGCGATATAAAGTTCAAGCGTGCGGTCGGTGACGGGCGGGGCGTCGAGTGCACGTTCCACCGCTTCCGCCAGCTTGGTGAAATTCGTTTCGAGAACGAAGCCTTCGCCGACGTTCTGGTAATGGGCCGGGCCCATGCACAACACGGGTTTTCCCATCTGCATGGCTTCCCAACCGGCGGTTCCGGTAATCACGGCGACAAGGCGGCTGGCCTGGGTCACTTCAAACGTGCTGACGGTGGGCGAGATAAGACGCACCTTCGGCATCGCCTTCAGCCGGTCGTAGAAACCGGCCGGCCGGCGTCCCAGCATCGTGTAGTGGTCCTTGACGACGAGCAGCCATTCCGCCGGGATGGCTTTCGCTAAGGCCTCGATGACCATCAACTGATTCGTCGCGTGTGGCGCCAACACCATGGTAGTTGCTTCGGGGTCTACGTGCAGCGGGTAGTAGACGATGTTGCGTTTGGCCAGAGGCTGCCAGTCCTCGAACGGACCGGCAGCCACCAGGCGGTGGGCCTTGAAATAACGGGCGATCTCCCACCAGAAGCGAGCCATGTAATAGGGCTGATCCAGACTGTCCGGTTCGCGGCGGCGCAGCGTGCGCCAGAGCATCGCGGCAAAATGCTTCCACGGCGGCAGCTTGAGCACGCTTTTGCGCATGAGAACGTGATAGTCGGGCAATGCCGGCTCTTTCCGCATGCGGGTCAATAGCTGGCGGGCCTCTTCGCGTTGGTCCGCGACGACGCGTTCGTCCTGGCAGGCCCGCTGGAACAGGTCTTTCAGCGGGTCCGCCATGTTGATGATCGAACTGTCGAGAATGCAGCGATTGCCGAGGCGGATTTCGTGCAGGCGGCGGTAGGGCACCCCGAAATGCTGCGCCACCAGCGAAAGGGAGAAGGTAAGAGCGCCGGCCACGGCATAGGTAAAGACGATGTCGGGCGGGTCCTTGCGGAACCAGTCGAACAGGAAATCGAGCAGGCCCAGAACGTAACGGTGGCGCATCTCATCCGATTGGCAGATATCGGCCAGGGGCGTTTTCGGGATCACCCCGCCGCGCACGAACCCCCATCCCACCATTCGGTCGGCCTGAACGATGCGGTTGACGGCGTTCTCGCCGAGCAACGCCTCATATTCGCGCAGCCTTCCCGGCTTGTAAGGCTTCGCCAGCCATTCTTTTTCCAGTTTTGAGAAATCAAGCAGGCGGTCGGTGGCGAGATCGCTGACGCGCTGCACGAATTCCGGATAGACGGGGTAGCCCCCCTGCACGACAGCACTTACCCGCGTGTCCGGCTCCAGGGTGGAAAGCCGCCGCAAGATATGTGGCGCGAAGCGATAGAAGTTGGGAGAAACGTTGACGAGAATTTTCATGTTCAGGATGGGCGCTTGTTTAGCCGTTCGGCATAGAACTGAGCAAGTTCGTAATCCGTTTGCGTGTCGATATCGATGGCGCGTTCAAAGGGCATGACGCTGCCGACCGTTTCGGGCGACCAGAAACGCTGGTTCGCCCGGAACCATTCAGCGTTCAGAACACAAACCGCCCCGTTCAGTTGGTAGGTAGTGGGCATTTCCTGGCGGCGCAGTTCCTGAAAGGTGTCGCCGATCACCGCTTTCAGGTGTTCTTTCCCATCGAAGGTGAAGGTCTGAAAGGGGGGCGCCGTCGTCTCGTGCACGGAAAGACAGGAGGGCGCCCCGCTTGCATGGACTTTCTCGATGCCGGCGTCGATGTCCTCGGCGGTGCGAAGCGGCGAGGAGGCCTGCAGGAGAACGGCGTATTCATAAGGTTCGTCGAGCGCATTCAGCGCGTGCAGGATGACGGGGGCAAGCGTCACGTCGTCCCTGGCGAGTTCCGGTGGGCGCTGGAAGGGGGCTTCCGCCCCGGCGGCGGTGGCAGCGGCGATGATCTCGTCGTCGTCGGAGGAAATCACGACGCGGTCGAGGTAACGGCTTTTCAAGGCTTCGCGCACCGTCCAGGCGACGACCGGCACGCCGAGAAGCGGCAGGACATTCTTCTGGGGCAGGCCCTTCGACCCGCCGCGCCCGACGATCAAACCAAGAAGGCGTTTTTTGCCGATCATTGGGGGCCGTCCTCTGAAAAGCCCAGATGCTGCCAGGTGATCGGCTCGCCGGCTTTGACGGGGGTTGCCAATTTGGCGCCTTCCACCGAAGCCCAGCGATCCGGCGGAATGCCAAGCGGCGGCCAGGCGAACCGCACGTCCTTTAACGCAAGCGCGCTGCCTTCCTTGAGGTCGCGGTCGGCCACCAGGCCCGCCCGTGTCGAAAGGTCGCGGTCTTCCGGCGTGTGGTCGCGCCCGTCGCCCAGTGCCTCCCAGCATGCGCGCACGTTTTTGAGGATGGTCTTAAGCTCGGAAAAGCGCGCCGCCGAAACGATGTCGGCTTCGGCCGCGTCGGGGTCGTCGACGACGCCTTTTTCCAGCAAATTGGCGCCGGCTGCCGTGGCGGCGTAAAGCATCAGATCGCCCCGGTAATGGCAGGAAAGCCCCACCGGGGTGTCCATGTCCCGTTTGTAGGTGTCCAGAATCCGCAGATTATGGACCGCGGCGGGCGAAGGGTTGGGTCCCGGATGATGGTTCAGGATCAGGGGCGCACCGATCGCGCGCACGAGTTCAACCGCGGCCATGGTTTCCGAAAAATAGGCCTCGCCAATGTCGAGGATGACCGGCAGCCCGCTTTCGGCGGCGTAGCGCATGAGAACGTGGTGGTTGATGTAGTTGCGGGAAAGCTTAACCGCTGCTCCGCCGACTTCCTTCAGGAAATCGACGCCCTTGAAGTCAAAAACGCTGGCGATGGCCGGCACGCCGAATTTCTTGCAGGCGGCGAACAGTTTTTCATAGTTCTTGAGCGGAAAGACCCGTTCTTCGATGAGTTCCCGGTAATCCTGCGAGCGCTTACCGCCGGCGTGGTTGAAATTGCAAAGCAGGCCCGAATCGGCCAGCACCACGTTCGGGTCGTGGAGAATTTCCGTTTTAAAAACGGGCGCACCGGCCTCAACCGTGCGTTTCAGGAAATCCATCGCCAGATCGAGGTCTTTTTTGAAGAAGGATCCGATCTCGGCAACGAAGACCGTCGGCTGCCCGTCCCCGACGGGGACGTTCCCGATGTTTACTGTTTCCGGCATGACGATTCCTCTTCAAACAACGTGCCGATTTCAAAAAAATTGTTCACTTTCTTTTCCAGGTCGTACGCCACCCAGGCCGTGCCGGGATTTTCCATGGCCAACAGGATGTTGTGGATATCCCCCGCCGTCCGGTGCGCGGCCAGGGCCCGCGCCGCCGCCATGCCACCGGCGAGCAGACCGTGTTTCGAGGCCCATGCGACCATGGGGTTCACGAGTTCCGAGGAAGCCCGCCCAGCATCGAACAGGCCGAGATAGACCGCGTGGCGGGCGAGTTTAAAGATCGCGTGGGCCGCCGAAACCGCCAGGCTGTCGATGCAGATGTCCTCGAGGTCGAGGATAGCGGGCCCGGCGGGTCCGATGACAAGATTCGCGTGCTGCAGGTCGCAATGCACGACGGCGTCGGCCTTGGGGTGCACGCCTTGTGCCTCGGCCAGCAGGGCATCGAAACGGGCCTGCTTACCCCGGACCGTTGCACGGGTCGGCGCGGAAAGATGTGTCGTGCCGATTGCCTCGAAGCGTTCCCTTAAATCGCCCCATGCGTCGGGCTCGCGGGCGATTGTCGGCAGGTCGGAAAAGGCGCTGGCATAGTTTTTCTGCCAGCGTTGCAGCGCGATCAGGAATCGCAGAGCGGCCGTGATCGCTTCCGCAACCGTTACACCGGGGGCGGTAAAAAGGGGGCCCGCGATATGGGGATAGGCCATCCAGGCCTCTTCGTCCGCGCGATGGACGAAGGCCCCGTCCTCGCAACGCATCGGGTGGATCGTTTCGACATCACGAAGTTCGCTCACGATGCGGCATTGGGTTTCAACCGCCTTCGTGTGACCGGCATCGAAGGTGCGGAGGACGAAGCGATCCTGGGCGCCCTTGATGAGGTAAAGCGCGCTCAGCCGATTGTGTTTTTTGATCCGGCTTGCCTTTTCCGCATCCCCGATGCCGAAGGCGGCAATCGCCTTTTCAAGGCGTGCGTCGATGGCAACCGGAACGGCTTCAAAACCTTCGTTGGTTTCGATTCTAAAGAAAGGGTCTGCAATCACGGCGGTTTCTATGACGAAAGACTCTTCATCAACGCAGCCCCGGCCGGCGTTTGCACGAGTTTCAGGAAACATGCCCGCACCACCCGGGCATCCCCCAGCGCGTGATGGGCCGGCATGTCTTCCGTCCTTCCTGCAAAGGCGGCACGGTCCGCCGGTGGCGCGATTTCTGCCGCCCGGAACAGCGTGTTGAGATCGATGAAGGCGTGGTGGCCAAGATATTCGGGCAGGTCGTGGCGGGCGTGGAATTGCACCGCCCCCTCGCGTCCGTGTTTGAACAATTCCAGAAACAGCACGAGATCCTGGGCCAGGCCCGCCGAGACGACGAACAACCGGTCGTTGCCTGCGTAATCGTCGAGGAACATTCGCATGCGGCGGTAGCCTTCCGGCGAAGACACGGTTTCTTCCTCGTTAATCTGGTTGAGCACGTTTTTGCGAAGCCAGTCCGTTACCTGGGCGCGGTCGTAGTCGTTGAAGGCGAGGCAAAGCTCATCCCCCGCCAGCGTGACCAGCCCGATCGAGACCAGCGTGGTCGCGGCGTGCTCGCCGGTAAATTCGGTGTCCAGAAAAACGATTTTCGGGTCGTTCGGCATCGGGAAAGGGGATCAGGCCCAAATGTTTCGTAACGTTATGAAGGCTTCGGCACGGTGCCGGCCGATTTGCGCGCCCCGCGTCGTAGCCAACGCCTCGACGGCCTCGAATGAACGGGCGTGAGGGAAGGGGCGCATTTCCATCTCGTAGGCGGCAAGGGCGTCGAGTTTTTGTTGCAGGTGGGCGGTAACGTCCACGTAATGGCTGGGAAGGAATGGCGGCGGCGTGCCGGCCGTCGAATATTCCGTGCTCGACAAGGTTTCACCGGCATAGATTGCCTGAACCGGGCTGCCGGGAAGCGGGCGCGCCGCCGTCAGCACGGCCTGATGCACGATGCGATGGTCCTTGTTCAGATCCCCGCCGTGATGGGTGTAGACGATCTGCGGCTTGGTTTTTTCAAGGATGCGTTCGACCGTCTTGACGACGTCGAGGAGGGGCATCGCGTCAAGCTTTTGGTCCGGCAGGCTGCCGAAATCAACGGAAGCGGCCCCCAGGACGGAAGCGGCCTTGCGGGCCGCCGATTGCAGCAATTCCCGGCCATCGGCGACGTTTTCCCCACCGTCCCGGGCGGTCATACCCTCGGCAACGATAAAGATGTGCACCTTGTCGCCATTGCGGGCGTGCCTGGCGATGGTGGCTCCACACATGAGCACCTCATCGTCCGGATGCGATGCTACGACCAATACGATCTGGCTAATGGTGTGTACTCCTTATGGTGAAGGCGTCGCCTTGTCGGGTAGCGACCCATCCCCGACGGCCTCACGGCTAACGCCGAGGCCGGAGCGACTTTGGAAATCCAAGCAGGCAATACATACATCCCCCCGGACCACCTGCCCCGCGCGCTCGACGTTCATGGCGAAGACCGGCCCCTCGGCCATTTGCGGCGCAGGCCGGCGGAACCGCCCGGCCAGTTCGCCCACCGCCAGGTGAACGGCCTGGCGGTCGGGATAGCCGGCGTTGATGACAAGCGGGGTTTCCTCCCGCCGTTCGCCGGCGCGGATGCAGAGATCCGCCGCGTCTTCGACGTGGAAGGCGCCCCAAAGCGGTGGCGTGGCGGGAAGCCGTGGCGTCTTTCCCTCGAAGAAGGCCCGGGTGGTGTTGTAGAGCAGACCTTCCCGGCGCGGCGGTCCGAACAGGCCAGGAAAGCGCAGGATGGAAGTCCGTTGCGGGCTTTTCTCCAGCAGCAATTCGGCACGCCGCTTGCCACCGCCATAGCCGCCGGCGGGTGGCGGTGCGTCCTCTTCGGCCACCGGCATGGAAAGGCTTGCGTCATAGACCGTCATCGAAGAGGCAAAAACGATGTGCTTTGCGTTGGAGGCAATCAAATGCCTCACCATTGCGAGGTTGCGTTCACCGATCGCATCGTCGGCATATTCTTCCGCCGATTGCGGCACGACGGCCGCGCAATGGATGATCGTGTCCGCCTGAACGTCGTCTACGAGCGCCGCGACCGCTTCGGGGATGCACAGATCGCATGGCCGTTCGCCTCCCTTCCGACTTACGCCGATGACGGGCTTCTTTCGGGCGCTCAGAAGCTCGACGATTCGCGAACCCAGATAACCCGTGCTACCGGTGACAAGAATGGGTGCGATGGGCCTACACCATGTCCCAGGTGATCCACTGGTCGGCCTTGATATCGACCTTGGCGACGCAGCCGATCACCTTTTCGGCTTCGTGGGGTGGAATGCCGTAACCGGGCCGCTTCACCGTCAGCATGTCTTTTGCAATGCTCTCGCCCGCGGCGATGTCCCGGCTGGCGTGCAGGCTGCGCCGGCCCTTTTCATACATCTCGCGTTCCTCGTCGCGCGGACCGGCCTTGATGCCGTCACCGATGGCGGCCTCCACTTCCCGGACGCGGTGGACCATATCGGCCAGTTCGTCGGGGTGGATGGCGAAGGGGTGGTCCGGGCCCGGCTGGTTGCGGTCCAGGGTGAAATGCTTTTCGACCAGGCAGGCGCCGCGGGTTACCGCGGCGATGGTTATGTGATCGCCGCGCGTGTGATCGGAATAGCCGACCAGGCAGTCAAAGGCGTCACGCAGGGTTTCCATGGCGCGCAAATTCGTAAGCTCCGCCGGTGCGGGGTAGAGGGACGTGCATTGAAGCAGCACGATTTGATCGTTCTTCGCGGCTTTGCACGCCTCGACCCCGCGGCGGACGTCGTCCATGTCGGCCATGCCGGTGGAAAGGATCACCGGTTTTCCGGTCGTTGCCATGCGATTGATCAGGCCCGTATCGGGCAGGTCGAAGGAGGCTACCTTGTAGGCGGGGGCGCCCAGGCGTTCGAGTTCCGCGATGGCCTCTGCATCGCAAGGGGAGGAAAAGAATTCGATGCCGCAGGTCTCGGCGTGTTGCTTGAGCGGCGCGTGCCAGTCGCGGTTCAGTTCGAGGGACTTGATCAGCGAAAACGTGTCCTGGCTTTCCAGATAGCTGAAACCCGGCGTCTTGCGAGAATAGTGCTCGGCGGCCCGGAACGTCTGGAACTTGACGGCGTCGGCACCCGCCTTGGCGGCGGCGTCGATCAGGCGCCGCGCCATGTCGAAGTCCTGGTTATGGTTGGACCCCACTTCGGCCACGATAAAGCAGGGCGCGCCGTCGCCAACAGCCCGGTTGCCGACTTGTATGTGTTTTGCGGTCACGTTTCGTCTCAGAAGTGAATCTTGCGAAGCGCCATCGAAGGCTGGCGGGCGTTTTGCACGTGGACCATTTCGTAATCGCCGCCGTGCGATTTCATGAACGCGTTTGCGGCAACGCTTTCCCCGGGCCAGCGGGCATCGTTCCATTCGTCGAACACGAACAGGCCACCCTTGGACAGGCGTTCGTGCAACGATTCCAGAATAATCTCGGTCGGTTCGAACACATCCGTATCGCAATAGACAAGGGAAAAGGTAAGCGCCGGATTGTCCTTCAGAAGGGGGTGCAGGGTGTCCTGAATCAGTCCCTTGTGGATGTCGACGTCGTCCTGAAGCTGGTAAAGCTCGATCATCTTGATCAGCTCTTCATAGCTTCCGGCATATTTTCCCTTGGCTTGGTCGGCCTTGCCGTCCTCGTCGGAGAACGTCGTCAGACCTTCAAAACTGTCGAAACAATGGACAATTTTCGAACCCATGGGGTCGTAAATCTTGAGCAGCTTCGTCATGAACAGGAAGTTGCTGCCGCGCCAGGAGCCGAATTCGGCAACATGCCCCGGAACTTCCAGGGTCGAGCGCAGCAATTCCCAGATCGCCATGTAGCGGGCAAGATTGGAAACGCCCACATACAAGGGCCAGTGGTCGATCGCAGACCATAGTTCACGTTCGCCGGTCTTTTCGGAATAGGCCCGGCGTTGTTCCAGGTAATGTTTGTCTTCGTTTGCAAATTTCATGATTGAAATTTCTCGGACTGGATGTGATTGGCCCAGAAACGTCGCAACGTCGTGCCGGCCTGGCCGGTCGCCATCGTGGCAGGGGGCTCGTTCTGGAGGTAAACGGCAATGGGATCGACCCCAGCGGCCAGCCCCAGGCAGAAGGTGGTGGAAACCCGCGGATTGATTTCGAAAGGAATGACCCGTCCCGCTTTGTCGTGCACCAGCTGGATATTGTAACACCCTCGTGCCGGCAGCGCCGCGTGAATGCGCCGGCAGGTCTCCACGACGGCGCCGTTGTCGACAATTTCGGCGCGAAGGGTGATGCCCCGTTTGACCTCGACCTTGACCGGCACCACCGCGTGAAGGCGCGCCCGTTGATCTGCCGCCATCAGGACGGTGTATTCCTGGCCGGTCAGCAATTCCTGCAGCACGACGCTTTCCGCCGCATAGCCCGTAAGTTTGAGATAGGCCGCAACCTGGGATGCGTCGTCCAGCACGCGCACCTCGCGCGAGCCCCGGCCGTCGCGGGGCTTGGCGATGCAGGGAAAGGCGGACCAGCGTTCACCCGCCGCGACGGTTTGCGGTGCGTCGAGCCCTTTCGCCGCCAGGGCGCGGACGGATTCAAGCTTGTCCAGCATGACCGAAACGTAAGCAGGCTCGGGCAGCAGGACGGGGACGTCCTCGCGGGCGGCAAGGTGCGGCAATTCCTCGTCCACGCCCGGCACCAGCAGGTCGACGCCAAGGCGCTGGCACAGCGCGACGAGCGTCTCGCCGAAGCTCGGCGCCGCGGCCAGCGGAATTGCATGGCGGCGTTCGGCCGGAATGGCCGGATCGATGGCGGCCGGGTCGGCGTCGGCGAAATGGAGGTCGTAACGCTCGCCAAGCAGCCGGAAGATCGCCTCGTTCCCAGCACCGCCGCCGCCTGTGAAAAGCAAGGTGTTCATGACCGGGTCTCTTGTCGTGCGGACGCGGCGTCATGGTTTGCCAGGCCGTTGATGGCGTCGGCAATGCGGGCGGCGCCCTCGCCATCGATCAGGGTTTTTCCTTTTTGGGCAAGGCGCTGGCGAAGATCAGTGTCATCAAGCAGGCGCCGAATTGCCGTTTCAAGCCGTTTCCGCCATTCGCCGGTTTTTGCCTGACCCGCGGAGAGGATACCTTCCGCCTCGGTCAGGGCGGCAAGGTTCACCCGCTGGTTTTCGGCGAGGGAAAAAGCAACGGTCGGCACTGCGCAGTAGAGAAGCTCCATCAGGGTCTGGCCTGCGGCGCTGATTGCAATGTCGGCGCCGGCTAGCAGGTCCGGCATGTGCGAAGGCGCGTGGTGGCAGGCAATGGCATCGTGCCGCGGTGTCCTTGCCGCCGGCGCCAGCGGGCCGGTTACGTAGTCGACCCGCAGGCCGGTATAGGCCGGGCAGATGTTTTTCTCCAGCAGGGCGAGCAGGGTTTCCGAAATTTCCAGAGGGTCGCCGCCGCCGATGGTGACAAGCAGTTGCTTCGGCGATTGTTTCGGATCGCGGCGGGGCCGGGGATGCAAATCCGTACGGATAATCTGGTAGGCCGTTCCTGCAAGCGGCAGTTTCGCGCCCAGGGCGGCGTAATCGATGGAGTCGGCGGCCGGCGAGCCGTTGATGGCGATATCCACCGGCAACGGCCTGCTGCCGGCGTCGTCGAAGGCGCCAAGCAGCCAGGTGCGCCCGGCATGTTCCGCAAGCGGCTTCAGGTCCAGTTGGTAATGGTCGACGATCAGCGTCCGGGCGCCTTCCGCCGCTTCCGCCACGGCTTCTTCTCCATCCGCGATGGAATGCGCGGAAAATCCCTCGGCTTTGGCGAGAGTGCCGATGCCGGTGCCGGGTGCATCGAGGAAAAGCATGTCCCAGCCGCGCGCCCGCAGGGCCTCCGCCAGCGCCAGGCAGCGTTGCGCGTGGCCCAGGCCGACATGGGGGCCGGCGTTGACCCGAAATACCGCCAGCGGGGTTTCCCCATACGCCGCGTGCACATAAAGCCCGTCTTCCACGCGGGCATATCCGGCTGCCTTGAACGCGGCATGGGAAGCGTCGTTGCCGGCCAGAACCTCGGCCCGCAAGCGTGCCGCTGGCCGCAAGGCGCGTCCCAAATTCAGGGCCGCCTTGCCGAGTCCCTGACCCTGGCGTTCCGGCGCAATCATGATCGATACCGTAAAGACGCCGGGCGACTGGCGGTCAAGGCGTAGCGTTCCGACTTTTGTCTCGCCTTCCATCACCATATGAAAAAGGGTGTTGGGGTTGCCAAGGCGGCGTTTCAGCCAGAGGACGTGCGCGTCCCAGTCGGGTGCCTCGGGATTGTGAAAATGCCGGCGCAGTTTCGGGTCCGACTGCCATGTGAACAGAAGGCGGGCATCGTCCGCCGTGACGGGGCGAAGCGACACTGTCATTGCCCGGTCCCGGAAGAAGATCGGGCGGGCGTCGTTTCCGCCGCATTGATGGCGGCAAGTTTCGAGTCCGCTTCGACCAGGGCAAGGGGGCCGCGCCAGTTCATGCCGCCTTCCATTTCCATGCGTTCGAAGACCGCCTCCAGAAAAGCAAGATCCCGGGGCGTGTCCAGCGTCCAGCGGTGTTTCGCCGCGCCGTCGACGGGGCAGGGCAAATTCGCCTTGCGGGTGGCGTCATGGGTGCGGAGGAAGGGGGTCACGTGCTCGCGCTGAAACGGGTCTTGTGCCTCGCGGTGGGCGCGATCGAGCCAGGAAAAGGGCATCGCCTCGCAATCGAGACCGTGGGGCCAGGAAGGCGGCATGTTGTTGCAGGCGTAATCGGCATCCTGTGCCTCGCGCAGTTTCAGCACCCGGGAGCAGATTTCCGGGTCGAGCAGGGGGCAATCGCTGGTCACCCGAAGCACGACGTCGGCCTGCATGTGCCTTGCCGCGCCGTGATAGCGGGCAAGCACGTCAGCCTCGCTTCCCCGAAAAACGGCAACGCCGATGCGTTTCGCTTCTTCGGCGACGGCATCCGAATCGGCCGTCTCCGGCACCGCGCAGCAAACGGCGTCGGCGGCTTCGATGGCGAGGCAACGTTCAAGGACATGCCGCAGCACCGTTTTTCCGGCAAGCGGGCGCAACACCTTTCCCGGCAAGCGGATCGAGGTGTAACGGGCCTGAACGATGACGACCGAGCGACTCATGACAGCGTCGGTTAGCTATTCCTCTCGTCCCAGAGATTGTCCTTCACCCAGGCGTCGTTTTCCCGCCGCCACACCCGCGGGTTGCGGAAGGTGTCGGCGATGGCGTCGAACTCGTCCTCGCTCATGCCGGTATATTCAAGCCAGCGCGTCAAATCCCTCGGCTTCACGTGGTCGTGCTTGCGCACGAGATCGACCGCCTGGCCGCGCGAAAGAACGCCGGCCCGCACGTCCTTCGTGGCGTGGTCCGTGCAGCGGCCATAACCTAACTTGATGAACTTCATATAGTCGTGAACGCCGTTTTCGTGAATGTCATCCAGGTTCGACATCGTCCGGTACGTGCGGTCGAAGGGTTCATCCGCCACTTCAAAATTGTATTTGTCGATCACCATCTTGGCGTGCTTGTTGGCTTCCCAATAGACGTAGTTGCTTAAATGAATGCCCCGTAGCCCGAGATCGAAGATCTCCTGATCGGTAGGGTATTGATACGCCCACATGTCCTGCTTGGTGATGCCTTCCAGGCCGACGACGTAATTCCATTCGTACCCGCGGCAATAATGTTCAAGCCGCGTCCGATAGGTCCATTCCACGAAATCGGTCATCGAGAACTGACCGGAAAGATCGCTGTAGCCATGCTCGCCCCAGATGACGATCGGGATCTTGTGCTGAACGGCCAGTTTCATCGGAACCGTGCAGATGCCGATGTGGTTGTGCCAGTTCATGTCGCCCATGATGGTGAAACCCAGACGGTTGAGCTTTTTCAGAAGCTCGACGCTTGGCTGGTAGATCAGGTGGTCGACACCGAAGGTTTCTTTCATGCGCAGCAGGTTGCGCTGGCCCGCCGGCGAGAAATTGTTGCCGTAGTAGGTCACCAGCAGCGGGTTGAAGCCGAGCACGTTCTTGATGTAGTGGGTCTGGAAATGACTGTCTTTTCCGCCACTTACCGCGATGATGCAATCGTGGCGGTTGCCGTCCCTGCAGCGGTTTTTCTCCAGAATGTCGATCAGCAATTCCTTGCGCCGTTCCCATTCCCCGGCAGGAATTTCGACTTTCTTTTCGGCGCTCCGGCAGCCCATGCAGATACCTTCGTCGTCGAATTCCATTGGTGCGGCGCTGACGGAAGGGTAGAGGCAGCGGCTGCACCAGCGCACGGTGCGTTTCGGCTTTGCGGAGAATTCGGGGCCGGGGCCTTGTTTTGCGCGCTTCAGGCGGTCGGCGATTTCGGCGTCGCGTTCGGCAAGGTCGTAGACCGGCTCGCGGGGGAACCATGCGCTGTCGAGGCTAACGCTGCGCATCGGAATCCCGGCGTTCAGACACGCTTTCTTGGCAAGCGGGTAGGCCAGTTCGAAGAAGTGAAAGATATTGGCCGCCGCCGCCGCGCTGGCTCCGCCTTCGAGCACGGCAGCCGGGAAGTGGTCGTAACTTCCGACGCCGCCACAGGCGATGACGGGGATTGAAACCGCGGCGGCGACCCGCTGGATCAGATCGACGTCGTAACCGGCGCCGGTGCCGTCGCGATCGATGGAATTCAGGAAAATTTCGCCGGCACCGAGGCGTTCGACTTTCTTCGCAAGGTCGGCAGGGTCCAGCCCGGTTGGTTGCGTGCCGCCCTCCGTGAAGGCTTCGAGTCGTCCGTCTTCATGGCGGTAGGCGTCGATGCTGACCACGATGCATTGCGCGCCAAATTGCTTCGCGCCCTGTTCGATCAGTTCCGGCGTTGCCACGGCCTGGCTGTTGATCACGCATTTGTCGGCGCCCGCCTCTAGGCGCGTACGCATGTCGTCCAGCGAACGGATTCGCCCGCCGAAGGCAAGCGGCATGAAGGACACTTCGGCGACCTGACGCAGAATGTCGATCGTCGAGGTGCCCTTGTAATGCATTTGCAGATCATCACGGCGCATGTCGTGATAATCCTCTTCGCTGATGTCCAGCAGCACCAGTTCATCCACGTTCCAGTTGGAAAGGCGGCGCACCGTGCTGATGGGCGTGCCGATGATCTGGTGGGTGCGAAAGAGCTGGCTTCGGACGATGAGTCCGTTTTTCAGCAGCAGGCAGACGATCAGGCGAGGGCGGGTCATGCGGCCTCGATGCGCACGCGGCCCTGGTCTTGCAAGTGCATGAAGAACCGTTGCAGCAGGTCAAGGCCGGCGTCCTGGCTTTTTTCGGGATGGAACTGAGTTCCGAAGACGTTTTCCCGTTCGACCGCGACGGGAACGTTCTTGCCGCTGTATTCAATGGTAGCCGCCACGTCTTTGGCGTCAGCGCAATCCAGGTAGTAGCTGTGCACGTGATAGAAGGCGCGCCGTTCCGCATCCTTTGGAAAGAGGACGCTGTCCCGGCCGGGGTCCACGTCGCACCAGCCGATATTCGGCACGCAAAAGCCCGGCTCGGTCGGCGCAAGCCGGGTGACGTGGCCGGCAATCAGGCCAAGGCCGTCATGGCGCCCGTGTTCCTCGCTGGTTGTGGCCAGAAGCTGCATGCCAAGGCAAATGCCGAGGATCGGCACCCTGTCTTTCAATACCCGGTCGCGGATCGGTTCAATCAGGCCCTTTTTGCGGAGGGCCCCGATTCCTTCGCCGAAGGCGCCGACGCCGGGAAGGACCAGCGCGTCCGCCTTCACCACCTCGGCCTTGTTCGCCGATGTGTGCACGGGGATGCCGATCCGCTCGATCGCGTGTTTGACCGAACTTAAATTCGATATGCCGGTGTCGATCATCGCAATCATCATCGGTGTTCTTTCTTGCGGAGGCCTGCTTAAAGCAGGTCCGCGCACGCCTTTGTGGTGATGGCGACGACCGTTTGGATGTCGTCATCGGTCATGGCGGGAAAGATCGGCAGCGAAATCGCGCGCGCGGCGTGATCTTCGGCGGCGGGAAAATCGCCCTCGCCGAAGCCAAGCTCGCGGTAATAAGGTTGCAGGTGGACCGGCAGGTAGTGGACCTGAACGCCAAGCCCGTCGGCCTGCAGCCGCTCGAAAAGGGCGCGGCGCTTTTCCGACGTTCCGTTGACATGGATCGCGTAGAGGTGCCAGGCGGAGGCCGTGTCCGGCCGTTCGACGGGCAGGGTGATCGCGTCGATGCCGGCGAAGGCGGCGTGATAGGCCTTCACGATCGCGCGCCGACGGTCCAGGAAGGCGTCCAGGCGCTGCAACTGGCTTCGCCCAAGGGCCGCTTGCAGGTCGGTCAGCCGGTAGTTGGCGCCCAGAAAATGCTGCTCGTAGTACCAGGGGCCATCGTCCGGCCGTTTCATCCGGTTCGCATCCTTCGTGATGCCGTGATTGCGGCGCATGCGCATGTTTTCGGCGAGGCCCGCGTCGTTCGTAAGCGCCATGCCACCTTCGCCGGCGGCGATAATCTTAACCGGGTGAAAGCTGAACACGGCGATGTCCGACCAGCGGCAGCTTCCGACCGGCGCGTCCTTGTAAGTGCCGCCAAGGGCGTGGGTGGCATCCTCGATGACCCGGAAACCGTATGTGCCGGCGAGTTCCGCGATCAGCTCCATGTCACAGGAGTGGCCTGCGAAATGAACGGCGACGACGACGTCGGGAAGCGCGTTGTTTTTCTCGGCCTCGCGCAGCTTCTTGGAAAGCGCTTCCGGCGAAAGGTTGCGGGTGTCCGGCGCGATGTCGACGAAGTCGACGTCGGCGCCACAGCGGCGCGCGCAATTGGCGCTGGCGACGAAGGTGTTCGGCACCGTCCAGAGCCGCTTGCCAGGCCCAAGCCCCAGCGCTTGGCACGCCACTTCCAGGGCGGAGGTGCCGCTGTTGACGGCGACGGCGAAACCGACTCGGCAGCGTTCGGCGACGGCTTGCTCGAAGGCGGGGACGGCCGGCCCCTGGGTCAGCCAGTCGGAACGCAGAACTTCGACGACGGCCTCGATGTCCGCGTCGGAAATGTCTTGTCGGCCGTAAGGGATCACGCTTTTTAGACTTCCTTCAGAAGGGTCTTCAGGTTTTCTTCGTCCAGCCATTCCGTGTTCGTGTCGCTGGCATATTCGAAGCGGTCGTCGACGGGCCGGCCGCTTTCCTTCAGATATTCCGCGCCCTGCCAGAAGGCAAAAGATGGCTGAATGACGTAACGGTCATCCGTTTCGACCACCTGGCGGGCGTCTTCCTGGGGCACCATCACTTCGTGCAGCTTTTCGCCCGGCCGAATGCCGACGACGCGGTGCTCCAGGTCCGGCGCCATGGCCCGGGCCAGATCGACGACTTTCATGCTGGGAATTTTCGGAACGAAAATCTCGCCGCCGACCATTTTCTTCATGGAGGAAAGGACGAAATCGACGCCCTGCGACAAGGTAATCCAGAAACGCGTCATCCGAACGTCAGTGATGGGAAGTTCCTTGGCGCCCTCCTCGATGTGGCGCTTGAAAAGCGGAATCACGCTGCCCCGCGAACCGAGCACGTTGCCGTAACGCACCACGGAATAGCGGGTTTTGACGGCGCCGCTCAGATTGTTGGCGGCGACAAAAATCTTGTCGGAAGCAAGCTTGCTGGCGCCATAGAGGTTAATCGGGTTTGCCGCCTTGTCGGTGGAAAGCGCGATGACCCGCTTCACGCCGTTGCGAAGGCTTGCGCGAACGACGTTCTCGGCGCCCAGCACGTTCGTATGGATGCATTCGAAGGGATTGTATTCCGCCGTCGGCACGTGCTTGAGGGCGGCGGCGTGGATAACGGTGTCGATGTCGCGGAAGGCCATGTCCAGCCGGTCCTGATCGCGCACGTCCCCGATAAAAAAGCGGACGCGGTCGTATTTCGGGTGGCCGGATAATTCCTGATCGATCTCGTATTGCTTGAGTTCGTCGCGGGACAGGATGACGAGACGGCGTGGCGAGGCCCGATCGAGGATGGTCTTGATGAAGCGCCGTCCGAACGAGCCGGTGCCGCCGGTGATGAGGATGGACGTGTCGTTCAGGAAAGCCGGATCGCTGTCGAAGGTTCGGTGGGTCGAAGCCGTTGCTTTGGGTTCATTCATTGTTTTTTTTCACGGATTCATGAGGTTCAGGAAAGGGCTTTGCGGATCGCCGCCAGGATGCGGTCCTGGGCGGGTGCTTCCAGATAGGGATGCATGGGCAGGCTGATGACGCGCTTGGCAAGCCGTCTTGAAACCGGCGCCCCGTCCGGCGCCGTCGGATAATTTGCGTAAGGGGCGACGTCGTTCAGGGCAACCGGGTAGTGGACCGCCGTCGGCACACCGTCGGCCCGAAGCTTTTTGGCAAAGCCGTCCCGGTCGTCGACCTGGATCGTGTACTGCGCCCAGGCCGAACCATTGCCGGGCATAAGCTTCGGCGTTTCGACAAGATCGCCAAGGACTGCTTCATAGCGGTCGGCCACCTTTTGGCGGCGGGCGAGTTCGTCATCGAAGATTGTCATCTTTTCCAGCAGGACGGCCGCCTGAATGGTGTCCATCCGGCCGTTGATGCCGACCTCCTTGAAGAGGTACTTGTCCTTTCCTTCGCCATGCACGCGCAGCCGGCCCATGATTTGCGCAAGCGCGGCATCGTCCGTGAAGACGGCGCCACCATCGCCGTAACAGCCAAGGGGCTTGGTCGGGTAGAAGCTCGTTGTGGCAATGGGCGCCAGGGTGCCGCATTTCTTCCCGTCAAGCGTGCCGCCAAAGCTTTGCGCGGCGTCCTCGATCAACGCCAGGCCTTCACGTTCGGCGAGTTTTGACAGGGTCGGGTAGTCCGCCGCCTGGCCGTAGAGGTCGATGGCGAGAATCGCGGCCGGGCGAAGCGAGCCGCTGTGCTGTTCTTCGATGGCGGCGGCAAGGGAGGCGGGGTCCAGGTTGAAGCTTTCCGGATCGACGTCGACGAAGACGGGGCTTGCGCCGATCAACGCTGTCATTTCGGCGGCGGCGACGAAACCGAAGGCCGGCATGAAGACGGCGTCGCCGGGACGCACGCCATGGGCCAGCAGTGCCAGCAGGATGGCATCCGTGCCGCTGGAACAGGTAATGGCATGGCGCGCGCCGACATAGGCCGCCAGATGGGATTCCAGTTCCGCGACTTCCGGCCCCAGGATAAAGGCACCGTGGGCCAGGACTTTTGCGATGGCGGCGTCGACGCGGCCGGCGATGCGGGCGCGTTGGGCCTGAAGGTCGATGAAGGCGATCGGTTCGGGCGTTGGTGACAAGGCGGGCTTCTCTTCCATGCTACCGCACTCCGGGTGAATTGGCCCGGAGTGCAAGGTGGGTTTAACCGACGCGGATTTCGGCTTCAGGCCGCGTCGATGGTTTCGAGCGGTACCGTGAGGCGAAGCTCACGTCCCAGCAGGTTTAACAACAGCACGATTCGTTGATCGGCCGTCATGCGTTCGTAAATACCAACCCGTTCGGCAAAGGCGCCGTCGACCAGGCGCACGCGCGCGCCGCGCTCGAACAGCACGAGGCTTGCCGGCGCCAGCAGGCCGTCAGCGCGTTCCTGATGCTTCAGGTCCTCGATCACGCTCGCCGGCACCGGGGCCGGCCGTTCGCCGTGACAGATCAGGCGCTCCACACCGCGCGTGCCGTTCACCGCGCGCCAGCGATGGCGATCCAGATCCAGGCACACGAAAAGGTAGCGTGGGAAAAGCGGTGCGGCGATCCGTTCCTCCCGCCGGGCGTGGCGGCGGGTTTTCGCGTAGCGTGGCAGATAAACCTCGAAGTCCTGGCGGCGAAGATGGGCGGCGACCTTCGCCTCGGCCTGGGGCTGGGTGCGGACGACGAACCAGCGTTTCATTCCGCGGCCTCCGTTTCCCCCGATGCCTGCTCGCGTGAGACGTGGAGCAGCGGCGGGGTCAGGACGCGGCCCGTCTCGATCCGGGCGCGAAGCGCATCGAAGCTTTGCTGGGGAGTCTGGATGTCGGTGACGAGGACGGCGTCGAAGGCGCCGACGTCTTCGAGGTCGGCCACGACCGGAAGGCCTGCGAGTTCCCGCTCGTTCCGGCCCGGCGCCAGGATGGCGACCAGTTCGACGTCCAGCTCGCGGGCCGCCAGGGTGGCGATCTCGGCCAGTTCGCCGGCGCCATAGAGCACGATGCGCCGCCAGCCCCGCGCCTCGGCGGCGCGAAAGGCGCGCTGGCATTCGTTACGGGCGTTGCGGAAAAAGTCGAAGGAAAGGGTGAGGTATTCGGCGGTGAGGCGGGATTTTTCGGCGAAGCCTTTCGGCGTGAGATAGTAGGCATAGCGCCGCGCCGGCGCCTTCGACATCTTGACCCAGCCCTTGCGCACGCAGCGCCGGAGGTAGCCATTGGCAAGCCCGACCGCGATGCCGAGGCGGGTAGCGAGCGAGCGCTGGGAAAGATGGCGGTTCGCCTCGACGCTGGCTAAGAGCTCCAGCGTCGTCGAAGTCGGCTCCGGTGCCTGGCTAGCCTTGCCCGGTTTCGTCAGCCCCTCCATGGGGAGGTTCCCTTCCGTTATGTTCACGGTATGAACAATTATTCGTTCATACTATGAATGTCAATGGGCTTCCGAATGGAAAATCAATCACATAAGGTTGGTTTTATCGGGATAATTTGACCCCTAAACCCGGACGGGATAGAAGCACCCAAGAAAATTCCGCAATTTTCCAGAGAAAAGCTGTGAAATCTGTTTCCCGGATTGCCGTTCTCGGGCTTGGTTACGTGGGCCTGCCGCTGGCGGTGGCGTTGGCCCGGCATTTCCGGGTTACGGGTTATGATATTGATATTAAAAGAATTTCAGAACTGCGCGAGGGCCAGGACCGGACCCGCGAGGTGGCGGCGGAGGCCCTTGGAAGCCCGGGCCTCGAACTGACCGAGCGCCTTGAGGCCCTGAAGGGCGCCGACCTTTTCATCGTGGCGGTGCCGACCCCGGTGGATGACGCGAAACGGCCCGATCTTGCCGCCCTGAAGGCGGCGGCAGAGGCCGTCGGCTCGGTGCTTGGGCCGGGCGCTGTCGTCGTCTTCGAAAGCACCGTCTATCCGGGGGTGACGGAGGAGGTCTGCGGTCCCCTTCTCGAAAAGGCGTCGGGCCTTCGGGCCGGCGTCGACTTTTTCCTCGGCTATTCGCCGGAGCGCATGAATCCGGGGGACCAGCAGCACACGCTGGAGCGCATCACGAAGGTCGTCGCCGGGCAGACGCCGGAGGTTGCCGCCCTCCTCAAGGACGTCTATGGCCGTCTCAACGATGGCAACATCTTCGTCGCCCTGGACATCCGTACCGCCGAGGCCGCCAAGGTCATCGAGAACACCCAGCGCGACATCAACATCGCCTTCATCAACGAGGTGACGGAAATTTTTGGAACGCTCGGGCTTTCCACCCATGACGTGCTGGATGCGGCGGCGACGAAATGGAATTTTCTCGACTTCCGACCGGGGCTGGTTGGCGGGCACTGCATCGGGGTCGATCCCTTTTATCTGGCCCATTGTTCGCAAGCCCAGGGGCACGACCCCGAGATCATCCTTGCTGGCCGGCGCATCAACGACCGCATGGGCGGACGGCTGGCCGAACGGATCGACGCCGCGCTGAAGACAGCATTTGCGGACGAGAAATCGGCCCGTGTGCTGGTGCTTGGCCTCACTTTCAAGGAGAACCTTCCCGATCTTCGCAATACGAAGGTCATCGATCTGATCCGGGGGCTGGAGGCCCGGGGACATCGGGTCGACACCCACGATGCCTTCGCGGATCCGGAAGAAGCGAAACGGCTTTATGGAGTTAAGCTCATGCCCGCCCTGGAGGGAATCGAGCCCTATCATTGCGTGGTGGGCGCGGTGCCCCATGCCCCCTATGGCGCGTTCACGGGCGAGACGTTTCTTTCCCTGCTGGTGCCGGACGGCCTGATCGCCGACATCAAGGGCATGTGGCTAAAGACGACGCTGCCGGAGGGGGTGCGTCGCTGGCAACTTTGAGCGC
>JAGWAR010000034.1 GCA_021296325.1 Alphaproteobacteria bacterium
GCCCAAGGTCACCGGTTTTTTGGGCACGAAAGGCACGCCGACCCCGTTGAGCGACGAAGAAGTCGGCCGGATCCTTCATCAGGTCAAGGAAGGGGTCGAACGTCCGAAGCCTTCCGTGACGTTTGAAATCGGTGAAGAAGTGCGAGTCTGCGATGGGCCGTTTACGTCCTTCAGCGGACTTGTCGAAGAAGTCGATGAAGAAAAGGCCCGCATCAAGGTCACCGTTTCGATCTTTGGGCGGGCAACGCCGGTTGAACTGGAGTACGCGCAGGTCGAGAAGGTCTGACGGGCGCAGGCAAGGGTTCGACACTACGTAACCGATCGCGCGGGAGGCACGCCATGGCCGGACCGCGCACCTTGAAGAATTGAGGATACCGATGGCAAAGAAAATCAACGGCTATATCAAATTGCAGGTTCCGGCGGGGCAGGCCAATCCCTCCCCCCCGATCGGCCCGGCCTTGGGCCAGCGAGGCGTCAACATCATGGAATTTTGCAAGGCATTTAACGCTCAGACGCAGGACGTCGAGCAGGGCATGCCGATTCCAACGGTGATTACCGTCTATGCCGACCGCACTTTTTCCTTCATCACGAAAACCCCGCCGGCCAGCTAATTCCTAAAGCGGGCAGCCAAACTGAAGAAGGGCGCCGCAACCACTGGCCGGGATCCGGTTGGTTCCGTCACGATGGACCAGGTGCGGGAGATCGCCGAAAAGAAGATGCCGGACCTGAATGCAAACGACATTGATGCTGCCGTGCAGATGATTGCCGGGTCGGCGCGGTCGATGGGTATCGAGGTCTTGAAATAAAATGGCCGACAAAAAACAGGGAAAACGGATGCGCCAGGCCCTCGAATCGCTCGACCGGAACGTTTCGTACGCGCTTGCGGATGCGGTGAAGCTGGTGCGCGGAGCGGCCCGGGCAAAATTCGATGAAACCATCGAGATGGCCTTGAACCTTGGTGTTGACCCACGCCATTCCGACCAGATGGTGCGGGGTGTCGTTGCCTTGCCGAATGGGACGGGGCGGTCCGTGCGCGTCGCCGTCTTTGCGAAGGGGGACAAAGCGAAGGATGCGACCGCGGCCGGCGCCGATCTGGTTGGCGCCGAGGACCTTGCCGAAAAAATTCAGGGAGGCGAGATCAATTTTGACCGCTGCATTGCCACCCCGGACATGATGGGCGTCGTCGGCAAGCTCGGCAAGGTGCTGGGTCCGCGTGGGCTGATGCCGAATCCGAAGGTCGGCACCGTAACGGCTGACGTGACCGAAGCCGTAAAGGCGGCGAAGGCGGGCCAGGTCGAGTTTCGCGCCGAGAAGAACGGGATCATCCATGCCGGCATCGGCAAGGCGAGCTTCTCCGAAGAAGCGCTGGTGCAAAACGTTCAAGCTTTCTTCGACGCGATCATGCGCGCCAAGCCGAGCGGCACAAAAGGTATCTATGTGAAAAAGGTAACGTTGACTTCGACGATGGGCCCTGGGGTCCGACTCGATATTGCAAGCCTGGGGCGGGCATGATGCTCGCCGGGCAACGACATTCTTCGTATCCGGCCTGGCCGGTGCGACGAATCGGGGATGCAAGGGTTGCGTATCTCCGTACCCGTCCGAGACTGCAGGCGCCTTCGCTTTTGCGACGGCTTAAGGGGCAACCGCCTGCACAGACAGGAGCGGAGTCGTTTCAGGGGCCTTCACGTGAAGGTGGCCTGGACGGCTTGAACTTCTGGGACAGGGCAAGCGAACCCGTCGTGGATTGGCGGGTTCAGTCAGGTGAAAGCGGATCGGTCGTCTTGTGGCCGGCCCGTTCAACGTGCGGAGGCGAATGGTGAACCGAACAGAAAAAGAGCAGTTGGTTACCTCCCTTCACGACGTCTTTAGTGCGGCCGAGCTCGTGGTTATTGTGCAGCAAAGCGGCATGACGGTGGCGGAATCCACCGACTTGAGGCGGAAAATGCGTGAAGCTGGTGCCGGCTTTAAGGTAGCGAAGAACCGGCTCACTCGCCTGGCCCTCAAGGGCACCTCTTATGAATCCCTGGGCTCGCTTTTCAACGGGCCCACGGCGATCGCTTATTCGGAAGACCCGGTATCTGCTGCGAAAGTGGTCGTCACCTATGCCAAGGACAACGACAAGATCGCCATCCTTGGCGGGGGATTCGGAAAAGAAGTGTTGGATGCAAGCGGCGTGAAAGCGCTGGCTTCACTTCCGTCCCTCGATGAACTGCGTACCAAGATCGTCTGCCTGCTGAACACGCCTGCGACACGGATCGCCGGCGTTCTGCAGGCACCGGCGGGTCAAGTGGCGCGGGTTATAGGGGCTTACGGGGCCAAGGACGCGGCTTAAGCAAGCCGGAAAACCAGAAGTTCAAGTCTAGGAGAAAGTAAATGGCGGATTTAGAAAAGATTGTTGATGACCTTTCGAAACTCACGGTCATCGAAGCTGCGGAGTTAAGCAAGCTTCTCGAAGAGAAGTGGGGCGTCTCCGCAGCGGCACCGGTTGCGGTTGCAGCGGGCGGGCCCGCGGTTCCGGCCGAAGCGGCGGCCGAAGAGAAGGACGAGTTCAGCGTCGTTCTTGCCGCGGCCGGCGACAAGAAGATCAACGTTATCAAGGAAGTTCGTACGATTACCGGCCTTGGTCTGAAAGAAGCGAAGGACCTGGTCGAATCAGCCCCAAAGCCTGTGAAAGAAGGCGTCAAGAAGGAAGAGGCGGAAGAGCTGAAGAAGAAACTCGAAGAGGCTGGTGCAACGGTTGAGCTTAAGTAGCCGTGACCGTAACAGCCAGGTGCAATTGGCGGCGAGGCATTTCCGGCATGCCTCGCAACCCATTTGTTGTGGGTGCGCGAGCCGGCATGTTGCGTGAAGCCATGCCGGATGGACCCCTTTGCGTGGGGCGCGCGGGTTTTGCCGATCGTTTTTGCCTGTCCGGGAAGACGCCCGTCTTCCCGGAACGGGCTTAAGGATTAAGAGGAAAATATGGCTAGGTCTTTTACGGCTCGGAAACGCATTCGCAAAAACTTCGGTCGGATCAGCACGGTTACCACGTTGCCGAACCTGATCGAGGTTCAACGGAGTTCCTACGAACAGTTCCTGCAGGCCGAAGTTGCACCTCACGATCGGGAAGACAACGGCCTTCAGAGCGTTTTCAAGAGCGTTTTCCCGCTTTCCGATTTTTCGGAGCAATCGACGCTTGAGTTCGTTGCCTACGCTTTTGAAGAACCGAAATACGATGAAGAGGAATGCCGCCAGCGTGGCATGACCTTCGCTGCGCCGTTGAAAGTGACGCTTCGTCTGGTTGTCTGGGATGTCGATGAAGAGACCGGGCTCCGGTCGATTCACGATATCAAGGAACAGGATGTCTACATGGGCGACATGCCGTTGATGACGGACCGTGGCACGTTCATCGTCAACGGAACGGAACGGGTCATCGTCTCCCAGATGCACCGTTCACCCGGCGTCTTCTTCGACCACGACAAGGGCAAGACCCATGCTTCGGGCAAGTTTCTGTTCGCTGCCCGGGTCATTCCCTACCGAGGGTCGTGGCTGGACTTCGAATTTGACGCCAAGGACCTTGTCTACGTGCGCATCGACCGGCGCCGGAAATTGCCGGTGACGACTCTGCTGCTGGCTCTGCCGGGGGCTGCGGATGAAAAGAAAAGTCGCAGCAAGAAGGCCGAGCCCGGCGATATCAGCGGCATGAATGTTGAGGAAATCCTCAACTACTATTACGCCACGATGACCTATACGCGGGCCAAGCGCGGCTGGCGGACGGATTTCAATCCGGACTGGATGCGTGGTGTGAAGCTCACGCATGACCTCGTGAACGCCCGCAGCGGCAAGGTCGTGGTCGAAGCGGGGGCGAAAATGACCCCGCGCATTCTCAAAAAACTCCAGGAAGGTGGCCTGAAGGAACAGCTGGTCAGCCCTGAGGAACTGATCGGGCGCTACATCGCCTCGGATCTGGTCAACGAAAAGACTGGCGAGATTTATGCGGAAGCCTGCGATGAAATCACCGAGGAAAACCTGGAAAAATTCGACGAGGCCGGAATCAAGGAAATCCCGGTCCTGGCGATCGACCACCTGAACGTCGGCCCCTATATCCGCAACACGTTGGTGGTTGATAAGAACCGGACCCGTGAAGAGGCGTTGATCGACATCTACCGGGTCATCCGGCCCGGCGAACCGCCGACCCTGGAAGCGGCCGAGATCCTTTTCCGCAGTCTGTTTTTTGATTCCGAGCGCTACGACCTTTCCGCCGTGGGCCGCGTCAAGATGAATTCCAGGCTCGGGTTCCAGACGGAAGACAACATCCGCATCCTGCGCAAGGAAGATATTCTGAAAGTCGTGAAAATTCTGGTCGACCTGAAGGACGGCCGGGGCGATATCGACGACATCGATCATCTGGGCAACCGGCGCGTTCGTTCGGTTGGCGAGCTCATGGAGAATCAGTACCGGATGGGTTTGTTGCGTATGGAGCGCGCGGTCCGCGAACGGATGAGTTCGGTCGAGATCGATACGGTCATGCCGCACGATCTGATCAACGCGAAGCCGGTGGCGGCCGCAGTCCGTGAATTCTTCGGCTCGTCCCAACTTTCCCAGTTCATGGATCAGACCAATCCCCTGTCGGAAGTTACTCATAAGCGCCGCCTCTCGGCGTTGGGGCCGGGCGGGCTGACGCGCGAGCGTGCGGGCTTCGAGGTGCGGGACGTCCATCCCACCCATTATGGCCGGATTTGTCCGATCGAAACGCCGGAAGGGCCGAACATCGGCCTGATCAACTCGCTTGCGACCTATGCGAGAGTGAATAAATACGGGTTCATCGAAACCCCGTATCGCAAGGTCAACAAGGGGAAGGTGACGAACGAGGTCATCTATCTTTCAGCGATGGACGAGTCGGATCACGTCATCGCCCAGGCGAACGCGCCGCTCGACAACCAGGGTCGTTTCGTCGAAGACCTGATCAGCTGCCGGACGGCTGGCGAGTTTCATATGGCGATGCCGGACAGCATCGATCTGATGGACGTTTCGCCGAAGCAGCTGGTTTCGGTAGCGGCTTCCCTTATCCCGTTTCTTGAAAATGACGATGCAAACCGGGCACTTATGGGCTCGAACATGCAACGCCAGGCCGTGCCGCTGATCCAGACGGAAGCGCCTTGTGTCGGTACCGGCATGGAAGACATCGTTGCGCGGGATTCGGGCGTGGCGGTCGGTGCGCGACGGACTGGTATCGTCGATCAGGTTGATGCCACCCGCATCGTCGTGCGGGCAACGGAAGAAACGTCCAGCACGGCCCCCGCCGTCGACATCTATAACCTGCAGAAGTTTCAGCGTTCCAACCAGAACACCTGCATTAACCAGCGACCGCTGGTGAAGGTTGGGGATGTCGTCATGAAAAGCGACATCGTTGCCGATGGGCCGTCGACGGAACTGGGCGAGTTGGCGCTTGGACGGAATATCCTCGTCGCCTTCATGCCTTGGCATGGCTACAATTTCGAAGATTCGATCCTTATCTCCGAACGAATCGTGCGTGACGACACCTTTACCTCGATTCACATCGAGGAATTCGAGGTCATGGCCCGCGATACCAAGCTTGGCCAGGAAGACATCACCCGCGACATTCCAAACGTCGGTGAAGAAGCGCTGCGCCACCTGGACGAAGCCGGGATTGTCTACATCGGCGCCGAGGTCAACGCCAGTGACATCCTCGTCGGCAAGGTGACGCCGAAGGGCGAATCGCCGATGACGCCGGAGGAAAAACTCCTGCGCGCGATCTTTGGCGAGAAGGCCTCCGACGTTCGCGACACGTCTCTTCGTGTGCCGCCCGGCGTTTCAGGGACCATCGTCGAGGTGCGCGTCTTCTCGCGGCGCGGTGTTGATAAGGATGAACGCGCGCTGGCGATCGAACGGGAAGAAATCGAACGTTTGGCCAAGGACCGGGATGACGAAAAGGCCATCCTTGAGCGCGGTTATTACGGCCGGCTGAAGGATATGCTGTTGAACAAGGTGGCCGATCGCGGTCTTCGCAACCTGAAGGCGGGAACGCGGATCACGGATGCCGTGCTCGACAAGCTGACCCCCGGCCAGTGGCGTCTGATCAATCTCAAGAACGAGATGCTGATGTGCGAGATGGAGGCGCTCGGCTAGCAGTTGGA
>JAGWAR010000013.1 GCA_021296325.1 Alphaproteobacteria bacterium
GCACAAAAAAACTGGCGGGGTTTTGAGGCCCCGCCAGTTCCATTCAAGACACGTAATCGGGCTTAGTCGCCGCCCTTCTCGAGGCGTGCCACCGAGATGTCGTTCTCGGTCACCCCGATCGGGTTAAAGCGAATGCCTTCGTTCATGTAGAACCCGGTGCAGTGCAGGTTCTGCACGTCGCAGAAATGCCCGATGATCGATGAGAACACGTACTCACCATCCTCACCCGGGATGTTGCCGAGATGGTAGTCCGAGAACTTCCACCACTCGCCCTTCCGGTCATAGGCCTCAACGAACTGGGCCCGCGGGAAGGCGATCGGCGCATACCACATCATCCGGCTGTAGGGATGGTCGTCATAGGAGATCGCTTCGACGGCGTAGGACGGATAGGGCGCATAGAGGTCCATACCCGGAATGCCCGTCGTGAAGTCCCATGGCGGCGTGTTGGCCAGCGCGAAGTACGGGAAATGCTCGAACTTCGTGCCAGACTGGTTCAGCTTCCAGCTACCCAGCGCGTTGCTGTGCAACACCTGGATCACCGGCTGACGCTTCACCAGCTTGTACGACTTGTACCAGGACGGATGCACGTTGATGTTCTCCGCATCGCTTTGCAGCCAGTCGGAGCCACCAATCGGGTCCATCCACGCGCCACCCGACAGACGCCGCACGCGGCGCACCGACCGGATATACGCATAGGTGTCGTCGTACTTGCCGTTCTGGTCGTAACGGACGAAGTACACGCCCGTTCCCTTCACGTCTTTCGGGAAACGCGCGTTGATGATCGTCTTGTACCGGATGCCGCCACGCGGAATGCCGAGCCCGTCAAACCGGCCGGAGCTGTACCAACGCAGCCACTGCCAGTGCTGAATGCGCTCGACACCCTTGTTGTTCATCCAGATGAAGCCGAACTTGTTGTAGTAGGTGATGTTGCCGCTCGGCTCGCCAAGATAGATGTTCCAAATGAACTTGTTGCCGCCATTCGGGTCGTCCACCTTGATGTCCGAGAAGGGCATGCCACCCTGCCACTCTTCGACGCAGTTGCAGTCCTTGCCAAACACGTCATTGGCGTCGGCATCGTATTTGAGCACGTCCTTGTTCCGTTCCGTCTCCCGGGCCCAGCCCTTGTCAAACCGCATCTCCAGCGGCTTGCCCAACGGGTAGGTCATCGAGTAGGTGCGGATCATGTCCGGCATCCGCTCGGTGAGCATGTCCTTGATGGGAATGCCCTGAAACGTGCCGTCCTTCATCAGCTTGTTGATGTTCTTGGCACTCAGGATCGTCCCCTCCGGAACCTCCTCAGCAAGCGCATCTCCTCCCACAAAACCGAGCGCAACAACCAACGCTCCTGCCTGCAGGAAGATCCTCTTACATGGTTTCCACAAATTGCCCCTCAACAGGCCCTTCATGGATTGACGAGTTGGAGCTGCCGCCGGCGTGCTAGAGCACAAGGCTTTGTCCGTGCAAAAGTTTTTAAAGACCGGCGGAAACGCCTGGGGCACAATCTGAACGTCATCGCCTGCCGAGGCGAATAACAATCGCTCACATCTTTTTGAAGGGGGCGGGGTTGACGGAAACGGTGACAATGTAAGTATTAAAATACCGCATATTTTCAAGGCGTTACCCGAAGGGAAGGAGAATGGCATGTCGGGACTGAAATTTTTTCGCAAGGGCGAAGGCGAATGGAACCCGTGGCGGGGCCTGGAAGGGACCCGTATCCGCCGCCTGGTGGGCACGAAAATAAGCCGCACGATCGGGGCGGGGGTCATGACCATGGAAAAGCAGACCATCCAGTCGCTGAACGACTTTGACGAGGTCATCGTCGTACTGGACGGCCATTACCGGTCCCGTTCGGAGGGCAAGGAATACGAGGCGGAGCCGGGGGATATTTTCTGGGCGCCCGCCGGCACGGCGTTTGAGCTGGAGACGGACTCGACGGCGACCGTCTTTTACGCGCGCTACCCGATGGACCCGAAGGTCGAAGGCGAGGGCTAAGGCCGGGTCCGGCCCTTCTTCGCCCGCTGGTAGGCGTTGACGCCGATCTCCGTCCGGCTGTCGAAGGCGGACGGCGGGTCAAGTTCAGGCCGCGGCGGCGGAATCTCGATTGCCTGCAGGCGGCCCCGCCGGGGACCGCAACGCGCGCAATAGCAATCCTGCGGCCGGTGCCGGGGCTTGCGCACGTAGTGATATTCCTCGCCGCAGGTCCGGCAGGCCCAGGTGGCGACGGCCTGGGCCTTGGGCGAGAGGTAATCCAGCGCATGGTGGACGTCCGGCTTCTCGCCCAGGAGCTCCATGACCCGCTTCCAGGAAGAGCCGTGCCCGCAGTTTCGGCGATAGACCGAATCGGCCAGGATATGGGCGCATTCGTGGAGCAGGGTGGCGTTCCGGTCGGCCTCGCGGCCGGGTTCCATCAGGGCGGCGTTCAACAGGATCTTCCCCAGCCGGGTATTGGCGGCGCCGGCCTGGACCTTGGAACGGCCGCTGATCTCGACGGTGCAACTCAGGCATTTCTCGTAGGCACGGCCCAACAGGAGCGCCCGGTCGAGCCGGCGCTTGATTCCCCATGCCTTGGCCACCTCCGCGACGGTGCCGAGCACCCGTGCCGCTCTTTGTTTCCTCATTGTCCGCCCGCGCTCCTCATCAGCTGGGTATAGAAATGCACAATCTCGCCAACATTTGTGACGGCAAGCCGTTCGTTGGTGCCATGGATTCCCTTCAAATCGTCCGACGTCAAGCGCAATGGCAGGAACCGAAAGCTTGCCTCCGAAAGCCCCACATAGTGCTTCGTGTCCGTCCCGCCAAGCACCAGGCCGGGGGCGACGATCACGTCCGGAAAAATCTCCCGGATGGTGCGGGTCAGCAGCCGGAAGGGCGCCGAATCGGTGGCCGAGACCGGGGAGGGCTCGAAGACCGGGTCGAGGGACCGGACCGCGACCCCGGGATCGTCGAGCGCGCGCTTCACATGGTCGATCACGCCCGCGCTGGTCTCGCCCGGCAGGGTGCGGAAATTGACCACGGCCCGCACCTCGGAGGGCAGCACGTTGTCCTTGATGCCGCCGGCCAGCATGGTCGGCGCCGTCGTCGTGCGGATCATCCCGTTCGTTGCCGGCATTTCCTCGAGCCGGCGAAGCAGGAAGGGGTCGAAGAGCCAGCGATTGGCGAATTGCAGGCGGAGGGAGAAATCCATCTCGGGCGCCACGGCGGCAAACATCTCGGCGGCCGGACCCCGCAGCGCGGCCGGCATCGGGTGCCTTTCCAGCCGCCGGATGGCCCGGGCAAGACGTCCGATGGCGGTTTCGGGCGGCGGCATCGAGGAATGGCCGCCCTCGGCCCTGGCCAGGAGTTCAAGGGAGACGTAGCCCTTCTCGGCCACCCCGATCAGGGCGACCGGCGCCTTGACCCCCGGCATCTGGTCGATGGCGATGACGAGCCCTTCGTCGAGGGTGAATTCGAAAACGATGCCCCGCGACTTCAGCAACTCGGCGATTGCCGCCCCCCCCTGGAAGCCGCCGATCTCTTCGTCGTGGCCGAAGGCGAGGTAGATCGAGCGCGCCGGCTGAAAATCTTCCTGAAGGAGGTATTCCACCGCTTCGAAGATGGCGATGAGGGAGGCCTTGTCGTCCATGGCGCCGCGGCCCCAGACGAAGCCCTCCGCGACGACCCCGTCGAAGGGCGGATGGGTCCAGGCGGCGATGGTGCCGGGTTCGATGGGAACGACGTCGAGATGGGCCAACAGCAGGAGCGGCTTGAGATCGGGGTCCGTCCCCTTCCAGTGGTAGAGCAGGCTGAAATCGGCGACCGTTTCGCGGGTGAGGGCGGCGTGGACGCGCGGGTAGGTTTTGGCGAGATAGGCGTGCAGCTTGCGGAACGCCTTCGCCTCGGCCTTGGCGCCGGTGCCGTGGGAGATGGTGCGGATGCGGATGGCCCCGGCCAAGTGGCGGGCCGCGATTTCCGCATCGATGGCGATGGCGGACGCCGGCTCGGCCGCGATCTGCCGGGACTCAAGCAGCCAGGTGCGGCCAAGCACCAGGCCGCCGAGGCCCAGGAGAAAGGCGAGCGCGAAACCTGCGATCAGACGGCGCATGGCTTACTCGCCGAAGAGCCCCTCGATCGCCTTGCCGATGCCTTCGGCGCCTTCCTCGAGAACGTCGCCGAGGCCCGCGGTGCCTTCCTCGGCCAGGCCGCGCAACTGTTCAAGCCCAAGACCGGCGGTGGCCGTGACCACCTGGCGGGTAATGGTGTCCAGCACCTTGGCCGCAACCTTGTCCGGCGCGGTGCCGCTGCCTTCCTTGCCGATGTCGGTGAACTCGATGGGGGGCAGGGACACTTCCGTCATTTCCTTCAGGACCGGCGCCTCGACCCGGACGGTGCCCTTCTGAATCGAGAGCTTTTCGATCACGAGTTTGCGGCCGGCTTCCCCTTTGGCACCCGCGTCCTTCGACTCGCCCCCGCTTTTGCCGCCGCTGGCACCGGTAAAGGCCTCGATGTTACGCTGGAGGGCGTCCAAATTGCTCACGCCCTGCTCGTTCAACTCGTAGGTGAGCTTGGGTGCGATCACGCGGATTTCCTTGATGATGACCGGATTTTCCATCACCGATTCGACGTTGATGCCGATGGTGACTTCATCCAGTTCGAAGGCGCTTTCCGCCTCGAAACCAGCCGGGTTACCGATGAATATGCCACGCAGGCTGCCCTTGCCGCTTTGCGGGGAAATTTCCACGGACCCGATCGCCACCCGCGCCTGCAGAATGCGCGAGCCGTATTTTTCGATTCCCTTCTCGACGATGGAATCGAGCGACGAGCCAATATAGACAACAGCGCCAATCAGAATGGCGAGGGCGGCAAACGCGCCGGCGGCGATCTTGAGGCCACGACTCATGGGGCTTCCTCCTCGGTTGTTTTGAGGGGCCATGATAGCGGAAGGCAGGCCGGCAGCCAGCCTTAAACCGCCCATCCCGGCCTCCACAGAGGGGGCGTCTTTCGCTAGGGTGGGGAACCGGGAGGGACGATGGGCTTTTACGCGAAACACATCCTGCCATGGGGGCTGCATCTCGCCTGCGGCGTGAAGCCGGTCCGCTACCAGCGGAGGAAGGTCATCCCGCTTGCACGCGGGCGCGTGCTGGAGGTCGGCATTGGCAGCGGGCTGAACCTGCCCTTCTACGACGCCGGCAAGGTCGAACGGGTGATCGGCCTCGACCCTTCCGCCGAAATGCGCCGCCTCGCCGAGAAGGCCGTGAAACAGGTTCCCTTCCCGGTCGAGTTCATCGGCCTTTCCGGCGAGGACATCCCGCTTGAGAAGGCAAGCGTCGATACCGTCGTCGTCACTTACACGCTTTGCACGATTCCGGACGCGGTGGCGGCGTTGCGGGAGATGCGCCGCGTGCTGAAACCGGGCGGCGAGCTGGTCTTTACCGAACACGGCCTGGCGCCCGACGCAAAGGTGCGCCGCGTGCAGGAGCGGATCGAGCCGGTCTGGAAGCGGCTGGCCGGCGGCTGCCACCTGACCCGCCCCATCCCCGACCTCATCCGGGCCGGCGGTTTCCGGATGACGCAGGTGGAAACCATGTACATTCCGGGCTGGAAGCCGCTTTGCTTCAACTATTGGGGATGCGCCGTCGAAGGATGAGGGGAATGCGCGCAAGGGTGGGCCTGTTTTTCGCGGCGTTTCTTTTTTGGGCGCCGGCGGGCGCGGCGGAGCTTGCCGCCGGCACCGTGCTGGAGGCGTCGAACCTGGAGCGCCACCTCGAGGACCGCTTCGACGGCACGCCGATTGCGGAACTGATTCCCGAACGGTTCCGGTGGCAGATCCGGGAGAAGGGGTTGCGCATCCGGCTTGCGGCGCCGACGCCCCATCCGAGGGACGCCCGGCTTGACGCGGCGACGGCGAAGAACCGGGGCCGGCTTGCCATCGACCCGGAAAGCGGGCGCGTTCCCGGCTGGGAAGCGGGCGTGCCGTTCCCGGACGTCACGCCGGAGGACCCGGACGCCGCGAGGAAGGTGATGTGGAATCTCACCTATGGCCGGCCGCGGGGCGATTCCCAGTACTTCCCCAGGGCAGCGACGGCGCTGGTTCACGGCGAGCGGGGGTTCGAGGAGATCGCTCACCGGCGGGTGTTGCGGGTCTTCCTGAAGGGCCTGTTGCGGCGCGAAGGCGCGCCGGTGCTGGGGGAGGGGCGGCTTTTCGAGAAAAGCATCGTCTATGAGGTGGGCCCTTCCGAGACGCTTGGCAGCGGCGCCGTGCTGGTCCGCTATGACACCGGCGAGGACGAACTGCTGCTGACCTACGCCCACGAGGCGCGCAAGGTCGTTCGCTGGAAGGGCGGTTATTGGACGTACCAGTTGGGGATGACGGACTTCGTCGGCGACGACGTCTTTATCTTCAACGCCTATCCGACCTGGTACGTCGATTTCAAGCTGCTGGCGAAGAAGAAGGTCCTGGTCGTCGCCAACACGGTGCACCCGTTCTGGAATCCGGAGGGCGAGACGCCCCGCGAGCAGCTTCCGGGGATCGACCTGGAAACCCCGCCCCACTGGAACCCGGTCGACGCGTGGGAGCCGCGCGAGGTTTACGTCATCGAGGCGACGGCGCCGGAGTTGCACCCCTATGGGCGCAAGGTGCTTTACATCGATGCGGAGAACTGGGTGCCCTACCTTGGCGAGTTCTATGCGCGAAGCGGGACGTTCTGGAAGGCGAGCATTCTCGGCTATCGTGTCTTTCCGGCAGAGGGAGAAGGCGCCATCCTCTGGCCGACCTGGCAGACGATCGTCGACTTTCGCCGCAACCACGGCACCCTTTTCATTACCGACGATCAGCTTCGCTTCAACCTGCCGGTCGATCCGCAGAAGCTGAACGTCGATTCGGTAAAGAACCGCTGCGCGGACTGTTTGCCGGGCGAATAGGCAACGCCTATTTTACGTCCGGGAACCACTCCTTGACCTGGCTGTCCTCGAAGAGAAGTTCCTGACGGTCAACCTTCCAGACGCCATCTTCGTTGACGAGGTGGTACAGCTCGTACTCGATGCTGCCTTCCTTGTTGAACATGTCGCTGGCGTTCAGGATGTTCGGCACGATGGCCGTATCGTCCTCGATTTTTGCCGGGTAGAGCGTGAATTTCATGACCTTCACGTTGGCGCTGGTGTAAAGCTCGCGGGTTGAATCCGCCCATTCCTGCTTCGTTTGCCCATCGGCGAAGCCTTTCGAGATGTAATCGAAGGCATCCTCGAAGAGGTTGTCCTTGAGCGCGGAAAGATGCTTATCGACGGTTTCCTTCGGCCCCAGTTCCGCGGTCCAGCCTTGCGGCATGGTGAACAGCCCGCCAAGAACGAGGCCGAGCAGGACGGCGGCACAGCATAGGATGCGGTTTTTCATGTTTCCTCCCATCGCCCTCAAGCGGGCGTCGCGCCGGAAGTTCTTGGACCGGCTCTGTTGGCAATCCATTATGGAGCGCGGCCCGGTTTTTTTTCAAGCTGCCCGACGGAGAGGGTCGCCCTGGCGGCTTTCCCTGTCCTATAAGGGGTGAGAAAATGGCCTTTTGGAGGTGTGGATGACAGGGCGAGCAAGCCTTGAGGGCGCCGTCAACCGGCGCGACTTCCTGACGGTGGCGGTGCGGGCGACGGCGGCCTTTGGCGCGTTTGGCCTTTGGGTTGTTACCCTGCGCGCGGCCGACGCCACGACCCGCATCCACCGCGATTCGGCTTTCGGTCCAGCCTTTGGAACGGGGTTCCGTTGATGGCCGACACGCCACGCACCCACGCCGACCTGCTCAAGCTTCTGGCCGACAACACGGAAGGCGCCATCACGGCGCAGGCGCTGCGCGACCTGCTGGTTAGCCTCGATCTCTATCCGTTGAACGTGAAACGTTTCGGCGCGAAGGGCGACGGGGTCCATGACGACACGAAGGCCATCGAAAAGGCAATCGCCGAGAGCCAGGCCTATCCGCCGGAACGGTTTTTGCCGGTTTATTTTCCGCCGGGCGATTACATGTGCCACGAGATCGAGTGGAACGGGCAGACGCCGCTGGTCGGGTTCGAGGTCGGCAACAGCCGCCTCATGTACAACGGCGACGGCGGGATGAAGAGCACGGTGATCCGCTATGAAGAGGACGAAGGGGCGACGCCGTGGGCGGGCTTTTCGAACCTCACGATCAGCGGCATGGACACCTATTCCTCGTCTTGAAAAATTGCCGAGCACTGCTATTTGCGGGTTGGCAAGACCGGCACGGACTGGGGCGCGAAGTTCGAGAACCTGCATTTTCGCAATTGCTTCGGCAATGCCATCGATTTCGGGTCGGGCACGATCGTCAACATCCACATGAACCGGATTCGCTTTGACGCCATCGGCGGGTTCTGCATCCGGTTTTCCGCCGACGCAAGCCACGAAAGCCGGCCCGTGAGCATTTACCAGTTCACCTATGACAACAGCCCGACCCCGGAATTTTTCGGTTTTGCGGCGCAGATGCAGGGCTATTACGACAAGCGACACTGGGGAAAGGGCTTCCTTCTGCTCGAGGACACGAAGGGTGTCACCTTCAACGTCAATGACGGGCGCATCGAGCTCAATTCGCCGCTGGCGCTTCACGACACGCGCAAGGCGATGATTTACGTCAACCAGACGATCGGCGGGGGCAGCACGACCGTGCGTCTTGAAAACGTGCACGGGTTTTTGCAGCCGTCGGACGGCGGCGTCGGCGTCTTCGCCAAGGCGGGGCGCACGAATTTTTCGGCCGCCTCTTCGAAAATCCGGAACGCCTCCGCCCTTTTCGAGGACTACAAGCAGAAGAAGGTGATCTCCCGCATGGCCCAGGAAGTCACCTATCAGGCGAATCCGCAGCAAAGCCAAGGCTTTCACCTGCAGGCCAGCCAGATCGAACTGCGCGCCAGCCCCCCGGACGGCACCGTCTATAATTTTTACCGGCAAGGCGACATCGTCTTTCGGGAGAAGGTGCGCTCCGGCGGCCATCTGGGCTGGATCTGCACGGACAGCGACGGTCACCTGCGGATTCCCGCCGCCCCCGTCTACAAGGACGCCGTCGCCGTCACCGCCGGCAACCCGGTGGTGACCGTCCTCGACCCGGAACGCCGGCGGGATTTCGTGACGGGCCTGGCCGTCACCCTGGTCGGCGCGGGGGCCGACGGCGCCGACCTCGACACGTTTATTACGGAGACGGGCGGGGAGGCGGCCACCTTCACCGTCAACGACGCGCCGGCGACGGGCCGGGTGGCGGGAGAGGTCCGGGTACAGGCGCCCCGATTCGAACCGTTCGGGATCGCCGGCGGCGTCCAGGCGGACGGCCTTGCCAACAGCCAGGCAACCGACGTGCCCGGCCTCGTCCGCGACTTCAACGCGCTGCTGACGCGCCTGCGCAAGGCCAAGCTGATCAAGGGGTAGAAGGGGACTGCGGCGGGAGCCGGTCAGGCGCTTTGCCGGCGCGGCTCCTGAATCGGCACGATGTTCTCGCTTGCGATGATGCGCGTCTTCGGCAGACGTACCGTCACGGTGGTGCCGGCGCCAAGCGTGCTTTGAATGTCGATCTCACCACCCAGCATGGTGACGAACTTGTTGACAAGGTGCAGGCCGAGCCCGGTGCCTTCGTGCTTGCGTTCGAGTGCGCCGTCCACCTGGTAGAAGGGTTCGACCAGATGCGGGAGAGCCTCTTCCGGAATCCCGATCCCGGTGTCGATGATGCGGATGATCGGCGCGCCGTTCCTGTCCAACCGCGCTTCGGCGGTGACGGTGCCGCCGGGTTCCGTGAATTTCACGGCATTGCTGAGCAGGTTGATCAGAATTTGGCGCAGCACGCGGGCGTCCACCATCAGCAGCGGGAAGTCCGGCGCGATGGCCTTTTCGATGGAAAGCTTGCGCGTCTCCCCGCGACGGCCGACGATCTTGACGGAAGATTCCAGGATGGGCAGCAGCGAGGACGGCTGTTCGTGCAGGTTGAACTGGCCCGACTCGATTTTCGAGACGTCGAGAATGTCGTTAATAACGTCCAGCAGGTGAGCGCCGCTGCGGTGAATGTCGTCGGAGTATTCCCTGTATTGGGAAACGCCGTGGGGGCCGAACATTTCGTTCTTCAGAATCTCGGAAAAACCGATGATGGCATTGAGCGGTGTGCGCAGTTCGTGGCTCATGTTCGCCAGGAATTCCGATTTCGCGCGGTTGGCGGAAAGCGCTTCCTCCATCGCCTGCTTCTGGAAGGCCGCGGCACGCTTGCGTTCGGCGATGTCGCGGAAGGTATAAACGTAGACGGTACGGCTTTCCTGGCGGCGTTCGAAAATGCGGGTGGTGGCCTTCATCTTCGACGTGCTGATGACGACCTCGACCTCAAGATTTGCGCCGTTCCTGTGGTGCAGGGTGAGCTCGTAAGGGCCGGCGAGGCGGCTGGCGCTGAAGACGGCTTCTTCGGGATGTGTGCCGCCATCGGCGGCGGCGATTGCCCGTAATTCAGGGATGACGCGATCGATCCGCCGGTGGTGGGTTTCCTCGGCCGTGTAACCCAGCATCTTGCCCGCGCAGGAATTGAACATTTCGATGTGGCCGGCATCGTCCGTGATCACGATGCCGTCGAAACTGTCCTCGACGACGCATTTCATCATGGCGTTCCGTTGCATGATCATCATGCGCTGTTCGAAGAGCCGGAACGCCTGCTGGTCGAATTCCCGGAAGAAGCTCGCGAGGTAGGAAAACGTCGTTCCGAGAATAAGCGGCGTCGTGTTCAGGCTGAAGGGCAGCGTGCCCTGGAGGGCAAGAGAGGCGAGAAAGATTCCGCCGCTGGTGCCGACGACGACGACCAGCCCCTGCCGCCACGACCATTTCGCCAGCTTCGGCCCCAGCAGAAGCACCAGCATCAGGGCAAGGCCCAGGGTCAGGATCGGCGTGCTGTGATACAGGGCCCGGCCTTGGATAATCGATTCGAAGGCGAGCGCCTGGACGATCGGGCCCGGCAGGGTGCGGTAGACCGGGGTCGGGATCAGATCGCCGAGCTGGATGGAGGTCGTGCCGATGATGACCTTCTTGCCGGCGACGGCGTCGGGGTTGAAATTGCCATGCAGCACATCGGCGAAGCCGAGGCGCGGCAGGGTGTCGGGCCGGATGCCGTAATCCAGGTAGTAGATGCCGATCGGCGAGGACGAGGGCCCGGCCAGCAGAGCCGGCATCGTTGCGAGGAACGAATCGCTCCACGGCTCGATGCTCGAATGGGTGCGGACCAGGCTGTCGGAATCGGGAAACATGTTGACGGACGCAAGCCGGGCATAGGGCTGGAAGGCCGCGTGGGGTTTCGTTTGTACCAGGCTTGCTTCCCAGTTGGCCTGGGAGGCGGGTTGTTCGAAAACCGGCAGGATGGCGCGGCCTCGGGCCCGTTTCAGGGCATCGGCAAGGGCCGCGTCGCCGGCCGGATCGGCGCTGGCGCTTAAGTCGATATCGAGGGCGATTTCGGTTGCCCCAGCCGCGAACAGACGGTCAAGCACGTCGGCGTAATAGCTTCGCGGCCACGGCCAGCGGTCCAGCTCCTCGAGGCTGCGGGCGTCGATTTCGACGACGACGAGGTCGCCGCTTGCCGCCTTGGGCAGCAGACGGAAGCGAAGATCCATCAGGGCGTGTTCAACCGGCGTGAGGGTGCCAAGGAGGTAAACGACCGCCACGAGGAGGAAAACCAGAAGGTGGGACAGACGTCGTTTCATGCGGGTTGCTCGTCGTTCGTACCTGAAGGGACGGGCCGGAAAAAGGGAGGGGGCCTAAGGTGTCGGCCCCCTCCGGCTCTCAAGGGAACGCAATTGTTTTGCGAGTGAACATGGCGATGCGTTTAGCTTTTGCCTTTTCCGTTGCCGTTACCGTTACCGTTACCGTTACCGTTTCCATTGCCGCTGTTGCCCGGCAAGCCGACTACGCCGCCCAGACCGCCGCCGGAATTGCCATTGCCGCCGCCGGAATTGCCGGGATTGTTGCCGCTGTTGCCTGGACTGCCACCATTGCCGAGGACACCGCCCAGACCGCCGCCATTACCGCTGCCGTTGCCTAAGCCGCCGTTGCCGCCGCCGAGGCCGAGACCAAGACCGCCACCATTGCCACCGTCGTTGCGGTTTTCGTTACCGCCGCCGAGGCCGAGACCCAGGCCGCCACCATTGCCACCGTCGTTTCGGTTTTCGTTGCCGCCGCCGAGGCCGAGACCCAGGCCGCCGCCATTGCCGTTGCCACCGGCATTGCCGTTGCCCCCGCCATTGCCGTTGCCATTGCCATTGCCGTTACCGTTGCCACCGGCATTGCCGTTCCAGTTGCCGGGGCCGGAATTGTCGCCATTGGGAAGGTTGCCGTTTTCGCCATTGGCAAGGCCGCCATTGCCGAGACCGCCGGCCGCCGGTGCCCAATTGGCAACGAGACCCGCCGTCACATAGGCAACGTCAATCTGCTGCAAGCCCAGCGTCGATTCGATCCGGCGCAGGCGGCCCTTGCCCTTGCCGCCCTTGTTCTCGGGATCGCGGCCGGCCAGTTCAACGTCGGCTTTCCGGTCCGCGTTCTTCTCGCCCGGCGCCGCGTCGTTGCCGGCAACGGCTTCCGGCTGGCTCTTCGCCGGTTTCGCCGGCTTGCCGGACGGACGGCCTTTGCCGATGGTCAGCCGCCCACCGCCCTTGGCGGTTACGCTTGCGCGTTGGCCGGGCCGGACGATCGTGACGTCGTTGCTTTTCATCGAGGCGACTTCGACGGCGCCTTCGTGAACGTCAACGCTGCTGCCCAGCGCATCCACCGTCACCGTAAAGACGGTGCCCTTGATGGTGGCCGCCAAATAAGGCGTGCCGACGGAGAAACGCCGGTCCGGTTGCCGCTCCATGTCGAACAGCACCCTGCCGAGCGACTGGAGAATGTTCTCGTCACCCTTGGCCGGTATTTCGATTTCACTGTCCGGCGAAACCGTGATGACGTCCTTGCCCTGCTTGAGGCTGAACCTGCCGTCCATGCCGGTCTTGACCTGCATGCCGGGAGCGATGCTGGTGATGGTCCGTGCCAGCGGTTTCCAGGCCGCCCCCGTGGCGACCCGAACCCTGACGTCACCGACGAAATTCGTGATCGACCAGGCCTTCGGCTGCGGCGCGTCAGGATCGCGTTGGCGATTCCTGGAGGCGACCTGCATCTGCTTCGGCTGGCCATTCGAGAAGGTGTCGGTCGCCGGCGTGAAGTCGTCTTGCCAGCTGGCCCCCGGCGTGCCGGCAATGCTCCGCGTGCGCGAGAGGTTCTTGGCGGGGATGGTCGGACCGTTATATCCCCGCACGATCGCGTTGCTGTCCTGGGCGCCCACGCTTGGCCCCGCGGCCTGCCGATCGCCCCCAAGGCCGCGGTCGCCGGCCAAGGCGTCCGCGTGGAAGCCAAGCCCGGCAAGCGCAAAGGCAGCCAAGAATGCGAGGCTCGCGATTTTTTTGCCAAGAGTGCTCATGACTTTATCGCACGTAACCAGCCGTGACGGCCGTTACTGCGCCTTCCAGGATTTCCGGTTGATGATCGTCAGCTTCCCATTGCCGGCCTTTGAGGCGACAGCAATCTGACCAGGTTCCATGAGATGGGTTTCGCCGGGAGTGCGGCCATTCTTCAATGCCGTTATTTCGACCGAACCCCGCGTCAGGTGAACGGTGCTTGCGCCATTGTCCGCCTCGACGGTGAAATTCGTTCCCTTCACCACCGCGACGAGATGCGTCGTGCCGACGGAGAAGCGCCGGTCCGGCCGCCGTTCCATGTCGAACAGCACCTTGCCAAAGGAAAGCCGGACATTGTTCTTGCCCGTCTTCGGGACCTCGAAACGGGAGTTCGGCATGACGGTGACGACGTCCCCCTTCTGCCGCAACACGATGCGGCCCGTCTTTCCGGTTTCGATTCGCGTGCCCGGGACGATTCCGTGCCGTTTCGTCATTGGCCGCCAGATGCCGCCCGCCGTCTGTATGAGGACGTCGCCGCTAAAATTCCGTGCCGCCCAGCGTTTCGCCGCCGGTACGCCCACCGTTTGCGTGCTGCGCAGGCCCGTCACCGGGGTGTCGGCCGAGGTGACGACGGTGGGATGCGTGAACAGCCAGCCCGACCCGTTCGTCGATTCCAGGGAATCCCAGACGAAGGGAAGTGCGATGAAGAGGGCGAAAATCACCGCCACGCCGATGAACGCCCTTCTCACACCGGCATGCCCGAGAAGGCGGCCAGCCGACGCCCCGGAGGACGCGGCCCCGGATGCCTTTCGCGCGCTGCCGGCCCTGGACCCGGACGCCTTTTTCGAGGCGAAGGGCCAGTCCCGAATGCCGTAAAGCGCCAGGATCCGATCCTGCAGGCCGCCGGTGCTTGAGGAAGACATTTTCAGTTCCCGTTTAATAAAACCTAGAAGTCCTTTACGTTCTTCTGCAATAAATCCAAAATTTGTCTAATGTTCAAACGGTTTCGTTTCGGATTTATTTTGTTTTTATTGTGAATTTATTTAAAATTGTTCCTATTAAGGATTTTTTAAGTTTACTTAACGTTACTGGTAAAATTCCCGGGAACCCTGCCGAAGGGAGGGCCGGTGTTAACCAAGCTAGGCATAAAAAGGGCGCGGGGCGGCCGTGTGGGTGGCGCGCGGTTTCGCCGTTTTCTGACCGCGTTTGGTGTTTTTTTGCTGTCGGGGATGCCGGCGGAGGCCTGGGCCCAGCAAACCCGGCCCTCGTCCGAAGCGGGGCAGATCGAAAAACGCCTGGTGACGCCCGAGCGCCCGCCGGCCGAAATCGACGCGGTCGAGCCGCCGGAATTCGCCGTGCCGCCACCGGAAGTGGCGGAAACCTTCCTGCTTGAACGGATCGAGGTCGAAGGGGCGACCATCTTCGAAGCTGCGGAATTTTCCGAACTCTACGAAAGCTTCCTGAATCGCCAGATCACGCTGGTGGATGTCGAAAACCTGCTGGCGACCATCACCGAAAAATACCGCAAGGCGGGCTACGTGCTGTCCCGGGCCGTGGCGCCGCCCCAGAGCCTGGACGAAGGCGTTCTTCGCATCCGCATCATCGAAGGCTATGTCGAAAAGGTCGTCTTCGATGGAGACCAGGCAGGCGGGGAAGCCTTGCTGGCCAGCCACGCGGCGCTGCTTGCAAGCGTTCGTCCGACGACCCTGGCAGCGCTCGAGCACACCATTCTTCTTTTAAACGACCTGCCGGGCATCTGGATGCGTTCCGCGTTGCGCCCGATCGACCCGGAGGCGGGAAGCTACGAGCTTCGCTTGACCCTTCATTACGATCCGGTCGAAGGGTATGCCGGCCTCGACAACCGGGGCACGCCGGACGTCGGGCGCCTGCAGGGTTACGTGGCGGTCGATTTCAATTCGCTTTTCGGGTTGCTCGAACGCACCCGGCTTACCTTCTATACGGTCCCGGATTCGCCGGATGAGTTGCTCTACTTCGAGGGCCAGCATGAGCAGGTTCTTAACGCCGCCGGCACCACGCTGACCCTTTCGGGGTCCCAGAGCTTCATCGATTCCGGGGCGGATCTCGAAGTCTTCGGCGTCGAAAGCATGGGCACGCGCATCAGCCTTGAGTTACGGCATCCCCTGATCCGTTCACGCGAGGAAAGCCTCTACCTGCATGGCCGGTTCGATTACATGAACACCGATGAGGAACAGCTTGGCGTCGAAACCTTCGACGACCGCCTCCGGGTGCTGCGGCTGGGCGGGCGCTACTATTTCGGCGACACGCTGCTTGGGGACGCCTACCGGGGGGCCAACCAGCTTGGCGTCGAATTCAGCCAGGGCCTGGAAATGCTTGGCGCGTCGGAAGAGGGGGATTCGAACCTTTCCCGCTTTCGCGGGCGGGGCAATTTCACCAAGGTGACGGCGGATGTGTACCGCCACCAGCGCATCGCGGACAGGTGGAGCGCGAGCCTTCTTATCGCCGTCCAGCGGGCCGCCCACGCGCTGCTTTCCGCGGAGGAATTCCGGCTTGGCGGGGCGCGCTTTGGCCGCGCTTACGACCCGTCCGAGCTGACCGGCGTCGACGGGGCGGGGGGCAGTCTCGAGCTTCAATACGGCCGTTCCGTGGAATGGGCCGCGGTGAAGGCCTATCAACTCTACGGCTTCTACGATCTGGGGGCTGTCTGGGACAAGGACGGGCGCGGGAGTTCGCTGAGCTCGACCGGGGTCGGGGTCCGGGCAAGGGTCTGGGAAGACATGACGGCGAATTTCGAGGCGGCGCTGCCGTTGACCCGGATCGTCTTCACGGAAGGGGACAGTAGCATGCGCTTCTTCTTCAGCCTTCAGGCGGCTTTCTGAAGGCCCGGAATACGAGTTGGCAGGGCGGGGCGATCTTCGCTAGATTCCGGGAATCCTGAAGCCGTTCCGCGTGAGCCTGGGCCGCAAGCGCCATTGCATTTACGTGGCGCGGGAAAACCGGCGCAGGCCCGCGAAAACCAGGGAGAGAAACAATGGCACTTCATCTCGGCGACACGGCGCCCGACTTCGAGGCTGTCACGACACAGGGGCGCATCCACTTTCACGAATGGATCGGCGATAGCTGGGCGGTTCTTTTTTCCCACCCGAAAGATTTCACGCCGGTCTGCACGACGGAACTGGGCGAGGTGGCCCGCCTGAGAAGGGAATTTGCCGAACGCAGCGTCAAGGCGATCGGCCTTTCCATCGACTCCGTCGATTCCCATAAGGATTGGGCGAAGGACATCGCGGAAACCCAGGGCACGACGCCGAACTTTCCGATCATCGCAGACCCCGACCGCAAGATCGCCAAGCTCTACGACATGATGCACCCCGCCCATGACGAGGTGTACACGGTGCGTACCGTGTTCATCATCGACCCGAACAAGAAAATCCGGCTGATGCTCACCTATCCGCAGACGACGGGCCGAAACTTCGCCGAAATCCTGCGCGTGATCGATTCGATGCAGCTGACGGACCGCTTCAGCGTGGCGACGCCGGTAAACTGGACCCATGGCCAGGACGTCATCATCGTGCCGTCGCTGTCGGACGCGGAGGCCAAGCAGAAGTTCCCGAAAGGGTGGAAGGCGCTGAAGCCCTATCTGCGGCTAACGCCGCCGCCGGACGCCTCGTAAAACGCGGCTTCGTGGTTCAGGCTTCCCGAATCTTGCGCGCGTGGTCCTCAAGCTGGCGGGCCGCCGCGCCGAAGGCGTCGCGGATCGCCACGTAGACGTCTTCGTGGGCGTGGTTCCCAGGCCCGCTATGGGTAACGACGAGTTCCTTCCCCGGCACGGTGAGATCGATCCGCACGTTGTAGAGCTTGCCCTTGTGGTGGTGGCGGTGGGGCGCCTCGATGACGACGCGGCAGCTGGTGATGCGATCGAAGAAACGCTCGAGTTTCGAGGCTTTTTCCCGGACGTTGGCCTCGACGGCTTCGGACGGGTCCATGTTGCGAAAGCTGATCTGAAGCGGGGTTTCCATGCGGCGGTTCTCCCTGAAGGCCGGGTGATCGTCTTTTAATTTAATACGCGACGCAGAAAATGACAGGGATGCGTTGCGCTTATTTTCCGAAAATTTTCTCCAGCAAGTCGGGGTCATCGAAGTGGCGGCGTCCGATGAAGGCGGTGGCGTGGGTGCCCCACTGGCGCATGGCGCCGGCGCTGGGGACGCCCATCGGCCACAGGAAGAAGCGTTCGAGCCGTTCCGTCCCTTCGATGCGGCCATCCGGGCCGAACAGGCTTTGCCGCCCGCCTGCGGGCAGGGGCAACGAGCGCAGGGCGTCGTAGGCATAAAGCGCATAGGGCGCGCCCGCCGGCTCTTCGGTCCCGGCCGCGCGCAGGCCGGTCAGGTAGTGGCTTCCGGCGCGCAGGTGCAGGGCAAGCCGTTCGCCTTTTCCCAGTGGCGGCGCCGGCATCGGGATCAATGGCGGCTCCTCGAAATCCGCGAGCAGGCCGGCTTTCCTAGCTGCAAGCGGGGCTACCGGAAAGAACAGGTGGTAGCAGCCGCAGGCGTGGATCGTGTCGTAGACCAGCGGCCGGCCGTCGCCGCCAAGGGTCACGCGCCAGACGACGCCGTCGAGATGGCCGGCAAGGGGGTCGAGCCAGGCGCTTTTCGGCCGGGCCGGGAACCAGACGACGTAGCTTAGCTGCAACCGCGCCTCGCCCCGGAACCAGACATGGGAAAGCTGTCCGTAGGCGAGCGGCGTGGTGGTTTCGACCGCGATCGTACCGCGCCCTTCCCAGTGCGGCGCGCCGATGCGATCGGCCGGGCCTGCCGTTTCGATCTCGAAGACGGGGGCAAAGCTTTCGAGCAGGCGCTGCGTTGCTTCCGGGCCCGGCGCCGGGATGCCCAGCGGATTGGCCGATGCCGCGCGCAGCAGTGTTGCCACCGCTTCCGGGGCGAGGGGCGGGGATGCGTCGGGGACAAGGCGGGTGATGGGCGCGGCGTTCGCGCGGGATTCCCGGAAGAGGCCGAGATGGTTCTTCCGCCAGTTCGCATAGGCAAGCCCGACCGGCAGCGCGGTGAGCGGGTAGAGGCCGAGCACGCGGTTCACGTCCGAATAGTGGTCCTCGACCCGGGCCGCCGCCAAAAGCGCCTCGCGGCGCGCGGCATCCCGAAGGTCGCGGGCGAGCAGGACGTTCCCGCAATCCTCCACCCTGGGGGAGAGCGCGGCGTACGCGTCCGGCAAATTGGCAAGCTCGAAGCCGCGGGCTTCGCGGTCGAGGGCGCGCAACCGTTTTGTCCAGGCACCAAAGGCCGTGTCGTCGAGGGGGCGGGTGCGAAAGCTCGCCAGGAAACGGTTCACCCGTAAATGGGGGAAGCCTTCGATGCGGGCGTAGGCGGCGTCCACCACGCCGGCCTCCGCGATCCGCGTGTCCGTCTCCGCGAACAGGGCCAGGCAACGGCCGGCTTCCGTTTCCGGCGCGGTCGGTTCTTCGAAGGCATCCAGGAGCGGTGCACAGCCGCTTGCGATCAGTCCGAGAAGAACGAGTGCGAGGGCGCGCAAGGCAGGCGCCTTTCCCCTATCCGGTTTCCATGGGCAGGCTTTCGTCCCGCGACCATTCCGACATGGAGGCGTCGTAAACGCCGATGCGTTCGGGATCGAACCCGAGCAGGGCGAGCACGAAGGCGTCGTTCGTCGCGGCGATGCCAAGCCCGCAATAGGTGATGACCTTTTCCGCCGCAAGCGCACCGGACGCCTCGAAAAGGCCGTGAAGGCGTTTCGCGTCGAGATAGGTGTTCGTCTCGGCGTCCAGCAGGGCGTTGGCCGGCACGTTGACGCTGCCGGGGATGCGGCCCGGCCGGCCATAGGGCACTTTTTCCTCGCCGCGATGCTGTTCGGGCGAGCGCGCGCTTACGATCCGCGTCGCCTTGTCGCCGAGGGCGGCCAGCACGGCCTCCTTGCCGAGGAAAAGCTGCGGCCGGGGCTTCGCACGGAAATTGCCGCGCGGATACTTCGCCGGTGCTGTCGAAACCGGCCTTTTTTCGGCCTGCCATTTCTGCAATCCGCCGTTCAGTACGGCGGCGTTATCGAATCCGAATGCGCGCAGCATCCACCACACGCGGGTCGCCCACCAGATGTTCTCGGTGCTGTAGAGGACGACGCGCACGCCATCGCCGATGCCATGGGCGGCGGCGGCGGCGCAAAATCGGGCGGCGCCGGGCAGCATGAGGGGAAGGGAGGCAGCGGGATCGGAAAGCTCGTCCACGAAGTCGAGGAAGCCGGCGCCCGGAATGTGGCCGGCGTTGTATTCGGCGCGCGCCGCCTCGACCCGGTAGCGCTTCTCGGGGTCCGGCAGGAGATGGGCCGTGCAGTCGAAGATGCGAAGGGCGGGGTCGTCGAGGTGTTCGGATAGCCATGCCGTCTCGACCAGATATTCGGGGTGGGCGAAGGTTTCCTGCATGGGGCGCTCCCTAAAGCTTGACGGAAAGGCTGATGGCGCCGAACTGGTCGGCCTGGGACTGGCCGCGAAATTCGCGGGTGCGGAAAACGTGGCTATAGGTAATACGCAGAAAATTGAAGGTCAGTGCAACGCCGACCTGAAAATCGCTGACCGGGACGCGTTTCGAGACGTCATGGCTGCTGGAAAAGGTGTTGCCGTCGAGAAAGATGTTCCGCGCAATCAGGCGCCCTTCGGCGCCGGCGAACACGTACCAGCCGAAGCCGTCTTGGGGTACGAAGAAAGACGAGCCGGGAAGCGAGGGGCGAATGCGCGGCGGGCCATAGTCGCTGGGCAGGTCCTGGCCGAAGCGAACCGCCACCCCGCCGGCCAGATAGGTGAACACGTTGCCAACGCTGCCGCCGACATGGGGCGTGATGTCGACGCCCCAGCCGCCGGTAGAAAATTCCTTCAGCTTGCGCCATTTGCGTTCGTAGTAGAGGACGAGGCCGGGCTCGTTGTCGAGCTGGTTGTCCCACCCGTTGGAGCGCGCGACGCCGATGAGGTCATGGAAATTGTTCTGTACGTCCTGACCCAATGCGGCCGAACCGACCATGCCAAGATCGAGCACGAAGCTGTCCAGCCGCTCGCCGGTGTCGGCGATCAACGCAAACGACACGTAAAGCCAGCCCGCGTAAGGCCGGTCCTCGGGAATGAGGGCGTGGAGCGAGGTGTCTTCCGGCGTGAAGATGCTCTGGCCCAGGCCGTAGCCGATGCGAAGCGCATGCTGCTTGGCAAAGAGCGGCATATGGCCGGCAACGTCACGCGCCCAGTCCGGCACATCGTCGGCCGCCGACAGCCAGGCAAAACGGATTCCCTGGGTATAGTGCCGGTCCGTGTTCACGATGCGGTCGTTTTCGACGATGACGCTGAAGGTGCCACGGTCCTCTTCGGCAATCGCCGGCCCGGCGGATAGGGACAGGCTTGCAAACAGCAGGGCGCCAAGGCCGAGGCAGCGGTTTCGCGTCATGGGGTGATTTTAGACGTTCCGTCCGTTTGAAGAAAAGGCGTCCGGGTTTCCGCTGGAGACGGCGCCGAATTGCGGCTAAAACCCACCAACATGCCGTTGCTGACAACGAAACGTAAAATCGCCCTGGCCCGTCTGCTGCAACGGCCGGTCCTTTTATGCCGCCATTTGCTTGGCTTCCGTTCGCAGGCGGAGGTGCGGCGCTCGGGCTTTCGCTGGCGGCTCGATCTCGGAGAAGGCATCGATTTCACGATCTACGCGCTTGGCGCCTTCGAGCGGACGAGCCAGGCGGCCTGTCGCCGTTTCATCGAGCCGGGGGCGGTCGTGCTCGACATCGGAGCCAATGTCGGGGCCCACGTCCTGCCACTGGCCAGGCAGGTGGGCCCAAGGGGCCGCGTCTTTGCTTTTGAGCCCACGGTGTGGGCCCTGAAAAAGCTGCGCGCCAATCTGGATCTCAACCCGCAGCTTAAGGACCGCGTCACCGTCGAGCAGATCCTGTGCGTTGAGAAGGCCGACGACGCGCTTCCGGCCGCGGCGATGGCGAGCTGGCCGCTGGTGCCGGGGGAGGACGTGCACCCGCTGGCCCGCGGACGATTTCTTTCGACGGAGGGCGCCAGGGCGATGACGCTGGATGACTACCTTGCCTCGCAGAACCTGCACGGCGTTGATTTCGTAAAACTGGATGTCGATGGCGACGAATGCGCGGTCTTGAGAGGCGCCTTTCGCCTGCTAAAGGAGTTGCGGCCGGTGGTGTTGATGGAGCTTGCGCCGCACGTGCTGGAGGAGCGGGGCGAGACCATCGGCAGCCTGCTGGCCGTGCTTGGCAGCGTCGGCTACGCCCTTGCCGAAGAGCGCAGCGGCCGGCCGCTTCCCATGCAGGAAAAAGAGCTTTATCAATGGGTTCCACATGGCGCCAGCCGGAACGTGCTGGCGCTTCCCGAAGAATGCATCGCCACCCTGTGACGCGCCCATGCTTGCCCGACTGACGGCCTTCTTTCCGCTCTGGGCCGTTCTCGGCGCCGGGATTGCCTATGGGTTTCCGGGTCTTCTTCTGCCGCTCGCCGATCTGATCGTGCCGCTGCTTGGCCTCGTCATGTTCGGCATGGGCATGACGCTGACGCCGGAGAATTTCCTGGAGGTAGCGCGGCGGCCTTGGCTGATCCTGCTGGGCGTGGCGTTGCAGTTTCTCGTTATGCCGCTGGCCGGCTTCGGGGTGGCAAGCGCGTTCGGGCTGGCGCCCATGCTGGTGGCCGGCGTCGTGCTGGTCGGCAGTTGTCCGGGCGGCACGGCGTCGAACGTGATCACCTATCTTGCGCGCGGCGACGTCGCCCTTTCGATCACGCTGACGACGGTCTCGACCTGCCTCGCCGTTCTTGCCACGCCGATTCTTGCCTGGCTTTACGTCGGCCAGAGCGTGCCGGTGCCGGTGCTCGACATGCTGCTTAGCATCCTGAAGATCGTGCTGCTGCCGGTCGTCCTTGGTGTCGTCGCAAACCGTTTTCTGGGACGGCGGCTGGGCCGGACGAAGGAGGTTTTTCCGCTGCTTTCCGTCATCGCCATCGTGCTGATCATCGCGATTATCGTAGCGCTCAACCGGGAAGAGATTGCGGCCCTGGGCCTGGCGGTCGCCGCCGTGGTCGTGCTGCATAATTTGCTGGGCCTTGCCGGGGGCTATGGCATTCCGAAGCTGCTGGGGCTGGACGAGCGGACGTGCCGCACCCTTGCCATCGAGGTCGGCATGCAGAATTCCGGCCTCGGTGTGGCGCTGGCGGTGCAGTATTTCTCGGCTGCCGCCGCGTTGCCCGGCGCGCTGTTCAGCATCTGGCATAATTTGTCGGGGGCGGCGCTGGCGGGGTTCTGGTCGCGGCGGAGCTAGTCCGTTTTCAGCATTTCAACGCGGGCGGGCACGCGGAACGGCCGGCCAAGGACGGGATGAAAATCTTCCTTCAGGCAGAAACCGACCCAGCTCCCCCGCGGCGGCAGAGTTTCCGTCTTCCAGGCGATCTGGAGCGTGGTGCTCTTGCCTTCCGGTTCGCGCACATAGGCCGTGATGAAGGCGGTATCGGGTGATGCCAGTTTCAGGGTTTCGGGAAGGTAGATCCGGGAATTGAACTGCGAGGCGAAACCCGCATGAGGCGCCTGCGGCGGGAACAGCGTGAAGGGCGGTGAGGTGCGCAGGGCAAGGACCGGCGATTCACTGCCCAGACGGAACGCTGCCGGAATTTTCTCGCCCGTGCAGGCAAACGTCGCCGGCACCCGGTCCTTCGATCGCAACAAGGGATAGAGGCTGGACAGCGTCAGCGCGACAAGAATGCCGGCCGTAACGGCAAGCTGGGCGGCCAGGGGCGACGCCGACGCCGGTACGATTTGGGAGCGTTTCCGCGAAAGCCAGCCAACCATCGCCGTAAAGCCAAGCCCGGCCAGATAAGCGTCGAAGGCAACCGTCGCCGCGTAAATGCGGCTTCCCACATCGGCAAGGAAGGGGCCGGAAAGCACGATGCCGGGCACGGTCACCACCAGAAGGAGGGCCTGCGGTTCGCGGCGGCGGCGGAAAGCGACCAGCAGGCCGGCCAGCCAGAGCAGGGCGAACAGGCGCTTGATGTGCAGGAAGGAAAGCGTGTAGTCGAACAGGAAATAGACCGAGTGCGGCAACTTCTTCACATAGGCGAAGATGAAGTCGAACGGGTTGGTGGCGATGCGTTCGAAGGCGAGCGCGTAGATGATCTGGGAAAAAGCGCCTTCGCCGCCCTGGAAGATGTCGGGGTGATCCAGATAGATCTGCTTCCATCCCTTGCCGCCCGCCGCCAGCCCGTAAAGCACGTAGCTGAAATTCGAAAGCGGCGGGTTCGTCGCATCCCCGGAAAGCCAATAGATCGCCTGGTGCAGCAGCGCCGCGGCGACAACGCCGCCCAGTACCGCGAGCGGCGCCCGCAGAGCCACCCGCCGTTCCTGCCGGAAGGCAAGCCAGGCCCATAAGAGAAGAAACGGGATAATCAGGAAGGCGCCGGCGCGCGCCATCAGGCCGAGAGAAAGCAACAGGCTTCCGGCCAGAAGCCAGCTGCATCGCGGTTTCTCCGCGCCAAGCCATAGCAGTGCTATGCCAAGCGCGCCGAACAGAAAGCCCGCGTTTTCGGAAAGAAGAATGGGCGCGTATTCGCGCGCATAGGCAAAGAGAAGAGCAAAGACGAAAAGGCCCGCCGCCATGCCCATCCGGAACGAAACGGCGCGCGCCACCAGAAAGGCCACCGCGCCCACCAGCGCCGCCTGCAGGAGAAGTGCGATCTGCACGTCCCTCTCGCCGAGGGCGAAGAAGCCCGCCAGCAAGAGTGTGTAGAGCGGGCGCCGCTGGCTCCAACTCAGGAGTTCGCCATTGTCCAGCATGGAATGGGCGCCGCGGAAATAGCCGGTGGCGTCGCTCCACGGGATCAGCCCACCGAGCAGGTTGGTCTGGCTGCGCCCGACCGCCCAGCCGCTTAGTACCACGGCGAGGAAGGCGGCGATCGCAAGGGCAAGGCCAAGCCCGGCCAGCAGGCCGGAGGTTGGCGGCGCGGGCTGTGCCGGGAACGCCTTCAGGAACGGCAGGGCCGCCGCCAGCGGGATCAGGCAAAGGAAAAGCAGGGTGGGGAAGTGAACGAGGATGTCGTGCATGCGGTCCCTGGAGGCCTTATGCAAAGGTCGCCGGCGCGCAGCCTAGCATGGGAAGAATGCGGGCCGGAGAACTAATCCGGCTCGAACACCTGCACGCGCGTGGGTACGCGGAACGCACGGCCGAGCAACGGATGCGCGTCCGGCTTCAGGCAAAAACCGACCAGGCTTCCCCGCGGCGGCAGGGTTTCCGTCTTCCAGGCGATCCGGACGGCCTTGCCGCGCCGGGGCCCCTGGCGGGCGGGTCCGGTAACAAGCGCGGTGTCCGGCGGCAACCGCTTCAGCTTTTCGTGCAAGTGGACCTCGCGATGAAGCAGCGCGACAAAATCACCGTGGCGCGCCTGCGGCGGGAAAAGAGCGAGGGAAGGTGCCGCGCCCAGGAAGACGAGCGGCGATTCGCTACCCAGGCGAAGCACGGCCGGCATTTGCGCGGCCTCGCAGGCAAGCGTTGCCTGCACGTCCGGCTCCGCTTTCGGAAAGGCAAAGGTCCCGCCAAGCGTCAACGCCACGAGCACGCCGGCCACGCCGGCGAGTTGGGCGGGCAGGCCCGGCCGCGGCGTTATCGATGGCAGGGCCCGGAATCTTTTTATGAGGACGGCCAGGCCGAGCCCGGCCAGGTAAACGTCGAAGGCAAGCGTTGCCGCGTAGACGCGAACGCCGATGTTGGAAAAAAGAAACGGCGAGGAAAGCACGGTGCCCGCCGTCGCCAGAAGCAGCAGCAGGCAGGCGGGGTCGCCGCGGTGGCGCCAGGCCGCGACCAGGCCAGCCAGCCAACAGCCGTAGATCACCGCGCGCGCCGGCACAAAGGATATGTATTGAAAGAGGTGCAAGACAGCATGATCGAGATGGCGCACGTAACCGATCACAAAGTCGAAGGGGTTTTGCAAGACCCGCTCGAACGTCAGCGCAAGGGCCATGCCGGACGCCGCGTTCTCGCCGCCTTCGCGAAGCTCGGGATGGTCGGCGAAGATTTGCGTCCACTCTGCACCGCCGGCGGCGAGGCCGTAGAGGTGGTAGGCGAAGTTCGAAAAAGGCATGTTGGCGGCGGTCCCGGCCTGCCAGTCGATCGCCTGGTTCAAAAGCACGGCGCCAAGCACGCCGCCAAGAAGGGCGCAGACAAGCCTCGGCCACGCGCGCCGGTCGTCGCGGAAGGCAAGCCAGGCCCATAGAAGAAGGCAGGGGATGACCAAAAAGGCACCGGCGCGGGCCAGCAAGCCCAGCATCAGGAGAAAACCCGCCGCCGCGAACCAGCTTGCACGCGGTTTCTCAAGTCCGAGCCAGAGCAGCGCAATGCCGGCGGCACCAAAGAGAAGCCCCGCGTTCTCGGTCATGGTGGCAGGCGCCTGTTCGCCGGCGAAGGCAAGCAGCAAGGCGAAAACCAAAAGCCCCGCTGCTGGTCCCATCCGGCTTGCCCCGGCGCGTGCGGCGAAACAGGCCATGGCGCCGACGAGTGCGGCCTGAAGCAGCAGGGCGACTTGCAGATCCCGTTCGCCAAGGGCAAGCAAACCTGCCAGCAGCGAGGTGTAGATCGGGCGACGTTGGCTCCAGGCGGTAAGCTCGCCGCTTTCCAGCAGGTGATGGGCCCCGAAGAAATAGCCGGCGGCATCGTTCCACGGGATCAGGCCGCCGAGCAGCACGTGATGGCTGCGCTCGCTTGCCCAGAAGCCGAGCAGCACGGCGAGGAAGGCCGCCATCCCAAGGCCAAGGGTGAGCGGGCCGGGAAAAGCCGGGCCCGGCCGGCCGGCGAGCGCCTCGCGAAGGGCGAGGGCCGCGGCCAGCAGGATCAGGCAGAGCGGAAGCAGGACCGGGAGTTCGATTGCGAGGGCTTGCATGCCGTCCTTGCCGGTCCAGGCCTAGTTTTGCCGGAAGCGTTTCATGTGCGCGCGGGCCGCCGTCAGCGCCGGGCGCTTCTCGAAGCGCCGCCATGTATCGAACTACCAGGGACGGAAAACGCGGGGCAGCCGGCCTGCCCGCAA
>JAGWAR010000014.1:0-33541 GCA_021296325.1 Alphaproteobacteria bacterium
CCGAATGGTACGTAGCGTACCCAGCACCTCGCTCAGTCCTTCGCGCAGCACTCTCCTGAAAGGAAGGCCAGTCCGCGGTTCGTCCGGCGTGAAGAAAAAAAGCGGCAGCGCGAAGACGGCAAACCAGATGGCCGCAAGGGGGGTAACGGCCCGCACGTGCTCGGCCATTTCCTTGTCGAGGCCGAAAGGTGGCGTTTCCGGCTGAACGATCCAGACGAGCGCGATGGCAAGACAGACTAGTCCGCCCGCGTAACCGGCTCCCCAGCCCCAGCCGGACACGCGGCCGAACAGATGCCGCGGCACAAAGGACGGCAGCATCGAATTGTAGAAAACGATCGCAAGCTCGAAACCGAGATTGGCAACGGCCAGCAGGACAAGAGCAAGCAAAACGTCATCGGCGGATGGCCGCACGAACCACATGGCAGCCACCGCGAGGATGGCCACCAGGCTGAAAAAACCAAGCCAGGGTTTCCGCCGCCCCGCCTTGTCGGAGAAGGTCCCGAGAATCGGACTCAACACTGCGATCAGCAGGGCCGAGATGGTAAGCGTCTGTCACCACTGGGCGGACCCCGTCACCGGGTCGGCGGCGACGGCTTGCGTGAAGTAAGGGGCGAAGAGAAAGGTGAGAATGATTGCCGGAATGGCCGAGTTGCCCCAGTCATAGAAGCACCACGCTGTTACCGGCTTCCGAAGCTGGCTGGGTTCAAGCTGCCCCAATCGGTCTTCCTTTCCCTGGTCTAGCCGACAAGTGCCTCGCCGAAATCGGCGGCGCGTTCGCAGGCCTCAAGGGCCTCAATCCGTTGCAGAATGACTTCGCTTCGCGCGGCATCCAAGGTCAAAGCCGCGTTCTCCCGAAACTTCGCACGAATCGCCCCCATTGTAAGGGGCCGGTCCGCACAGCCCCGGTTCTGATGTTCACGGTGGGAAAGCTCGCGGCCATCCTTCAGCGTGACGACCAGTTCGCCGGAGAAGTATTTCGGGAAACCACTGTTCGAATCCACTTCGTAATCCACCTTTTTGGCCAGCGCCAGGACCGTCGGGTCCCGAAGCATGGTTTCCTCAAGCTCCGCCAGCCCGAAACGTCCGTGCTGAAAAGCGCTGGCGACGAGATAAGGCACACTGAACTGCGCGTCGTAGCCATTCGCCGGCTGGCGCTTGTTTTCGATCGGCTCGCAGACGGTCGTGATGACTTCCTTTGGCACCAGGGCCAGGACGCGGGCGATGTCTTCGGCCCGAACCTGTCGTTTGTTTCTCAAGGTGAGGGCAGCATCGATGCAGGCATGGGCGAAGTGGCAGGCGGGGTAGGGCTTCGTCGCGACGTTCTGTAGCTCCCAGACATGGCCCAGGCCTGCCGTCGCGAGGCCGTACTCGCAATGCGCCGCCTCCGGCCCCAGATGGGACTTGTAGAGCCCAAAGCGGCCTTCATAGGCGTGCCTTGGACCGATGAATCCGTGCTTCGCCAGCATGGCCGCCGTCAGGCCGGCCGACGCAGCCCATCCCGGGTGCAGCCGTTTCGTCCAGGCCCCGTCCTCTAGGAACTCCATGCTGCCCGAGGCAAGGCTTAAGGCGACGCCCTGGGCCATGGCCTGGGCCTTCGCATCAAGCCCGAAAAGCCGGCCCGCGATCAGCGTGCATCCGAAAATGCCGGCGAGGCTGGTCGGGTGAAAACCCACTTGGTGAAAGCCTCCCTTCGCCACCGCGCCGATTCGCGCGCTTGCCTCGATACCGAGGATGAAGGCGGTAAGCATGGCGCGGCCGGAGGCCCCAGCCATCGTGGCGGCGGCGAGTGCGGCCGGAAAGGCGCTGGCCGTCGGGTGGACGATGCCGGCGACGTGGGTGTCGTCATAGTCGAGGCCATGGATCAGAAGGCCGTTCATCACCGCTGCGTCCCGCGGGGGCAACCGCTCCTTGCGGCCGATCACGGCGGCCCCGCCATGGGAGGAAAGGGCGCTGAGGCCCTGGAAGGCCCTTTCCGCGAAATCGAAGCGGTTGGAGGCAAGCGCGATGCCGACCGCATCCAGGATAAGGGCCTTGGCGCGGGTCCGCACGTCGGGCGGCACATCCTCGTCCCGGAAGCTGGCTGCAAATTCACCTAGGGTTTCTGAAAGCGTCGCCATATGGGATGAGGGGTTAAGGGGCTCTGGACGCTTTCCTATACCGCCCCGGGGCCTAGCTTGGAAGGAGCGGCGTGGGATCGATCACGGGGTAGGTCTTGTAGAGGTCGGTGACCCGGCCGGCAAAGTCCCGGACGCGGTGGCTTCGCAGCTCCGGGTCCGCCGCTTGGCGTGCCTCGAGGTGGAGGTGATTGGTGATCCCCGGATAGCGGCGAGTCAGGTCTTGGACCGTACCGAGAAGGGTCCTTCCGGCCTCCACGGCCTCGTCCGCCTTGACCAGGGGGGCCACGTAGAAATGCCGGATCACCAGGCCCGTTGGCGCCGTCACCTCCACGTAGCGGTAGTGGGGGTCCCCCCCATAAGCCCAGCCAAGGCGACTGACGGTCCCGCCGATGGCGCTTAGGACGGGGGTGCCGGGGGCGGCGATCAGGTCGATCCCCAGATGCGTCCGCCGGCCGCCGTCCCGGCTTGCCCCGAAATGGCCCTCGCCTTTTGCGTCCCTTCCCCGGATCGCCGGATTGGGGACGGGGCTGGCCAGTCGGGGCAGGGGTGGCCGCCCGGGGGTCCCGGGTAGGGGCTCTGGTAGGACTGGTATGGCCATACGCACTACTTCACTGCCGGACATGGAAGGGCTCACATGTTGCAAGGGAGAATGTAGGAATACTATCCTATAACGAAGGACCTGTCAAGACGGCAGGCTTGGCGGTTGCCTTTCCGACGCAGGCGGGCCAAGTTCGCGGCCATGACAAAAACGAATTCACCCCGGTCGGATCGCCGCATCTCCGTCGCCCCCATGATGGGACGGACGGACCGTCACGATCGCTATTTCCTTCGGCAGATCACGCGCCGGGCCCTCCTCTATACGGAGATGCTGGCGACCGGCGAGGTCCTTCACGCCGACCCGGAACGCTCCCTGGCCTTTCACCCGGCGGAGCGACCGCTCGCCCTGCAACTTGGCGGCTCGGAGCCCGCCGAGCTTGCCGCTGCGGCCCGGCTTGGAGCGTCCTTCGGCTATGATGAGATCAACCTCAACATCGGCTGCCCCAGCGACCGGGTCCAACGGGGCCGCTTCGGGGCCTGCCTGATGGTCGAGCCCGAGCGGGTCGCAGAAGGCCTCCGGGCAATGGGAGAGGCCGTCACGGTCCCGGTCACGGTCAAGACCCGGATCGGGGTTGACGAACATGACAGCTACGATTTTCTGTCCCGCTTCGTGGGGGCGGTGGCGGCCGCGGGCTGCCGGACCGTCATCGTCCATGCCCGCAAGGCCTATCTGAAGGGGCTGAGCCCGAAGGAGAATCGCTCGGTGCCGCCGCTTCGCTACGACGTCGTTTACCGGCTGAAGGCGGATTTCCCCGATCTCGAGATCGTCCTCAATGGCGGGGTCGAGACCCTGGAGGCGGCCGAGGCCCATCTTGCCCATGTGGACGGCGTGATGATCGGGCGGGCCGCTTATCAGAACCCCTACCTGCTGGCCGGGGTCGATCGGCGTTTCTTTGACGAGACCGAGCCGCCGCCTTCCCGGGAAGCGGTGCTGGAGGCCATGCTGCCCTACCTGGAAGCCGAGGTCGAAAAGGGGATCCCTCTTGCCCGGATGACCCGCCACCTCTTTGGCCTCTTTACGGGGATGCCCGGGGCGCGGCTCTGGCGGCAGCACCTGACCGAACACGCCGCCCGTCCCGGCGCCGGTGTTGACGTCGTGCGCGACGCCTTTCGGACAATCACCTTGGCCAGGGTCTCAACGCCGGATCTAGACGTTGGGCCGATGATGGCCTCTGTCAGGATGGTGGGTGCTAGACGCTGAAGGATTCCCCGCAGCCGCAGGTTCCCTTCACGTTCGGGTTCTTGAAGACAAATCCGGACTGGAACGTATCCTCGACGTAGTCGATTTCGCTGCCGATCAGAAACATCAGCGCCGCCGGATCGATAAAAAGCGTGATCCCCTTAACCTCGACAACCTCGTCACCCGGGGGGACGTCGTCAACATATTCCATCTTGTAGGAGTGGCCGGAACAGCCGGTGTTCGTCACGGCTAGCCGCAGGCCGACGGCCGGCTTTTCCTGACGGCGGGCCAGCAACGCTTTGACCCGCTCGGCGGCGGCGTCCGTCATTGTTAGGGGGGCATTTACCGGCATCTGTTTCCTCTCCTACAAAAGGCCCACTTCAAGCTGGGCCGCCTCCGACATCATGCTTTGGTCCCAGGGCGGGTCGAAAACGACTTCGACATTCGCTTCCCTGACGTTCGGTACGCCGAGCAGTTTCTGACGGACATCCTCGGCAAGGATGTCCCCCATCCCGCAGCCCGGCGCGGTCAGCGTCATGGTGATATCGACACGGCTGCCGCCCGTTTCAAGGGTCGTGATCTTACAGTCGTAGATCAGGCCAAGGTCGACGATGTTGACCGGGATTTCCGGGTCATAGCAGGTCCGAAGCTGTTCCCAGATGGCTTCCTCGTCGGCTGCCGTGCCGTTTCCCGCCTGTTCGGGGGGCGCCACCTTTTCCTTGGTTTCCAGCCCAAGCGCGTCGGCGTCCTTGCCGTCGATGCGGGCGAGGTTGCCGTGCACGGCGACCGTGTAGGTCCCGCCGAGCGCCTGGGTGACTGTCACCGGGGTGCCGGCCTGAAGTTCGATTCGCGTGCCGGCAGGAATCAGGGTGGCGTCACAATCGCGCTTCAGGGTGATGATACCTTCTCCGGTCATGCCGCTTGCCCCGCCTATTCCGTTTTTACGGCTTCGTGCCGCTGGTCCAGTGCGGCGGCCAGCGTGTGCCAGGCCAGCGTTGCGCATTTCACGCGGGAGGGAAACGCTCGCACGCCCGTCAGCGCGGCCAGCTTGTCCAGCGTTGTCAGTTCGGCCGCCGTCGGCGGTTCCTTCCGCGTAACCAGTTCCTGAAATTGCTGGAAAAGGGCCCGCGCTTCCGCCTCCGTCTTGCCGATCACCATGTCCGTCATCATCGAGGCCGACGCGGTCGAGATCGCGCAACCAACGCCTTCAAAGGCGACGTTCTTCACAAGGCCGTCCTCGACGATCAGCTTAACCGTGAGCCGGTCGCCACAAAGCGGATTGAAGCCTTCCGCCTCGCGGTTCGAATCCGCAAGCTTTCCGAAATGGCGAGGCCGCTTGCTGTGATCAATGATGACTTCCTGGTAAAGGTCCTTGAGGTCAAGCATCAGCCAAAGATCTCCAGTACCTTTTCGAGGCCGGCGGCGAGAGCGTCGACGTCCTCGGGGGTGTTGTATAGCCCGAACGAGGCCCGTGCCGTCGCTGGAATGCCGAAGCGTTCCATCAGCGGCTGGGCGCAGTGATGGCCGGTCCGGATCGCCACGCCTTCGCCATCAAGCACCGTGCCCACGTCGTGGGGATGGGCGCGATCGAGGACAAAGGAAAGGATGCTTGCCTTCTCCCTTGCCGTGCCGATCGGCCGGAGCCCCCTGATGCGGGAAAGCCGCTCCGTCGCGTAGTGGAGGACAGCCTGCTCATGGGCCATGATCTCCGGAATGCCGAGCCCCTCGAGATAGTCGATGGCGGCCCCCAGTCCAATGGCGCCCGCGATGTGCGGCGTGCCTGCCTCGAACTTATGAGGAATGACGTTGTAATCCGTCTTCTCGAAGGTGACGGAACGGATCATGTCGCCGCCGCCCTGATAGGGGGGCATGGCTTCCAGATGCTTGGCCTTGCCGTAGAGCACCCCGATGCCGGAGGGGCCGTAGAGCTTGTGCCCGGAAAAGACGTAGAAATCACAGTCGAAGTCCTGCACGTCCACCTTCTGGTGCGGAACGGCCTGGCACCCATCGACCAGCACCGGTACCCCCCGCTCATGGGCAAGCCGGACGATGTCGTGAATGGGCGTGACGGTTCCGATCGCGTTCGACACGTGAGTCATCGCGACCAACCGCGTGCGCGTATTCAAAAGCTCCGCATAGGCATCTATCTCAAGCTCGCCGGCATTGTTCACCGGGACGACCCGCAGCACGATGCCGGTTATGTCCCTTAAAAGCTGCCAAGGCACGATGTTCGAATGGTGCTCGAGCGCGGAGAGGATGATCTCATCGCCTTCCTTCAGGAAGGCGCGACCGAAACTTTGGGCGACCAGGTTGATCCCTTCCGTTGCGCCGCGGACGAAAAGGATCTCGCGTGCCTCCGGCGCGTTCAGGAAGGCGCGGACCTTCTCGCGGGCGCCCTCGAAAGCGGCCGTCGTCTTTTCGGACAGTTCGTAAACGCCGCGGTGAATGTTCGCGTATTCCGCCTCATAGACGTGGCGAACCGCTTCGATGACGGCGCGCGGTTTCTGGGCGCTCGCGGCGCTGTCTAAATATACCAGTGGCTTTCCATGAGCCTCGGTCTTCAGGATCGGGAAGTCCTCCCGCGCCCGCCAGGCGTCGAAGCCATGTGGCCTCGGATCTAGGGTGGCCGGTTTCGTCATGCCTGACCTCCCGTTCCGGACAAGCCGGCAAGCCAGTCCGCCATCGCGTGGCGTAGCGCCTCGCGAATGGAAATGTTTTCGATGTCGTCGAGCATTTCGGTAACAAAAGCCTCTGTCAGCAGGCTGCGCGCCGCATTTTCGGAAAGGCCTCGCGAGCGAAGGTAGAAAAGCGCCTGTTCGTCCAGTTCGCTGACGGTGGCGCCGTGGCTGCACTGAACGTCGTCCGCGTGGATCCGCAATTCCGGCTTCGTATTCGCCTGCGCTTCGTCCGAAAGCAGGAGGTTGCGGTTCAATTGATGCGCCGCTGTCTTCTGGGCATCCGGGCGGACGATGATCTTGCCCTGAAAAACCGTCTCCGCGTGATCGCCAACGACGCTTTTGTAGGTTTCGTTGCAGGTGCTTCCGGGCTTTGCGTGGTCGATGGTCGTCGTCGTATCGAGGTGCGGGCGCTGGCGCGCCAGGTTGATCCCGTTCAGCCGGCAATCGATTCCACTGCCGTCCAGCAGGGCCCGGATCTCGTTTCTGGCGAGGCTGCCCCCCAAGGACATCGCAAAGCTGTCATACGTCGCATGGTCTTCGATTTTTGTGAGGGTCATCGCGATGTGGTAGGCGGCTTCCCCCTCGCTTTGCAGCTTATGGTGGTGAAGACGGGCTTTTTCCTCGACGCGAATCTCGGTCACGACGTTCGTCCAGTATTCGGCTTTCCCGGTTCCGAGATAGCTTTCAAAAACGGTGGCCGCGCTTCCCTTTCCGGCCATGATCAGGTTGCGCAGATGCATGGCCGATCGTGCCGCCGCGTCCGTCGTCAGGAAAAAGAGGTGCACCGGGGCCTCCAACTCGACGCCGGGCTCGATCGTCAGGACGGCGCCTTCTGTCATGAGGGCGGTGTTCATGTCCAGAAAAGCCGGCTCTTCCGGTTTGTTGTCCGTTGCCAGATGGTCGGCGATCAGATCCGGGGCTTCCTTCAGCGCCTCGCCAAGGGTCATCAGCCGAACGCCCTTGGGCAGGGCGTTGTGTGTCGAGCCGTCGCTTTCCGCGCGCCCGTTCACAAAAACGATCCGGTGGGCCGTACCCAGGTCGGGAATATGCGCCGGAACGGTTGCCGGCATCTTGCCGCTGGCCGCCGTTTGCGGTGCAAAGACGTCCTTGGCCAGCGGCGCAAGGTTGGTGTATTTCCAGGCCTCCGTCTTTCGCGTCGGGAAGCCGCGTTCGGCGAAGCGTGCAAAGGCGTCCGCACGCAGCTCCGAAAGCCACGCCAAGTTCCTTCCCGGAAGGCCGTTCTGCCATTCCGGGTAGCGTTCGATGTATGCGCTTCCGATTTGCGTCATGGGTGTGTGCTCATGCGCTCTGGGCAGGTGCGCTCGCGGCAACGTCCGGTGCCCGCTTCTTTTCAAAAGTGGCATAGCCCGTCTTTTCAAGTTCGAGCGCCAACTCCTTTCCGCCGGTTTCGACAATCTGGCCGTCCGACAATACGTGGACCTTGTCCGGCACGATGTATTCGAGAAGCCGCTGGTAATGCGTGATCATGAGGATGGCGCGCTCCGGGGAACGAAGCGCGTTAATGCCATTCGCAACGACCTTTAGTGCATCGATATCAAGGCCCGAATCCGTCTCGTCGAGAACGGCGAGGGTGGGGTCGAGCAATGCCATCTGGAAGATTTCGTTACGTTTCTTCTCGCCGCCCGAGAAGCCGACATTGACGCCGCGCTGCAGAAGATTCTCGTCGATCTCCAGCAAGGTAGCCTTTTCACGGGCAATTTTCAAAAATTCAACAGCGTCAAGTTCCTGTTCACCCCGATGCGTGCGAAGCGCGTTCAACGCCGCCTTCAGGAAATACATGTTCGAGACCCCCGGAATCTCGACCGGGTACTGCAACCCGAGAAAAACGCCTTCACGCGCCCGTACTTCCGGCGCCATCTCCAGGAGATTCTTGCCCCGGAATCGGATATCGCCCTTCGTCACCTCATAGCCCGGCCGCCCCGCGAGCACGTGCGCCAGTGTGCTTTTTCCAGAGCCGTTCGGCCCCATCACGGCGTGCGCCTCGCCGGCTGGCACCGTAAGCGTAAGGCCGCGCAGGATTTCCTTGTCCTCGACCGTCACGTGCAGGTTTTGAATTTCCAGTAGATTCGGCATCTTCAACGTTTCCCTACCTCAGCCGACTGCGCCTTCGAGGGAGACGTTGATCAGTTTCGTGGCCTCAAGGGCAAACTCGATCGGCAGTTCCTTGAAGACTTCCTTGCAGACGTTGAAACGGCGTCCTCCTGGGAAAGGCCGCGCTGATTACAGTAAAACAGCTGGTCCTCGCTGATTTTTGAGGTCGTCGCTTCGTGTTCGACATGGGCCGTGCGATTCCGTGATTCGATATAGGGCACCGTATGCGCCCCGCACCGGTCGCCCAGCAGCAGGGAATCGCATTGGGTATAGTTCCGGGCGTTTGCAGCACCGCCGAGGATTTTGACAAGCCCCCGATAGGTGTTCTGGCTTTGGCCGGCCGAAATGCCTTTCGAGATGATCGTGCTACGCGTGTTTTTGCCGATATGGATCATCTTCGTGCCGGTATCGGCCTGCTGATGGTTGCTCGTCGTGGCGACGGAGTAAAACTCTCCGACCGAATTGTCGCCCTGCAAGATGCAGCTTGGGTACTTCCAGGTGATGGCAGAGCCGGTCTCGACCTGTGTCCAGGAAATCTTCGAATTGCGGCCACGGCAGGCACCCCGCTTTGTAACGAAGTTGTAGATACCCCCCTTGCCGTCCTTGTCCCCCGGATACCAGTTCTGAACGGTTGAATACTTGATTTCGGCGTCGTCCATCGCAACCAGCTCGACCACCGCCGCGTGCAGTTGGTTTTCATCGCGCATCGGCGCCGTGCAGCCTTCGAGGTAGCTCACATAGCTGCCCTTTTCCGCGACGATGAGGGTGCGTTCAAACTGGCCGGTTTTGGCGGCGTTGATCCGGAAATACGTGGAAAGTTCCATCGGGCAACGCACCCCCTCCGGCACGTAGACGAAGGAGCCGTCGCTGAAAACGGCCGAATTCAGGGTGGCGAAGAAATTGTCCGAGTAGGGGACGACGCTGCCTAGGTATTTCTTCACCAGCTCGGGGTGATTCGCGACGGCTTCCGACATCGGGCAGAAAATAACACCGACTTCGGCCAGCTTTTCCTTGTAGGTGGTGGCGACGGAAATGCTGTCGAACACGGCATCGACGGCAACGCCGGCCAGGGCCTCCTGCTCCTTCAGCGGAATGCCCAGCTTCTCGAAGGTGGAAAGCAATTCCAGGTCCACTACATCGAGGCTTTTCGTCCGGTCCTAGTCGGATTTCGGTGCCGAGTAGTAGTACGCTCCCTGATAGTCGATCGGCGGGTAGTGGACGTTTGCCCAGGTGGGTTCTTCCTTTTCCATGGCGAGCCACGCCCGAAAAGCCTTCAGGCGCCACTCCAGAAGCCACTCCGGTTCGTTCTTCTTGGCCGATATGAACCGAACGATTTCTTCGTTCAGGCCAGGCGGGGCCTGCTCGGCTTCGATGTCGGTGACAAAGCCGTATTTGTACTTCTCGGTAGCGGAGCGAACCGCTTCAATGGTGTCGGTATTTGTCGTCATTCCCGTTTACGCTGTTCGTTTTGTGGTTCTATAGGGGGGTAACGTCTTTTCCGCCTTTGGATAAGGGTGGCTCGAAGAAAGGAGGCAGCGGTGCCGTCAGGTCGGAAAGCCGGATATCGGCAAGGGCATTGCGTACCGCATGGTTGATGATCTGCCAGTTGCCGCGTTGGGGGCACAGCGATTCAATGCCGCACGTGCCGTCGGAATCCTCGATGCAATGGGTAAGCGCGATTGGCCCATCGATGGCCGAGATGATGTCGGCGACCGTGATCGCATCCGCCTCCCGGCCAAGGCGATAGCCACCCTTGGCGCCGCGGTAGGAGGTAAGCAGGCCGCGGTGGACAAGCCCCTTCAGCACCTTGCTGACCACCGGCACCGGCAGGCCCAGATCGCTCGCCAAACCCGGCGCGCTGAACCGGCGATCAGTATGCGCTGCGATATGGCTCATCAAGACGACGCCGTAGTCGACCAACCTGTTCAAGCGAAACATGGTACCCCGCTCGGAAAGCAAATCCGTACTAATTAAGTCCACTTTAAAATTGGCGAGTTCCGGCCGTCTGTCAAGGCCCGAAAGCCATAATTATCTATAAAGATTATAGGGTTATATGGCCGATCCCGGCAGGCACGGGCTTTTCGGCCTCGTTGAGGGGGCGAATTCGCTGAAAATAGGCCTTTTTTAACCAGTTTTAACTAAACAGGGGCTTCAGAACGTCCAGAACGCCGAAGCATGCTCCGGCAGGCGTGGACAGGGTGGTTTCAGGTGAAGGGACGCAAGGAATGGCCTATCACGAAAGCTTGGAGCTGGCGGCCAAGTACGCCAAGGCGGCGCTTGTAAAAATGGCGACACTTGGGATCGTGGCGCAGCCCAAGAATTTCGAACTCTGGTACGGGTACTATTCCGGCACGAATCCGGAACTGAAACAGACTCTGGAAGTCATTCTCAGGAAAAAAGAGACGTTCACGGACGAGCTGAATGCCGAACTTCACGATCGCTTTTTCGGCCTTGCCAACGACGTGGCCGAAATCCAAAAAGCAAGCGACCGGATTCAATCGGCCGTGACACGAGTATTGGAATATCTTGGGGATACGAATACCCAGGTTTCCGATTACGGGAAAACGCTAGAAACGATGTCCGGCAAAATTGCCAAAGAGACAGACATCGAGGCAATCCGATCAACCGTGGCCGGAATTCTGTCGGAAACCAAACGAATGGCCATGAGAAGCAGCAAACTCGAAGGCCAGTTGAAAATCGCCACCGATGAAATCGTCGAATTGCACGAGCATATTCAATATGTCCGTCAGGAGGCGGCAACGGATGTGTTGACCGGTCTACCGAATCGCAAGCATTTCGACGAACAGCTTCGCTTGTGCATGCATCAAAGCCAGGAAGCGAGCGAGGCGCTTTGTCTGGTTATGGCAGACATCGATCACTTCAAGAAATTCAATGACAACCACGGTCATCTTCTGGGTGATCAGGTGTTGTGGCTTGTCGCGAACACGCTTGTCGAATGCGTCAAGGGGCGCGACATACCGACGCGCTTCGGTGGTGAGGAATTTGCCATTATCCTGCCGCGTACGAATATTCATGGGGCGAAGCAGGTTGGTCAGGAAATCCGCACGCGCGTGGCCTCGAAGAAGGTCATCCGCAAGGCAACGGGGGAAGATCTGGGTGGAATCACGGTTTCGCTGGGCATTGCCCAATACCATCCGGGGGAGACTCCCGAGAGCCTCATTCAGCGGGCAGACAATGCCCTTTATCGTGCCAAGAGTCAGGGCCGCAACCAAGTAGTGACGGAAGCCTTCCCCGATTCGGCGGTCGCCATGCAGGGGTGATCGGGCTTTAGCCCCGCCAGCCTTAGTCGGAGTCGTGATCGAGCAGCTTGGCGAGGCCGAGGAAGGCCGGTTCCGGGTGGCAAATGACGAAAGTCGGAATGCCGGCCAGATAATCGGAGAAACGCCCCTTTTCCTCGAAGCGCCGTCGAAACCCGGACGCCGCGAAGAAGTCCCGGAACCGTGGAAGAATGCCACCCGCCACATAGACGCCACCTTGTGCGCCAAGGGTGAGGGCCAGATCGCCGGCAACCGTGCCCAGCATCTCGCAGAACGTGTGCAGGACGGCAAGGCAATCCGGCTCCTTTCCATCAAGTGCACGGCGCGTAAGCTCGTCCGGCGAGGCGGGGACGGGGGCCTTGCCGCCGATCGCCTCATAGAGGTTGAGCAATCCCGGCCCCGAAACGACACGCTCGGCGGAAACGTGGTCAAAACGCTCCCGCAGCTTTTGTAAAACGCCTGCCTCCGTGTCTGTCACCGCCGCCATCGTTACATGGCCGCCCTCGGTCGAAAGTGCCATCCATTCGCCATTGGCCGTCGGTATCAGGCCGGAAACGCCAAGCCCCGTGCCCGGCCCAATCACTACGATCGGCGCGTCTTCCGCTGCCTTGCCGCCGCCCACTTTGTATAGGTCTCCGGCATCGATCTCCGGAACGCCAAGCGCAATCGCGGTAAAATCGTTGATGACGTCAAGGCGTTCAAACCCGAAACGCTTTCGTATCGCCTGAATGGAAAAAATCCAGGGGCAGTTCGTAAGCTCAACCCTGTCGCCGCTTACCACCGAAGCCGCCGCGAAGGCGGCCTCTTTCGGCGCGGTTTCTACCGGCAGGCGCTGGAAATAATTGGCAATGGCGCTTGCCAGATCCGCATAATCCGCCGTGCGATACGATTCAAGATGATTAGCAGTCTTGCCTTTTTTCTGCAGGGCGAAACGAACGTTCGTTCCGCCAATATCCGCAAGAAAACGGTTGGCTGGCTCTTCCCGTTGCTTGTCGGTCATGGGGTCAATTGACGGAGTAGGGCGCTTCCCGAAGCGCGGCTACAAATTTTTCTCGCCACGTTGTGATGTCGTTCCGCCGCAGCGTTTTCATCATTTCTGTCCAGCGCGCCTGGCGTTCGTCGAGTGGCATGACGAGCGCCTGTTTCAAGGCATCCGCAACCTCCTCGATGTTGTATGGATTGACGACGAGCGAATGATCATCCAGCTCGTGCACGGCGCCGGCAAAATGGGAAAGCACCAGAACGCCGGGGTCTTCCGGATCCTGGGCGGCGATGTATTCCTTGGCGACCAGGTTCATGCCGTCCCGCAAGGGCGTCACGAAGCCGACATGACTGGTTCGGAAGAACCCCATCAATGTCCGGCGCTTGAAGCGGTGATTCATGTAGCGAATCGGTACCCAGTTAAACTCGGAAAAGCGTCCGTTGATCCGGCCGGCCGCGGTACTGATTTCGTCCCGCATTTCCTTGTATTCCTGCACGTCCGACCGGGAAAGCGGTGCAATCTGGATCAGGGTGGCGCATTGTTCCTGAAATTCCGGGCAAACCTGGAGGAAATGCTCGAAGGCCAGGAACCGTTCCATGATCCCCTTGCTGTAATCCAGTCGGTCGACCCCGATGATCATCGGGCGGCCGTGCAGGCTTTCCTGCATCTTTACGGTTGTGGTCGATTTTTTCGAATCCTCGGCAACGGCGGCGGCGTTTTCCACGTCAATGCCGATCGGAAAAACACCGGCAAAGAAAGTACGGCCGTTCGCCTTCACGATTCCGTTCGACATCACCTGTCCCTGGATCTCTCGGGTGATGTAATTATGAAAGGCGTACAAATCCATTTCCGTCTGAAATCCGACGACGTCGTACGCGCAGAGACTTTCCACCAACTCGTGGTGTCCGGGCAACGCCGTCAGGACTTCGGGAACCGGGAAGGGGATGTGCAGGAAAAACCCGATCGGATGATTCACGCCTTTCTGGCGAAGTTCGTGCGCCAAGGGGATCAGGTGGTAATCGTGAACCCAGATAAAATCGTCACCCTCCAATAGCGGTGCCAGTTTCTTTGCGAAATAGGCGTTGACCCTTCGATAGCCGTCATAGTCTTTTCGGCGAAAGGTCATTAAATCCGGACGGTAGTGAAAGACCGGCCAGATAACGCGATTCGCGTAGCCCGAGTAGTATTCTTCGTAATCCTGCGGCGAAAGATCGAGCGTGGCGTAGGTCAGCCCGTTCGTGGAAGTGACGTTCGGCCGGACGGAAACCTTCGCAGCATATTTGCCGCTCCACCCAAACCAGATCCCACCATAGGTTTCCAATGCTGCCTGAATGGAGACGGCAAGGCCGCCCACGCTGGTCTGATTTTTTCCAGCTTCTTCCACACGGTTGGAAACGACGACGAGACGGGTCAAAACGCCTCCTCCCAGGACTTGCTCAAGCGCATGGCCGAGTTGATTAGGCCCACCATTGAATAGGTTTGGGGAAAATTTCCCCAAAGCTCGCCTGTCTTTGGGTCTATGTCCTCGGAGAACAATCCTACATGATTTCGGCAAGCAAGCATATTTTCAAAGAGTTTCCGCGCCTCTTCCTTGCGGCCAATCGCGTCCAGCGCGTTGATGTACCAGAATGTGCAAACGCTGAAGGAGGTCTCGGGTTGACCGATATCATCCGGTGCCGTGTAGCGGAAAAGAAAATCACCTTTTCGCAATTCCTTCTCGATTGCCTGGACGGTCTGTTCGAAACGCGGATCCGTTGGAGCAAGAAACCCAAGCTCATGTAGCAGCAGAAGCGAGGCGTCTACGTCCGATCCGCCAAAACTTTCGACAAAGCATTTTTTCTTTTCGTTCCAGGCTTGTTTGCAGATTACGGCGTGCATGTCATCCGCCTGTTTCCGCCAGGCCTTTGCCTTCGACGTCAGGCCAAGCCGGTTCGCGATCTTGGCCAGCCGGTCGCACGCCGCCCAGCACATGACGCTGGAATAGGTATGGACGCGTTCACGGGTCCGCAATTCCCACGGCCCGGCATCCGGCTGGTCGTAAAATTTGGCGGCTTTATGGCCGGCGCGTTCCAGTTCTTCGAAAAGGCGGATGTCTCCCTGCCGGGAAAGCCGCGTGTCGAAAAAGGCCTGCGTAGAGGCAAGTACGACACTGCCATATACGTCGTTTTGAGGCTGCTGGAATGCCGCATTGCCGACGCGAACGGGGCCCATCCGCCGATAACCGGCGAGGGTTTCGACTTTTCGTTCATGCAGTTGCGATTCAAGCGTAATGCCGTAGACCGGTTGCAATTCGCCATTTTCGGCGCCAGCAACAATGTTGATGATGTAGCGCAGGTAATTCTCCATCGTCAGGGTTGCCCCTAGCCGGTTGAGGGCATGCACGACGAAATAGGCGTCACGAAGCCAGCAGTAACGGTAATCCCAGTTCCGCTGGCTGTCGGCGGCCTCCGGAATCGACGTCGTCATGGCGGCAATAAGCGCCCCCGTTTCCTCAAAGCTGCAAAGCTTGAGTGTGATGGCCGCCCGGACGACGGCTTCCTGCCACTCGAAGGGGAGGGAAAGGTAGCGCGCCCAATCGCTCCAGTATTCGACGGTTTTTTTATAAAAATCCTTACTCATGTCGTCGATCGGATTGGTCAGGCTTTCGTCCGGGCCCAGCACGATCGTGTGCGGCAATTCAAGGACAAACGGCCTTTCTTCGAGCAGGAACGAAACCGGCAAGTCTGTCGAGGCACGAAGCGTTACGCCGGATGTGATATAGCGAATGTGATTGCTGCCGGAAGTGGTCGACGGTTTTTCAGCTCCGTAATCCGAAGTGGGACGCACCCGCACACGAATTCTGGGCGTGCCGTCGATGGGCCGTATATGGCGGATCATCATCGTTGGGCGAAAGACGCGTCCGAACTGCCGGAAACGGGGCGCAAAATCCGTCAATTCAACGGACGCCCCCTTCGTATCGTAAAGCTTTGTAATGAGGACGGAGGTATGCGGGACGTAATGCTGCTCGGAATGAGAAAAATTCTCAATTTCGATATCGAAGAACCCGGTTCCCTCATCGCCGCCGTCGCCGTTTAGCAGCCTGCAAAACACCGGATCGCTGTCGAATCTGGGCAGGCACGCCCAAACGACCCGTCCGCGCTGATCGATCAGGGCGCCATAGGAACCGTTTCCGATAATACCCAGGTTAAGATCCGTCATGCCGGCTTGCTCCCCCGCGGTTTGGCTTTGGCTAGAATGGCATCGGGTAGGGAGGCAAGCCAGTCAAGAAGCACCGGTACGGATTCGACCCGCCGGGTGGCGGCGCTGGCGCCTTCCATGCCGACACGGATGGAATGTCCGCCCAGCCGGTTGACGGTGGTGAATCCGTCCTCGTCCGTGACATCGTCCCCGACATAGACGGGAAGCCGTCCGGCAAAAGGCGGCTCGGTCAGCAAACGTTCAACCGCCCGTCCTTTGTGAACATTGGCCGGCTTCACCTCCAGCACCATTTTTCCCTCAAGAAAATGATAGTTGCTCTGTTGGGAAAGCAAATCCGATACGAGTGCCCTCGCGGCATCAGCCTGTTCGGGCGCCTGTCGGTAGTGAAGCGCCAGCGTGGCGCCCTTGTCCTCGAGGAGAACGCCGGGAAACGCATGAGCATATTGTGTCAGCGCGGCCCGGATTTCCTCCAGGCAGTCACCTTCGTTTGCTGCAGGATAAAGGTCTCCCTTCGCGTCGCGCACTTCCAGCCCGTGCAGGCCGGCCACGGGAAGGCGCAGGGGTTCGAACAGCTGATCGATGACGCCGATCGAACGCCCGCTTACGAGGGCGACGGCATTTCCAAATGCGTCCATCAGGTGGCGCAACATGGCCACGACGCGCGGCGTAATGCGAACCGCGGACGGCGTGGCGGCGATTTCGACCAGCGTGCCGTCTACGTCCAGGAAAAGGGCCCAGTTTTGATCGGGTGCAGGTAACTCTGAAAGCGGCATGCCGTCGTCCATGTCGGGAAGGGCAGGTGGGTTATGGGGTGAGCATAAATAGAAGGATTGGAGGATTAAACCCGCCCTCTCGCGACAAAAGCGGGATTCACAAAATCCGGCTTTCCGTAGCGCAATTCCTCTCCATCCAGCGTCGTGATGTTGCCGCCCGCCGCCAGCAGGATGGCATGCCCCGCTGCGGTGTCCCATTCCATCGTTCGCCCGAACCGCGGATAGAGATCGGCATCGCCCGCCGCGATGACACAGAATTTTACGGCGCTGCCGGAAATCCTGCGCTCCCGCACCTTCAGCGTGGTGAGATACGCTTCCGTTTTTGGGCCGGCATGGGAGCGGCTGGAAACGACGACAAAACCTTCTGGAGATGCCCTGACGGCGGTAATGGGGTTGGGGGCTTCCTCGCCGACGGCGATGGTGGCGGTGCCGGGGCCGGCGGCGGCGTAAATGGTTTCTTTCAGAGGTACGCCGATCAGGCCAAGCACCGGTCGGCCATTGATGACGAGGGCAACGTTGATCGTGAATTCGCCGGTTTCTCCAATGAATTCCTTCGTGCCGTCGAGCGGGTCCACCAGCCAGAATTTCCCTCCCTCGATGGATGGGATGTCGCCGATTTCGGCCCGTTCCTCCGACACGACCGGAATGTCCGGTGTCAGCGCATGAAGCGCATCGACAAGAATTCGTTCCGAAATTTCATCGGCCTCCGTGACAGGCGACAGGTCTTCCTTTTTCCGAACCACGTAGTCTTTTTTCTCGTAGATTCGGACGGTCTCCCTTCCGGCCTTCTGGACGATGGGGCGAAGCGCTTCGATGAGTTCGGAATAATTCATTTTCTTTAAATCAAACCTTCCAGTTCAGCGGCGGTCGTATTGCTGATTGCCAAACATCACGTTCCAGGCGTCCCTGTCTTCCGACCAGTCGGCTTCGATCTTTCTTGGCACCAGCATGCCCCGTTTCACACCGGGCCGTTCGGCAATGGCGTTGTACCAGCGTTCGACATTGGGGAAATCTTCCAGCTTCTGTCCGTGCATGTCGTGCCACCGAATCCAGGGAAACGTCGCGATATCGGCGATGGAATAATCGCCGGCCAGGTATTCGCTTTCGCCAAGCCGCCGGTTGAGAACGCCATAAAGGCGCGTCGCTTCCTTGGTATAGCGTTCAATGGCGTAGGGGATTTTCTCCGGAGCGTATTTTCGGAAGTGATGTGCCTGGCCCAGCATGGGACCGATCCCGCCCATTTGGAACATCAGCCACTGGAAGGTTGCGTACCGTATCCGTGGATCTGTCGAGAGAAACTTGGCAAGTTTCTCGCCGAGGTAATTCAGGATGGGCACGGACTCGAAAAGCGCGATTGGTTGACCGCCGGGTCCCTCCGAATCGACAATCGCCGGAATCTTGTTGTTGGGTCTTATTTTCAGATATGCGGACTTGAACTGATCGCCTTTCATGATGTCGACCTGGACGGAACGATAGGGGTGCTCGGCCTCTTCAAGGAAGATGGAAACCTTGTGACCGTTCGGCGTTCCGTCTGTATAGAGTGTCAGCATCAGGTGCTCCCTAGGGTGAAACAGGCATGGCCGGGCCTCGTCTATAACATTTCCCGTCTTGCAAAACGATCCGGAGGCATGGCGCGCCCCTCTATATAAGGCGTTTCGGTATTTATGCTAACCTCTCGGAAGCGCGTGCATTGGGATTGTGTGGCATGACGGCGATTGATTCGGTCGAGACCCCCTCCGGCAAGGGCGCCGGGGATGAAAACTTTCCCGTTGGATCCTGGTTGTTGCCGGCGAAACTGCGGCCGCATGTCGCGGTTTTTTACGCTTACGCGCGCGCCATCGATGATATTGCGGACAATCCGGCGCTTGCTCCCGAGGACAAGATTTCCCGCCTGGAAGGATTCTCGCGCGCCATCTCCGGCGCCGAGATACAGGACCCGGCCTATGAAAAGGCCCATCGCATGCGGGCAAGTCTCGGGCGGACGCACATTCCGACGACTCATTGCACCGACCTGATCGCCGCCTTCAAGCAGGACGCAACCAAGCTTCGCTATCGGGACTGGCAGGAGCTGATGCAATACTGCGACCGTTCCGCTTCGCCGGTGGGGCGCTATTTGCTGGATCTCCATGGAGAATCGAAAAGCGGTTACGTGGAATCGGACGCTCTTTGCAATGCGTTGCAGGTTCTGAATCACCTGCAGGACTGCAAGGTGGATTACCTGCAGCTCAACCGGGTCTATCTCCCTGAAACGTGGCTGGAGGAAGCGGGCAGTTCCGTTGAAGATCTGGCTGCGCCCGCTGCAAGTCCCGGCCTTCGCCGGGTGATCGACCGTTGCCTTGACGGGGTCGAGGAACTGCTCGTTTCGGCACGCCGGCTTCCGGCCGTGCTTGGGAGCCGGTTTCTTGCGATGGAAACCGCCGTTATCGTGGCGATTGCCGAACGGCTTGCACAGCAATTGCGCCATCGGGACCCGTTGGCCGAGCGAGTGGTTTTATCGAAAGCGGCATACCTGTCCTGTTTTCTGAAGGGGGTTGCACGTGTTCTCTTGTAATGCCGCGTCTTTGCTGGTGATCTAACGCGCATCATGCCATTCACCGTTTCCGAAGTTTCCAGGGATTCCGAAGCGTTCGAATCGGTCGAACGCGTCGTAATTGATTCCGGAACGTCTTTTTTCTGGGCGATGCGGCTGCTTTCCCGGCAACGCAGGGAGGGCATGTTCGCCATCTACGCGTTTTGCCGCGAGGTGGACGATATTGCGGATGAGCCAGCCTCGAAGGAAGCCAAGCTGACCGACCTTGGCAAATGGCGGGAACAGATCGAAAAGCTCTACGACAACCCTTCCGGGCAGACGGCCGCCCTGTATCCGACGGCCCGCGCCCTGATGGGGGCAGTAGCGGCCTTCAACCTACGCAAGGAAGACTTTCTGGCCGTCATCGAAGGGATGGAGATGGACGCAAACGGGCCCATTCAGGCGCCTTCGATGCAGGAATTGAAGCGTTACTGCGATCGGGTGGCCTGTGCCGTCGGGCGGCTTTCAGTGCATGCCTTCGGGGTTCCGGGAAACCGTGGATACGCCGTTGCGGACAAGTTGGGTCAAGCGCTGCAACTGACGAATATCCTGCGCGATCTGCGCGAGGACGCGAAGGTGAACCGCCTCTATCTGCCGGTGGACCTTCTGGAGAAGCATGGCATTGCCGACCGGGTGCCGGAAAAGGTGCTTGCCCACCCGGCGCTCACGGCGGTCTGCGAGGACCTTGCCCAGATTGCCCGTCGGCGTTTCGAAGAAGCGGAAGCGGCCCTTGCCCGATGTTCGCGCCGGAAAATGCGTCCGGCCATCGTCATGATGCGGGTCTACCGGAAAATTCTGGAGGCGTTGCAGGCAAGGGGGTGGCATGACCTTGATCGCAAGGTCGGAATCTCGAAGGCGAGCAAGATCTGGATCGCGCTTCGTTACGGAATACTATAGGCATGAGCGTTGTTCACATCGTCGGCGCCGGTCTGGCGGGGCTTGCCGCGGCCGTTCGGCTTGCCGGGGCAGGGCGGCAGATTGCCCTCTACGAGGCGGCCAATCATGCCGGGGGGCGTTGCCGCTCCTACGTCGATGCAACCCTTGGAAAACGGGTCGATAACGGAAACCATCTGCTTTTCCGTGGCAATCGCGAGGCGTTCGGTTATCTGAAAACGATCGGCGCTGTTGATCGCTTCCTCTGTCCGAATGAACCCGCCTTTCCCTTTGTCGATCTCGAATCGGGCGACCGCTGGGTGGTGCGCCCCTCCGGCCTCGTTCCATGGTGGGTTTTTTCATCCTCGCGGCGCATTCCAGGGACGAAGCCGGCCGATTATCTGGCAGCACTTCGGCTTTTTGTGGCCAAGCGCGATGCTACCATTGCCGAAACCTTCGCCGATGGCGGCCTGCTTTACCGGTATTTCTGGGAGCCGCTTGCCGTCGCCTCGTTGAACACGTCGGCCGAAAGAGGGGCGGTCCGGCTGCTCCTGCCGGTGGTTCTGCGTATTTTTGGAAAAGGCAGCGAGGCGGCCCGCCCGATGATCGCCCGGGACGGGCTTTCCGAAAGCTTCGTGGACCCGGCGCTTAACTATCTGCAGCAAAAAGGTGGACAGCTTCATTTCACCCACCGCCTGCGGGCCGTTGCATTTGCCGATGGGCGTGTCTCGGGACTCGATTTCGGCACCCGCCGCGTGGTCTTCGGGGAAAAAGACCGGCTGATCCTGGCCGTCCCGCCGGCCAATGCCGGCGATCTGCTGCCCGGCCTTGCCACGCCGAAAGAGGCCGAGCCCATCCTGAATGCCCATTTCGACTTGCCCGAGGTGCCCTCCTGGCCCCATGAAGCCCCGTTCGTTGGCGTCATCGGGGGGCTTGCCCAGTGGGTCTTCCTGCGCGGCCGGATTGCCTCCGTCACCGTGAGCGCCGCTGCCGATCACATCGACAAAACACCGGAAGAACTTGTTCCAAAGCTGTGGGAGGACGTTGCCCAGGCATTGCAGGTTACGTCGTCATCGCCACCGCCTTGCCGCATCCTTAAAGAGCGTCGCGCGACCTTCAGCCAGACCCCTGCCGCGCTTTTGCTTCGCCCAAAAACCCGGACGCAATATGCAAACCTTTTTCTGGCTGGCGATTGGACCGATACTGGCTTGCCTGCTACGATCGAAGGCGCAATCTTCTCGGGCCATCGGGCCGCCAAGGCCGCCATGCAACTATCGTGAATCAAGAGCCGGACGGAGACCGCATGGCAATCCCCTCAAGCCCTGTTTCCGAAACCGATGCGTTGACGAAAATCGACACCATTCTCGATACCGTCATCGAGGAAAGTCGCCAGGATTGTTTTCGCCGGCAGGCCGAAGATGGCCACTGGGTTTTTGAACTCGAAGCGGACGCGACAATTCCGTCGGAATACATCCTGTTCGAGCATTTCTTCGACGAAATCGACGACGATCTGGAAAAGAAAATCGCCGTTTATCTGCGCCGTCGCCAATCCGACCGGCATGGGGGGTGGGCGCTTTTCCATGGAGGCGATTTCGATATGAGCGCCAGTGTGAAGGCCTATTTCGCGCTCAAGATGGTGGGGGACGACGTAGACACACCGCACATGAAGCGTGCGCGCGAGGCAATCCTTTCCCGTGGAGGGGCTGCGAAAGCGAACGTCTTTACCCGTATTACACTGGCCCTTTTCGGGCAGGTGCCGTGGCGGGCAGTGCCGGTGATGCCGGTCGAGATCAGCCTGCTGCCAAAGTGGTTCCCGTTCCACATGGACAAGGTTTCCTACTGGTCACGAACGGTGATCGCGCCGCTTCTGATCGTGATGGCGTACCGGCCGAAGGCGAAGAATCCACGAAAGGTGGATATTTGCGAACTTTTCGTCACGCCGCCGGAGGAGGAAAGGCATTATCACGTCAATCCGATGGGATCCCTGTTGGGGGCGGCCCTGCTTCGGCTGGATACCCTGCTCCGTATCGTTGAGCCCTGTTTCCCGAAAGGCCTCCGCCAACGCGCCGTAGAAAAGGCGCTCGCCTTCACGAAAGAACGCCTCAACGGCGAGGACGGTATCGGCGCCATTTTCCCGGCGATGGTGAACTCGGTCATGGCCTTTGACTGCCTCGGCTATCCAAAGGACCACCCGGACGTTCTTGTCGCGAAGAAGGCGATCCGCCGGCTGCTCGTGATCAAAGAGGACGAGGCCTATTGCCAGCCCTGTTTTTCGCCGGTCTGGGATACGGGGTTGATGTCGCTTGCTCTTCAGGAGGCCCCGAAAGGCGAGGAAGGCGAAGCCCACCGAAAGGCGCTCGACTGGCTGGCCGAACGCCAAATTCTCGACGTCGTCGGGGACTGGGCCGCCCAGCGGCCAGGACTGCGCCCCGGTGGTTGGGCCTTTCAATACTGGAACGACCATTACCCGGACGTGGACGATACGGCCGTCGTTGCCATGGCACTGCATCGTTTCGACAAGGAGCGTTACAGCGAAGCGATTGACCGCGCCGCCGAGTGGATCTTCGGCATGCAAAGCGCAAATGGCGGCTGGGGCGCGTTCGATGCTGAGAACGCTCATTACGGCCTTAATCACATTCCCTTCGCCGATCACGGCGCCCTTTTGGATCCGCCAACCGTTGACGTGAGTGCCCGGTGTTTGGGTTTCCTCGCCCAGATCGGCTATTCGAAGGATTATCCCGTCGTTGCCCGCGGTATCGCGTTTTTGAAGCGGGAGCAGGAAGAAAACGGTTCCTGGTTCGGCCGTTGGGGCACGAATTACGTCTATGGCACCTGGTCGGCCCTTTCCGCCTTTCAGGCGTTGGGTGAAGACCCGGCGGCGCCCCACATCCGCAAAGCGGTGGCGTGGCTCAAGGCCCGTCAGCGCGAAGATGGCGGCTGGGGCGAAGACGGCGCCACCTACTGGAAAGAGCGTCGCGATGAGGCCAAGGAAAGCACGGCCTCGCAAACGGCCTGGGCGGTGCTGGGCCTGCTTGCGGCCGGCGAGGTTGAGAGCGCGGCCGTCAAGCGGGGCATCGCCTATCTGCTGAAGGCGCCGAGGACTGGCACAAAATGGCAGGAAGAATGGTACACCGCCGTCGGGTTCCCGCGGGTCTTCTACCTCCGCTACCACGGCTACAGCGCCTATTTCCCGGTCTGGGCATTGACGCGCTATCGCAACCTGCTCCGCGGCAACGCACCGGCCAAGCGGTACGGGATGTGACGCGGCTCGGATTCGTCACTGGTCTTCGCAGAGAGGCCGCCATCCTCGAGGCGGCCTCCAGGGGACTGCCGGAGGAAGCCCGGCCGCTCATCTGCTGCGGTGGTGCCCATACGGAACGGGCGGGAACGGGCGCCCTTCGTTTGGTCGAGGCAGGCGCCGGCGCCCTGATAAGCTTCGGCATTGCTGGTGGCCTGGCGCCAAGCCTCGCTTCAGGAAGCCTGGTCCTTGCCTCCGCCGTTCAAGTTCCGGGCAAGGCGTCCTTCGACGTCGAGCCAGCATGGCGAGAGCGGCTTTGTAGGCGCCTAAGCGCTGCCATGACGCCGCAACTCGGTGAAGTGGTGGGAAGCCATCGGGTGGTCCAGAGCGTTGATGACAAGGCCCGCCTTTATGGCGAGACCCTGGGTCTTGCCGTCGACATGGAAAGCCACGCCGTTGCCCAGGTGGCCAGGGAACGCGCCTTGCCCTTTCTGGTCGTCCGTGCCGTGGCGGATACGGCGTCCATGCCGATTCCATCCCCGGCGCTCCACGGCGTCGGGCCAAGAGGGGAAATGCGCCCCTTCGCCGTGCTGGGAAGGGCGGTGTTTGCGCCGTCCGAATGGCCGGCCTTGCTGCGGCTTTCGGGCGCGCACCAAAAAGCACTGGGCGCGCTCCGGGACGTCGTGAGGATTGCCGGAATCGATCTCGCCTTCGAACAGCGGAATTGACGTTGTTTGGTTAGGCGGCGTCGCTGGTGTGGCTTTCTTCAAGAAACTGCTTCACGTTTTTCTCGAAGACATATTCCGCCTTTCGCTGGTTCGAAAGGGCGATTTCCGGTGCCATCGGGCCTTCCGTGCGAACGCCGAAAAGCGCAACCTTCAGCGCCTTCCACGGCTTGGCGACCGTATCGTTCACGGCCGTAGGCTCGTAGCCGCAATGCACCATGCAGTTCGCGCATTTTTCGTAATTGCCGGTGCCGTATTTTTCCCATTCCGTTTCTTCGATGAGTTCCTTCCAGGAACCGGCATAGCCTTCGCCAAGCAGGTAACAGGGCCGTTGCCAGCCAAAGATGTTACGGGTCGGATTACCCCAGGGGGTGCAATGGTAGGACTGATTGCCGGCGAGAAAATCAAGGAACAGGCTGGACTGGGAGAAACGCCATTTCTTTCCCTTTCCGTGCCGGAAAATATCACGGAACAGTTGGCGTGTTTTTTGACGATTCAGGAAATGTTCCTGATCCGGCGCCCGCTCATAGGCATAACCGGGTGAAACCGTAATGCCGTCTACATTGAGATTCTCCGTCACATCGGAGAAGAAGTCCGCCATCCCCTTTGCGTCCGTGCCGTCAAACAGGGTGCAATTCACGTTTACCCGAAAGCCCTTTTCGGTCGCCGCGCGAATGGCCTGCAGGGCCCGGTCGAAGACGCCTTCCTGGCAGACCGCCTTGTCGTGGGTCTTACGGTCGCCATCCAGGTGTATGGAGAAGGTGAGGTAGGGGCTCGGCTTGAAAAGGTGCAGTTTCTTTTCCAGAAGAAGGGCGTTCGTGCACAGATAAACGAACTTCTTTCGTGCTACGATTCCCTCGACGATCTCCTTGATTTCTTTGTGCAGGAGAGGCTCGCCCCCCGGAATGGAAATGACTGGCGCGCCGCACTCGTCGACGGCGTCGAGGCACTCCTTGACGCTAAGGCGCTTGTTCAGGATTTCGTCCGGATAGTCAATTTTTCCGCAGCCGGCACAGGCCAAGTTGCAGCGGAACAGCGGTTCCAGCATGAGAACCAGCGGATAGCGTTTCACGCCCCACAAGCGTTGCTTCAGGACGTAGGCGCCGACGCGAATTTGCTGAATAAGAGGTACGGGCATATTAGGCAGACATCGATTGCTGGGTGTCCAGCAATTCCGGCGGGAGTTTGAATTGCACGTGTTCCTCGATTCCGGCAAGCGCTTTGACTTCCAGTTCGCCGAAATCGCCAAGCCGCCGGATCACTTCCTGCACCAGCTGTTCCGGTGCCGAGGCGCCGGCCGTAATGCCGATCGTGTTGATTCCATCCAGCCATTCCGGTTCCAGGCCGTGCGAATCCTCGATCAGATAACTCGGCAGCCCCATCTCGAGGCCGATTTCGCGCAGCCGGTTCGAGTTCGAGCTGTTCGGTGCGCCAACCACGAGCAGCAGGTCAACTTCCTTCGCCAGGTGACGCACGGACTCCTGACGATTCTGGGTCGCGTAGCAAATATCCTTCACGTCGGGCCCCTGGATGTTGGGAAAGCGCTTCTTCAGCGCCTCGATCACTTCCCGGGTGTCGTCCACGCTAAGGGTCGTCTGGGTGATGTAGGCAAGCTTGTTTATGTCCCGCACCTGAAGCCGGTCGACGTCGGCCGGATCCGAGATGAGAAGGACGCCGCCGGGAATTTGTCCGCGCGTTCCTTCCACCTCCGGATGGCCTTCATGGCCGATCAGGATGATTTCATAACCGCGCTCGGCATAGCGTTGCCCTTCCTTGTGCACTTTCGAAACCAGCGGGCAGGTCGCATCGAGGACCGGCAGGCTGCGGTTCTGTGCGTCCGCGATGACTTTCCGTGAAACGCCGTGGGCACTGAAGACGGTGACGGCGCCATCCGGCACCTCGTCAAGCTCGTTGACGAACCGCGCCCCCTTTGCGCGGAGAGCGTCCACCACGTGTTTGTTGTGGACAATTTCATGGCGCACGTAAACAGGCGGGCCATATTTCTCAAGGGCGTGGTTGACGATTTCGATCGCACGCTCGACGCCGGCGCAGAAACCGCGAGGCTGGGCAAGAAGAACCCGAATTTTTCGCTTGTTCGTCGACGTCATAAGGAATCCGTGACTTTCAACTGGCGCGTCCCATCGTTTTCCGGTGGGCGCGAGGCTGCCTCAAGCGGCCAGAATGTGCGTTGCAGTGCTAATACTTCGCTTAAAAAGCCAAAAAAGGCAAAGATTTATGGACTGGTTTCCCCCACTTTCCCGCAGGATGGGTGCTTTCGGCCGTTCATCGCCGGCCTCGGGCGTGGCAGAATGGCCCTGAAATTTTTGCCGATTTTCCATTCTGGCACGGGAATTTTGGATGACGACCCTACTTACCGGCGCGTCCGGTTTCGTCGGTTCCGCGGTTCTTCGGGAGCTCCTCGCGGCGAGGCACGAGGTGCGGGTGTTGCTGCGCGAGACAAGCGACCGAAGCAACCTCGAAGGCCTCGACGTCGAGATCGTTACGGGCGATCTGCGCGACCGGGCGTCGCTGGATCCAGCACTTCGCGGCTGCGAGGCCCTTTTTCACGTTGCCGCGGATTACCGCATCTGGGCCCGAAATCTGGCGATCCTTTACGAAAACAACGTGACGGGCACCCGTCACATCCTGGAGGCGGCGGGAGAAGCCGGCGTGAAACGCATCGTGCATACAAGCAGCGTTGCCGCCCTGGGCTTGCCGAAGGAGGGCGGTGCGGGCGACGAAGAAACGCCCGTCACCCTTGACGACATGATCGGACACTACAAGCGTTCGAAATTTCTGGCCGAAGAGGAAGTCCGCCGCCTGGTTGCCAAGGGCTTGCCGGTTGTCACCGTCAATCCGGCGGCCCCGGTTGGGCCCCGTGACATCAAACCGACGCCGACCGGACGGATGATCGTCGAGGCGGCTTGCGGCCGGGTGCCGGCCTATGTCGATACCGGTTTAAGCGTCGTGCACGTCGAAGACGTGGCGAAGGGGCACCTTCTTGCCTTCGAGAAGGGCGAAATCGGCCGGCGTTACGTGCTTGGTGGCGACAATCTCGCCCTGCGCCGGATCCTTGAGAAGATTGCCGGCATCACCGGCCGTCCGGGGCCGAAATTCCGCGTCCCGCATAATGTCATTCTTCCCATCGCCGCCGTCGCGGAACTGTGGACGCGGTTAAGCGGCGGCGACCAGCCTTTCGTTTCCATCGACAGCGTTCGCATGTCCAAGAAACGGATGTTCTATTCCAGCGAACGGGCCAAGAAGGAACTTGGTTACGCCCCGCGGCCTGCGGAAGAAGCGTTTCGTGATGCCATTACGTGGTTTGCGGACCACCGATATTGCCCGCCACCGAACGGATCCTAGGTCTCCTTCCGCCGAATCGTCATAAGTGCCGGAATCAGGGTGAGCGTACAGATCATCACCAGCACCAGCGCCACGGTCAGCAGCATCCCCATGCTGGCAGTGCCAAGATGCGTTGAAAGGGTGAGGCTTGCAAAGGAGCCAATCGTCGTTAGCGCGCTGAACACGATGGCGCGCGGCGTGCTGGTGCGAAGAACGTTGTTGCTGGCCCCTTTGCGCTCCCGAAGAACGAAGTGAATGCCGTTTGCCACGCCAAGTCCCAGGATCAGGGGCAGGACGATGATGTTGGCGAAGTTGAAGGGAATGTCGAAAAGTACGCCAAGCAGATTCGTCAGAAGAGCCGCAAGGCCGAGCGGGGCCAATACGAGCAGAACGTCGGAAACCCGCTGCAGCACGAAAACCAGCAGCAGCGTGATCAGAACAAGCGCTAGAACGGTTGCCTGCCAAAAGGCGCCGACCACGACCTCGACGGCCCCAATCATCATGATCGAATCGCCGGTGGCGTTTGGGGCAACGGCCTGCACGGCGGCGGTGAATCGGCGCAGTTGCTCCGGGTCCTTCGGGTCCTCCGCCGGTCGCACCTCGACCCGTGCCCGGCCATCCTCGGCCACGAAACGCGCAAGCAGCGATTCCGGCAGGCTTGAAAACGTCACGCGTTCCGCCGTCAGGGCGACGCGCAGGCTGGCCAGCTGCCCGGGCAGGGTGCCGAGCAACCGGTCTTCGAGAGCGTCGAGCGGCGGTCCTTTCGGGAAGGCCGTCTCCAGGCGCCGCAGGGCCCCGGCCAGTCGCGCCGCCGCCCGCACGTGATCGAAAGCGGCCTCGTCCGCGGCCAGGCGTTCGACGTTGGCCTGGAAGTCCGAAAGGGATTCTTGCCGGTCGTCATCCGAAGGCCGGGGCGTCCCTTCCCCCATCATCAGGACAGGCAACAGCATCGTGGACAGACCTTCCAGGGTCGGAAGCTTTTCATCCTGGTCGGCGGGTACAAGGTCCTGGGGTATGACGACGCCGTCCACCTCCGGCAATGCCGAAAGTCTTTTTTTCAGTTGCGTTGCCGCTTCGAGATTGTCGGCAAGGATCGTCACCGCATAGGGATCGATCGCGCCGTCTGCCAGTAAGTCCCCGAAGGTTTGCATGGCTTCGCTGTCGGGGTTCTGAAGATCTAGCGGGTCAAAATCAAACCGGGCGTAGGGAAGGGCGGCCAGGCCGATCGCGGCGAGCACGCCGCTGACGGCGACAATCTTCCTTGCGTTCTGGCGAACATTTGCGGGGAAGTCGAAAGGCAGGATCGGGGGCGGCGTTGCCTTGCGTGGGGGAAAGCAGGCAAGAAAGGCAGGAAGAACCGAAAGATTCGCAAAAAGTGCGATGAACATGCTGGTCCCGGCAATCATGCCAAGTTCGGCAACGCCCCGGTAGTCCGTCGGCAGGAATGCATAGAAACCGATGGCTGCTGCGACGGCGCAAAAAGTAAGTGCGCCGCCGACCCCTTCCGTCGCCCATTCAAGGGCCGCTGCGGTGTTCATGCCCTTTTCCAGGGCTTCCCGGAAGCGAAGCGAGAAATGAATCCCGAAATCGACGCTTAGCCCGACGAAAAGAACAGCGAACGCAACGGAAATCAGGTTGAGATGCCCAACGGCAAAGGCGGCGAAGGCAAGGCTCCAGGCCAAGCCCATGACCAGCGTCAGCAGGGCGGCCAACACCAGCCGGGCGGACCGCAGGCCGATCAGGAGAAAGCCCGTTACCAGCGTCACGGAAACCAGGCCGATAAGTCCCATGCCTTCCTGGATGCTCTGAAGCTCCGCCTGATCGAGGGCGGCGGGGCCGGTCAGGCGGAGGCGGAGATCGTTTTCCGGATTCAGCGAGGCGGCAATCTCCCGGATGGCTCCGATGGCAGTCTTCGCCGGCGCAAGGGTGGAATAATCCAGGAGCGGCTGGGCCACGATCAATTGCCGTTCCGGGGCAGCGGCCGATTCCCCATCCATCATCTGTTTCCAGGACAGGCCGCGGGGACGCCCTTCCGCCATGGCCTCGACGACGCCGGTGATTTCATCGAACATCCGGCTCAGGCCTTTGGCGTCTTCGGGTTTCTTCTCCAGGACGTCTTCAATCGCGAGCCCCAGTATTTCGAACAGGCCGTCAAGGGTCGGGTTTCCGGCCAGGGTTCCGAGAAAAGGCTGGTTCTCTGCAAGACGCAGCGCGAGCTCATCGAGTTGCTCGACATCGAGGTAAAGCAAACCCGTTTTCTCGAAATAGGGATCGGCGGGTGGGTAGAAAACATTCCGGAACAGATCGGCGCGTTCTTGCAGGCGCCGGGTCAATATCTTGGCCGCAGCATCGACGCGGTCCGGATCGGTGCCTTCCAAAACAATCAGGATGACGTTCGAGTATTGCGGAAAGGCCGCCTTGATCGCTTCGGCGTTTTGCCGGAACCCGAGCTTGGGCGACAGCATGTCCGTCGTTCGCGTGTTGATACCAAGGGTGTCGGCTGTATAGGCGGCAAGGCCCACCGTGGCGACCAGGGCGAGGAACAGGACCATTCGTGCCCGGTGATGGACGACCTGCATCCACCGAACAAGCATTTGGCGATACCAGAGGGTTACTCGGTCAATCACGATTGTGTCCGTTTCCTCGAAAGAAACCGCCTAGTTCCAGCCGGGCCGGGGGAAGCGGTAGTCAGGGCCCCGTAGTAAGGATAGGGGGGTGTTTTGTCATCCGGAAAGGCTTAAATATTATGGCCTCACCAAGGGCGCAAGCAGCGGGTGAACGGTTGCGAAAGGAAGCTGGCATGCCATACCGTCGATTAAGGCAGGTTTTCTACATTGTCGTTGCCACTATCTTTTTGGCACTGCCGGCGCGCGCCGAGTCGTCCGAACCGATCGCCGTCGTCGAAAAACTTCATGATAAGTTGATTTCCGTCATGCGGCAGGCGAAGGAGCTTGGCTATGCGGGTCGCCGGGACGCCTTGATGCCCATTCTTCTCGTCAGCTACGACCTGCCCCGTATGGCACGCGTGACGGTGGGGCGCCACTGGAAGGAAATGGACGATGGCCAGAAAAATGCGCTCATCGAGGCCTTTACGGCCATGACTCTCTCGAATTACGCATCGCGTTTTAACGGCTTTTCCGGAGAATATTTCGAAACGCTCGGCACCCTGGAAACGCCACACGGGCACATGGTCGTTCAAACGCACATCGTGACCTCCGACGAAAAAATTCGCATCGACTACCTGCTTCGGAAGTCGGGCAATGGATGGCAGATTATCGACGTTTTCCTCAAGGGGACGATCAGCGAACTTGCGGCGCGCCACTCCGAGTACATGACCTATGTCCGTGATCATGGAGTGGATGCGCTGATCGAGGCGGTGCAGAAAAAAGCCGCCAGTCTGGCTGAAATGCGCTGACGGCCGGTTTTTGGCCGCGGTTGGTGGTATGCGACGCGCGTTCCTTCTTTTGCTGCTTGGGTTATGGCTGCCGGCTTTTCTGGCACTACCGGCCTGGTCCGCAGAGCTCCGTGTTCAGGTAAACGACCCGCAAAACCGCAACGGCGTGATGCGGTTCGCGCTATACGATCACGCCGCCGGTTTTCCCACCTATAAAGGCCGCGTGGCCCATCTCGATGTGCCGCTTCCGAAGGCCGGCCATGTCGAGGCTCTCTTCGCGGACCTCGCTCCGGGAAGCTATGCCGTTGCTGTCTATCACGACGAGAACGCCAACAATGAATTCGATCAGGGATTTCTGGGGTTTCCGCTGGAGGGCTATGGATTCAGCAATGACGCGCGAGGTTTCTTAAGCGCCCCAAGCTTTGCTTCCGCCGCCGTTCGCTTGGGAGAGGAAGGTCTTACAATCCAGCTTCGGCTGTCTTACTAGACACGGAAGGCCGAAACGCAAACGGCGCCCGATGGGCGCCGTTCGAAGCATTCGCTTCAAAAATTAGGTTACTCGGCGCCGTTCTCGAAATTCATGTAGGTGTATCCAAAAGGCGCTGACTCACCATCGAGGGGGAGTTTCCCGTCATAAATCTTGTCCAGACGGTCCTGCCGGTAAAGGCTGCGGATCGTGGCGTACAAATCAATCGCGGTCCGCTGAAGCTCGTCAAACCGCTCGATGTTGCGCTCACGCCGATCCAGCGCCAAGAGGCCTGCCCGCGTGTAGGTGATCCATTCCTTGTCTTCGTGATCGGCCCAGAACCGGAAGGGATCCGCAAAGCTGTCGACCAAGCCGCCAATGAGATCGCGTGGGTTCGAGGGCCCCGCAATCGGCAGCATCAGATAGGGGCCTTCCGGAACGCCCCATACGGCCAGGGTCTGCCCGAAATCCTCGACGTGAGGTTCCAGTCCCCAGTCCGCTGCCACGTCGAAAAGGCCACCGACGCCAGCCGTCGAGTTAATGGCAAACCGCCCGACCGTTTCGGCTCCCCGCTCGAACTTGCCCTGAAGCAGTTCATTAGCCAAAACCGTTGGTGACAACAGGTTTCGCAGCGCATTGCGAATGCTTTGCCGGACCATGTCGGGAAGAATGAAGCGGTATCCCTGGGCGAGGGGCTTGAAAAGAATCCGATCAGCAAACAAATTGGCGTCAAGAATGCCCCGGTTTACATATTCTAGGGGATCGTTCACGTCCTCTGTTTGCGCGCGGGCCTCCGATGAGGCAAGCCCCAACATACCCAGAAGCATGAATACGGAAATGATTCGGAAGAAATGCATCCGAAGCAGTTTAGAAAGGGACCGGCCTTCACCCATCTATCCACTCCTTAATACGGCCTATTTCCTAGCCTTTTCAGGAAGCTACCATCGTTTTAACCAAGTGGCAAACGATCAATACTCCTGGGGCGGGGGTCATCTCAACCTAATTTTCTTACTAATTCCTTGCCAGGATTACCGGCCGCGAGTGGAAACTTGCTCGCGGTTTGGAGGACCGCCTAACATGGCCGGAAAGGATGGTGGTTATCCGTCAATCAGGAGATCGCAGGGGATCAAGGATGCCTGACTCCGTTCTTTCCGAATCCGAAAAAGACACCTTTCGGCAGGATGGTTTTGCCATCGTCCGGCAGCTCTTCGATGGGGATGAGATGCGCCAGATCGAGGCGTGGACCAACGAGGTCGTCGCCATGCCGGAGGTGCCCGGAAAACACATGGTGTATTACGAGGACAGCCTCCAGGAACCCGGCAAGCGCGTCCTCCAGCGGATCGAGAATTTTACCCCCTACCACGAGGGGTTCGAGGAGTTATTCAATGGGTCGAAGATGCTGGACCCCGTCTCGGAACTTTTTGGCGAACCCGCCGTTCTGTTCAAAGACAAGATCAACTTCAAGCTACCGGGCGGGGGCGGATTCAAACTGCATCAGGATCAGGAGGCCGGCGGGGGGGTGTATGCGGATCTATTCATTACGATGCTTATCAGCATCGATGAGACCACACTGAAAAACGGCTGTCTCGAGCTTGCGGTCGGCCATCATGTCGAGGGCCTTATAGGAAGAGAGTGGCAACCGCTGAACGAGGAAGATACAAGCCGGGAAGGGTTGCAGCTTGTTCCTTTTGCAAGCAAGTCGGGAGACGCGGCCATCTTCGATTCTTTCGTGCCGCATCAATCAAAGGCTAATCATACGAACAAGCCGCGGCGGGTATTGTACGTAACCTACAACAAGGCATCGGCCGGGGATTGCCGACGCCAATACTATACTGACAAACGAAAAAACTACCCGCCGGATATTGAAAGGGAAAAAGGTAAAAACTACGTGTTTCGCGTTTGAGGAATTACCTGACGAGGTAGGCCAACGTGAATGACATGCCAAGCTGGGACCAACGCATAGGCTGGTTTCTTGCTCGAGGGCTGGCCCAGACGCCCATACCCCCTAATCACGTTTCG
>JAGWAR010000014.1:33674-47767 GCA_021296325.1 Alphaproteobacteria bacterium
TTGGCTACTACCTGGACTACGCCGTGGGAACGATCAGTTACACGGCACTGTTTCTGTGCCTTGGCGTTGGTTTTCAGGAAAGTCTTCTTGGCGAATGGTCGCTTGTCCTCGGATTGACCGGTGCAGCCTCCGCGTTTGCAGCGACGTTTGTGGTCATCGGTATTGATCACCATAACGGCGGCATCGCGATGGGCTATCCTTCTTTTGCCGGGTTCGAGCTTCAGGATGGCATTTACCTCATCGTGCCCATCGCCTGGTTCGGTTGGTTGATGCCTTTCTTTGCCGCCGCCAGCATCGCGACAAGCTGTTACCTCTTGTGGACGACTTGGCTGCTTCTCCAGGAGCGCCGGCAAAATGCCGGGTACCGGGCAAACCTGCGCTCTAGTCACGTCCCCCGCGTAAGCGGAAGCGCAAACAAGCAAAGACAGTAAACCCTGGTGCGCCAATGGCGGCGGCGATCAGAAGGGGTTCCGCCCAGCCGAGCCACATGGCGATGGGCACGAGAAGGATGGCGTCGTCCGGATCGAAGCCTCCGGCGCCTTCGAACGCGGGTTTGCCCTTTCCCTCGCGGGCTTCCATCTGGAGGACCAGGCCAAGGACGGCGGCTACCGACAGGCCGGCCAACAGGCCCAGCGGTACGGACCAAAGGCCAAGGGTGCCATCGCGAAGTCCAACGCCGATGCCGATAAACAGGGCCGCATTGACGACCGTGTCGCTGACGAGGTCGAAGCGATGGCCCCATTCGGTGGTGATACCGGTGATGCGCGCAAGTTCACCGTCCGCCCGGTCCAGTAGCACCGAAAGCACAAAAAAAATTCCGCCAAGCAGCGTCCAGAAAGGTTCGCCGACCGCGTAAGCCGCCGCCGCCCCCAGGCCGGCAAGCAGGCGGAGCGTCGTCAACTGGTTCGGCGTTACCGGCGTGCGGGCAAGAACCCGGATCGGCGGCCGGACCAGACGATGGATCCAGGTGTTGTGGCTCATGGGTGACGTTGCTTCGGTTGGCGGGAAAGAGGGGGCTTGGCTTGCGCTCAAACGGGATCGTAGTCACACCGGGCGACAGAACAAGGGATTTCCGGCGGCTTTCATTGACAGAACCAGGCCGGCGCGGTTTCCTGACCCGATCATAGAGTACGGAAAGAATGACTGATACTCCGGAAGAGCCCCTGCTGCTGACCCCAGGCCCGATTACGACTTCCCGCAGCACGAAAGAAAAGATGCTTCGTGACTGGGGTTCGCGGGATCGCGATTTTATTGCGCTCACGCAACGCGTTCGGGACCGGTTGTTGCAGCTTGCGTGCGGAGAGGTGGGCCATGTTTGCGTGCCGGTCCAGGGAAGCGGCACCTTCGGCATCGAGGCCATGCTTGGCACGCTTGTGCCGCGGGAAGGGAAGGTGCTTGTCCTCGTCAACGGCGCCTATGGCGCACGGATGGCCGAGATCGTGGCGCGCATGGGCCGCAACCACCTCGTGGTCTCCCATGAGGAAAACCGTCCGCTCGACCCACAGGCGCTTGAAGAGGCCTTGGTTGGCGATCCGGTCATTACCCATGTGGCGGCCGTGCACTGCGAGACCGGATCGGGACTTTTGAACCCCATCGAAGAAATCGCAGCAGTTGCTGCCAGACAGGGACGGCGGCTGTTGCTGGATGCGATCAGTACGTTTGGTGCCTTGCCCCTCGACGTGGCGGCTCTTCCCTGTGACGCCGCCGTCGGCTCGGCCAATAAATGCCTCGAAGGCGTGCCAGGGGTGGCCTTCGTCATCCTGCGCAAGGATTCCCTCGCTGCCTCCCAAGGCAATGCCTCCTCCCTGAGCCTTGATCTGTTCGAGCAATGGCAGGCGCTGGAGAAGACCGGCCAATGGCGCTTCACGCCGCCCACCCAGGTGGTGGCGGCGCTTGGTCAGGCATTGGAGGAACATGCTGCCGAAGGCGCCGTCAGGGGCCGTGGCGATCGCTACCGGGCGAATTGCCGGACTCTCGTCGAAGGCATGCGGGAACTCGGATTTCAAACCTTCCTTCCGGATGCCCTGCAGGCACCGATCATTGTCGCCTTCCATTCCCCGCGGGACAAAAACTTCGTCTTTTCGGCGTTCTACGATTTCCTGCGCGACAAGGGCTATGTCATCTATCCGGGAAAAGTGACGACAGCAGATACGTTCCGGATCGGTTGTATCGGAAAGGTGTACGAGGAGGACGTTCTGAGCGTGCTGGCGGCGGTTCGCGAGGCGATGGCGGCGTTCAGCTTCAAGCCTGCGTGAGAAAGGCGCGAAAACGCCGCGCGACATCGGCCGGCGTTACCGTTGGCCTGCCGAGTTTTTCCATCGAACCCGGTCGCATGCGAAGATGCAGCAGCGTTGGCCCGGCATGCGAGGCCGCCTCCGGGAAGGCCGCGCGAAAGCCTTCAAGCGTGTCTACGGCAAAGGCGTGGGCATAACCGCAGGCTAGGGCGATGGCTGCGAAGTCGACGCTCTCCGAAACCGTTGCTTGGCCGCCGGTCGAGTCGTGGGTGGCGTTGTCGAGAAGCACGTGAAGCAAGTTCTTTGGTGCATAGGCCCCTACCGTTGCGAGCGTGCCCATCTTCATTAACGCCGCCCCGTCGCCGTCGAGTACGACGACCGGGCGTTCGACGTTCAAGGCCACACCAAGGCCAAGCCCGCTTGCGCAACCCATCGAGCCGACCTGGTAAAGATGTTGTTTGCGGTCGGCGAGGGTGAACAATTCGCGGCCGCATTTGCCCGTCGTGGTGATCACCGCGGCGTTTTCGTCCACCAGATCCAGAAAGGCGACCAACGCTTCCGAGCGTGTCGGGCGCTCGCCGGCCACGCAAAAATCGTGTCGGGTGCCGGGCACCGGCAAGGTGCGGCCGGGTTGAACCAGGCCGTCGTTACGGACCGCTCCCTTTTCCATGATGAAGGCAAAGGGCCGCTCGGAAGCGGTCATGGCGCGATCCGCTTTTTCCAGCAGTTTCGGGATGGCGCTCGCCTCCTTCGGAAAGGGGCGGTGAGGGATCTCCATGTCATCCAGCAGCCGGCCGGTGATGCGCCCCATCAACTCGTGCTGGGGTTCGTCGGGCTGACCCGGCTGTCCCCGCCAGGTGGTGATGAGGAGGATCGGAATGCGAAAGGGATAGGTAAGGGACGTTAGGGGATTGACCATATTCCCAAGTCCCGAATTCTGGCACATCACGACGCTGCGCTTGCCAGCCAGCCACGCCCCGGCCGAGATGGCGACGGCCTCTCCCTCGCTGGCGGCGCCCACATATTGAAGTTTTGGGTGTCCGATCGCGCGGTTGATGAAGGGCGTGAGAAACGAACAGGGCACCCCGGAATAGAAATCAAACCCGCGCTCGCGCGCCGGTTCCAGGAATGCATCTGCTTCGATCATAGGAAGTTGCGGGCTTTCGCAAGATCGAACGGGTCGTCGATGTCAAGCCAGTGACCCGTGATGTATTGCACCTGAATTTTGTGCCCCGACTCGACCAGCCGATTGAAAAGATCGGGCATGTCCGCTTTTTGCAAGCTGCCATCCGTCGACATCACCTCGATCTCGTCGCGCACGACTTTTGCACCGTTCGGGCTGAGCAGGACAAGCCCCACCCATTCACCATGAATGCCTTCGGGCGGGATTTCCGTTCCGATGCGGCAAAGGCGCGCCGTGTCGCCTTCCAGATAGTCGGGATGGAAGGGATGGTCGCATTGAACGAAATCGCGTACGTGCTTTTGCGTCTGACGTTCCCGCCAAAGCGCGTCGGCCACGACGGTGATGTCGGCGTCCGACTCCTGCAACCTCTCGAGAATGTAGCTGCGGTAAAGGATGTCGCCGTAAGTAATCAGGCAGGTCCCGTCTTTCAGCCGATCGATGGCGCAGGACAGCGAGGCAACCTCGCCGGTTTCGGCGAAATTGGCGTTGGTGCGGATGTCGATGGCCGGAATGTCGATGGCTTCCTTCCGGTAGCCGCTGACGACCGTCACGTTGCGGATGCCACCCTCGCGCAAGGTCGAAATCATGGTGCGCAGTAACGGCTTGCCCCGGACGTCGATCATGCATTTCGGGCGATCCTCGGTCAGCGGGCCGAGCGAATCGCCCCGCGTTGCCGCAAGGATGATCGCATGGGCGCTTTCGTCCTTTTGTGGGAGGTAGCGCCGTTCCGCCTCGGCCAGTTCCGTCTGGCCGGCGAGGCTGAAGACATCCTTTACCGATGCGACGGTATCCTCGACGTTGACGAGACTTTGGCTCTCATGGATTTGCTTGCAGACGTCCCGCATGCCCGAGATCGCGGCGCGCAGATTGTGGTTGGCCCAGATGACCGTGGAGATACCGGCGTTTTCGAACTGCTCCGTCGGCGTTGCGTAATACATCGTCGGCACGATGATGACCGGGCAGGTGTTGCCCCATTCCTTCATGAAGGCAAAGATTTCGTCCGCGGTCTTTTCCTTCGAATGGACGAGCAGGGCATCGGCGCCGGCCTCGTGATAGGCTTCGGCGCGCCGGAGCGCCTCGTCCAGCCCCCAGCCCGCAATGAACGCTTCGATCCGCGCGATGACACAGAAGTCGGGATCAAGCTGGCTGTCCTTGCCCGCCTTGATCTTGCCGCAAAACTCGTCGATGTCGGCCAGGGGCTGACCTTCTCCGAGGAAGGAATTCGTTTTCGGAAAGAGCTTGTCCTCGATGCAGACACCGGCAACGTTTCGCTGGCAAAGCTTCGTCACAAGCCGGCGCACGTTGTTGAAGTTCCCATACCCCGTATCCCCGTCCACCAGGATTGGAATCGAGGTGGCGTCCGACATGAATTCGAGGATTTCAAGAACCTGGGTCCAGGAGGCTTCGTTGTTGTCCCGCACGCCAAGGGCTGCCGAAATGGAAAGGCCGGATGCCCAGATGCCGCGAAAGCCGGCTTCCTCGACGATCTTCGCGGAAAGCCCGTTATGGGCCTCCATCAGGAAAGAAAGCTTTGGCGAGCGCAGTTCCCCACGAAGCAATGCGGCCTTCGTAGGCTCTGCGGATGCTTCCGGTTCGCGTTTCGGAAGAACGGTCATCGGTTTGAAATTTCCAAGAATGGGATTCGTAACATTTACGTCATATTTCGTGGATTTTCAAATGCCTATGTTGGCTTTCCAAGAAGTTCTAGGACGTGCGCGCTTGCACGCCCGGCCAGCCGGTGCGATATCCGGTCGGAAGACGCAACGAAGGAATGCCGCATGAAAGCCGTCATGCTTGCCGCCGGAGTGGGTTCAAGGCTTGGCCGGGGAAACGGCCTGCCAAAAGTGCTGCTCGAATTTGGAGGACAGACGCTGCTCGAGCGCCATGTCCGGATTTTACGCGCGGCGGGCCTAGAATCCCTTGTCCTCGGGGTTGGATTCGAAGCGGAACGCATCGCCGCAGCGGTTGGGAGCGTTGGCGCCGGGGATTTTGTCCGCCTCGTCGAGAACCCGGATTACCGCAAAGGCAGCATCACAACCCTTTGGGCGCTCAAACAGGCCATGCCTGCTGATGAGCCGATCCTGCTGATGGACGCCGACGTGCTTTACGACGCCCGGTTGATCGAAAGGCTGATCGCGACACCGCATGCCAATTGTTTTCTTCTCGACCGCGATGTCGAGGCGGGCGAAGAACCCGTCAAGCTTGCTATACAGGGCACGGAACCCGTCGACTTCAACCGGCGCATTGCCGCGCCTTACGATTTTTATGGCGAATCGGTCGGCTTCTTCCGTTTCTCGCCGGAAGTTCTGAAGAAAATCCTGACGCACGTGGAGCATCATCTGCAAGCGGGGGAAACGGATATCTGGTACGAAGCGGCGATTCGCGATGCGTTGCTTACCGAACCGGCCGGCACCTTTGGGTTTGAGGACGTAACGGGCCTGCCCTGGATCGAGATCGATTTTCCCGAAGACATCCGCCGCGCCGACGAAGAGATCTTGCCCCGGCTCTCGGCCTGATCTTACTTCTGAGCCCGGAAGAGATAGTTTTCCGGCCCCTGATAACCGTCGACGCGCACGGGCGCGCAGGGCTCGAATTGCATCTGGTAGACGTCGTATCCGAAGGGGGACAGGAAATCGAAGATGTCTTTCGCACTGTGCCCCATCCGCGCGATGTAGTTTTCGAAGACTTCGACGTAAATCGTTGGGCGAAACCGTCGGATGGTCTCGGCGCCCCCCTTCAGGACCAGAAACTCGGCGCCTTCCACGTCGCATTTTATGAAATCCAGACGATCGACCCCGGCGTCCGCCGCATAGCTGTCCAGGGTCATCGTCTGCACCCGTTCCATGACGTAGTCGCGTTCCTCTTCCATGCCGAAATGCCCAAGTCCGATCGCCAGGCGGCCGGACGCCTTGACCGGTAAATAAAGATCGATCGTTCCCGCCTGGTCGGAAAGAGCAAGCTGGCTAACGCACACATTGCCAAACCGGCGCGTTACGTCTTGCAGGATGGAAAGGTTGTAGGGGGAAGGCTCAAAACAATGCACGAAGACGTTGCCGTGGTACAGCCGGGCGAATTCCTTCGCATAGCCTCCCAGATGTGCGCCCACGTCGAAGATGACAGCCCCCTCGGGGATGACGGTGCCCAAGCATTCGATGACAGGACGGTCACCCGATTGGTATTTCACCCTGAATTTCTGGAGAAGGCGTTCGAAACGTTGCGCAGGCGAGTTGTAAACCTGTTCGGGATCGCGCCTTAGGCCTTTTCGTTCCAAAACGAACTCCTTTTGGGCAATGGTGGGCGCTGCTGGGATTGAACCAGCGACCCCTGCCGTGTGAAGGCAGTGCTCTCCCGCTGAGCTAAGCGCCCCTGAGCCGAGGGTGCGATATAAGAGGTCCCGTTTTTGCCTGTCAAGGAAGGCTGCGGAGCGCTTCCGGCAGGTCCCTAAAATCCCCGATCAACACATCCGCGTCCAGCGTCGCCGGATCGGAAGGCGCATAACCGTACGTCAACAGGATGGCGGGCACGCCGGCGCGCTTGCTGACAATGACATCCATGTCATGATCGCCGACCATGACGGCTTCGTCCCGGTTCAGATTCATCTGCTCGAGCGCTTCGATCAGATGGGCGGGGTCGGGTTTGTGTTTTGTCACCCGGTCGATCGACAGGATGTCCGGAAAATAGGAAAGCAGCCCCATCTCCTCGAGAATTTTGACCGACGCCGAATAGGGCCGGTTCGTCACGATGCCAAGCTTGATGTTGGTCTGTCGCAGCGCCTCCAGCGTCTCGGGCACGCCGGGATAGGGCTCGACGTATCGCCGGCAATTGGCCCCGTCCTCGTAGAAGGCCATGTAACGTTCCAGCGCCGCTGGATAGGCCTCGTCGGCGAGCGGCTTGCCGCAGATCTTGAAGGCCAGGCGGATCATGTATTCGATATTGTCCTGAAAGAGACTCATGGTGGTGGGTGCGTCGATCGGGCCCAGGCCCTCTGCGCCAAGCATATAGTTGATGGTTGCCTGATAGAGCGGCAGGCTGTTCACTAGGGTTCCGTCGATGTCGAAAAGGGCGGCGTGGCGGGCCATCGCTTGGGCAGTTCCTCGTGATTTTGGTAAATCTTGTTTTGGACGCGGCGAAGGCTTTATGACAAGCTCTCTGTGCCGGTCGCAAGGGAAAATATCACATCGCTCACGATTCGATGGCCAAGCGAAAAACCGCAATTCTCATCCTAGCCGCAGGAAAAGGCACCCGGATGAAGTCCGGTCTGCCAAAGGTGCTGCACCCGGTTGGAGGCCAACCCCTCATCCGTCACGTGCTGGCAGCCGCCCGCTCGCTGCGTCCCGACCATGCCGCCGTCGTCATCGGCCCCGGCATGGAAGCGGTTACGGAGGCCGTCAAGCCATGGCCAACCCTGCTTCAGAAGGCCCAGGCCGGGACCGGAGACGCCGTGCGCGTCGCCAAGAAAATGCTTGGCGGATTTACCGGCGACGTCCTCGTCATTTTTGGCGACACGCCGTTTCTTACGCCGCAAACGTTAAAGAAGCTGCTGGCCCGCAAGCGGCAGGCGCCGGAACCTGCCGTCGTCGTCCTTGGTATGCGCCCGGCGGATCCGGGTGAATACGGTCGTCTGATCACGGGTGCAGACGGTGTGCTCGAAGCCATCGTCGAATTCCGTGAGGCGAACGCAAAAATTCGGCAAATCCCGCTTTGCAATTCCGGCGTTATGGCCATCGATGGCCGGCACCTGTTCCGCCTTCTCGGCCGCATCGAGAAAAGCCGCGTGAAGGGCGAATACTACCTGACGGATTTGATCGCCATCGCGCGGAAAGAAGGCCTTCCTTGTGCCTATGTGGAAGGCGAGGCGTGGGAATTGCTCGGCGTCAACGATCGCGCCGATCTGGCCGAGGCCGAAGCGCTCTTTCAGCTCGAGTGCCGGGCGGCGGCGATGGCCGGGGGTGCCACGCTGCTGGATCCGACGACAGTCTGGTTCAGTTTCGACACGAAGCTCGGCAAGGACGTGACAATCGGCCCGAATGTCTTCTTCGGTCCCGGCGTGACGGTTGCCGACGGTGCGACGATCCGGGCCTTCTCGCACATCGAAGGGGCAAAAATCGGTAAGAGCGCCATCGTCGGTCCCTTTGCGCGCCTGCGTCCGGGCGCCGACATCGGCGAAGGAGCCCACATCGGCAACTTCGTCGAGGTAAAGAAGGCGAGGGTCGAAGCTGGCGCGAAGGTGAACCATCTAACTTACGTGGGCGACGCCCTGATTGGCCGGGACGCGAACATTGGTGCCGGTACGATCACCTGCAATTACGACGGATTTAAAAAATCGCGGACCGTCATCGGCAAGCGCGCTTTCATTGGCTCGAACACGGCGCTCGTTGCGCCCGTTACCATTGGTAACGGGGCCGTCATCGGGGCGGGCAGCGTGGTGACGAAAAACGTCGCCGCCGATTCCCTGGCGTTAACGCGCGCGGAACAGCGGGAAGTCAAAGGCTGGGGGCGCAAGCAACGTGCGAAAAGCGGCGCTTCCGCCAAAAGAAAAACAAAAACGGCCGGTCGCAAAAAGAAAAAGGGCTAAGCCTCCTCGGCATGTGTGGAATCATTGGCATTATCGGCAAGGCGGGGGTCGCGCCTCTCCTGCTCGAAGGGTTGAAGCGACTCGAATACCGGGGCTACGATTCGGCCGGGATTGCGACCCTCGTCGATTCGCGGATCGAACGCCGCCGCGCCGAAGGGCGCATCGTCAATCTGGCGGCGCGCATCGAAAAAGAGCCGATCGCTGGCCAGACGGGAATCGGACACACGCGGTGGGCGACCCACGGCATTCCGAACGAGATCAACGCCCATCCCCACGCCAGTTCGAAGGTTGCCGTCGTCCATAACGGGATCATCGAAAACTTCCAGGCGCTTCGGAAAGAGCTGGAAGGTTTTGGTATCCACTTCGAGACGGATACGGACACCGAGGTCATCGTCCATCTGATCACCCATTACCTTGATGAAGGGCTGACGCCGGAGGCGGCAACGGCGAAAACCCTGCACCGGCTGGAAGGCGCCTTTGCGCTGGGCGTCATCTTCGCCAACGAATCCTCGTTGATGATCGGTGCGCGCCGCGGCAGCCCGCTCGCCATCGGTTATGGCGATGGCGAGATGTATCTCGGCTCCGACGCGCTGGCCCTGGCGCCACTTACCTCGAAGATCACCTATCTCGAGGAGGGGGACTGGGCGGTCCTCACCCCGACCGGGGTTACGATTCACGACGAAACGGATGCCGTTATCGAGCGCAAGATCGAGAAAAGCGCGGCCTCCGGTGCGCTCGAGGGCAAGGGGAACTATCCCCACTTCATGCTGAAGGAAATCTTCGAGCAGCCCGCCGTCATCGGGGACACGCTGCACGCGCTTTTGAACCCGGTCACGCGCACCATTGTCCTTCCCGATCTCCCCTTCGATCTGGCCGGTATTTCCCGCGCGACGATCATTGCCTGTGGGACCTCGTTCTATGCTGCGCTGGTCGCCAAATACTGGCTCGAAGCCGTCGCCGGCCTTGCCGTCGATGTCGATATCGCTTCCGAATTCCGCTATCGCAACGCCGGCATGCCGAAAGGCGGGCTTGCCATTTTCATTTCCCAGTCTGGTGAAACGGCAGATACGCTGGCCGCGCTCCGCTACGCGAAGAAACAGGGTCAGCACACACTTGCCCTCGTCAACGTTGCGGAAAGTTCACTTGCCCGCGAGGCGGAAGCGAGCCTGCTGACCTATGCAGGGCCCGAGATCGGCGTTGCCTCGACGAAGGCCTTCACCACGCAACTGACAGTGCTGGCCTGCCTCACGATTGCCCTGGCGCGTGCGCGTGGGGCCATCGATCATGCGGACGAAGCAAGGCTCTCGGCGGCCCTGACCGAGGTGCCGTCGCGCGCCGTCGAAGTGCTGAACCATGACGAACGGCTGAAGGGACTGGCCGACGACATCGCTGGCGTTCGGGACGTGCTCTATCTCGGACGTGGAACCAGCTACCCAATCGCGCTGGAAGGTGCGCTGAAGCTGAAGGAAATTTCCTACATCCACGCCGAGGGCTACGCCGCGGGGGAAATGAAGCACGGCCCGATCGCCCTGATCGACGAGGGTATGCCAATCATCGTGATTGCGCCGAGTGATCCCCTTTTCGAAAAAACTGCTTCGAACGTACAGGAAGTCATCGCGCGCGGCGGGCGCGTCATTTTCCTGAGCGACCGGACCGGCGCGGAACGTCTTGGGAGGGTGGCGGCGGCAACCATCGAACTTCCCGAGGTGGATCCCTTCGTGACACCGATCCTTTACGCAATCCCCGTGCAACTGCTCGCCTATCATATCGCCGTCCTGAAAGGGACAAACGTCGATCAGCCGCGGAACCTTGCGAAAAGCGTTACGGTTGAATAAAGCCGAGGCATGGCGAAATTCGATTTTGATCTTTTGACTATCGGTGCCGGTTCGGGCGGCGTCGCCGCCACGCGCCGCGCCGCGTCCCATGGCGCCAAAACAGCCATTTGCGAAGAAGATCGCGTCGGCGGCACCTGCGTCCTGCGCGGCTGCGTGCCGAAGAAGCTTCTCGTCTATGGATCCCATTTCGCGGATGCGTTCGAGGACGCGGCCGGCTTCGGCTGGCAGGTCGGGCCCCGGGACTTCGATTGGGCGAGGCTGGTCGCAAGGAAGGATCGCGAGTTGGACCGGCTGAACAGCATCTATCTTGAGATGCTGGACAAGGCGGGTACGCAACTGCTTGCAGGCCGTGCGCGGCTGGTCGATGCGCACACCGTCGACATTGCGGGCCGGACGGTTACGGCCAAAACCATCTTGATCGCCACTGGTTCTTGGCCGGACCTTCCTGACATCCCCGGCATTGCGCACGCCATCACCTCGAACGAGGCGCTGAGCCTGCCGGAACTGCCCACGCGTATTGCCATCGTTGGCGGCGGTTATATTGCGGTTGAATTTGCCGGCATCTTCCGGCGGTTTGGCGTCGAAGTCACCGAAATCATCCGAAGCGATCAAATCCTGCGCGGTTTCGACGGGGACATTCGCGCGACGTTGACGGAAGAAATGAAGCATGCCGGCATAAAGATCGAGGCAAACACGACCGTCCAGCGCATCGACAAAAAAAACAAACGCTTTGAACTCCACATGCAACGCGTGGGGCAAGCACAGCACACAGTGATCGAAGCCGACCTCGTCATGTACGCGACGGGGCGCACTCCCAACACGAAAGAAATGGGGCTTGAGGAATTGGGCGTCGGCCTTGATCCGAACGGCGCCATTCGGGTGAACGAAGGGTCGCGTAGCACGGTGACGAACCTTTACGCCGTTGGCGATTGCACGGACCGTCTGAACCTTACCCCGGTTGCCATCGGGGAGGGCCGGGCCCTGGCGGACACGCTTTACGGGGGCAAGCCCCGGGCAATGGATCATTCCGGCGTGCCGACGGCGGTCTTCAGCCAGCCTCCAATTGGCACGGTGGGCTTCGGCGAGGAGGAGGCACGTGAACGTTTTGACGCCGTTGATGTCTACCTTTCGAAATTCCGGCCCCTGAAACACACGCTTTCCGGCCGGGAGACCCGGACCATGATGAAGCTCGTCGTCGAACGCGCCAGCGACCGGGTTCTTGGCTGTCACATGGTGGGCGAGGATGCGCCGGAGATCGTCCAGGCGCTTGCCATTGCCCTCAAGGCCGGCGCGCGGAAGGCAGATTTCGACGCGACCGTCGGTATCCACCCGACGGCAGCCGAGGAATTCGTGACCATGTTCGAGGCCGTTCGGCCCGACAACGAAGAAAATTGAGGAAATCCGGGCACTTCACGCCGTTTTCAGATGCTTTTTACTGGAAAAAACGGGGATTCCGGCGTATCTACCGGGCTGGCGCGGGTTTGAGGTGCGAAAAATGGCGAAGAACTGGTCGTCTGCGAGCTGGCGCAAGAAGCCGGCCCGGCAGATGCCTGACTATCCGGACGAAGCGAGCCTTGCCGCCGTCGAGAAGACGCTGCGCGGCTACCCGCCGCTTGTCTTCGCGGGCGAGGCGCGCCGCCTTCGCAGTCAGCTTGCCGAGGTAGCGGAAGGCCGCGCCTTCCTGCTTCAGGGTGGGGACTGCGCGGAAAGCTTCGCCGAATTCAACGCCGACAACATCCGCGATACGTTCCGTGTCCTGCTGCAGATGGCGGTGGTGCTGACCTTCGGGGCCAGCTGCCCGGTCGTCAAGGTCGGCCGCATGGCAGGCCAGTTCGCAAAGCCCCGTTCGGCCGAAACGGAAACCCAGGACGGCGTGACACTACCTTGCTATCGCGGCGACATCGTCAATGGCATGGCCTTTACGGAGGCCGCGCGCGTTCCCGATCCGGCCCGGATGCTGCGGGCATACAGCCAGGCGGCGGCGACGCTTAACTTGCTGCGCGCCTTTGCCCAGGGCGGTTACGCGGACCTCCATCAGGTGCACCGGTGGAATCTTGGCTTCGTGGGCGAAAATCAGGAAGGCGCCAAGTATCAGGACCTGGCGGACCGACTGACCGAGACGCTTGCCTTCATGGGGGCCTGCGGACTGACCTCGGAAACGGCCGCGGAGATTCGCCAGACGGATTTCTACACCTCCCACGAAGCCCTGTTGCTCGGCTACGAGGAAGCGCTTACGCGCATCGATAGCACAACGGGCGACTGGTACGACTGTTCGGCCCATATGCTGTGGATTGGCGATCGCACGCGCCAGGAGGACGGCGCCCATGTCGAATTCTTGAGAGGCGTGCACAACCCCATCGGGCTGAAAGTCGGGCCGAAGCTTGAAGCGGATGAACTGCTTCGTTTGATCGACATCCTGAATCCGAACAACGATGCCGGGCGTCTCACCCTGATCAGCCGGATGGGGGTCGATGCAATTCGGGAACGCCTTCCCAAGCTCATCCGTGCGGTCGAGCGCGAGGGACGAAAGGTGATCTGGTCCTGCGATCCGATGCACGCGAACACGGTGAAGGCGTCGAACGGCTACAAGACCCGCTCGTTCGACCGGATCCTAAAGGAAATCGAGGTGTTTTTTGCGATCCATCAGGCGGAAGGCACCTACGCCGGTGGCATACATTGCGAATTGACAGGTCAGGACGTCACGGAATGCATCGGCGGCGCCCAGGAAATTACCGAAGATCGCCTGGCCGACCGTTACCACACCCATTGCGATCCACGCTTGAACGCCTCGCAAGGGCTCGAGCTCGCTTTTTTGGTTGCCGAGGCCCTGAAGCGAGAGCGGGATGCCGCTTCGCAGGTCTCCGCCGCCTCGTAAGCTTCCGAAGGGCTGTGCCGGCCCGCCATCGCTTGCTCTTGACCCGAGACGCCGAACAAGGCCATCTGACCCGATGACCGACCGCCTTAGGATTGCCTTGGCCCAGCTGAACCCGACCGTGGGTGACCTGGCCGGGAACCTCGCCAAACTCCATGCGGCCTGCCGTGAGGCGGCGAAGGAGGGGGTCGACCTCGTCCTTGCGAGCGAGCTCGTCGTGACCGGTTATCCGCCGGAGGACCTCGTGCTGAAACCTTCTTTTCAGGACGCGGTTGAGGCGGCCGTGCACAAGCTTGCGGCCGATCTTGACCGGGACGGGCCCGGCCTTCTCGTCGGCGCGCCCTGGCGCGAGGAAGGCAAGCTTCTTAACGCGGCCCTGCTTCTGGACGGGGGC
>JAGWAR010000035.1:0-6461 GCA_021296325.1 Alphaproteobacteria bacterium
CCATTGCCGGTTCCGCCGCAAGGGTGACGGGGGGCATCGCCAGGAGGGCAAGGAGAAACCATCCCGCGAAAAACCACGGGAGAAAACGTCGCCCATGTGCCGGGATCGCGCTATAAACACGGGGAATCGAAGGAGAAAGCATGTCGGCAGTAATTTACCACAATCCGCGGTGTAGTAAATCACGCGCTACCCTTGATCTCCTGCGGCAACGCGGGGTCAAGACCGTCGTGATCGAATATTTGAAAACGCCGCCGACGGCTGCGGAATTGCGTCGGTTGCTGGGCCAACTTGGGCTGAAGGCGAAGGATCTGATCCGGACGAACGAGGAAGAATACAAGGCCATCAAGGACCTCCATCTGGACGAAGACGGGCTGATCGCCGCCATGGTGAAGCACCCGAAACTGATTCAGCGACCCATCGTCGTCGCCAACAACCGGGCGGCCCTGGGCCGTCCGCCGGAGAACGTGCTCAACATTCTCTAAGACCCCGGAGGAGGCGTAACAACGTGGAAAGGCGCGAGCTCGGCCGCTCCGGAATCCAGGTAAGCGCAATTTGCCTGGGCACGATGACATGGGGCGAGCAGAACACGGAACGCGAGGCCCATGCCCAACTCGACCTGGCGCTGGATGCTGGCGTGAACTTCGTCGACACGGCGGAAATGTATTCCGTGCCGCCGCGTAAGGAAACCTGCGGGCGGACAGAGGCCTATATCGGCAGCTGGATCAAAAATAGTGCTTGCCACGAAAGTCGTCGGCCAGGCCCGGTTTTCCTACATTCGGGGCGGCAAGCATTGCCTGGATCGCCGCAACATCACGGAGGCGGTGGAAGGAAGCCTGCGCCGTCTGTGCACGGATTACATCGATCTTTACCAACTCCACTGGCCTGATCGGACAACAAACATCTTCGGCGAGCTTGGCTATCGCCACGTCGAGGAAAAATCCGTTCCCCTTGAGGAAACGCTCGAGGTGCTTGACGATCTCGTGCGGGATGGAAAGATTCGCACGATCGGCGTTTCGAACGAGACGCCATGGGGACTGATGCGTTATCTGCAGCTTGCCGAGGCAAGGGGATGGGCGCGCATGCAAAGCATCCAGAACCCTTACAGCCTGCTCAACCGCAGTTTCGAAGTGGGGTTAGCGGAAATGGCGATCCGCGAGCGTTGCGGTTTGCTGGCCTATTCGCCCCTTGCCTTCGGTACGCTTTCGGGAAAATACCTCGACGGCAACCGGCCGCACGGCGCCAGGCTGACGCTGTTCCCCGAATTCTGCCGTTACACGAATCCCCGCGCCCAGGTAGCGCCGGCGGCCTATGTGGCGCTGGCCGGGGCCCACGGGCTTGCCCCGGCGGCGATGGCGTTGGCTTATGTGAGCAGCCGCCCCTTCGTGACGAGCACGATCATCGGGGCGACGACGGAGGCGCAATTGCAAGGCGACATCGAAAGCGCCGCCCTTGCGCTGCCGGAAGACGTTCTGGAGGGTATCGAGGCCATTCATACCGAGCACCCGAACCCGTCTCCGTAGACAGGAACGCGGAAAGGAAAACGGGCGATGCTGCGTCTTTTTGTTGGAATTGCGCTGCCGGAAGAAGTGCAGGTCAGGCTGGGGATGCTTTGTTCCGGATTGCCCAACGCCAGGTGGGTGCGACCGGAAAACCTGCACATGACGCTGCGTTTCATCGGCGAAGTAGGGGAAGACGTGGCAGAGGACGTTGACGATTCCCTGCAGGGCATTCGCGCCCAGTCCTTTTCGATGTCGTTGAGCGGGCTCGGCTTCTTCGGCAATGGCAGGAGCCCCCGCCAGGTTTGGGTGGGCGTCGAACGCAATCCCCTGCTTCTTCACCTTCAGGAAAAAATTGAGTCCGCCATCGTGCGGGCGGGGTTGCCACCGGAGAGACGGAAATTCGTTCCCCATGTAACGCTTGCCCGTCTACGCGGCCAGAACGTGGCGCGACTGCAGTCCTTTCTTTCGGTGCACGAGCCTTTTCGTGAAGGGCCGTTCGCGGTGGATTGCTTCACGCTTTTCTCGAGCAAGCTCTCGCACAACGGGTCCATCTACCGGGCCGAGGCCGATTATTTGCTGAGCAGCGATCAGGCGCCGAAACGGGAAAGGGTTCTCTCGACGGAATCCACATAGCCGCCGCCGAACAGCCGGACGTGGACCAGCAGCGGGTAGAGGTTGTAAAGCGCGCGCCGGTCCTCCCAGAAGCCTTCACGAAAGCCCCGAATCTCGCCATAGCGGCGGAAAAAAGCCTCGCCGAAGGTCGAGAAAAGGGTCGAGAAGGCAAGCTCGATCTCGGGGTCGGCAAAGTAAATGGCGGGGTCTACGAAGGCCGCGATCCGCCCCTTTCGTGCCAGCACGTTGCCGCCCCATAGGTCGCCGTGGATGAGGGAAGGCGGGCCTTCCTCGCCGATCCATTCGTCAAGGCGCGCCGCGAGCCAGTCGATCCGGCCAAGCAGCGCCTTCGGCAAACGGCCCGCCTGCGCCGCCTCGCCGGCCATGTAGCAAAGTCGCTGGTCGCGAAAGAACTCCCGCCAGGAAACGGTCGGAGGATTCGGCTGGTGCAGGCCGCCGATCAGCGTCGCTTCCTCGAAACCGAAATGTGCCGCCGTGATGCCGTGAAGATCGGCCAACAACTCGGCTGCGTCCTCTTCAACGGAGGCCGTGATAGCGCCCGAGCTTTCGACGTAGTTCATCAGCAACAGCCGGTCGTCGGCGTGAAGGACCGCTGGTACCGGAAGCCGGCTTTTTGCGGCGAGATAGCGCAGCATGCGCCCTTCGAGGGCGAGCCCGCTTCCCTCCGTGCCGAACTTGGCGACGAGGCGCTCGCCACCTTCGAAATCAACCCGGTAAACCGGCGCGATGGACCCTCCGGAAAGCGGCACAAGATGCCGGGGACGTTTGCCGGCGTGTTTGGCAATGACGGCTTCGACGTCCTTCATGCCTTCGCGGCATGCAGGGCCGTCTGGATCTCGGTCAGAAGCCCGGCTGCTCCCTGTTCGATCAGGTCAAGCGCCCGGTCGAAACGGTCGATGTTGCCGTAGTAAGGATCGGGGACGTCGCGCACCCGCGTTTCCGCCGCAAAACTCAGGAAAAGATGCAGCCGGTCCCGGTATTCGGACGGGCAAAGGTCCAGCAGGATGGCGTGGTTCTGCCGGTCCATCGCCAGCACGTAATCGAAATCCTGGAAATCGTCCTTCTGGAATTGCCGGGCGCGAAGGTTGCCGATTTCGATGCCCCGGTCACGGGCCGCATCCTGGGCCCTGGGGTCGGGGGGTTCGCCGACGTGGTAACCGTGGGTTCCCGCCGAATCGATGTCAACGAGATGGGCGATCCCGGCTTCTTCGGCCATCGCGCGAAAGATGCCCTCGGCGGTTGGTGAGCGGCAGATGTTGCCCATGCAGACGAAAAGAACGCGGATCACCCCTATCTCCTTTTTTCGAATTGCCGCTAGTATTACGCCGTCATGGAAGCAGCGAAAAGCCCATCCATCGTGGTGCTGACGGGCGCCGGAATCTCGAAGGAATCCGGGCTTTCCACCTTTCGGGACAAGGACGGCATCTGGGCCAAAGTGGCCCTTGAGGACGTCGCCACCCCGGAAGGTTTCCAGCGCGATCCAAAGCGGGTTCACGCCTTTTACAACGACCGGAGACGGGGCCTGCTGGCCGCGGACATTTGTCCCAACGCCGCCCATGTGGCGCTGGTCGAACTCGAAGACCGATGGCCCGGCGAGGTGCTGATCGTCACCCAGAACATCGATAATCTGCACGAGCGCGCCGGTTCGAAAAACGTGATTCATATGCATGGGGAGCTTCTGAAGGCGCGTTGCGGTGCCTGCGGGTCCGTCTTCGACTGCAATTTCGATCTCGCGCTCGAGCTGCCCTGCCTGGCATGCATGCGCGCCGGCGGCTTGCGGCCCCACGTCGTCTGGTTCGGCGAGATGCCCTTTGAAATGGACCGGATTTATGCTGGTCTTGATGCGTGCGGCCTTTTCCTTTCGATCGGTACGTCGGGCAACGTCTATCCGGCCGCCGGGTTCGTGCAGGAAGTGCGCGGGCGCGGCAGCACGCAAACCATCGAGCTCAACATAGAGCCTTCCGAGGGGCGTTCCTTTTTTGAAGAGCAGCGCTATGGGCCGGCGACGGAGATCGTACCGGCCTATGTGAAGGAGCTTTTGAAAAAAGCATCGGCATGACGGCAGCTTTCGATGCACTGCTTCGCAAGGTCCGCGCCTGCGATCTCTGCAAGGCACACCTTCCCTTTGCGCCAAAACCGGTTTTGCGGGCCAGCGTGACGGCGCGCATTCTGATCATCGGTCAGGCGCCCGGCACGCGCGTGCACGAAAGCGGCATTCCCTGGAACGATGCTTCCGGCGACAAGTTGCGCGAATGGCTCGATCTTGATCGCGACACGTTTTACGATGAAAGTCGGATTGCCATCGTGCCGATGGGGTTTTGCTATCCCGGCAAAGGGGCGGGGGGCGATCTGCCGCCGCGTCCGGAATGTGCCCCCAAATGGCACGACGTTTTACTGCAGAAAATGCCGAAGATCGAACTCACCCTGCTTTTCGGGCGTTACGCACACACCCGCTATCTGGGCGATGGCGCGCGGCCCACGGTGACGGAGGCGGTCCGCGCCTGGCGGGAATTTGCCCCGCATGCCTACCCGTTGCCCCACCCAAGCCCGCGCAACCGGCGGTGGCTTAGGAACAACCCCTGGTTCGAGAAAGAGGTGGTACCGGTGGTCCGTGCCGGCGTGCACGCGCTTCTCTAACGGGCTTTCCTTGATCTTCGTCTTTTCAGGGGCCATCCTGTTGGTGACGTTCAGGGAGACAATGCATGTCCAAGAAACTGGTTGGTATGGACCGCGCGACGGCGCTGCACGAGATCCATGGCTGGATCGAACACGAAGAGCGCGATGCTATCCGCAAGACGTTTCATTTTGCTGATTTTTCGGAAGCGTTCGCCTTCATGGCTCGCGTTGCGCTTCTGGCCGAGAAGGCCGATCATCATCCGGAATGGTTCAACGTCTACAACCGGGTCGAAATTATCCTAAGCACGCACGATGCCGATGGGCTTACCCGGAAAGACATCGATCTGGCGCGCCGGATTGACGAACTTGCGCCCGAGCGCGAGAAGTAATCACCAAAACGCACGCCGTTTCATGTTTCGTCTTTTGGTTTCTGCGAATCGGACGCGCCCGCCTCCGGGGCGTTCTGGATGACAGTGGGACCGGTGCCCTCGATGGCCGCCGCTGAAGCCGGCGTAATCGCCGTCCGTTTAAGGCGTGCCTCGCGTTCCGCGATGTAGATGGCGGAAAGCGCGATAACGACCCCGCCAACCCACGTCATGAGATCCGGTACCTGCGCGAATACAAGAAAACCGATAACCGCGACGAAGGGAAGGCGGAGATAGTCGAAAGGCAAAACCGCCGTCACGTCCGTCACCGCGAAAGCGCGCGTCATCGTCAGATGCCCGATGGTGGCCGTCGCGCCGAGCGCGATCAGTACCGGCCATTCCTCCAGGACGGGGGTCTTCCAGACGAAAAGTGCCGGGATCAGCGAAGCCGGGGTCAGGAACAGGACCATGTAGGTAACCATGGCGTTCGCCGATTCGGTTTGCGACAAAAGCTTGATCAGGATAACGGTGGCAGCCCAGGCAAGTGCCGCCGTAAGCACGAGCAGGGCAGCCGGATCGATAATGCCGATGCCGGGGCGAAGCAGGATCATCGCGCCCGCGAAACCGGCCACCGTTGCGCTCCAACGCCGCCAGCCGACCCGCTCGTTCAGGAAGAAGGGCGCTGTGGCGGTGGCGAAAAGCGGCACCGTGAAGCTAAGGGCAACGGCCTCGGCGAGCGGCATCATCGTTACGGCCGTGAACCAGGCCAGCATGGCGATGAGCCCGAGGCCGCTTCGGATCGTGTAGAGGCCAAGCCGTTCTGTCTTGAGCGCGCTGAAGCCGGCCCGGAGGAGCCAGGGCAACATGAAGACCAGCCCGAAGAAGTTCCGGAAAAAGGCGATCTCGAAGGGGTGCTGGTCGTATTGTTCGGCGAGATAGCGGATGAGCCCGATAAGCACGGCGAAGGCGGCCGAGGCCACCGTCATCCAAAGGGCTCCCTGGACGGGTGTGGAAAGCGGTTTGCGGGGAAAGGGCAGGTTGGGCATTCTTTGACCTTACGATTCGCCCCGCCTTCCGGCAATGGCCGCCGGGCCGGCGTGGAGAAGGCGGAGTGGTATTTTTAAGGGCCCGAAAGGGTGCGAATCCGGGAGGAAACCATATGCAGTTTCTGGTGATTGCCAAGGATGGAACGGATGAAGGCGCGCTTGAGCGCCGCATGAAGGTGCGCGACGCACATCTTGCCGGGGTGCGAAAACTTCATGAAGAAGGCAAGTTCATCAAGGGGGGCGCCATCCTCGACGAGGAAGGGAGAATGGTTGGTTCCGGCGTCATCGTTGCGTTTGCTTCC
>JAGWAR010000035.1:6555-9506 GCA_021296325.1 Alphaproteobacteria bacterium
CCAGCCCCTCGGCGACGGTAAAGCCGGCCTCGGTGCGCGTGCGGATTTCCTCGACGCTGATCCCCGGTGCGCATTCGGTAAGCACCATACCCTTCTCGGTGATCTCGAAGACGCCAACGTCCGAGATCACCATGTCGACAACGCCCGTTCCCGTCAGCGGCAGAACGCAATTTTTCAGAAGTTTCGGCGAGCCATCTTTTGCGTTGTGGTCCATCATGACGACAACCCTTTTGACGCCGGCGACGAGATCCATGGCGCCACCCATGCCCTTCACCATTTTTCCGGGAATCATCCAGTTGGCAAGGTCACCATTCTCGGCAACCTGCATGGCGCCAAGAATCGAAAGGTCAATGTGGCCACCGCGGATCATGCCAAAGGATGTGGCGCTGTCGAAGTAGCTGCTGGTATCGAGTTCGGAAATCGTTTCCTTGCCGGCGTTGATGAGGTCCGGGTCTTCCTCACCTTCGTAAGGATAGGGGCCCATGCCGAGCATGCCGTTCTCGCTCTGCAGGGTGACCGTCATGCCTTCCGGGATGAAGTTCGCCACCAGGGTCGGCATGCCGATCCCCAGATTGACGTAGTAACCGTCCCGGAGTTCCTTTGCGGCACGTTGCGCCATGTCGTCGCGTGACCAGGGCATCGCTGTTCTCCCTTAAGCCGCTTTTTCGGGATGCGGCCGTGTCGTCCGGCGTTCGATTCGTTTCTCGAAATGGGCACCCTTCAGGATTCGCTGGACGAAGATGCCGGGAGTATGGATTTGATCCGGATCCATGTCGCTAGGATCAACGAGATGTTCGACTTCGGCAACGGTGACTTTGGCGGCCGTCGCCATCATTGGGTTGAAGTTGCGGGCCGTCTTTCGGTAGATGAGATTGCCTTCCGTATCGCCCTTCCACGCCTTCACGATGGCGAGATCGCCGACAATGCCGCGTTCCATGACGTAGTGTTCGCCGTCGAATTCGCGCGTTTCCTTACCCTCGGCAATGACCGTACCGAAACCGGTCTTCGTGAAGAAAGCGGGAATGCCAGCACCACCGGCGCGGATGCGTTCGGCCAGCGTGCCTTGCGGGTTGAATTCAAGCTCAAGTTCGCCGCTCAGGTAAAGCTGTTCAAACAGCTTGTTTTCGCCGACATAGGAAGAAACCATTTTGCGAATCTGACGGGTCTCGAGCAGGATGCCGAGACCGAAACCGTCGATGCCGCAATTGTTGCTAACGATGGTCAGGCCCTTGACCCCGGAATCGCGGATCGCGGCAATCAGGTGTTCCGGAATCCCGCACAGGCCAAAACCGCCAGCCAGGACCGTCATATCGTCGAAAAGAAGCCCCTCAAGGGCGGCTTTCGCGTCCGGATAGACCTTCGAAGACATGTTGCTTCCTTCCCCGCGTCGTCTGGCCGAAGGCCAGCGTTTTGCCTGTTGATAGGCCGCCTCCTAGGCCCTGTCAACGCGCTCTACCCAAGCTTATCCACCTTTCGGTGTCAGCACGACTTTCCCGGTCGAGCGGCGCGTTTTCAACAGGTTAAGGGCGTCCACCGCCCGCTCCAACGGCAGTGTCTCCGAGACGTGGGGCCGGAGTTTGCCCTCCTCCCACCAGCCAAGCAGCTGGGCGAGGGAATCGCGTACCCGCTCCGGCGTCCGCTGCACGTAGCCGCCCCAGACATAGCCGTGGACGGCAATGTTCTTGACCAGCAGGACGTTCGCCGGAATCTGCGGCACTTCGCCGCTGGCGAAGCCGATCAGCAAAATACGGCCGCCCCAGGCGGTGGCGCGGAGCGAGGCTTCGAAGACCGAGCCGCCGACCGGATCGTAAACGACGTCGGCCCCCCGTCCGTCCGTCAGTTCCTTGACGCGGGCGCGGATGTCCTCCGCCCTCGAATCAATGCAGCAATCCGCCCCGTGCTCGCCCACCAGGCGCAGCTTTGCCTCACCGCCGGCGGTGGCGATGACCCGGGCCCCCATCGCCTTGCCGATCTCGACCGCGGTCAGGCCCACCCCGCCGGCCGCCCCGTTCACCAGCAGGGTTTCGCCGGGCTCAAGCCCCGCCCGCCAGGCCAGGGCGCCGTGGGAGGTGCCATAGGCGACGGGAAACCCCGCCGCGTGGATGAAATCGAGGCGATCGGGAATGGGGAAAACGGCCGAGGCTTCCGCCACCACCTCTTCGGCGAAGCCACCCTGCGCGACGACGGCCATGACCCGCTGGCCGGGGGCAAGCGTCGTGACGGTCGTGCCGCACTCCGTGACGAGGCCTGCCACTTCGAGGCCGGGGCTGAAAGGAAACGCCGGTTTTTCCTGGTATTGGCCGGAAATCAGCAGCAAATCGGCAAAATTGATACCCGCCGCCTCGATCCGGATGCGGACCCCGTTCGGGTGCAACGCCGGCGACGGCACTTCTTCGAGGCGCAGTTTTTCGGGCGGCCCCCATTCCCGGCAAAGAATGGCTCGCATCTTGGTTTTCCCGGTCCAATCTCGTATGACACTAGGATCCACTCCCGGCAGAAGCGCCGGGAGGGACTTCATACCTAAACTGGCGAGGCGTTGGAAGTCGATGAGCAATCCGTGGAGAAGAAAGGAGAAAAACCCCCGAAAACTGCGCAGGGGAAGCAGGCTGTTTCTTCTTCTCGCGGGGTTCTTTGTCCTTTTCGGCCCGGCACTGGCGGGGGAAATCAAAAGCCTCGGCACGTTCAAGCTGTGGGGCGCCTATTACTACACCGAGAACGACGCGATGGTTTGCTACATCGCCTCGCGGCCCATTCGGGAGGCAGGCGACTACACCCGCCGGGGTGAGGTGTTTGTCTTGGTCACGCATCGCCCGGCAGCAAAAACCCGGGATGTCGTCAGTTTTCAGGCCGGCTTCAGCTTTCAGAAGGAATCAGGCGTGACGATCCCCGTTGATGGGACGGAATAATTCTCCCTGTTAACGGAAGGATACATGGACTGGGCGGCGGAGCCA
>JAGWAR010000036.1:0-5381 GCA_021296325.1 Alphaproteobacteria bacterium
CACGGATGCCGTGCTCGACAAGCTGCACCCCGGCCAGTGGCGACAGATCAATCTCAAGAACGAGAAGCTGATGTCCCAGATCGAGGCGCTCGGGAAGCAGTTCGATGAAAGCGTCGCCCGCCTCGAGGCGCGCTTCCAGAGCAAGATCGAAAAGCTCCAAGGCGGCGACGAACTGCCGCCAGGCGTGATGAAAATGGTGAAGGTCTTCGTCGCCGTGAAGCGGAAACTGCAACCGGGCGACAAGATGGCCGGCCGCCACGGCAACAAGGGCGTGATCTCGAAGATTGTACCGATCGAGGACATGCCCTATCTGGAAGACGGGACCCCGGTCGACGTCGTCCTGAACCCCTTGGGCGTGCCTTCGCGCATGAACGTGGGCCAGATTTTTGAAACCCACCTCGGATGGGCGTCCGCCGGTCTCGGGCGGCAGCTCGGCGCGTTGCTGGATCAGGTCCGGCAGAACAAGAAATACGATGAAATCCGCAAGCGGCTTGTCGAGCTCTATGGGCCGGAGCAGAAGAAGGACTTCAGTGAGCTTTCGGACGAGGAACTGGATGAACTCGCCGGTAATTTGCGGCGCAGCGTGCCAATGGCTTCACCGGTGTTCGACGGCGCGCGCGAAGAGGACATCGTCGCAATGCTGAAGGAGGCCGGTCTCGATACGTCCGGCCAGGTTACGCTTGTCGACGGGCGGTCGGGTGAAACGTTCAAGCGCAAGGTAACCGTCGGCTACATCTACATGATGAAACTCCACCATCTGGTGGACGACAAGATCCATGCCCGTTCCATTGGACCCTACAGCCTCGTTACCCAGCAGCCCCTGGGCGGCAAGGCGCAGTTCGGTGGCCAGCGCTTCGGTGAAATGGAAGTCTGGGCGCTTGAGGCGTATGGCGCTGCCTACACGCTTCAGGAAATGCTGACCGTCAAGTCCGATGACGTTTCCGGCCGCACGAAGGTCTACGAAGCAATCGTGCGCGGTGACGATACCTTCGAGGCGGGCATACCGGAATCCTTCAACGTGCTGGTGAAGGAAATGCGGTCGCTCTGCCTGAACGTTGAATTAATCCAGAAGGATTACTGATCCTCAGCCGGATAACTAGGGACCCCCAGGAGACCCTTGATGAATGAATTGATGAAGATTTTTGGCCAGACGAGCGTTGCTCAAAGCTTTGATCAGATCCAGGTCTCGATCGCAAGCCCCGAGCGTATCCGCTCCTGGTCCTATGGCGAAATCCGGAAGCCGGAAACGATCAACTACCGGACCTTCAAGCCGGAGCGGGACGGACTCTTCTGCGCGCGCATCTTCGGGCCCGTAAAGGATTACGAGTGCCTGTGCGGCAAATACCGTCGCATGAAGTATCGCGGCATCATCTGCGAAAAATGCGGTGTCGAAGTGACCCTGCAGAAGGTTCGCCGCGAGCGCATGGCGCATATCGAGCTTGCCTCGCCGGTGGCCCATATCTGGTTTCTGAAATCTCTGCCGAGCCGGATGGGGCTTCTGCTGGATATGACCCTCAAGGATATCGAGCGAATTCTCTATTTCGAAAACTACGTCGTGATCGAGCCGGGGCTGACGCCGCTCCAGCTGCACCAATTGCTGACGGAAGAAGAATATCTTGAAGCCAAGGGGGAATACGGGCCGGATTCCTTTACGGCGGCCATCGGCGCGGAGGCGCTGCAAACGATGCTGGCGGCCATCGACCTCGAGGAATCCAGGGAAACCCTAAAGGCCGATTTGAAAGCGACCAGTTCCGAGGCGAAGCGGAAAAAGTTTGTAAAACGGCTGAAACTGATCGAGGCCTTTCTGGCCTCTGGCGCCCGGCCGGAATGGATGATCCTGGAAGTGGTCCCGGTCATTCCGCCGGAACTGCGTCCGCTGGTGCCGCTGGATGGCGGCCGCTTCGCGACGTCGGACCTGAACGACCTATACCGTCGCGTGATCAACCGGAACAACCGTCTGAAGCGGCTGATCGAACTTCGGGCACCGGACATCATCGTCCGCAACGAAAAGCGCATGCTGCAGGAAGCGGTGGACGCGCTGTTCGATAACGGCCGGCGCAGCCGTCCGCTCGCCGGCGCCAGCAAGCGCCCGCTGAAATCGCTTTCGGACATGCTGAAGGGCAAACAGGGCCGGTTCCGCCAGAACTTGCTTGGTAAGCGCGTCGATTATTCCGGCCGTTCCGTCATCGTGGTCGGCCCGGAACTGCTGCTGCACCAATGCGGCCTGCCGAAGAAGATGGCACTCGAGCTCTTCAAGCCGTTCATTTACTCGAAGCTCGAACTCTACGGCATGGCGGCCACCATCAAGGCCGCCAAGCGGATGGTCGAGAAGGAGCGCCCGGAAGTTTGGGACATTCTGGAAGAGGTCATCCGCGAGCATCCGGTACTGCTGAACCGGGCGCCGACCTTGCACCGCCTCGGCGTGCAGGCGTTCGAGCCAGTCCTCATCGAAGGCAAGGCGATCCAGCTCCACCCGCTCGTCTGCACGGCCTTCAACGCCGACTTCGACGGCGACCAGATGGCCGTGCACGTGCCGCTGTCGCTGGAGGCGCAGCTGGAAGCCCGCGTCCTCATGATGTCAACGAACAACATCCTGAGTCCGGCGAACGGCAAGCCGATCATCGTGCCGTCCCAGGACATCGTGCTGGGACTTTACTTCCTGACGCTGGACCTCGTGGGCCAGCCGGGCGAAGGCATGGTTTTCGCAAACGTGAACGAAATCCGCCAGGCCCTGGATGCCGGCGCCGTCACGCTCCATAGCCGGGTCAAGGCGCGTTACAAGGGCGTCGATGACGACAACGAACCGATCACGACCATCGTCGAAACGACGCCGGGCCGCATGCTGCTTTCCGAAATTCTGCCGCGGCATCCGGAGGTAAAATTCGACCTGATCAACCGGCTGTTGACGAAGCGCGAGATCAGCCACGTCATTGACATGGTCTATCGGCATTGCGGGCAGAAAAACCTCGTCATCTTTGCCGACAGGCTGATGCAGCTTGGTTTCGGCCAGGCTTGCATGGCGGGCATTTCCTTCGGCAAGGACGATCTGGTGATTCCGAAGTCGAAGGAGGCGTTCGTTCAGGAAACCCACGATCAGGTAAAAGAACACGAACAGCAATATCTCGACGGCCTGATCACCCAGGGCGAGAAATACAACAAGGTCATCGATGCCTGGTCCCGCTGCACGGACAAGGTGGCGGACGCGATGATGAAGGAAATCTCGTCAACCGGCGATGGCCGGCCGGTAAATTCCGTCTACATGATGGCCGATTCCGGTGCGCGTGGTTCGGCTGCCCAGATGAAACAGCTTGCCGGCATGCGCGGCTTGATTGCGAAGCCTTCGGGTGAAATCATCGAAACGCCGATCATTTCGAACTTCTAGGAGTGGCTGACCGTCCTTGAATACTTCAACTCGACCCATGGTGCGCGGAAAGGCCTTGCCGATACGGCATTGAAGACTGCGAATTCGGGTTACCTGACGCGGCGCCTGGTCGACGTTGCCCAGGACTGCATCATCACGGAACCGGATTGCGGTACGACGGAAGGCCTGACCATTCGTGCGGTCGTTGAGGGCGGAAACGAGATCGTTCCCCTGGCTGACCGGATTTTGGGGCGCATCGGGGCCGAAGACGTGGTCGATCCGTTGAATGACAACGTCATTCACCCGGCGGGCCAGATGATTGACGAGCCCGCGGTCGAGGCGATTACCCGCGCCGGCGTCGAATCCGTCAAGATTCGTTCCGTGCTGACCTGCGAATTGCAAAGCGGCGTCTGCATCCAGTGCTATGGCCGCGACCTGGCTCGCGGAACGCCCGTCAACATCGGCGAGGCGGTAGGGGTCATCGCGGCCCAGTCGATCGGCGAGCCGGGAACGCAGCTTACGATGCGGACGTTCCATATCGGCGGCGCGGCGCAACGTGGTGCGGAACAGTCGTCGATCGAATCAGCCTATGAAGGGAAGCTTAAGGTCAAGAACCGGAACGTCGTGACGGACAGTTCGGGTCGTCCGGTGGTCATGAGCCGGAACACGGAACTTGTCATCATCGATTCCGAAGGGAGGGAACGCGCAACGTCCCGCGTGCCCTATGGTGCCAGGCTGCTGCTTGACGACAACGCAAGCGTCAAAAAAGGCGACAAGCTTGCGGAATGGGACCCCTACACGATCCCGATCATCACGGAAAAAGAAGGAACGGCGAGTTACGTCGATCTTGTCGAAGGCATTTCGATGCGCGAGGTTCTCGACGAGGCGACGGGCATTGCCAGCAAGGTGGTGACGGAGTGGAAGCAGTTGCCGCGTGCCTCGGACCTGAAGCCGCGGATCACGCTTCGCGACAAAAAGGGCGAGGTCGTCACCCTGGCGAACGGCAAGGAGGCCCGCTACTTCATGTCGGTCGGCGCGATCCTGAACGTGGATCCGGGCGCCGAAGTGCATGCCGGGGACGTGCTGGCACGCATCCCGATGGAATCGGCGAAGACCCGTGATATCACCGGTGGTCTGCCGCGGGTGGCCGAGCTTTTCGAGGCACGCAAGCCGAAGGAATACGCCATCATCAGCGATATCGACGGCCATGTGGAATTCGGCAAGGACTACAAGTCGAAGCGCCGGGTCATCGTTACTCCGGAAAGTGGCGAAGGGGAACCGGTCGAGTACCTTATCCCGAAGGGGAAGCACATCACCGTTCAGGAGGGGGACTTTATCCGCAAGGGCGACCCGCTTATGGACGGTAACCCGGTGCCCCATGACATCCTGAAGGTCATGGGCCTTGAGGCTCTGGCCGCCTACCTCGTCAACGAGATTCAGGAGGTCTACCGGTTGCAGGGCGTGCGGATCGACGACAAGCATATCGAGGTTATTGTCCGCCAGATGCTGCAGAAGGTGGAGATCGAGGATTCGGGCGATACGACGATGCTGGTCGGCGAACAGGTCGACCGGCTGGAATTTGCCGCTGAAAACGCCCGCATCGAGGCGGATGGCGGCAAGCCGGCGAAGGGAAGTCCGGTTCTGCAGGGGATCACGAAAGCCTCCTTGCAGACGAACTCCTTCATCTCGGCGGCCTCCTTCCAGGAAACGACGCGAGTCCTTACGGAAGCCGCCGTTTCCGGCCGAATCGACGACCTGATGGGGCTCAAGGAAAACGTCATCGTCGGGCGGTTGATCCCGGCCGGCACCGGCAGCGTCATGAACCGGTTGAAAGAAGTCGCGTCCGAGCGGGACCGGCAGGTAACGGCCGAAAAGCCCGAATCCGTAGAGCCTCCGGAGGAAATGCCGGCCCTTCCGGAGGGCTAGGCCCAGCCTTTTTGCGTCTGTGGCGCCGCCCCCAACGCGGGGCGGCGCGCCACCACCGAAATGGGCGTAAAACGGCGGTAAACTACCGAAAATT